>NZ_JCAUAM010000015.1:0-226288 GCF_059691955.1 Paenibacillus sp. J22FR83
AAAGAGATCACCACTTTCAAGAGTATACCTATATTATATCAAATTAACGCGGTAATGTGGTGAAATAGATGAAGAAACTTAGGCTGCCGAGACTTTCTCGACAGCCTGAAATTATCCAGTTATTTTCGTGAAAATCACTCGCTAACTCGAATTAACTGTAAAATATGTAGCTAATACTGCCACTTTTGCTCAGATTGAGTAGAATGGTTAAAAATAACTGTAGGTTTTCCATCTATTCTCGATTTCAACAGAAAATACGTCAAATATACTACATAAAATCCATTTATTTGCAAAACCAAGCCCCCGCGCACCAACATCCCCGCTCTATTGTCTATTTTCATCCACAATTACAAAAAAGCCCGCGCTAAGCGCGAGCCTACTCACATAACCACTATAGTACTTTGGACAAAAACGACTTCGTACGTTCCTGCGTAGGTGCCTCAAAAATTTGTTGCGGGCTGCCTTCCTCGATTATAACACCTTGCTCCATGAACATGACGCGGTCGCCCACTTCACGGGCGAATCCCATTTCATGGGTCACGACAACCATCGTCATGCCTTCTTTGGCCAACTGTTTCATTACCGCAAGCACTTCGCCTACCATCTCAGGATCAAGCGCCGATGTCGGTTCATCGAACAGCATGATCTTCGGCTCCATCGCAAGTGCACGTGCAATCGCAACGCGCTGCGCCTGACCACCTGATAATGAATCCGGAAGCGCATTTGCTTTATCAGCGAGTCCCACCTTAGCCAATAGCTCCAAGGCTTTCTTCCTTGCTTTATCCTCCGGCCATTTCCTTACCTGAAGCGGTGCTAGCATAATATTATCAATAACCTTCATGTGCGGGAATAGATGAAACCGCTGAAAGACCATCCCTAGTTCCATGCGGATCTCATTGATTTTGTTAGCAGGATCCATGAGATTGCGGCCATCTATCGTGATCGTTCCACCGTTAGGCTGCTCCAATAAGTTCAAGCATCGTAGAAATGTCGATTTCCCAGAACCCGATGGTCCAATGACAACCAAAACCTCTTGGTGCTGAATTTGCGTACTAATGTCACGAAGAACAACGTTATCTCCGAACGCTTTTTTCAGGTTCTTTACTTCAATTAGTGCCGTCATATTATACTCTCCTTTCGATATAGCCAAGAAGCTTGCTAAGAGAGTAAGTAAGAATGAAATAAATAAGTGCAGCTGTCAAATACGGCTCCCACACTTTGAAATATTGGCTTCGCATCGCATTCGACCAATACATCAACTCAGGTGCGGCGATAATGGCGAACAACGAGGAATCCTTGATAAGTACAATAAATTCATTCCCGAAAGGTGGAATCATCCGTTTGATCGCTTGTGGTAAAATAACTGATTTCATCGTTTGGAAGTGCGTCATGCCTAATGAATGAGCAGCTTCCGTCTGACCTTTATCAATGGATTGTATACCTGCACGGAAAATCTCCGCCATATATCCCGCGGAATTCAGAGACAATGCCACAATTGAAGCGATAATCGGGTTCGTCTCCCCTAGGAATAAAGGCACTACGCCAAAATGGACAAGCAAGATTTGAACTAACAACGGCGTGCCCCGGAAGAAGTTAACATATATACTTGTCGGCCATCTCAGATAGCCGCGGTGTGACATTTTACCTAAACCAACTGCAAGACCCAAGACAGACCCGAAACAGATGGAGAGAATGGAAATACCAATTGTCCATAGCGTACCTTTCAGCAGTAAAGGGACATAATCAAGAATGATATCAAAGCGAAAATCCATTCCACACTTCCTTTCCATTCATTATTTTGCTACTCACAGAAGAAAAGCATGCGTAAGGTTAAGTCACGCATGCCCTTGAACTTTTATTTTTGATCGAGCAATTTCTTCGTATCTGGCTCTTGACCGAACCATTTTTTGTACACAGTTGCATATTTGCCATTCTCAATTACTTTCTTAATCGCTGGATCCAACTTAGCTTTCAAATCACTGCCTTTAGGAAGCAAGATACCATAGTATTCGGATTCGAAGTTTTTCGCGTCAGCGATCGTAACGAATTTTTTGTTTGGATTATTTTTAACATATTCACGAATAATAGCAATATCCGCTACAACCGCGTCAACGCCATTACTTTCAAGCTCCATCAGAGCAAGTGTGTTGTTATCCATACGTTTCAGGGACTTATTATCCCCACCCATAATTTTCGTCATTAGCGTATCCGCAGTCGTAGAGATTTGAACCGCTACTTTCTTATCTTTCAAATCCAGTGCAGTTTTGATCGGACTGCCTTCTTTAACAAGAATCATGTTCGTGGATTCGAAATAAGGAGCTGAATAATCATACGTTTGTTTACGCTCATCCGTGATGGATACGCTGGAAATACCTGCTTGATATTCTTTACCTTGTTGAACACTCGTCAACATTGTATCCCAACCCGTGTTCGTGACACTATATGATAGACCCGCTTCTTTCATCACTTCAGCAAGGAAGTCAATATCGAAACCTGCCACCTTATCTTTATCCATATATTCCATCGGTGCATAAGCTGCATCTGTTGCAAATTTAACTTTCGTACCACCACTATCTTTCGAGCCACAACCTGCCATAGTTAAAACTAAAGCTGCTGCTACCACAGAAATCATTAACTTTTTCATCATTTTTCCCCCGTTCTATGTATTGGACGAATCATATATTAACACTTGGTCAATAAAATAACAACACTTTTATGCATAAAAAAAGCTAGGAAATTGCAGGAAGTGCGATATAAATTTCATTTTCAGTTTCATGCACAAATAGCTGAAATAGCTTTGTGATTTTTCCTAAAACAAAAAAACGCTCAGGTCTTAGACCCAAGCGCTCGTGTTTGCTGATGCATCCCTCTTACATCATTTTAAGTATCGCTTCTCTTCCTGTCATCCCAGCTACAATGCCCAGGTCTTCAGCCGTATAGGTTACTGATTCAAGCGGTGCTTCCAATAGCTCCTCGATCGTTCGAACCCCAGTGGCTCGCGCCGCTACAATATTCCTGTCACTTAATCGCTCGTTGAGCAGCGCCACATCGAGGGCGCCACACATAATATAACCTTTATCCGTCGTCACCACTAGCAAGGTCGTTTTCGGCAATTTTACCTCTATCGCGATTGCTGTATGTCCTTCAAGAAGAATGGGTTCTACGCGCATCATGCTCTGCACAGCTCCTCTTCGCAGTCTTACGGTAGTATATGCGCCTGCGGCTAGTACGGTGTGAGGTCACTGTAAAGATTCTATGTGTTTTTCTATTCACAGCCTCATTAATGCTCTCCGCTCAGCTTGAGGTCTGCATACCTGACAAACGCCAACAACTCTTCCTTGTTCATCTGAATAGAAACTTAGTTTTCTTTCCTTTTTTCGGCAAAATGAACACAATTGCTTGTTCACTTTGGAAACTTTCTTCCCGTAGAGGGACATCTGAATGATCTTCGTCGTCTCAACCTTATTTCTAATTTTGAAAGTAAGTCTATACACCAGAAGAAGCACACTCAATAGGAGGATAACAAGGACAATCCATTTCATAGCGCACCCTGCCTTCTTCAAAATTTGTTAAGTATACTGGATTTTTATTAACGTACCAATCATTCATATTCCTCTTCTGCTTCTTTGAGAATGGCTTTTGCTTCGATCCATTTTAATCTCAACAACGATTTATTTTTTCTGCTCGAAAACGAGGCTACATTTGCTCATGATATCATGATATAGTAATGTTGAGTGCGATTTCAGTGCAGTTAGGAGACTATGATGAACCCACGGGATCCAAACACAAGTCCGAAGAATGGACATCTATTCACCGTAGAGATTTTAATAGAAGATGGAACCAATGGCCTGGCAATGGAAAAGCTACTTCATTTATTAAATGTAGACACGGTCAAAGATTATCAAATTCTTAAAGGCATACAACTAGGCCAACTTATTGAATTAAATAAGAAACAAGGAATTCCTGATTCCTTACATACAAATAAAAAGCCTGTCGTTCCTACGCCTGCTGCTGCTGCCAGAACGAATCAATCTGAAGCCGCCAATCCTATTGTCGAGCAGCTAGAGAGATTCAAAACGAACAATACCTTGATCCGTTTGACGGTAGTCAAAGCGCAAGGTATTAAGCTGAACCTCCCTTGTCGCATCCTCAATTTCGACGCAAGCAGCCAGAATGTGACTGTCTATCATGTTGATGAAAAAAAGGTCTATCTGTTTAAGTTAAATGAAATCGACGATTACGTGGCAACAACTTAAAAAAATAAAGGTACCCTTGCTAACCATCTGCTTGGGTACCTTTTTCTATTCGCTTGATGCCGCTGCAACAGATATGCCATGCTTTAGCATATATTCCAGCTCTATGCGATCGACTGGAGGACTAAACCAATAGCCCTGGACTTCATAGCATCGATTCTGATACAAGAACTCCAACTGATCTTCGGTCTCTACACCTTCTGCAATTACCTTCAAATTTAAATGGTGTGTCATGGCGATAATGGTCGCGACAATAGCAGCATCATTCGGATCTATCATGATATCGCGAACGAAGGAGCGGTCAATCTTCAGCTTATCTATCGGAAATTTTTTGAGATAATAAAGCGAGCTATAGCCTGTACCGAAGTCGTCGATACTCACATTCACACCAAGCTCTTTCAGTTCAAGAAGGGATTGAATCGCATAATCCACATCCATCGTCATACTTTCGGTTATTTCCAACTCCAAATATTGCGGGTCAAGCTCTGTCTGTTCAAGCACGCGGCTTATTTTCCCAATTAAATTATGCTGGAAAAATTGTCTCATGGATAAGTTCACAGAAATCGGAATAGGGTCATACCCTTCGGTCTGCCAAGTTTTATTTTGTTTACATGCTGCGCGGAGTACCCACTCCCCAATGGGAACGATCAATCCACTTTCTTCCGCTAATGGGATAAAATGAGAAGGCATAACCATCCCTTTATCTGGGTGATTCCACCGGATTAATGCTTCCACACCTACAATCCGCCCCGAGCCTATGTCCACCTGCGGTTGATAGTACAGGACGAATTCTTCATTGGCTAACGCTCTGCGCAGCTCATTCTCCAGCTTCAAACGATTAAGAGAAACCGACTTCATGTCCGAATTGAAGATCTGAAAATCGTTTCTCCCCTTCTCTTTGGCCCTAGCTAAGGCAATATCCGCATATTTCATCAAATCATCTGCCTCGGTTGTATCCTCCGAGGAAATGGCGACACCAATGCTTGCCGTGACATGCAACTCATATTGTTCAAGCAGAAATGGTTTCTCGAGGACACGATTAATTTCGGCGATGACGGTCATCACATCATTCCCATCTTCCACATTGGGATAAAAAAAGGCAAACTCGTCACCTTCCGTACGCGCGAGGAAATCTTCAGTGGTTAAACAACGGGTGAACCGCTCTGCGAGTTGCAGCAGCAGCATGTTGCCATAGTCATGCCCAAAGCTATCGTTGACAAGTTTGAAGCGATCAATATCCAGATAAAATACTGCGACCTTATGTCCATCCTCTTTACACAAACGAAGCCGCTCGTTCAAATGATCTTTAAACAAGCGTCGATTCGGCAGTCCCGTCATGTCGTCATAATAGGCCATATATCGGACTTGCTCATCACCACGTTTACGTTCTGTAATGTCCTGACAAATCAAAATGTTCCCTTTGGCATGGTGATGAATATCGACAGGAACCGCTGTTACATGCAAATCGACGCGATATCCCCGCTGGTGCAGCACCGCGGTATCAAACGTGTACGGAACGCCATCGCGACTTTGCTGCAATTGCCGCTTGGTATGCTCCAATTGTTCTTCCGTTACAATCTTCGTAAAAGGTTGATGCAATAAATCTGCAACCGGGTATCCCAAAATCGATTCCGCCGCTTGATTCATGCGAATGAATTTACCCTCATCATTGAAAATCCCAATCGCATTGGGGTTATGTTCAAATAGCGAATCCAGTACACTCAGATACGCATGATCTCTCGGAAGTTCCTTAGATATGTACGGTTGGCGCAGCGATTGCTTAGTACGCAATGTATAAAGCAATGCGAGTGCACCCAAGAGACAAATCCATGGGGCGTACGGCTTTACGAAAATGCTAGCACATATGGCTACGACGACATATACGCCAATATAGAGCCGATTGTTCACGAATTCGCCCCCTTCTATACGTGTATGTTCAATTTCTACAATGGTTGTGCCATTTCCTGCTAACTTGCCATGAAATGCGAAAAAGAGCCAGATTTCTCCGGCTCATTTTGCTAATTTATTTTAAAAGCTGCAATAGCAAGCAGGATCCAGCCGACAAGAAAGCTTAATCCACCTAGTGGCGTTATGGGACCGAAGGCCTTAATCCCCGTCAAGCTTAACCCATACAAACTGCCAGAGAACAAGATAATGCCGATGAAGATTGCCCATCCAGAGGCATTCACCAACGAAGTATTTCCTAGCTTGTCCGAGAGCAGTGCGATCACGAGTAAACCAATCGCGTGAATCATGTGATAATGAACGCCTGTTTGAAATACATCGATCTTATCGGGAATTTTGGCTTTTAGAATATGGGCACCAAATGCACCTAACGCGACAGATAGGAAAGCATTCAAGCTTCCGAGAATCAAAAACAATTTCATCATGAGACTACATTTCCTTTCCTTGCTGTGATGAACTACTCGACTTCACCAATATCATGTTGACCTACAATTAAACGAACCGGCTCCAAGAAAACACGCGTAACGGTAGGCTGCTCGATCAAATTCACTTCAATATCTTCAATCTTATAACGAATTGTCTTGCCTTCACGCTTGTCATAAACAACGTCAAACTGCTTTAAACCTAGCTGGTGAATCAGAACGGAAGAACCAATCGAGACAGCGTTGGATTCAAATTCTCCATGTTCAAATACTACCTCGGACATAATCTCATCATTCATATCGACAATCGTAACGTACTGGCAAAATTGGTATCTCATCGTAAAAACTCCCCCTTGGATTGGATGTGTTTAGGTATATGTACCCATTCGCCAAAAAATGTCGATATTCCTGCTATTTTTTATGATTCCCCATCATGTTCACATAAAATCCAATAAATAGATGACAATCGGTATCGTAACCATGCTGAATAATGTCGAAGTAAACACGGCTTGCGAAGAAAACTCAGCCTCATTCTCATACTCAATGGCAAGGAGTACACTACTTAATGAAGTAGGAACTGCGCAGGACAGAACCAACGCCTTCGCGGTCAATCCTTCAATCCCCAACATCCATACAACCAGAAACCCTAACAGTGGACCGATTGCCAACCGCAACATATTCGACAATAAGACATTTGAGAACTGAAATGTCCATTTCATGGCGCCAAGCTGTACACCTAACGTCAACAGCGCTGTGGCCATAAAGGCATTTGCAATGTAGTTCAGCGGAATGTTGATCGAAGATGGTACTGGCACATGATAATAACGCAACAGGAGAGCAATTGGAATGGCATATATGACGGGTAACGAAAGAATCGTTTTCATAGTTGCTTTCCAAGAAGCCTTATGTGCATTTAACGTATATATCCCGTAAGTATTAGGGATGAGCGTCTGCATAATCATAATAACAATCTGGATAGCGAGTGTATAAGCATTGCCAGCGAATACAGTTTGATTAAGCGGCAGCGCATAATTCGCACTATTATAGAAGATAACGCTATTCCGCATGGCGATCCGCATCCCGCGCTGCAGCTTCTGAATGCGGATAATCACTTCAATCGTGGCAAATAGAAGGCTGAAGAAAATAACAAAGAATAGGAGTACCTGCATGAGAATCGAGAGACTCATTTCGGATTCATACAGCTTTACAAAAACCAGCGCTGGTGAAAACACATAGAAATTGAGCTTTGAGAGTGTTCGAATGTCAATCTGAAAGGCGCGATACATGGTCACGCCAACCGCGATCATGATACAAATCGGAACAATATTATTAATTAAGATATACGCGAAATAATTCATTTCCAAGCCTCAATTCATCGAGAATCCCCATGATGCTCCTTACATGGTGGCATTAACACTTGTGATGATTCGTTTCAATTGTGCGTTAAAATTTACAATTTCTTCCGGCGATAGACCGCTCGAAGCGAACAATGTTTGCGGAATGCATAACGCCTGATCATAGAGAGCTAAACCGGCTTCAGTGATGCGTATAACAACTACCCGCTCATCTTCCTGCGAACGGTTCCGGACAAGCAACTTCTGCGTTTCCATTCGTTTGAGCATCGGAGTCAATGTACCCGAATCCAGGTCGAGCTTTTCACTAAGCTCCTTCACGGTACTCTCCTTTTGCTCCCAGAGCACAAGCAGTACCAAGTATTGTGGATATGTGATACCAAGCTCCTCTAGAAGAGGGCGATACATACGGGTAATCGCTCTGGAGCTGGCATAGAGACTGAAACAAAGCTGATTCTCCAGCTTCAAAAATTCACTGCTGCTCATCGTCGTTTCCTTTCCTTCCGTCGTATTGTAAACAATCGATTTGCTTCCAATTTAAACAAAAAGCGCCCGACTGTCAATACAAAACGCGGATGAGCTCCCATCCGTAGGGCGCACATCCGCGTTTGACAAGTTTACTTATTTAATATTTTGACTTTTCACGTACTCTAACCATTGTTTCTTATACTCTGCTTGAATTTTATCAAGTCCTGCCACTTTTGCTTTTTCCATAAATGTTTTCAGTCCGCCTTCAACATCCGCAACGAGTCCTGCTTCGAGTGGATACAGATATTGTTTCTCCACTTGCTCTAATGCTGCTCTTTCTGCTTGATAACTCGTATAATCTTCTGCGAAACCTGTGTATTTATCAGGTGTTGCAATTTTATCTAGATCAGCGAAGATCTTCTTCACGCCATCGTATCCTTTATCGAATAACATAAACTCAGGATTTCTCCAAGCCCAACCCTGCATAGCTTCTCTAGGGAAACCATTGCTGTTCGTGTCACCGATCATGGTGTAGTATCCATTATCTACTGTATAGTTTTTGCCTAAGATTCCGTACTCAGTCAATTGATTGTACGTTTTGTCCGTTACCATTTTTTCGTAAAAAGCAAGTGCACGCTCCGCATTTTTAGAGCTTTTTGGAATCGCGAAGCCATTGTGAATCGGGTGAACGGGCTCGGCATGGCCTTTAATCATTGGCGCAGGGTAGTACTCAAGCTTCCAATCTGGGTGGGTAGATGCAATTTTCAACTTTTGATCATTGAAACGGCTAGGGTTATCTCCTAAGTTCGCTGCTGCTTTACCACTCGTAATTAGATCTGTCATTGCATCTTTCGTGTTCAGAACGTTCTTCGTAATATAGCCAGCATCCTGCCATTTCTTCATGGCTTTCAACTCATTTAAGTGCTCTGTTGAACCCCAATACAAGCTAACCTCTGATGGCGTCTTATACCCGATGTTCAAGCCATATGGAACAGCTCCAATCGGATCGATCGTCAGATTCTTGTATTGATCAGAGAGGCTGCCTTTTACGTCACTATTCGCTGCCAGCGGCACCATATCAGGCACATTCTTCTTAATACCTGCTAAATACGCTTCGAAATTAGCAAGGGAATCCGGTTTCGGTAAATTGAATTTCTCTCTGAGATCTTCACGCCAGATGAAGCCAGTTGTTACATACTCTTTGTACGTAGCAGGAACCGTGTAGATTTTGCCATCGATTTTGACCGCTTCCCACATATCCTTCGGTACGAAGCTATTTAATTTCGGTGCGGCTTTGGGAAGCAATTCATCCAGCGCTAGGAAAGCCCCTTTTTTGGCATAGGACTGGTATTGTGTCCATTCTGCTGTGAAGATCAAATCCACCGCTTGGCCGGATGACAATAACAGCTTATATTTCTGATCCCAATCCGTCCATGTTGTGAAATTGAATTTGACCGTTGCATTCAAATCTTTCAAGGCCAGCTTGTTAATTTCTTCTTCAATGATCGGAAGATCTTTCGGTGCAGGTCCTAACATGTAGAATTGCAATTCCACTTTCTTCGAAGTATCTAATCCTGCTGGCTTAGCTGTAGTCGCTGCTGCTGTAGTCTCTGGCGCTTTCGTTGCCGGGGCTGCGGAAGGACTTGGCGAGCTTGTGGATGTGGAACTGCTGCACCCGGCTACAACGGAACCGGCAAGCGCTAACGCCATTGACACACTGTACATCTTCTTCGCATTACTTTTCATGTGAATCCTCCCTTTATTTGTACTCATATCAAATTGGATGAAACCATCTATGTTAGCTGACGGAACAACTCCGTAACAGTTCTAACCTTTCACAGCGCCTATGGTTAAGCCTTTCACGAAGAATCGTTGAACGAATGGATACAGGAATAATATCGGCCCTGTTACGATAATGGCCATCGCAAGTTTGGTTGATTCGGATGGAATGTCCTGACTCATCGTTACGCCCGTAGAGACCCCGAGCTGTGAAACCGCAGCTGCTGTGTTAATGATGTTATACAAGAAATACTGCAGCTCGTATTTGTTCTGATCATTAATGAAGAGCGATGTCGAAAACCAGCTGTTCCAATAATGTAAGGCCAGGAATAATCCAACAGTAGCAATCCCGGGCATGGCTAAAGGAAGAACGACTCGGTAATATATCGTGAAATCATTCGCCCCGTCAATCTTGGAAGACTCGGTTAACTCTTCAGGAATCGATGACTTAATGAAACTGCGCATTAATATAATAAGAAAGGGAGACATGAGTCCCGGGAATATCAGTGCTGCGTACGTGTCAGTTAACTGCAGATATTTCGTCATCATGATGTACCAAGGGACAAGACCACCACCGAAGAGCGTCGTAAAGTAAATATAGAAGGAAAGCTTATTCCGATATTTAAAATCTTTCCTTTGCAGCACATAGCCCGCCATCGTCATCATGAACAGCCCGAGCGCCGTCCCTACTACCGTCACAAAAATCGTGACCCCGTAAGCAGTCAGAACTTTCTCAGGGAATGTTAGCACCGCCTTGTAAGCTGTCAATGAAAAAACGCTCGGTATGAGGTGATATCCGTCTTTAATAATGGATTCATTGTCCGTTAGAGAACCAGAAATGATGAGAAGGAAAGGAAACAAGCAGATCACAGAAAACGCGATAATGACAAGATAAGCAATAATGTTAAACGTAACTGAATCAATTCCTCTAGTACGCATGTGCTTCACCTCCTAGAAAAGTGCATATTCATCGTTGGATTTTTTAATCAGATAATTGACGGTCATAATGAGAACGAACCCGAAGATCGATTGGAACAATCCTGCTGAAGTCGCCATCCCGATATCAAACGTTACTTTCAAGGAGCGGAAAACGTAGGTATCCAAAATGTCGGTTGCATTATACAAGATACCGTTATTCCCAATTAATTGGTAGAAGAGATCAAATTGACCTTTCATAATGCTGCCCAGTGCAAATAAAAGCAATATAATGAAGGTTGGCTTCAACATCGGAACCGTAATATACCAAATCCGCTGAAAAATGTTCGCGCCGTCAATCGTCGCAGCTTCGTAATACTCATCACTAATCCCCGTTATCGTAGCAAGATAGATGACCATGGTATAACCTACATTTTTCCAAACATAGAACATAATCAGCAGGAAAACCCATGAAGAAGGTGTGTTATAAATGTCCACCGGGTTAGATCCCCAGGATTTCAGCGTTGTATTCACGAAGCCAGTATCATAATTAAACATGTTGTAAGCGATTGCATTCAGCAGAACAAATGAAATAAAATAAGGTAAGAACATCACGGATTGCGTAAGTTTCTTAAAGAACTTTCCTGTCATTTCACTTAATAGAATGGCACAAAAGATGGCTGTCGCATTTAAAAAGACGATGAATGCCAGGTTGTAGGCAACCGTATTCCGCGTTAGCGTCCACAGCACGCCTGATTTCCATAAGAATTCGAAATTCGCTAGTCCTACAAAGGGACTTCCGAAAAGTCCTCCATTAAAATCAAACCGGGTAAATGCAAAGTAGATCCCAACCATCGGTACGTACGAATTAATAAAGAAGAAAATTAATGTTGGCGCTATCATGAGAAACAACAATTTATTTTTGTGTAACTCGTAGAAAAATCCTTTCTTTCGGATCATGCTGGTAAACCTCCCTGCGTTAATATGTCTTGTTGATCTTGTCAGTTGCCATACTCGAATTATAGACAGAATTATTCCATCAAGGATACTGAAGATCCACTAACATTTATGAACGAACCCACCCATAACGGCCTTAACGGCATATGCACAATGTAAACTTTCATGGAGAATTCGGCGTTTCTAGTGCATTTTCAGCCCTAGGGCCATCTGATTCCATTGCAAGCCGAATCAAGTTGGGATATACTTTTTTTACCAAAGGGGGGGACGGATAGCTTGATACTTCGAAATCAAGAAAGCAAATTCATGTACCGCAACATACTTCTCAGTATTGTTTTATCCATCGTCATTACCTTGCTTGTCTCCTCTACAATTCTTTATTTCAACTTCGACAATATTGCGCTGAAACAAGTGTACGAATCCGATTCCAACTCCTTGCTCCAAACGAGTCAAGAAATTCGAACCATTACGGAAACCGCAACTTCCCTATCTTTCCAAATTTATCGTGATTTCGTAATCAGTAAATTGTTATTTTACGATAAACCTGATATTTATGATGTCCAAGGCAGCATGGCCCAATTGAATTTATACCGGCTAGCGATGCCATTTATCGATTCCATTTATGTGTATAACGGAACCTCAGAGCTTTTCTACGTGAGTTCAAACAACTTTCAGAGCGGTATCCAAACAAAAGCGAACCTTGGTGACCCTGGCATGGTCGATATCCTCGATCACTTTCAGGATTACATTCCTTTCTTGCCAATTCCAAGAACCTTCAAGTCAACCAATGTAAGTTCACTTCAAACAACGACTGTCGGGATTTATTCCTATTTGTGCTATGATGCGATCAATTTGAACAATTCCTTGAACTCTGCCGTTGTCGTGAATATCTCAGAATCATTCTTCAATAAATCTTTGAAAAAAATCGCCAACAATCGGGCCAGCAACGAATTTATTATTACTAAAGAAGGCGTTCTGATTTCCACCGATGGCTCCAATCCTGTACTTTCCAATTATTCGGATAGGAGTTACATCCAGAAGATTATCGCCAATGCTTCTTCGCCTGGTTATTTGGTCGATAACGTCAATGACAATCCATCTTTAATTTCGTATACAGCGCCTGATTCCCTAGGATGGCGTTACGTTCGAACAACTCCTTACACCATCATTACAAAAGAGATCCGAGACATGCGTCTCAAAACGATTTATATCTCGCTTAGTATTCTTCTAGTCGGGCTGCTTATTTCGTTCTTTATGTCCAAGCGATTATTCGGTCCCATTGATAAGGTCATTCGAAGCTTAAAGACATTAGAAATCGAAAAGCGAGATAACCTTCAAATTTTACGACAAAATTTCTTGAGAAATATTATGCTAGGTCGAGATGCCTACCACCCTCAAGCTTTGAAATCGAAATTGACCTATTTCGGTTCCAAAATTGCCATTGACCATCCTTCTTTGCTTCTTATGATCAAAATTGATAAATATGAAGAAAGCCTTCGCACGTATAAAGATCAACTTACCTTGTTACGTTATGCCATCATGAATATCGGTACTGAAGTCAGCTCTTCCACCTTTCACGCGGAAGGCATCGATATGGGGGATGATCAAATCCTTATGCTCCTGTCTGCGAAAGAAGCCGATTTCAAATGGGATCCCGTTGCTTTCACTGCGTTGCTTCACAATATGCAATCATCGATCTCTTCCTTCATTAAATTATCCGTTTCAATTACCGTAAGCCCGTTGCAGGATGAAACGATACCGTGTTTCCAGCTCTACAAGCAATTGCTGGAGGCATCCTACCACCGTTTGTTTCGAGGTCATGGTTGTATCATTTGGTCAGACGAGATCATCGCGTATCGCACCAAGGAGTACAAATTTCCATCTCAAAAGGAAAAACAACTCGTCGATTGCCTCATGACCGGCGATTCCGAGGAGGCCGAACTGCTTTATACAGACATTGTGAATGAAACATCGCTATACCCTTACACGGTCGTCCATTTGGCCATTTCCCACCTCACCTTAACCGTTAATAATGTACTAACAACAATCAACAAGAATCATGCACTGGCCTTCCCCCTCTACTTGGATGCCGATGTTGCTTCACTGACCCATGTCGAAATTATCGAAGAAATTAACGTGCAGTTCATTGACGTATTCAAGCAGCTTCAGAAAAAGCTGGATGAGAAGCGAAGCTCTAAGCATGTCGAGCTGATCAAGAAAATGAACGATATCATTGATCGGGATTATGCGAATCAGAACTTGTCCCTTAACTCAATTGCAGATGAGCTCGCCATGTCCTCCATCTATATTAGTCGTTTGTATAAGCAGCATACGATGGCTGCCATTACCGATGTGATTCAAGATGTACGGATGAACAAGTCCAAAGATCTGCTTTTAAACTCATCGCTATCTGTTGCTGATATTGCGGAGAAGACAGGATTCACCAGCGACTCCTATTTCTATCGCTTATTTAAGAAATATAATGGGATTACGCCGAATGACTTCCGCAAACAGCTCAAATACGAAATTACTCTCCAACAGAAAGGGATTGAAGAATAATGCATTGGCTCCATGACCACAAGAATCAATTACATCTAATTTTCGCCGAAGCAAAGGATGCTGTAGGCCAATTTCCTTCACCTTTAGACCAGCTAGGGCTTGCCTATCTTGCTAAGTTTGACCCTACGCACGAAGGTAGCAGCAAGAATTACATATGTTATCTTCTTCCGTATTGGATGAAAGATATCTGCAAGTTGCCTGCAGAGTCGTTTAACAAACTATCTCTCGCGAATATCTTCGTCATGCTGTATTACTTCATTCAAGACGATATTATGGACGCTAGCAAAGGCGAACACGCCAGTAAGTTACCGCTCGCAAATTTATTTCATGTCCAATTTCTGTCCATTTATCGCGAGCTATTTCCTTCTAATTCCCCTTTCTGGGCTTATTACGAAACTTACATCTTTGAGTGGTCTAAAAGTGTAACGAATGAGCTTCAATCGGATTACTTCCATGGGGACAAATTTCAAATTGCCAAGAAAGCTAGTCCAGTTAAAAATGCAAGCACAGGAGCGCTGCTCCTTGCGAATCAAGCTGATCTCATCCCTGTAGTGACGGAAGCCGTTGAACAGACACTAGTAACTCTCCAGATGTTGGATGATTGGGCTGACTGGGAAGAGGATCTAGTCGATGGATCGTATAATTGCTTATTAGCTTCTATCCGTAAGCACTTGTGTCTTTCACCTGCCGATATTCTCACCCACGACATGGTCAAGCAGCAGCTCTATGTCCATGATTTCTTCGCTGATTATGGGAAGACAGCTGATTCCCATCATGAGCATCTGCTAAGCCTGTCCGCAGGGATGGAGCAATTGCTCGCCTTCCATGACTCACTCGTGCAGAATATTCATCGTGAGACCGAGGAAATCAAAGAACGAAGAGCGACTTTAGTCTCTGGTGGATTCTACTATTTCTTGTCTAATTCTGATAGAATTTGATAGATTATTAGAATTAAATATGCTATACTTGTATTTGTAGGAAAAATTACCCAAATGACTAGGAGTGATTACAAATGTCCACAAATGAAAGCGTTAAGGCCAAAATTATTCAAAAAGCTTGGGAAGATGAAGCGTTCAAACAACAACTTCTAGCCAACCCGAAAGCAGCGCTGAAGCAAGCATTTAACATTACACTACCTGAAGACATCAAGGTTAAAGCTGTTGAAGAAACTTCGACAGAATTCGTTTTAGTAATCCCTACAAATCCAGCAAAAGTTCTTGTTGCCTCTAATGCAGTCCAAGTAGTTTGGTAAAATAATAAAGGTGTCCCGCGCAATCAGCGGAACACCTTTTCTTAATTTATTGTCACATTGGGGAAACGTATAATCACTTCTGTACCTTGGTATCTTTGGCTTTTAAACTCGATATGCCCCTTCATGATCTCGATCAAACGAAACGTCACCATTAACCCTAGCCCCGTCCCTTTTGACTTCGTTGAGTAATAAGGCTCGCCTAACTTCCTCAGCTGCATGGGCTCAATTCCCTCGCCATTATCCTTGATATGTATGAATACCTCTTCATTCTTCTCATAAGCCCAGATATGTATTTGTCCATCAGCTTGAAACGCCTCAATACTATTCTTAATAATGTTGATCAGGATTTGCTTAAGCTTCGATGAATTCCCACATATGTGTAAATCAGAAGGAACATTGACTATTATTCGTCCACCATTCAGCGTTGCTAAAGGGACGATAATACCTTCTATCTGACTAATTTCCTTACTTACATTTAATTCTACTAATTCATCGAGCTGCGGCTTCGCAAATGTTAGAAAATCTGTAATAATGACTGAAGCCCGATCTAATTCTTCGATGGCAATCGTCATATATTCTTTGTTCTTATCATCCGTTCTTGCGGCAACAAGTTGTAGAAAACCTCGAGTAACCTGTAATGGATTCCTTACTTCATGGGCGACCGATGCTGCTAAGGAACTAATCATCTCCATTTTCTCGGATAGCTGCAATTGATGGTTATAGAATTCCAGCTCTTTGGAATAGTTCGACATCTGCTCCTGATTCATAGCGAAACGCCTGCCCAAGATCACAATAAGTGCAATGATAAATCCAACCACACCAAATTTCCATAAGAAGAACTGATACTTTTGATTATTCGTGTAATAGAGTATGAGATCAAAGACACCCATGAGTGCAAATATAGCGAAGCCTGAAGAGAAAATAACTGCCTCTCGGTTTCCTCGAATCACATAAACGATAGACAAACCAATAATTAATATAAATTGGAGAATCATAATCACACTTAACAGAGTGAGTGAGAAAAACATATATACTTTTAAAAATTGATAGTGATTGAGCTGATTAAGTACCATTAGAATAAGGCAGAATGCTGAATACCCTATCTGAAATTTCCGGAACATGCGAATCCATTTAAATTTGCCATTATCGAATATTTTCTCAAAAAAATAAATAAGTGATGGTAAAAATACGGCTAAGGAAACATCAAAAGTATTTACGATTAGAGCACCCAAAGATGTGAAATTCGCATAAAGAAAAGGGGAGTAGGTGAGAAAGATTGTACCTAAGGTGAGAATGATCAGACTAAGTGAGATCCAGCTTGTCCGTTGTTTCTGTTTGAGAAAGAGGGAGCAAATTAGCATAATAACAGCAATGAATAGAAAAGCAAATCCAAGAATAATATTCTGCAAATCACGAAATATGAATGTACGAGTTAGCGAGGTATAATGATCTAATCGGATATCGGAATGTATGCCTAATCGGTCCATGCTCGTCTGAAGTTTTAAATAGACATCCCCTCCACCATCCTCCATACTAATAGGCAGCAAACTCCGCTGTTCGTCGTATGGAAAGTTAAATTTCACCTCGTTAAGCAATCTATCACCTATGTAAACCGATACCTGTTGTGCATAAATACCGTCAATAAACATGCCATAATCTTTCGGAAGCTGATTCGGTAGTTGAATACGAATCCAAGCCGTAGATACCTTATCTGGTTTATCTGGCATCTCAGTTCCATTTTCTATCGTTATCCATCCATTTTCCTGTTTCGAAGATAGGATATCCTGAATTGTATCATTGGGCCCCCCCCACTTCATCTCCCAGTTTGGAATCGTTTTCACGCCATCGGGCTGCTCCGCCATCACATAATTCGCCATAAATAATAAGCCAAGGATGATAACTAACCCTATTTTCCAGCGCAGATGATGCTGTTGAAGCCATTGTTGCATGTATTCACCTTCCCCTCGCATGCACTGTAAGTTATTTACATTAAATGAATTCGACGGGGTGAAGTGCTTTCCTTCTTAGCCGAGTAAACATTATACAAACAAAATGAAACGATCCGCACATTTCAACTGGTAAGCGATGCTTAATCGTGGGACTATTTCTTTACCTCTGGATGATTTCCAAATTTCACCATAAATGCAAAAAGCCATTTCCAAGGAGATCACTCTTCTTGAAAACGGCTTCCGCCACGAACTTATAGCTTCAAGCGATACATCGCTTTGTTTTCTAAACCGCGAATCATCGGCGTCCATGAATCGGACTCGGGTGTGACAAGCAGTGTATCCTCAACCATTTGGAGCTTCGCATCCATCGAATCAATGTAATGAAGTGCAACTGCCTCCGGCAGCTGCGGCAGCACTGGACTTCCCCACTCCGGCAAGTTGTGGTGAGATAGCACAATATGTTGCAACCCGATGACGAGGTCGGATTGAAGATCTAACCCAAGGTGCAGCGCAGCCTCCGTAATCCAATTGGACGCCATGGAAATGTGACCAAGAAGCTTCCCTTGCACACTATAGTCAGAAACGATACCAAGCTGAGCAATCATTTCTTCTGGTTTGGCAATGTCATGAAGGATAATACCTGCTTTGATCAAGTCCGCATTGAGAAATGGTCGCTGTTTGCAAATAAACTCACCAAGCTCAAGCATCCGCACGATATGATAGGCAAGGCCTGCAAAATACGCGTGATGGTGTGTCTTAGCCGCTGGATAGTGGTCCAGCTTATCCCCCACCTTCGCCACGCAAAATGCAACGATTGACTGGATCGTTGGATTCGTAATACTCGCCAACACGCCGTTGATCGTATGAATCAAATCAGTTGGACTGATCGGTGCTGAACGGATAAAATCCGTAATCTGCACGCCATCTTCAGGCCGTGCTTTGCGAATCTTGGCAATTTTCACTTGCAAGCGTTCACGATACAATTGAACAAGACCCTGTACTTTGACCAAAGTCATCGGGAAAAAAGTCTCTTTATCCGCGCTACTTACGTCCCACATTTTAGCAGATACTTGTCCAGTCGCATCACAGAGCACAATATCCATAAAATCCTTGGCAGGCGTTGTATTCGTTTGTTTAACTTCCAGCTCTTTAATTAAGTAGAAACCTGTAAATTCATCTGGTGCTTGTAACTGTTTAATTAATGTCATGTGTGTGCCTCCAATAATCAATAGGAACATTATACTACGAAATGCTCCCAGTTGATTAGTGGTCTATTTAGAAATTTATGTTTCTGACTACTTGCTCACATCACATACTCACGAAAAACTTCGTTCAAATACACATACTTACTTCTTGGATATTTGAACCCTAGGAAAAAGCCAGAGAAATCAATCTCGACGGAAACTAATCTCCGACTAGTTACTGTTCTTCGAATCAATTGATTTAACCAAGTCGCATTCTGTGTATTAATGGCGCAGCAGCTTATTCATCCGTTCTGTATATGTTCATCTGTGTACACACTCCCAAACACCATATAGAATAGACTATTGCTTATGGATGGGGTTGGTGTGGGCTTAGGTCTTGAACATTCAGCAAGTAGTTTTGAGATTAACTGGATTTCCTACATCTATTTCCGAGTAAAACTAGCCCTTTGGGCATTTAAATGGATTTCCTACATCTAATTTGACTCAACAAGTCCCATTTGCCGAAAATGAGTTGAAATAACGGGAGGAAATCCAGTTATTTTACAAAATGCTAAGATTCCGCTTGAATTAGCTGTAGGAATTCCAGTTATTCATGCCCAAGCCGCTCGACACCGACTTCAGGAATGCCAAAAAAGCCTGCTTGAGCTGAGGCTCAGGCAGGCTTTCAAACACTACAATAACTTTAAGTAGAAATCCAAAGTTTGATTTCCCTTCTCACAACCGCCTCACAATTACCTCATTACGTGCCTCATTCCAATCCCACTGGAAGCCTAATTCTTCCGCAAGTTTCGCCCAGCTTACAAGTACGAAATTGTTCAGCACTTGCACATCTGCCGAAGGAATCGTTCCATTCCTACCCATGAATGTGTATTGGATGCGCTTATTCTCTTCGTCATACGTAGCATCACCTTGACCTAGCTTCTGGAACGTTTGACTGAGTGGTACCCAAGGGATGCCCCCGATGACTATGGGCTTGATCCCATTGTACGTGATCGTTTGATCTTCATTCCTGATACGGATAAAAGGCAAATGATGCGCGATTTTATTGCCTTTCAGCAAGGTAATCCTTCCGCTGTCTAACTCTGCGCGTTCCCCTTCTGAGAGATGAGCAATCTTGTTCTTCGCGACTTGGTCGTTCAACTTGATCTGATAAGTCTGCTCCATCCGCTTATACAGTTGGGCCATTTCCTCTGGAGTCGTCGACTTCAGGCTTCTCCCCTGCATCTGCGCCATCAACACGCCTATAGACTCGCCAGCCATTGCGCCATTCGGCTGAATTCTTGCGCTACCGTATGCTACAGCAGATGCACCAACCAGCTTCCCCGCTGTGACGATGTTGTCATAATCTTGAAGCAAATAGCTTCGCAGCGGCATGCCATATTTATCCGGGCGCCCAATAGCTAGTCCTTCCCGATTGGAGCGCGAACCTTGAATGTCCATGAAATAGCCTCCGACGCTAACGTTATCCCAGAACATCCGGCCGCTCATTACATCAGATGCTTGCAGCACATACTCTGTTGGATAATGGTTAAACTCACGGATGTACAAGTCATTCGGTTCTCCGCTTAGTTCCAATCTCTCGAAGCCTGCCATATGTTTACGTAAATGATCGCGGATAAAGGGCATTTCCTCTTTGGCGAGCTGCATCCCCCGATCAATTGTTTCCTGTCGGCTTGGATCGATGCCATATACTTGAAGCGCGTTAATTATGATCTCGCCATTGCCTTGATTCAGAATATTCAACCCTCGGAGATTAAGCTCATTCTTGTTGTGCAGTTCATAAGCCGATACTATTGGCGGAAACCCGTAAGCAATGTGCGAATTCACGTAACTTTCGGGTCCGAATGTATGCGCACGTTCGATCTTCGTCATTTTCCAAAACTGACTTTGGAATTTCTCCCAATCGACTCCCTTAAATTTCATCATGTACGTGCCACTCATATATTCGCGTTCCTTGCTCCCATACAGCGCTTCCAAACCTGGAAGCGGCTGTACATCGAGCTTACGAATTAACGCGGCGTCATCCGAATTATCAACAAGATAAGAAGGCTTCACCATTCTCTTTTTCCCATCACCGTCTTGATAGGCAAGTGAAATGACCTTCTTATCTGAAACCTTCAAGTCTTCTAGCACGATGTTTTTCTCAACAGGAATGCCTTCAATAAGCTTGTGAAAATAATGGGCAAAATCCGTTTTCGTACGGATACTTCCTTCTGTGTACTGTTGAAAAAGCTCCTTCATCCCGCCTTGCATAAGCGGAGTACCCTCATCATCGTAGGTCCCATCGAGATAGAGCATCTCTCCCTGAATGAGCTGTCCGCCAAGTCGCTCTTTCGTTTCAAGGATTAATACGTCGAGTCCTTCCTTTTTCGCCTTTTGAGCAAGATACATACCTTCTAGTTCTGTTCCCATAACAACCACATCGGGCTCAAAGGTCGAATGCGTATGTAAGGTAAATCCCCCATCACTGTCTCGAAGCAACCCAAAGTAGCCGAGCACTCCGCCAACGATCGTAATAAGAACGAGAATGCCGGAAATCAATGCCGATTTCATATGACTCACTAGCCATTTTTCCAAAAGTTCATCACCCTGCTGCATCGAATAAGTACTTTCCCTTATTGTATGCATATTACAGGAAAAAACCAACAGGAAATTGGTTTATTCTTCTAAGGTAACCCCAGCCTGAAGCAATTGCATAATTGTCATTTGTAACAGTTCCGGTTCATTGGCATAATTGTAAATACCAAGAAACGCTCGAGATGCCTCAGAATTGCTGCCTATTAATTGATTGACCAATGTTTGTTCCGTTGTAACAGGGGTATTCTTCGTCGTTTGGCACGCTAGGTGATAGCGAGACATCATTTTGGATTCCATTGCTGCCTGGTATTGATCTGCCATTTGGCTCCAGTTCGTTTCCCATTTGCTTGTTTCTGCTAAGGTATCCCGTAATAATCGAGCTCCATAAATCGCATCATGCATCCCCTGCCCAACCGCAGGATCCTTGAATGAAAGGCTATCCCCCACGAGAGCCCATCCTGGCCCCATACCCTGGAACCAATCATTGTCATAGCCGAGCAGCCCTTTTATAGGCTCTGCTAGTGAAGATTCTCGGAGTCTCTCCGGGAAAGTCGTGCTACGGAACCCTATATCAACCAACTCACGCATGCCTGCTTCTGGATGGTTGCGAAATCTCTCAATCCATTCCTTATTCTCCAAAGGAAACATAACCCCAATGACAAAGAGATTATCGGTTGTAGGAAAAACAATAGCGATTTTGTCTTTGATTTTATAAAATTCCACACAGGGTTCGCCCTCTTGATGATAATTAGAAAAGTACCCCACATACGAAGCGAAGTCCGTTGGAACTGCTAATTTCCTTTCACTGTTCACCAATCTGCGTATCGTAGAATTACGGCCGTCAGCACCAACAACAAGCTTAGCAGTAAACTGCTCTGCCCTGCCATCGCGATTCATACCTATGACCCCCGACACTGTATCTCCCAGATACAGCAACTCCGTGACTCGGAATCCCTCTATAGCGGTAACGCGCTCCTGGTTACATGCATGCTGGAAAAGCACCTGATCCAAATATTTGCGTCGCACACATAAACAATATTTCTCCCCCTCAACTTCGGGAAATTCCCCATCCACAACCATATCATCCATTTGAATAAAGGCCCGTTTGTACAAGGGAGTACCTGTCTGAAGCAATTGCTCTAATACCCCCATTTCGCGGAGCATAGCTACTGAATTGTTAAAGAAATTATGTGTGGACAGGATATCGCTGGGAAATGTACTTCGATCTACAAGCAGCACCTCGTAACCGGCCTTAGACAACTCATAAGCCAGCGTGGAACCAGCTACCCGCGCACCGATAATAATAACATCATAGTTCGTTTTTGACATTTTCTTCCTCCTCTAACTCTGAATGCTCTCAGCTTATCAGAAGGAAAGGAAGGAGCCATCTAACGAAGGATATATACGATGGTTATATCTTTGTATGCGTTGTACCTTCGTGCTTACAGTAACCGGTGTTGATTCGCTTTCTGAATCGCTTGCGTTCTCCCGTTCACTTGGAGCTTGCTGTACACCCGATGAAGATGTAGCTTCACTGTCCCTTGAACAAGTCCTAATTTCTCAGCAATATCCTTATTAGACAATCCGTCTACTAGGAGCTGGAGCACTTCTTTTTCACGAATCGTCAGCATAAATACAGAAGATGATTCACGATAACAATCTCGTATGGCTCGACTCTTCTCCATGCAAGAAGATAATACGACTTGAAGAAAGTGGAGAGAAACCCCCTCTGTTTGTACTTCGACCATGTATTTGTTCTTCCGCACATCCGCATATTGCTGCAACAAATGTTCGATATTCCTATCGATAAAAATACGGAGATAGCCCTCGCGCTCACCAAGAATTAACGCTTGATGTAGATGAAGCATGCTTGTATGCGAGTTGTTCATTCTCCCTTGTATCTCCGATAGTACCAAGAGAACTTCTAGCTCCGTCATGAGTCGGTTGGACATTCTGGCTTTCTTTAGAAGTTGCTCGCACCAAGAGAGTGCTTCTTCCCAGTTTTCTTTAGCTAATAGCGCCTGTATATAAATTAAGAGTTCAAAGTCTTGGTCGCCAATAATTTCTATACGCCTGCTCCAAGGCGACGATCTCATCCAGGCATCTACCGCATCCATCTCACAGTTCTCTAGTCGACAACGAGTGAGAAAAGCATGCAATAGACCATTCCAATGCGAATGAAGATGATGAGTTAATTTAAGATAATCCAGTGCTTCGTGAATGATGGCTACTGCTTCTTCTCTCCCATCCCTCTCCCAAAGCACTTTCGCTTGTATGATGATCGCGGGCACATAAGCCCCAATTACATGATTCCGTTTGGCGATCCGGATGGCATCCTCTGCTAGTTGCAAAGCTGAAGGTAATTGATTTTTCTCATAACATACCTCACACAGAGCTGCCCGCTGATATGCCGTGAACGGAAACGCGTGAAACCCATTCTTATCAATAAAATCGCCATAAAATCGGTGATATCGATCTGCCTTTTTCATTTGACCACTGAAACCATAATAACTGCGGATGAGTGGAATGGTCCCGTCATTCAGTTCCATACCAAGCCCAAACAGCATCGGCAGTCCATTAATATTGGGTAGATGCTCATCCTCGTACATGTCCTGCAACAAGGCATAACATCGCTTATAATCACCATGCAGCATGGCCTGAAAGTTTGTAACAACTTTCATATCTTCACGTATTCCGATATATTGCGAATCCTTCCTATCACTCGATGCGTGAAGCTCTTTTTGCAACGTTTGCACATGCTTATCCATCTGCTCTTGGTGACCCATGAACAGCTCCGTCCATATTTGAATGATAAGTATGGCTGGACGTTCTCGGTTCGCCACAGGTAATTGAAGCAACCAACGATGCAATGTCGTTAGTTCCCTTCTTTTCAACAATTCAGTCGCAATAGTAAGTATGAGCTCAGAGGCTTTATCGTACGCCCCTGCTTGTAGGGCATGATCAATGGCTTCACCTACATAGCTATGCCGTTCAAACCATTCGCAAGCTGCCATGTGTAAGGAAATGACTTCCCTCGAAGGATGTTGTTGAAGACGACAGCGTAGGAAATCAGCAAATAAATGATGGTATCGAAACCATCTCCCCTCCGCATCCAAAGGAATGATAAACAAGTTGGATTTCTCCATCTCTTGCAATCGTCCATGATAAGCTGCTTCCCCCGTTAACTCTGCGCAGAGCTCCGCATTCATCCTTTGGAGAAGGGATGTTTTCAATAAAAATGAACGAATTTCCTCGGGCAAATGATCGAAAACTTCCTCCATTAAATAATCAACAACATAGCGATGATCTCCCTTGAATTGTTGCAAGGCATCTTGTTGTCCTGATAAATGGGATAATACGGCGAGTTGAATGCCTGCAACCCATCCTTCCGTTCGATCAGATAACAGTTGAAGCGATGTTTCATTAGGTGAGACACCAGTCTGCCGATGCCAAAATGTCGCAATTTCCTTTTCTGTAAATCTTAATTCTGCGAGATTGATTTCATTGAGTTGCCCTTGAACACGTAATTGCCCAAGAGCAATGGGAGGTTGTTTACGACTGAGGATACACAAGTGAATTTGGGAGGGCATTCGCTCTATAAAAAAAGCAACCAATCGATGGACCTCATCGGATTCAATTAGATGATAATCGTCTAAGACTAGCAGGATTGGATCCGGAATGCTAAATAAATCGTTGATTAGCCATGATATCATTTGTTCAGGTGAAAACGATATGACTTTGAGCAAAGAAAACGACTTATGGCCAACACTAGGACATATTCGATTCAATGCTGCAATGACATATGTCCAAAATCGAAGCAAATCATTCTCGCCTTGATCTAACGAGACCCAACTTACGGGTTGTTGCCCTTGTAAGATCCACTGACTTACCATCGTTGTCTTTCCAAAACCAGGAGGAGAAGTGACTACGGTCACTTTGCAATGCATCGCCTTAGACATCTTCTCCATCAAGTGTTCCCGCGCTACAAGATAAACAGGTTGATGCGGCATATATAATTTCGTAGCAAGCAAGGAATAGTCGTCGAATAAAGGAGTGTTTAATTCATCATTAGGTTTCTGACCTCGCACACACAGGTCCTCCTTTGGCGGATTCCTCCCCATTCATATATACAGGGAATTACTGTAGTCGACTTATATACGTACGTTAATTCGCAGCCATCTTGGCAGTTGCTTCTTCAGCAAATTGAGCTCGCAATCGTTCTTTGCGCTCTTCGCGCTCTTGCGGTTTCATCCGTGGACACGTGTAGCAATATTGCCCACCTTCTGTCCGGTAATACATACAACAGGCCGTCTTCATTTTGATGGTCGTATCAGGCTCGCCGGGTTTACCAGGGTAATCCAAATTCACAATTTTCACATACAAAGGATTGCGAAGGCGACCGAATACCTCCCCTTTTAACTGCTTGGTAACGAATACATGATCTTCTTCATAACGTGCGTGCCATTCATCTGATACGCTTGCTTCTTTCCATTGAGCGAATATAAACCGAAGGCGCATAGGTACGATTTTCCACAAATGCATAATATCCATATCCGCGGCGGCAGCTATTGCTTCAACAATTGGCCGAATCGTCCCTGCATACCAGCAGGATAAGTGTTCTTCACGCCATTCACTGCGACCTCCACAGGGCGGACCGCTAAGCTTTCTTATTTCTTGCAGCACAATTCGGAAATCTATAAATCCCTTCTCACTTCGATACATTTGCAGCGCCCATAACGAAGGAGACAGATCCAATAACTCATCATGTGTCACCATATATTGCATTGCCGCATTCAGACTTCCGAGACGGCTGATCAAATAGGCGCCAGCAGCTGCAGGTTCAAGCGCCTTCATCAATGGTGCGTAAACATGCAATAGCTCCTCCATCCCTTTTTCGGTCAATAGATGTGTTCCTTCTATTGTGATTATCGGGTTTGGGTGGGAATCCGTTGTAACTCCGTAATTTTCCGCTATATATGTCTGAACTGATATGCTCATGTTCCACTCTCCTTGTCGTTACGTAGTTCCCCCATTAGAATTCTCACTTGATTATACCACCATCGATAATGACAATCATTATTAATAGCAAGAAAAATTATTTTCATGACAGCGAAAAAAGCCTGCTCGATCTCCGACTGAATGAGATCGATTAGACAGGCTGTTTCAATGTATTTCAACGGTAGCTAATTGATACTAATCACTATCTCCCGCCAGTTAAGTGATCCATCATCTCGTCTTTAGCTTCGTCTAAAGAGGGAAGTTCACTTGTCAAGTACACTTCAATTTCAAACGCAACTAGAATTTGCTTCAAGTAATGAAAAAGGTCTTCACTACAAATCCATATTTCTTTAGGAACGACATGTACTTTCTCAATAATGTCCAGCAGGAGTCCGACGATCTTATCTGGAGCTTCAGATTTGTCTGACAAACCGAACCCTAGGATCTGATTCGACTCCTGATCAACTATCAATCCCATCATTGGGTAGTACGGTCGATTCCCTTCGTTAATTGGCATAGGTGCATAACTGGAATCTATTTCCCAAATCCCTACATACCCTTTAAGCGTCTTTTTGGCTTTAGCCAGGCGTAATTCATCGATTGCACTTGCTTCTAAAATATGAACATGACCTGGAGGCTTCGGTACTATCCATTGATCTGACCAAACCAAGTTCTGCACATTTCTATTCGATACTCTTGTTAGGAAAGCATTGTCCTCTCCTTCCATAAGGTCATCTGGATTGCCTTTAAATGCTTGGACAACTTCGATTGCTTGTTGGAGCGCTATACTTAAAAAAGTTAAATCTCCCTCATTCTGAATTGGCCATGGAACAAACCCAGGTTCATATAATCTGAAAGTCGGCCAAGCATTTGCTCCGCGGAATTTCAATCCAAGCTCTTTTATTTGTTTGAGTTCGGCGGGATACAACTCATCTCTACTGTCGAATGAAAGCATTAAGCAATGTTGCGAGAACATCGGATCTATATCCTCTTGCCCACTCAACATGCCCAGCAAAGTCTCTAGGCCTTCTGTTCCCAAATAGACAGCCAGACCATACAACTCGCCTCCATTTCCCATAATGCAACAATAGCCTATGTCTCCATTCAATGGATTCTCCACACCAAAAACATGAACATTCTCAAAATAATTCCAACATTCCGCCTTTTTAAACGCTGCCGCTGCTTCATAAAGCCCTTGCCATTGCTCCGTAGTCGAACTTTTCTTATTCATTTTTTCTTCAGCTCCCATCGTGGCCTATTTCGGCCTCCTCATATAAACAACTCCATCTGCTTAACGTCCCCTAATCTTTCCAGTGAAATCGGCGCATGATCTCGGAAATAAGCTTGATTGATTTCCTTTTCCTTGGTCATCACCAGCTTGCTTCCATTGGTTGATTGTCTAAGTCTACAACTAAAGACGACCGGGAAATAATCCTTGAGGAATTTGCCTTCCGCATGTGCAGTCAGTGCGATGATCTGGAAGCCAAGCTGTTCAGCAATAAAAAACACAGGACTTAATACATGGTCACTCGATGCTTTCCCGAACGGATTATCTAGAATTACAGTGCGATGCCGCTTCATGTTCGCCTGAATATGCTGGCGTTTTTCAGCAACATAGTTCAATAACCCTAAGAATAACGTCATATTCTTGCTCCATTTTTCCCCGCCAGACCAATTATTAGACTGTTCCCAGGAGAAGGAAGCTTTCGTTACGTTATTCTCATTAGTTACTTTACGGCACGAGACTTTCATGACTTTCTCTTGCAGAACAATCTGGAGAAGCTGCTTAGTGTCCAGCCATTTTTCAAGCTCCTTACGAACCGTAGACTTAACTTCTTGATCGTTGTCATCGCGGTAATAGCCTTTTTCAAGTTCGGTCAAAATCCATTCCAGATGCTTACGCAGATGTTCCTTCGCTTCAAGTTCATCCCATTCTGGGATGAGAAAAGAGAAAATTAGCTTCCACTGCTCTTCGACTTTAACTCTCGTTTTATTCGGGATATCTCGTAGTTCAGATGCGATCAGCTTCAAATGGCTGTGTACATGGATAATATACTGTTCAAGCTGTTGATTGTGTGTGCGCATCGTTTCTTCTGCAACATGATTGACGCGTTCAATGCGACTGTGCATTTTATGCTGAAATTGTGTTAATTCTTGATAGTTGGTCTTATTCTCAACACCTTGCTCAGCCATATCTCTCATCTTGATATCTTTAATTTGTTTCCGGCAAAAATCAATAAAATGAAGTTTAGCTTTCTTCACCGCCGACTCTTCTGCTTCTAACTCTTTCATTAAGGCGGTTAGCGTCGCCACAGATTTCCGCACCCATTTCATTCTATCCATCGGAAACTCCACTATTTGTTCCTGCGAGATAAGAGCTACTGGAATGAGTTGATTCTCAAATCCGTGCACAATTTTATATTGATTTAAGTATTGAATTCCCTCTTCAATTTTACTTAATTGCACTTGGATTTGCGTATGTTGCTGCTGTAAGCCCAATTTATGCTGCTTAAGACGTGTATCTTCACTTTGGACTTGTATATCCACAGCGCTCAGCGACTCTGCAAAGGTCAAGGGTTCTTCACTCTCATGTGAACTACGATACTGCTCAACGAGCAACTTAATTCTCGCTGTCAGTTCGCTATATTGCTTGTCGACCCTCGCATACTCTTCCTTATCGCGCGTTAAGCGTAATTCGTGTTCCTTGAGCTCAGATAACAGCTGTGACATCTGATCTTCACTCGTCACAGAAAACGGAAGCTCCTCGTTCAAATTCAGGTCAGCTTGTTCCAAGCGCAGCTTGCTCATTTCCCGCTCTAAAGTTGTTCTGCTAGCTTGAGCATGCTTCAACTCCGCTTCAAGCTGTTGGCGTCCTTGCGAAATATGATTGAGCTTGAGATGCAAATCTTTTCTTTCCGTTTTCAACCAATCTAAGCTATGATTCCCTTCTATTGGCTGTACATCCCCTAGTTCCATATACAGATCTTGGCTTTGAAGACTCGCTTTCTCCGTTCGCAAGGCGTTCATTCTGCTCTTCACAGCTTCGCTCTGCAGCTTCGCTTGCTCCATCGAGCGCCGCCTGCCCTCCAGTTTATGTTGCTGGTCATCAGACTGCTGGACAACTTGATCGATGGCACTGTTCAACGCAATGATTTCTTTACCTAACTCGACATATTTCCGCCCTTTTTCAATCCATTGCTGGAGTTGTACCATTTCCTCCTTGTGCTTGTCCATGACGGCATGATGGTGAGAAATCGTCTGCTCAACCTGGCGAATGGATTTCTGGATGGCATCTTCTTGACCTTCTAGCTCACGTACCGTTTCGCGTGTAAGTCCAACTCTCCGCTCCATTTCTTGCACAACTTCAAGGGGGTATTCCAGCAGAAATCGGCTTAAAGCCGTCTGAAGATCCGAAGTTCGCTGAAGCTCATTTTCCTTTTCTTTGCGTGCTGTCCGAACTTCTTCACCTTTTTGGGAGATCATATGCTTCCAGCTAATGAATTCCATATCCTCCGCATTGTCACGCCAATGCTGTGGTTCAACCCATGCGCTGTCCTTCGCTGTCACTGGAATATCTTCTTTAGCAAGACGCGCTGCTTCCTGTGAGGAGATCACTTGAATCGGGAACTGCATATCTTCGGCATACTGTCGCAGCTTGCTTGTAACTAACCTAACTTCGCCTTCGGTTGTAATCAACGTGACAGACCAAAGAGGGTGCGTGATCGCTCGCTCAGTTAACTGCAAACTCTGCAAATATTGAATACCTGTCTCCAATAAGTCGAACTGATTTCTCCATTTGTCCACTAAACCCATCACATAGACATCTGCGAAAAACGTACGCTGAGCACTATAATCATCAATATAGCGGAAAGCAAGACGCTCTTTCAGCAGGTAATCTTCCTTCTCAACCAGCAGCTTTTCTATATCTTCACGAAGTCGCTCTTCAATCGAACTCTGTTTCTCATAAATGGAAGAGAGTCTCCCCCAAGAAGGCCTGTACGAAGCGATTTCTTCCAGCATGGATTGATGCAATCCTCTAACTAATTCGAGCCTATGCTCTGCGTTAGCACGCTCCACGAAGGCGGTCTTGAGGTTTCCACTCACGCCAACCAGTTGTTTCTCACTTTCCTCTTTACCTGCTCCCAACACCTTGTTCTTCTGCACGAGGAGAACATTGTCTTCTTCCAACTTCTGATAACGATGCATCCAGTCCGCCATACTACCTTCCATGCTCTCTATGGCTGGATTGGCTAAACTAGTTGCTTTCAGCTCGTCTCGATCTTTCTCACGGGCTTGTACAAGGGATCTATGTTCAATCAGTTGTTTGTTTAATAGCTCTAATTCACTTGAAAGCTCTTGTAGAATGGTTTCTTCAAGGTTCAACCTATTCTGATGAGCGGAAGCTTCCTGATGGAGGTTCTCTTCTTCAACTTGCCACTGCTGTTCCATCTTGCTGTAAATACTGCGAATTTGCCCGCCATTCTGAACCCATGCTTTCCGCAGAGCATCCTCTTCTTGGGTATGACCGAAATGTTCAAGTTCGCGTTGCACATAGTTCATACGTTCCTCCGCCGAGGTCCATTGCTGTCTGTAATCAGCCAATCGCAACGAATAGTAGTTCTCTTTGGCACTCCGAACGAGCTTTTCTTTGAACTCAACGTCTTCCTCGATTAAGCTAAGCTTCGTTTCCGTAACGGATAGATCCTGCCTTTGCTTCGCGATATGAAGCGATTCCTTCTTCCTTGCTAATCCCGCCAACTGCTCATCGCATGCTGCCATCATCTGATGCCACTGCGAAAGTTTCGCGGTTTCCTCATTCTTCTGCCCACCAACGAGCAACCAATAAGCCTTCGTTTCCGCTTGAGCAGCGGCATAAGCTGCCTGCTTCGTATCCATTGTTGCATAGCGGAGCACATACTGGTCCAATTCAACAAGTATCTTTTTGTTTTCTTCGATTTTTTCTTTTAACTCTTTATATTTTTTGAAGCTGTCCCTGTGCATTTCGAAATTGTTCGCGAATTCGCCTTGTTCATAGCCCCCCATGGCATCTTCTACCGTTGGAATCAACAAACGATCAAACAATTGGCCCGTCGTCTTGCAATCATCAAAGAAGCTCTCTACACCACCCTCGGAGCTATTAATCTTCGCAATCCGTTCCCATTCTGAGGCGATGATATGGTAGTCGTTTTCTAATATTTTTTTATATTCTTTCATCGTAGAAGGTAGCTTCGCATTCATTTTTTTCACAGTCATCCCGTGGTAGTAATCATGAATTTCGCCTTTATCCGCTGCTCGAATATGGCCTGCATTCCCCTTAACAAAAGGAATCCGATCAATCGCATCGGGATCAAGCACGGGATAATCATACACATACCGATACGAATCAATCCCTGTTGCTGTCAGAAACAAACTAATGCAGGTCACGACATATCTTCGAGGTCTTTCACTCAGAATCCACTCGATCGCGATGTGTGCAGGACCATTTTCAAGACTCAACGTATCTTTGATTTTACGTCCCGCTAACTCCTCGTGCGGTAGTATAGCTTGCATGGCGGACTGGATGAAAACCGTCTTGCCTCCACCATTTTCGAGCAAAATCGCACCGTTATGGCCATCAAAATGAAACATTTCGTCGTTGTAACGCTTATTTCCATCCTCGTAGACGACATTCGTAAACCGTATTCTAGAGATCGCTGGCATGTTCGCTTCCCTCCCCCTCAAACGCATGGCTTTGATACAAAAACTCCAAAATACCGCGGTTATACTCGAGCTCCATAAAATAACGCTGCACAACCACTTTGGCTTTTTCGGTCAACGTAATTTCCTGATTGCCAATATCGACCACCAATTCCTGAGCGATTAGAAACTTACGGACAGCATCCATGAAGCTAACCCGGCTAATCGTATTCCCGCTTTGCTTCGCGGCCGTTTCCTTAATATCGTCCATGGCGCTCCATTTTTCGATCAAAGCTGTCCAGTTATAAGAGAATTCCTTCTCCATCTCTACTAATTCCGCTTCTGGATGTGTTTTTAGCAACTCAATTCGCTCGTTCACCAGCGCCGTCCACTCTTCAATCCCGATAAAACTTCTCGTGGGCTCCATCGTTTGATAACTATCATAAAAGGCACCAATGAGCACAATAATGCTGACATACATCAGGTAAAGATCCGCATTCACCGCATTCGCTCGTAGATAAGTCCTTTTGATCACTTCGTTATTCATATGAAAAGGCGATAGCCTCGTCTCCGGAATCATATACAGATGCTCGCCAGCAATAATCGTGACACAATCCACTTCTCGGGCAAATTGATCCACAAGCCCGCGTACCACGTCATCCGCCATATAGGCTTGAAGCCATTCCTTCCCGACCTCATTATCACGCGCGAGAAACGTATAAATCCGAAAAGCTTTCATTACTGTTCCATTGTCAAGTCCGGTTGTCATCCTGTTCTCCCCATGTAATCAACATATTCTGTAGACTAAATCTATCATTAACCTGAATAATGTCCTGTTGTTCAATAATGACCAAACAGCGATTTCCCAGAAGTGCATACATATCTTCCAGCAACGTTCCCTGCTCCTCATTTTGCTCTGTATCCAAATCCACTGCCTGCAATGGACTTCTTTGATGCAGATAGATCCAAAAATCATAGAAAGCTCTCTCATCTAGCAATTTAGCCTGTTCATGTTCTTTGAATTGTTGGATAAATTCGTTCACCTCAACATAATCCTGCTCTTCCATCATGTGCAGAAGGTGCTCCATCAAATGCTTGTACAACTTTCTCTGCATCGTCTGATAGCGATATTCATCGCCCTCCCCACCAATTTCTAGAAACGTATCATCTCGCTCTTGGCCACTGCTGTCTTCCAGCAAATTTTGCTCGGCCCACACTGTCAAAAGCGACCACATCTTCGTCTCTTGCACCGGTAAGAATGGGGCTATTACACCTTTCATCGTCTCTGGCGGCAACGGCGTACTGAAGATAAGAGAAGCAATATCCTGATCGAAATTAAAGGAATCCAGCCCGGTATAATATAAAGATTCTTGCGCAGCGCCCAAGGCATGCGATTTGAGCACCATACTCTGATGAAAAAGAACGGAATGCTCCCCATGCACCTTCTCCAGCTCATTGGATATTCGTAAAATTAACTCATAAGGTCGCTGGTCTGCCTGCCTAACGGTCTGTGCCTGAACGCGATCCTTGGTTTCTTTGACGAATTCACGCAATTCTTCAAATTCCTCATTCTCCATGTGCAAACGCAAATAAATGTCTTCTAGCAGGCCTTTATATCGTCCGAATGTTTCCTCTGAAACAATATTTCTTTTCAATTCATGCTCGAGCTTGACCATCCGCTCCTGTAAAGCTTCCACGTCGATCCGCATTTCATTAATTTGTCGTAAGGCACCTTCGAACTCGCCTTTCTCCAACTGTTTACGCAATACCAACTGATGAATCGATAATTGAAATTCCGTATAAAATTCTTTGGTCGCAAAAATAAGCTCCAACCCATCTTCGTCGAGCGTGTAGTACTGCGTATTCGTTTTTAAATCGAAGGCATTCGCTTTCAGTATCGATATGTATATATGCTCTGTCTGCCCCGATTCCCAGTTCATAAATGTAAAATCCCGTTTCTTCCCTGTCGTCGGGCGAAACACCTGCGTGATCTGCCTAGCCAGATCTTCAAATCCATCCTCGTCCAGATCAATGAAGATCCCCGTCACCTTTTGAAGAAACTCTGCTAAGTCTTTGACGCCTGCCTTGTTATTGCGCATTAACTTCTGCTCAAAAAAATAAAGCAGCGTGAGCAGCCCTAGTTCCATAAAGTCGAGCGGTTTGTTTTGTCGATCGGTTTGCCGCTTACGCTGCAGCTCATAAAGCGGATCAAAAAGCGCTAGCTTGGTCATGCGTTCCCGAAACCCGGAAATTACTTGACCAATTTCTACGTAGTCCATGCCGTGTGCCTCCAAATCTTGCAAAGCTCGTGTGTTGGTAATAGAAAAGAAATCCTTACCTATATGTACAAATGATAGAGTTAGAATTCAAGATCATATGTTCCCGATTGATCATATTTCCACCTTACATCATAACCGATTATGTCCGTTCAAACCAATGATCTTTACTGACTTCCAAAATTAAGTAAAAAGCCTGCATGATCTCCGATGCGTAGCCGCGGGAGATTAGGCAGACTTTTATAGTTGTATTATGCCATGTCGTGCTACTGCCCTCTCACTGTTTTAGTAGTAACATATCTATTATGCGATCACAAATATATTTTTCAAATCAAAGATACACTCCTGAAAAACAAAAGAACGCAACTTGTCATCTCTTCCGAAAACCTCACGTTTTTGAAATGATCCTTGTTCTAATCCATAAACCTCTATCGTTTGATGAGTCGGATCAACGATCCAGTATTCCATAACACCAAACTTTTCATATGTTTTAAATTTTTGATTTCTATCTTTTATCGCAGTAGCTGGAGATAATATCTCAACAATAAGTTTAGGGGCGCCTTTCGCTCCTCGATCATCGATTTGAGAAGGATTACATATAACCGATAGATCTGGCTGACACACGGTATCCGGATTGTCGTATTCTTCCGTTTCACTTAATCTTACATCGAACGGAGCAATGAAAACCTCGCATACTGAACTTTGGAGAAATGAATGAAGTTCAAGAAAAATACTTCTTAAGATTCTCTGATGTGTCGTAGATGGAGCAGGTGTCATGTTATAAGGAACTCCATTAATTATCTCCCATCTACCTTCCCATTCAAGTAGATCTTGAAATCTATAACGATGATCTTGTTCAGGCATTTTCATGAAAGTTCCTCACTCTCTACTATATTCCCCTTATTTTAACACAGTTAGATGCAAAGTCGAAGTTAAAGAGAAAATCCTCACACAACCACATATCCCCCGCGCACTTGAATATATTTAATAACAAGCTTTATTTTCCTATGTCTGATTAGCGCTGCCGCTTATCATAAACGCCAAGGAGGTGTCCCCATGACAGAACCCTTATTTATCGTTTCCAAAGAGGATTGGTCACTCCACCGCAAAGGATACCAGGATCAAACCAGACATCAAGAGAAGGTCAAAGATGCCATTAAACAGAACCTTCCTGATCTCGTTACAGACGAAAGTATTGTCATGTCCAATGGGAAACAAGTCGTGAAGGTGCCGATAAAAAGCTTAGACGAATACCGTTTCCGCTACAACTTCAACAAAGGCAAGCATGTCGGTCAAGGCGACGGCGATTCGCAGGTTGGCGATGTACTAGGCACAGATCCGCAGCCTGCACAAGGTCCCGGAAAAGGAGAAGGCGCAGGCGATCAAGCTGGGGATGATTACTACGAAGCCGAAGTGAGTATGGAAGAGCTGCAAGCGATGCTATTCTCTGAGCTGGAACTGCCGAATTTGCAGCAAAAAGAGAAGCGGAATATGACGTCCACTGAAGTTATTTTTAACGATATCCGCAAAAAAGGAATCATGTCCAACATCGATAAGAAGCGGACGATTCTTGAAAATATGCGCCGCAATTCGCGAGGCAGCTCACCGGGTATTCATCATATTTCGCCGGATGATCTGCGATTCAAAACATGGGAAGAAATCGAGAAGCCGCATTCCAATGCGCTTATTATCGCTATGATGGATACCTCTGGTTCCATGGGCTCCTTCGAGAAATACATAGCCCGCAGCTTCTTCTTCTGGATGACCCGCTTCCTGCGCACCAAATATGAGAATGTCGAGATTGTTTTCATCGCGCATCACACCGAGGCCAAGGAAGTGACAGAAGAAGAGTTCTTCACAAAAGGCGAGAGCGGCGGCACCATCTGCTCCTCAGCTTATCAAACTGCCATTGATATTATCGATAAAAGATACCCCCCTTCTCAGTTCAATATTTATCCGTTCCACTTCTCGGATGGCGATAATTTAACCTCCGATAACGAGCGCTGTGTGAAGCTGATTACACAATTAATGGAACGCTCGAACATGTTCGGATACGGGGAAGTGAATCAATATAACCGCAGTTCTACACTCATGTCCGCGTTCCGCCATATCAACAATCCGAAGTTCCTACACTATGTCATCCGTGAAAAAGGTGAAGTGTATAAAGCGTTGAAAACCTTTTTTACCAAAAAGGAAGGAGTGCCTGCACAGTGAGTAAATCCGAAATCCAGAAGCTGGAATATGCCATTGATGAAATCACGGAGATCGCGAAAGGCTTTGGGCTCGACTTCTTTCCCATGCGGTACGAAATCTGCCCCGCAGAAATTATCTATACCTTCGGTGCCTACGGGATGCCGACACGCTATAGTCATTGGAGCTTTGGTAAAAATTTTCATCGCATGAAAACGCAGTACGATTTCGGACTTAGTAAAATTTACGAATTGGTCATCAATTCGGACCCGTGCTACGCCTTCCTTTTAGACGGAAACTCGCTGATTCAGAATAAACTCATTGTCGCGCACGTGCTTGCCCACTGCGACTTTTTCAAAAATAACGCACGCTTCTCCAAAACGAATCGCAACATGGTCGAGAGCATGTCCGCTACGGCTGAACGCATCCGCCAATATGAAATTGAGCATGGAATCGATGAGGTCGAACAATTCATAGATGCCGTTCTCGCCATCCAAGAGCACATTGACCCTGTACTAACGCTAACGTACGGTCAGACTCGCAAACGCCAAGAAAATAACAAGGCAGCTACACCAACCGTTCGAGGCGAAGCCACATACGGGTATGAGGATTTATGGGACTTAGATAGTCGAAACAAGCCTATTGTCTCCTTGGATAAAGAAGATACGAAGCGTTTTCCACCGAAACCGGAGAAGGATCTCCTTCTTTTTATAGAGGAAAATGCCCCTTATATGGAAGATTGGCAACGGGATATCCTGACCATGCTGCGTGATGAAATGCTCTACTTCTGGCCGCAGCTCGAAACCAAAATCATGAACGAAGGCTGGGCTTCGTACTGGCATCAACATATCCTGCGTGAAATGGATTTGACCGAGGAAGAAACGATCGAATACTCCAAGCTGAACTCCTCCGTCGTCGTTCCCTCTCGCCATTCCTTAAATCCATATTATCTAGGTGTCAAAATATTCGAGGACATCGAGAAACACTGGGATGCTCCAACAGAAGAGGAAATCCGCAGATTCGGTCGTGTACCTGGGCAAGGCAGAAAGAAAATCTTCGAAGTTCGCGAATACGAGTCAGATACCTCGTTTATCCGCAACTATTTGAATAAGCCGCTAGTTGAAGAACTAGATCTATACGTATTTGAGAAAAAAGGCCCTGAATGGAAAATCACAGACAAAACGTGGGAAAATACACGGGATCAGCTCATTTACTCCAGAGTAAATGGCGGTTTCCCCTACATCGTCGTGGAAGATGGCGATTATCAGCGCAACGGCGAGTTGTATCTGAAGCATGCTTTTGAAGGCGTGGAGCTGGATCTGAAATATGTGGAGCGAACGCTGCCGTATATTTACAAGCTGTGGGGTAAGACCATTCATATGCACACGATCGTGGAGGATAAGCCGGTGTTGTTTAGTTTTGATGGGAAGAAGCATCATCGGAGATTTTTGTGAGAGAAAGCCCAACCCGTGAAGGGTTGGGCTTTTGGGGTGTTGTATCTAGGAATGGTTATCCAACATATCGATTGCCTCTTGAATCATTAATAAATGTTTTGAAAAGGCAGACACTAGCAAACGGTAATGCTCCATTTTGAATTGACCGAGCAAACCTTTCTCCCATTGTTCTAAGGTTTGCTTAACGATTTTCTCACTCACATGTATCATATATTTCCTCAGTGTCATACCATTTACGTTCGGCAACGGCACCACGTTAAATTGCATCATAAAATATCGTTGGTACTGTTTGACTGCTTCCCGAACCTGCTTCTTACGCTGTTCAATGGCGTGCTGTTTCGTTAATACACCAAGTAGGACCGTTGCCGCAACAGCAAATATAGCGATTGGTGGAAAAACGTTTATTAAAGCGTAGGTTATTGTATGCCACCCCGCTGCCAACCCTAGTGTTCCAACCACAGCCGACCCCATGCCTACCATAAAAGCTTGTTCAGAGACACCCATTTTAAAATCAATATGTATAGAATCATTGGCCTGCTTAGCCAAATTAAAAGCAGAAAGTCGCTCTATGTCTGGCACCTGACTTTGGATATGGGTTTTCCAATCTTCCTGATACTGCGCTCCTGCCTGCGACATGAGAACGCTTATTTCTTTGCCAACTTGATCAGGCTTTAAGTGTCGTTCCATAACTCTCTCTACCACGGTTCGGTCATCTATGACCGCATCGTGTTGCGATAATTTTGACCCAGTTAAATCTTTACTTGCTTCATTCGCCTTCTTAACAACCCAATTAACTACACTACCCGCTTTTTTAGCGGTATCGCGTATACCTGTGTACCATTCACCATCTTTTTCAATTTCTTTGCACATGGATTTTTCCTTGGACAAGAAATAAACATCCATTTTCTCATATAAACGATCAAAAAAGGACTCAACGCTTTCCGGAACGTATTGCCACAAATGTTTCTCCCGTAAAGTCATCTGCTCACAGATGTTTAAATATTGGCTTGCCTTAGCTTGAATTGTAATTTGCTCTTGCAGCAAAACTACGAGTTTTTGCTGTGTATGGGATTTCGGATCTGCAAGAATGATGTGAAACTTATCAATAGCTGCTTTTAAGGATTGTTCAATATTGATCGTTAGGCTTTCATCTATTCTTTTTAATTGACGAAAAGTATCTTGAAACGCATCCAATTTTACAATCGGCTCTAGTATCCGAAATTTACTCATTAGTTAGCGCCTCCAGCTTTAAGGTTGTATAATCATGTGTCGAAGTGTTCGTTTAGCGGGCGCGACTAATTCCTGTACTCGTTGGAACGCTTTATCAGGATTATCAATCGTATACTTCACTGCTACAGCTGTACCAATTGCTGCTAAACAGCCGATCCAAATAGGACCTCCAATTAATGTGCCCATTGCTAGAGCAGTCCCGGAAACAATCGTTCCCTTTCCTGCTTGAATAAGACTTTTCTTCTTGTCCTCTGACTTGTATAAAGAATAAACAAGTCCACCTGCAGCAATTGGCAATAGAACTGGATTAGCCGAGGCAATGGACGAAACAAGATAAGACCCCGCCAAGTTAGACATACGGCTCGGATCCCCTTTTTTCCCTAATATCAGACTCCCCAATAAAGCAATAGATCCACCCAATAGCTCAGGACTGTTAACTGTCAGGGCATCAACAAGGAACGGCTTGGAGATTCCTATCTGCTGTAAGGAATGGGCTATCTGATCGAACTGATGCTGTGTAAAAGAGAAAAAAGGATTAATCCCACTTACAGATGCAGTATCCCGAAGGAGATGTTCCGCTGCCTGTGAAAGTTCAGTAACAAACGAATCATCCGAGCTAACATCTTTCACTGCTTGTAAAGAGCCTAAGAAACTATGTTGTCCGTCCAACAAGTGATGGTACTGTGAGCCGCCGATATGGGTGGAATTATAAACAGAATCAATTGCTTTGTCATATGCGTCAAAGTTATGGTTGAATTCCTGGGCCATCCACTGAGCCATTGAATGGCTTCCAATAGTCAAGCCTACATCCAGTGGAGCAAATGTTCTGTCAACTGAAGGTAAGTCTAACTCAAATCTTCGGATTCTTCTTTTTTGGTGCACATTCATAGGGCAGCTCCTTTAACAAAGTCTGTTCTCAAGAAAATAGCAACAAAAGAGTCTTCAGTTCCATAAGAAAAGAAGGCTCTCTCATTCTATTTTTATGATATTAAATAGCCATTTTATTAAAAGTCTCGATATCTTGCTTAAGAAGAACCAGCACCTCTTCGTATTCTCGCATTTCCTGATCCCGGTTCTGAATGCTCTTCTGCAGTTTGTTACGCTTCGCTTCCGACTCCTTCAGCACATCGTTGATGAAATCTGAGCTGATTTCATGTAGGGATTGCTCCACCTCGCGCAGCTTAAGATTCATTTTATCTGTTGTATCCTTCAGTATCACATCTGTTTGCTCATAGAATAACTGTTTCAGTTTCTCGACGTCACCGCCTTCTACCTTACCCATACCGAATTTATCTGTAATTCGCTTCCGGTAAACACCACTGTCCAGATCAAAAGTAGGCAGTGATATCTTATTGATTGTCTTCTGAACCGGTACGATGACTTCATTGAAATCGAAGCTTTCGTCCGAAAGATCATGGATCCGCAACATAGTCGTTTTCAGATCATTGACGAGCTTCTCCAGGTTCATGATCTCATCATAAGAACTTTTCAAGCCTTTCTCCAATTCGATCGCAAAATCTGCCACCTGATCTATAGTTTGGTGGACGTTCGCATAGGAATAAGTTCGGTTTTCGTAAACATCACGACTCTTGAGCCATAGAAATCCATATCTTTCTGACTTGACGAATTCGCGTCGAGACTCCTTGGACTCTTGGAATCGACGATAATTTTGCGCAATGCTCTTGAATTCGGTTTGAAGTTCGTTGAATTTCTTTTTGACCTTAGTAATAAAGTTATCAAAAATCAAATCCACTTCTTTACGGGCCCGTTCCATCGTCATTACAACAGTCTTATATGTTTTTTCGATATCCTCACCCGTGGATTCACTTATTAATCTCAGGTCATTCCGCAATTCATCCATCAAATTCGATAGTTGCTTAATAAATGCATCCTTCTGTGCCATGAGCAGATGGCCAAAGCGATTCTTTAAGATCTCTTCCTTCCGACTTTGTACCTCTGGAATACGAATATCGCGTATCTGCTCGATATTGGACAACCCGATGAGCAGTTCTGGTGTAAGCTTGTCAGTGGCGAACGTACCCTGCAGCAACTTCAGCACATGCTGTTGCTCGTTTGACAGATCCTGCATATGCTTCCCAATTGTATACGCCATGGAAGACACAAAGATCGGCGGCATGCTGTTTCGCAAACTCTGCATAATTGGATTGTCCGGATACATTCGAATCATAGGCATTATTGTGTTCTCAGCTTGAGATTGCAATTTATCCGTAATGTATTTTAAAGCATGCCGAAGAGACGGATATTTATTGCCATCGCCATACAAGACAAGATCGAATTTGCTGCCTACAAGCAAAATATTGACTATTCCCTTGTCTGGAATATTCTGGGTTAATAGCTCCACATCTACCGAGTCCATGAACTGTGACGTATAACTTAAAAGGAATACAACATCACACTGCCCTAAGTATTCCCTTGTCCGCTGCCCACGCGACAGAATGGGATCATTAATCCCCGGTGTATCTACAATATCCATGTGTTGGAGTGATTCGTCAGGGATGTAGAGTATGGTGCTTTTTACAATTGGCGTAAAATTCCCTTCCGCCCCGACATATTGTTGAAGCTCACCAATAAGTTGACTAGTCTCTTGCATTTCGGCGAGCTCTATAGTTGTTCCTAGATAATCATTAATCCGTAGCCCGCTTTGTTGAACAGACAGCACAAGCTCATAAGCAGCCTTAAGCTCGTCGGGCGCATTCAACATTGCAATGATTTCCTGGTGCGATAGCTTTCGTTCCTTTTTCATTGTCATTTCCTTAACTCTTCTGCCAATCTTCGCTATGCCCCCAGTCGGCTCTTCAGACAGCTTTTCCTTCATTCGGTCAATTAGCTCTTGGAGCTTCTTAGCCTTGCTGTGAATAACGTCCCACTCTTCCCGGGTGAAAAACTCAATCTCCGCTCTAGGGGATTCGGCATAGGTAATGACGGTAAGAGCTGCTGTCATCGGTGTGGATGCTTTTGGTAAGACATCCTTTCCATCGAAGAGCAGCGCGTTAAGAAAGGAGGATTTACCCGCCTTAATCTGACCGACAACACCAATTTTCAGCTTCCTATTCTCCTCAAGCACATACTCCGCATCTTTACGAAAAGAACTCGAGAATTCGGATATGGTATGATAATGATCAAATCCGAGCACATCCTGGTGCACCTTGTATTTGTCTGTAATATTTTCAAACAGCCGAATATACTTGCTGATTGTCTCTATGTTTTGAGTTTTCACGTTCAGTCTCCTCGATAGATAATTGTTCTAACAAAGCCAATCTACAATCGTCATCAAGTGCCGCGGCAGTTTTGGCGGCGTAAGTCCGCAGCTCTTTACGAAATAAGTGCTGAAGTAACGACAACCCTTGCACCGGCAGGTTATTCTGTAAGAGTTCAGGAGGAAGGCAAAGCTCGTAAGTAGGCTCTCTTGTGGTCAATATAGATTCCTTCATGATGTTGGTCAATAGCTTGAGCTCTTCGTGCAAAAGAAGACGAGTCTCTGGTCCAACCGGGTAGGTTGGAATTTCAGAAAACAGCTCCATTGATACTCTATCTATCCGCTTCAAGACAGCTTCGCGGATGGATTCGGCCAACAAGTTTGATTGACTTCTGAATGCCACACTCATATCTCTAGCATCAATCGGATAGCTGCGAATCTTAAGCATCTCTTCCAGTTGGGAGCGATAGCTCTCGAATAAACTCGCCGTGGTTTTTTTTCGGGAAAACATATGCTCTATCTGGCTTAACAATTGCTCCTGGAGCTCTAGCTTAACTGGTAGTTCCCCAGTCTCCATTCGGTCGATGAGAGGTTGGATATCCTGTTCAAGCAACGGCTCTGTTTGGAGTTCCAGAAAACGTAAAATGAATGTCTTCCGATACGCCGTCTTCTCCTCTTGAATAAGCTTATTAATTAGAAGAGGTGCCTTAATCATCATCTGGATGCCTGTCAACATGACCACATACGGCTCAAGTCTATCGTTAAATGCACTGACATTATTAGTATGCATGGCAATCAATGCCCTCTGCTCCGTGATTAGACGGGCAAGCAGCTCTCTCTCTGTATGGTTAGAAGAGAAAACTGCACGATGGTTTAGTTCCGCCAATGACTGCCTTGCTGTCATCACGGTATCATTAGCAGCCTTTTTATATATGTCTGCCAACTCCCGGAATTCACCTGTCCAATCAACAATACGTTTTTTACTCTTCGCTAATTTTTTCAAATGTGCTCCCAATTTATCAGGAGCGTATTCCTTTTTGAGCTTAGAAGAATACGCCGCCACACCACTGTAGGCGATACCACGATCCTTGAGCGTTTTTTTGACAGTGCTAATTACCCGCTTGATCTCTTCCGGCAGCTTGACATCAGCTTTGTTCAAGACGATAAATAGCTCGCTCTTCGGCTCCAAGCTCTGAAGAAATCGGATATCGTCTTCAGGAATGACACCCTTATCAATATCGATAACCCAGATAATCGCATCAGCAAGGTTTAATGCAGCGCGGGCAACTGACTCGTCACGATCAGCTTCACTTTTATGTTGATCGGATCTAGAGTATCCCGGCGTGTCTAGCACCACATAAGGAAAACCTTTGTCTATCTTAGCCCTGATCAGTAAATGTTGAATCAACGGAGCCAGATTCAAACGGTACTTTTTAGCGAAAGCATGCGTAAGAGCCCCTACAGCCTCCTCATCCAAAATGGCTGTACTACCATAAACATTGACTATCTTACAGATCGTGCGACTGTCGGACATAATATAGGTGGGTACCGATGTTGTTGGTGTCGTATCAACAGGAAGAATATCCTGACCGATAATGGAATTAATTAAATGCGATTTACCCGCGCTGAAGCCGCCACCGATTGCCACCAACAATTTCCCCGCCACTTCTGGCACCTCGATCCACTGGCCGAGACGTTCGCATAGCTCCAGGAGCTGGGGATAGACCCCCTCACAGACGGGATATGAATATGTCCGGAATTCTTGCAGAAATTGCCACTGCAGCCGCTCTTTGAAATTAAGATAAGCCTGCTGAATCGCTGTTTGTTGATCAGATCGGTTTACCAATTCAGAGATAAGCCGGATTCCTAAGTCCTGATCAGAGATATATCGGTTTTGAGGATCGAATTCCTCTAGATCATCAAGTTCATCCCATATGGACAAGATTATTCCTCTTCTCTACGATCTGTTTTCGAATCGCTTCTAACTCTTCAATCGTTTCCTTCAAATTATTGAGGAATTGATTGTCATTCTCTTTAGCTTCCAACTTGTCCTGCTTGGCTTGTTCGAGAGACGCTTTAATATCAATCTGCCGCTTTGCGAGATCACTCTGCAGTTGCTGCATGAACTGTTGATTGACATCCTCCAACGAACGAATAACTTCCGGTTGCAGCTTCTCTAGAATTTCCGGGATGACGTTAGTTTCCAGGTGCTCACGAATCCGCTTCTCCTGATTTATAAACAGCTTGATAATATCAGGTGCGAAGAAAAGCAATACCTCCAGCCAAGGAGCTACGATCGCTGTCAGGATCGCTACACCACCGATCATCGCCCGGAATGCAGGATTAGAAATCGTATCTACGAATTTCTCCAGGTAATGACCTTCCGATTGCTCAAACGAAGAAAGTTCTAGTAATTCTTCAATTTCAATGTTCTTTCGGTTAATCTTATCGTAACTATTGCTAAGCACAGCGCTCACTCGGCTTTCGATGGAATGAACGAGTACTGGACGCAAAATTTGGTTCAATGTCTTCTTAAATGACTCTTCACCGCCTTTGACCGAACGGGTCAAGGTCTCCAAATTATCCATTAGCGCAAGACGGACATCATCTTGTATTTCCGTCACGGTCTGATATCCAAAAGTCTGAGCGATGTTGCGGGACTCGGCTTCTACTTCGTTTTCCAGTTGTATCAAGCTTCGTTCAAATCGTTTAATTTTCTCCTCAATCTCGGCAATGTCGAGCGTGTGGTGCTTATAACGGATCTGAAGATCGCGATACACGCGGTCTACCACTTCAAGCGCTTTCGGCTCCAAATGCTTAACTAGCAACACCGGCTGATTCAAAGATGCAAGAGTGTGGTGAAAAAAATCAATATCCCCGGTTTTCGCAGAAACATGTCCTACATCTATCGTATATCCAGCAAGATTTTCTGCAGTTTGTGCGGCCAACTTTACAATACTTTCCAAATCAGAAGGTAACTTCTGGTCCGATTTAGAAATGAGGATGGAGCAATCCATCTCATACACGTTTAACTCCTTAAGAAAATCAAGCACCGAGTCCTTCAAGCCATATTCCGATTCAGTGAGGACGACATAGTAGACGCCATTCCGAATATATGACAATATGGCATTATTGTGTTCTTGCAAAGCGGAGTCAATGCCAGGCATATCGACAAGCACGATGTTGTTCAGCTCTTGAAGAGCATCAGAACGCAAATAGACGTGAATATGGGAGAAATCTTTTGATGTAATTGATTTGATAGACCCCAGCTCAAACGATTCCATCTCTCCGTTTTTCTTAAAACCTACGATATGCTCGTGCGTACCATAGCGCAATTCGGCAGCAATTGCAGTCTCGGGCAAGAAGTCGGTTGGCAGCACATCACGCTGCAGGAAAGTATTAAGTAACGTACTTTTACCAGCGTTAAAAGTACCGATTAATGGAACGAGAATACGAAAATTAATAATTTCAGCTTCAGTTGATTCGTTTTGCTCCAGAATGTGGGGAGCTACTTGATTTTTCAATCCCTTTTCTTTCACTTGTTCCAGTAAACTTATTAGATTTTCACGGTAATTCATGCTAATCTACTCCTTCTATCATTTTATTTGTGTTGAGCACCACCGAAGGTCTACATTTCATATCCAGTAGCGCTAAGTACCACGTAACGAAAGAACGTATCAAAGTATTTCCGGCCGTCGAGCTAAAACCTAGTGAAGAAAGACCCAAAAATTTAATATATATCATACAATAACTTAAAAAATATACGAAAAAGCTTTCCATCACAGGAATTTAACCTATTTCGACATAGATTTACCGAATTCCTCCATTTCAGGAACATGAATAGTCCATCAGACTTATTACCAAAAACCCAAAATAGCTATACCACATATAGTTCTTATGATCTATAAACTTGTTCGTGTGAAAAACAAAAATAGTCGTAGGTCATAAACTGAATGACTTACAACTATTTTAATTGTATTACCGAAAGTTCTATTTTCTTTCTCCTGCTATCTTACTATATATATTGCCTTCTACTTCTACTTCTACTTCTACTTCTACTTCTACTTCTACTTCTACTCTAACTCTTCCTTTCCATCTTCTTCGACATCTTGTCCTTGTTCGTTCAATACCGATCTCAATGATTTGCCAGTTTGAACATGCTCCCAACGATCTGCACCACTTCCAGGGTTTCTTGCCATTACGATAGCAGCGCTGCCGCTTAGTGTGAACGAGATTTCGTTTAGCACAACGTAAAAATTGTTCCTAAGTACAATATTACCGGCTTCCAGTAATTTAACACGTTGATTTGCAATAAATCCAGGATCTACATCGTGTGCAGCAAGCTGTGATCCGGGTTGGATCGTAATGTGCTGATGTTTGCTTTTAGCATTCGGATTATATTCAGCAAGTGCAAAACCATGAGTTTGTGGATCATAAAGACGATACATATATAAGTCCTCCTAAGTAAGTTTTGGATAGTATTAATTATTCCGCTTCTTCTTGTTCGTTCAGTTCGGCGTTCATCATAAGATATTCCAGGTTGATTTTCAATTGCTGTAATTGGCTTTCCAAAACAGCTATTTGATCCAGAACTTTACCAATCGTGACAGTGTCAGGCGTTGGTGCTGCAATGGTTTGATTCATCTTGCAAATTTGCCTGTATACGGACCATTCCCCCGTCTTGCCACCAGTTCTTCCAGCTTCATCAAGCAAACTTCTCGTTTCTGGAAGCATCTCCTCGAAAATGACTTTGGAAGAGGTTCCGGTTGGATGTCTTCTAATTTCGTTTAATAGTGCTTGGTATTCTGTTGTGCCATTCCAAGATTTCGCCACGATTAACTCACCCCCAACAGTTTTCCTTAAGAAATTATATTTCATTTATGAAATATAATCAACAATTATTTCTTCAAAGAAATTATTTTTCTTTTTGAAATATCATGTGATTGACATCATAAGTACTTAAGCTCAACGAAGACTGGGCTTCCTGCCGTATTTTCACAAGCTGTGGGGTAAGATCATTCATATTCATACGATGGTGGAGGATAAGCCGGTGTTGTTTAGTTTTGATGGGAAGAAGCATCATCGACGGTTCCTGTGAGAGAAGAGCCTGTCTCACTGCCGGATCACTTTTAGATGTAAAAACTACAGCTAATGTGCTCGAAATTGAGGTATTTTCGTGATTAGATGGAAAAACTACAGGTAAATTCTATGAAATTTGAAAAATGGATACAATTAGAGAAATTTAACTACAAGAAATACAGTTAATCATCCGAATTCGCTCTATCCGTTTCAAATAGATGGAGAAAATCCAGTTATATCGCGGGAAGTCATTATATTATGTATGGGTCAATAACGAAGAGGGTGTCGCATAAGCCATGAAAATGGCAAAGGGCACGCTCTTTGAGTTGTGTCTGTATTCAAAGTAACTACAAGTATACAATTAGTTTCACTAAAAATACCAAACCAATATTCCGATATAGGAATGGTCAGATACTCAGAAATTAAGGAGGAACCTCATGGACATTCCAGCTATGTCAATGTCATTTGCCCAAAACAATTTATCCCAAGCTGTTGGAATAAGCGTAATGAAAATGGCGAAAGAACAAATGACGGAACAAGGCCAGCAAATGGTCCAATTAATTGAACGCAGTGTACAGCCGAACTTAGGTGGCAATCTTGATATAAAAGTTTAAAACAAATAAGGGATCTACGTTCGCCTTCGGCGATGTAGATCCCTTATTTCTCCTTATTCTAGGCTAAATAACGTATTTAGCGGCATCTGCAAATCTTTAAATATGAAGGAATGGATTGTATCCCCTTCTGTATATAAATGCTGTACCTGGTAGCTGCCATCCTTCAGCCAGTATACGTGAACTGTTCGATTTCCTGGATCGACAATCCAATACTCCTGTACGCCATATTTCTGATATAAATTGAACTTCTCATTAAAGTCTTTCAATGCCGTAGATGGGGACAGCACTTCAATGATTAAAGTTGGAGCACCTTGGCAGCCATTTTTTGCAATTTGATCCTTCGAGCAAACGACCGAGAGATCGGGTTGAGCGACATGATCAGGCGACTCATATTCTTCACTTTCGCTAAAAAAAACATCGAATGGAGCCACAAAAACGAAGCAATTCCGATTCTGTAAAAAAGTCCGTAGAGCATAATAAAGCTCTCCTACAATGTATTGATGCAATGATGTCGGAGCCGGTGACATGTTATAGGCTTTGCCATTAATTAACTCCCATGCTCCGTCCCATGTCAGCCAATCTTGATAGGTGTGAAATTTCTTCTCATCTGGATTTGACACGATGTTGGGCCTCCTTCTGATTATGTTTATCGTGTACTAATTGTAGCACGATCAAGTAAGCAGTTGCCAATTTTCACACTCGGGGCCCCTATATTTCTGAGCATTGCCTTCAGATATCGCAACCATGCATAAACCAACGAACTAAAACCAACATTAACGAAGTTACATCACCTCAACATCAAAGGAGACTTCGTTATGCAACAGCAAATACAGCCCAATTATCCAACGCAAACTTCGCCGCCTACCAACCATGGGGGGCATGAGCTTTTTGATTTACATGAAGTGTTGGCCTGTACCATTAATGTGCTGGATCAATTCATGATGTTCAGACAGTTTGTACAAGACAGCGAGCTGCTGGATATTCTGGATCGCCAATACCAGTTCACACTGGCTCAGTACAATTTAACTGCTGAGTGTTTCACCACTGGACAAAAGCCAAGCCAAGAAACGTCTACGTATATGATTCGGAACTTATCGGATCCGATCTATGGCATTCAGCCATCCCAACCGAAAAAGCCAAATCAGTCGCTCGCTGATGTGAAAGATGCAGGAATAAGCGGGCATATGCTTGGTCTGGTCAAAACACATGCCTCATTGCTAACCATGACAGCTGTAGAAGTGACGAATCCCGTTGTTCGGCGTGTATTAGCTTCTCAGGTGCAAAATTTCATAGAAATGGCTTATGAAATCTTCCTATATCAAAATAGACTGGCTTATTATCAGGTGCCACAATTAGGCGCTTCGGATATGCAAAGCATGCTGACAACTTTCGTTCCTGCAACGGGAGCACCACAAATGCCACCTAATAACAGAGGGGCATCGTCTGTGCACTAGTTAGCAGCTTATGAAGCCCAGTAGCGGCCTTAAGGCCGCTGTTTGGGCTTTTTCATATTTTAGCTAGAGAAATGAAGAACTTACATAACGATATCTATTTATGAAAAAGCACACCTACGGCTTTTAGTTTGTTTTTCATATACGTGTAAGGACATTTAGATGGGACGCTTTCATTATCACGTAAAAAGTATTGCTTCCATTCGTGGTTGTCCTCTTGCCCGTACCATTTCAGAGAAGGATGTGCCGGGATTCCGTCGTATGCCTCTAACTTCTGGCGAATGCGCTTCTTTAATTGGCGTCCAAAAGGGGTCGAATCATTGATTTCTTCAAAAACCCATCGCGGTTGGAAGGCAATGAGGAAATGCGGAAACATGCGGCTCTTTCTTACCATGTGGGCAGGTGTTCCGCAAAAAGAAAAATAAGGCTCCCCATCACAGCAAAATTCCCAAGAATGGTGCGAAGGATCCTTCGAAATATGCGCAGGCCATGGTACCTCATCTTTGGCGCTGACATCACTTAGAACAGACCAAAATAGCTCCTCATAGTCTTCTACTGAGAAGCTATTCAGCATGTCTGTAGGTGTGTGGAAAAAGATAACCAGTGAAGCAAATTTCCCCGTTTCCCTTGAGCAACGGCCATATGCTTGCAGGAGCTCCAATACGTCAAGCGCAGCTTGTTCTGATCTTGGATCCGCTGCGAAGCCAAAGCGCAGGTTGTTGGTAAGAAATCCTTGACGTCCGGGAATACAAGGATACGTATTGCCTGAATCGGCAATCATAGTGCCGAATTGACGGAAAGCATCCTGTTCCCATGGGGCAAGGGTGTTTATATGTGCATCAAGCCAATCTTTGGCGTAGAGATCAGCCATGTCGAGATAACCTCCTTCGTGAGTACGAAGCATACTATGCGAAGGAGGTTAGATGGGTGAGTATCGCGGTTTGGAGGTAGATGAAGCTAAATGGCGTATTGACCTTTGGTTATCTAGTTAGCTGCTTAATTCGACCGATAGGTTGTATGAGCTGCTCAAGTTCGTTAGAAAGATCTCATAAGATATCAACGTGAATAGGTGTACAATTGTACCCATTGCAAAGACTTTCTGAGCATGGACATGCCGATATCGCTACAATAAGGTCCATTTCTGCACGAAGATCAATATAATCTCCAGCTTTAGACAGCGGTTTCTCAACACTAATTTGTCCAGAAGGCTGAATAACAGTGTTCATAAATATATTAAACGCATAATGTTGATCGGGGGCAGGGATCTCAAAGGGTGCCAGTGCAGCATTTAAGTTCATATAACAGCTGGAGTGGCCTTGCTTATTGTAAAGCAGCTCGTACATTTCCGGCCGACAAGCCGAGTTAATCCAGTCATGCTGCCCCACTGTATCCTTAATAATCGTGAGCATGGGTGTATATTTATTGGAGTAGATGGTATCCCCGGGCTTTACTTTCATTGTATGTAAGGCGTCCATGGTAACACTCGGGTCAAGCCGCTCACTGCTATCATCCGCACGATAAGCTACAAAGTCGGCAACTTGTTCTCCCTCTACATCCGTAACCCGAATCACTTGGCCCTTCTTGAGATGGAGACCGAGACCCTCTGTAGCTGGGATTTGCCAATGCTGTTTGCTCATTCAAGTCCTCCTGCTCATAGGTAAGTTCACCATACAGTATGGCATATCATTTGTGGATTTATGAGAAAAACTTCTATCTTAAGTCCTTCGGTGACAAAAAGAGAAAGCCCAACCTCAGAGAGATTGAACTTTCTCTTCGCAGGCAGCCCGTTTCGCCTACTCCCACTTAAACGTAAATGTCGCCACAATGAACGATACGACTAGCCAGATGGCCAGAAACAGCCCTTCCTGCCACAGATCCCCAATGCCCGCGCCGACATTCATAATCTGCCGAAGGGCAGTACTGAGCTGGGTGATCGGAATCGATTTCACGATGGGCTGCAAGAACTCTGGCATGCTGGAGATCGAGAAGAACACACCGCCCAAGAACATGAGGGGAAATGAGATCAATCCAGAAATCGGCCCTACACTCTCTGGGGTTTTGGCTAAACCAGCAATGATGAAACCAATCGACATGAACGTCAATGTCCCCATGACAACGAACAACAAGAGTAGCCACCATGAGCCATTCACCTGTGTGCCGAAAATCAAAGCACCGACAAGCAGCACGATTAAGGCTTGCGCCGTGTTCATCACAAGGCGTGCAGTAATCTGCGCGGCGATAAATGTCGATGCCTTCAGTGGTGTACTTTGCATACGTCGCAGCACACCGCGCTCACGCCATGAAGCTATTTGTCCCGAGACGCCATTTAAGTTGTTGGTCATGATCATCATCGCCAGAATGCCCGGTACAAGGAAATCAATGTAGCGAAGCTGCAGAGCTTGCACGCCAACTGGCTCAACTTTGACAATAGGCATGTAATTGGACATTTGCTTAGAAACGCCATCGGCCACTTGACCTATCGTTTGCAGACCGATCTGTGCACTCTGCTGGTTCGTCTGATCGTAATATACCTGCAAGAAGCTTGCCTTCGAGCTGTCCGCTCCTTTTTTCGCAACAGCTTCACCGTAATTTTTCTGAATAACGACAACTAACTTCTGATCCCCGTGCTTGAGCTGCTGGAGTGACTTATCCATATCCTCTGCAGGCTTTAGCTTCAAAATAGGATTCGCTTGCAGCGCCTCCACCATGACTCTCGATTCCACACTTTGATCCTGATCAATGACGACGCCATCGACGATGATATCATTTCCTTTGCCGAGAAAGGAGCCGAGCATAATCATGAAGAAAAGCGGCATGAACAAGGTGAACACGAGCACTTGTCGATTACGAACAAAAAACCGAAGCTGGCTTAACGTCAGTTGAATATAGGCATTCATTCTGCTTTCAAGCTCCTTCCCGTCATGGAAATAAACACATCTTCCAGCGTAGCCGTTCGTGTTTGCAAGTCAGCCAATTGCCATCTGCCGCCAGCGCTTTTCTGAGCGAGATCAATGAGTGACTCCTGCAGCTTATCCGTATAAAGAACGAACACATCCTTACGCACGTCGATGCCCTTAACTTCACGAATATCGCGGAGCTCTTGTAGGACAGCGGTTTGGTCCGCTTCTGCCAAGTCTTGCAGCCGAAATTCAATCGCGCTATCTGATTGCAAGGAGCTTACTAGTTTACGAGGCGTATCCAAGGCGACGACTTTCCCTTGATCCATTAAACAGATACGATCACAAAGCACGTGCGCTTCCTCCATATAATGCGTGGATAGCACAATTGTTTTGCCTCGCTCCTTCAGTTTCAAAATAATCTCCCATAGGGTACGTCTTGCTGTCGGATCTAACCCTGTCGTAGGCTCATCCAAGAAGATGACCTTAGGATCATTCAGCAGCGCAAGACCAATGGCAAGCCTCTGCTTTTGCCCACCGGATAGATGCTTGACGCGGCCATTCCTTTTATCAACTAACGTCATATCTTCTAACAGTGGACCAATCGGAACAGAGCTAGGGTAGAAACTAGCATACATCCGCATAATTTCCTCAACCGTCAATAACTCAAATAACGATGTTGATTGCAATTGAACACCAATAACTTCCTTCACCTTGCCCAAATCCTTCTGCGTATCAAATCCAGCGACAATAGCTCGACCACCGTCAGGCTTCCGCAGCCCTTCGATCATTTCCATCGTAGTCGTTTTCCCGGCACCATTAGGTCCGAGCAGACCGAATACCTCGCCTTGATAGACTTGGAAATTAACGCCTCGCACTGCCTGGAAGGATCCATAATTCTTAATTAAACCATCCGCTTCAATCACGATATGAGAAGACTCCATCAAGTTAGCCCCTTCGCTTCCAAATTTTACGTAACCCACCCTATCATACAAAATAAACGTCTACACCGTCCATCCAGGGTCGCAAGCGCCAATGGTCACCTATAGCAACTTAATAGAATAAACATATCAACTGACAGAACTAGTGGAATTCCGACAACGTCAATCGACGAACTTATTGAGAAAGCTATGATAATCTTAATATCTACTAAATAAACAAAACCAGAAGGAGATGTGTTGAAGTGAGAATGAATATTTTATTCAATAAGAAGCCGATTTCCGTTAATTTCGTCGGTACGGACCATAAGTTAATTCCCTCTTTGATCAACGCACTTCGCCATAACAAATTCACCGTCATGAATTTAGTTAATTCGTTAGAGCGAGTAGATTTATTCAGCTCAGAAGCGATTTTATATGCCAAGGATGGAAATAAAGCACGTATTCCGATTTTCTAATTTTAAATGTGTAACATAGATGTTGCGTGACTAACGCCTACGAATGGCAGATTCCTTCGTAAGCGTTTTTTTTCGTAGATAAATAGGCATATCCCTACTATTTTTTCATAGACTAATAGAAATAAGATCACTACAGCTGGGATGGAGAAATCAATGTACCTTATTCGCTTATTCAAAGCACATGCTGCTCAGCTACTAATCTATCTCCTTATCGTGATCATCAGTTTCGTCTGGACCTTAATTTGGGGACTTCACACCACCACAGGGCCGCTTCCACAAACAAGTGCCAAGTATAGTATCAAACCCGCTACGAACGGCGTACTTCTTCATGTTATCCAAACCACACCTGAGAATATCGGGCTAAAAGCCATTACGGCCAATGTGACCGACCGACAGGACAATGGGATTAATGGCGGGTTTTTCTGGCAGGGGTATTTGCTAAGCATTGCCGTGACCAATGATCTCCCAGTGAAGGGGCAACCTGGCGACTACGGCTCGGGATGGTACAACACGGATCGGAAACGTGGAACACTTGTGTGGGATGAGAAGGCGCAAACCTTTACCGTCCAAGTTGTCGAAAATGCGAGTGAACTACAGGTGCAAGATCGCACCCGGTATTGGGCGCAGGGAGGCGTGAGCATGGGGCTCACGAATCCATCGGGGTGGGCCGAGCAGGCCATTTCCGAAGAAATGCCTGTCATTAACGAGAAGCGCATGCGCTCCGGCATTGTGTATGATCGAATGAACAACGTGTATCTGGTCGTAGCACCTACCCCATGCACAGGCGAAGAATTCCGTACAGCTGTGCAAGAGCAGGTAGGCGAGAAGCAGCTAGTCGATGGGCTTTTCCTGGACGGCGATGGTTCTTCTCAGCTCAAGGTCGCGAATTTCTTGCTGCCCGGTGACCACCGCGAGGTGTACCAGATGATCGCTTTATTGAAGTGAGTGGAGGGAGGTCAGCAGACACTCTACACGCGTTGCGATCCCAATAACTGTATATTTTCCAGTTATTTAGTTTGCTCTTAGCACCACTGAAGAAGATTAATTGAAGTGGCAGTTGAATTAGCAGAAGTAGAAGTGACAGTAGCAGTTGAATGAGTAGAAGCAGAAGGAGAGTCAGTTAAGTAGCTAGCCTTCAATTAACTGTAAAATCTACAGCTAAAATCCCCATTTCACCTGTGATTTTGCGATTAGATGGAAAAAGTACAGCTAATCTTGACGACTTTTTCTGTTTAGTAGGTTTTCGCTGAAATTAACTGCAGGAAATCCATTTATTGCTCGTAACGGGAGCAAATCAGCAAAATTAGCTACATAAAATCCATTTAAGCGAGATTCCATGAGTGCACCTATAGCCGAACCGACGCAACTCCAACACCGATAATCAATCATAACAAAACATAAAAAGAGGAAACCCCCAACTTACAGGCGTTTCCTCTTGCCAATTGAAACAATCCTAGAACGTCACGTGATCAGGATCCGGACCGATACGCTTGTTGATATTCAAAGCATCCACCAAAGCTATATCCTCAGCGCTTAGCTCAAAATCGAAAATGTCCGCATTCTCGCGAATACGATGTTCCGTCACAGACTTCGGAATCGTAACGACACCCTGCTGAATATCCCAACGCAGCACAATTTGTGCGGGAGATTTGCCGTATTTAGCCGCAAGCTGCGCCAATACGGGCTGATCCAGTCTGCCCTGCATAAGCGGGCTCCACGCTTCCAATTGAATACCATGTTCACGCGTAAATGCGAGCAATTCCTTTTGAGACAACTCCGGATGATACTCGACTTGATTAACTGCGGGCACTACACCCGTGTCTTCAATCACATGCTCCAAATGAGAGATCTGGAAATTACTCACACCAATCGCACGAACATGGCCTTCTTTGTAAAGGTGAACCAACGCTTTCCACGTTTCACGGTACGTTGCGGAGACGGCCCAGTGCACTAAGTAGAGATCAATCGTTTCCAGACCAAGCCGTTTGCGGCTTGCTTCAAACGCTTGCAGCGTAGACTCGTAACCTTGATCCGCGTTCCACACCTTCGTGGTTACGAAAATCTCGTCACGCGGTATACCGCTTTGACGCAGACCTTGACCAACGCCTTCTTCGTTGCGATAAACTGCAGCTGTATCAATGCTTCTATAACCTAATTGCAAAGCGGTTTGAACCGCCCCGATAACCTCTTGGCCTTCCTTGGTTTTATAAACACCGAGACCTAGCCAAGGCATATGAATACCATTGTTGAGTGTAACCCCAGCCGTCAATGCTTGATTCGCTTTCGTAGACATTCGCAATAACCTCCATCGGAATAAGATTAGAATGAGCGCATCTTTACCGTGTAGCTCCTATTAATCATACCATTGAAGTCGGATATTCCCAAATGTTGCGCTCTGCTGACGGCTGGAACTGCAAGTGGAAAGACTCGCACTTCTTATAGTTAGCTAGTCTTGATGCGCATGGATCAAATCCATTTTCAGCTGCCACAAGGCAGCACTCAAATTAACGCGATATACCTCGGGATTCAACATGCGCAAATATTGCGGCCAAACCGTTTGCATTTGCTCGGCATGGTAGTCACGTATGCTTTCCAAGGTAGGGAGCTCATACACCAACTTCCCGCCTTCGAAAATCGGTTTCAACAACGGAACCGCCTCATAATTCTCGATAAATTTGAACAGGTAGGGATGGATGGGATCGAATAACTTAATCCGCTGCCCTTTCCGAATATCCACCTCATCCTGCAAAGCCAAATAATCCGCTTCCGCTTTGCCCGTCGCCTTATTCATAATCCGGTAGGCTTCCTTGAAGCCAGGATTCGTCACTTTCTCGGGGTTGCCCGAAATCTTAATGACCGGCACCAGCGTGCCGTCCTTCTCACGGGCAACAAGCTTATACACCCCGCCCAGCGCCGGCTGGTCGGCGGCTGTAATCAGCTGGGTGCCAATGCCCCAGCTGTCGATCTTGGCCCCTTGGGCTTTCAGCCCGGCGATGATGTGTTCATCCAAGTCATTGGATGCCACAATCTTCACCTCCGGAAAGCCCGCCTCATCCAGCAGGCGCCGCGCCTGCTGGGACAGATACGCCAAATCGCCGCTGTCGAGGCGAATGGCGTTCAAGCGCTTGCCGCGGCTCGCGAGCTGCCGCGCTGTCTCAATCGCATTCGGCACGCCGCTGCGCAGCGTGTCGTAGGTGTCCACGAGCAGCGTGACCTGCTCGGGCAGGGCCTCCGCGTACGCACGGAAGGCGTCCGCTTCCGTGTCGTGGGCCTGCACCCACGCGTGCGCGTGCGTGCCTTTGGTCGGGATGCCGAACAGCATCCCGGCTCTGAGGTTCGATGTCGCGTGGAATCCCGCGATATAGGCAGCTCTTGCGCCCCAGATGGCCGCGTCTGCCTCCTGGGCACGGCGTGTGCCGAACTCCATCAGCACATCGTGCGGAGCAACTCCTTTCATCCGCGAAGCTTTCGTCGCGATGAGTGTCTGGAAGTTCACGAAGTTGAGAATCGCCGTCTCAACAAGCTGCGCTTCGAAGATACTGCCAATCACCCGCACAAGCGGCACATTAGGGAAAACAAGCGTCCCCTCAGGCACAGCTTGAATATCGCCTTTGAACGAAAAAGCACGAAGCGCATCAAGGAACTCTTCCTTGTAGTTCTCCTCTTGCTCTCGCAAATAAGCAATTTCTTCTTCTCCGAAATGCAAGTTTTGTACATAATGAATCACCCGTTCCAACCCAGCAAATACCGCATATCCGCCATCAAAAGGCAACTTGCGGAAATACACCTCAAACACTGCTCTCTCCGTATGTGTTCCCTGCAGCCAGTGAGCATACATCATGTTAATTTGGTATTTATCCGTGTGCAGCGTCAAGTTATTCATCGCATTCATCGTTTGCCAATTCATTACGTCCATCCTCCCCATCCTGCATATACTTTCATTTTCCCTATCATCATTTTACTTAATTTTTCCACCCATGGACAACTTTAGCCCCTAATGTCTTTTCAAAATGCCGCAATGCCCACGCATGACCATCCGCATCAAAGCTAGCAACCGCATCCTCATGGATAACGAGGGAAAAACCTTTATTATAAGCGTCCACCGCTGTATGTAGGACACAGATATCTGTACACACACCAGCAAGATGAATTTCCTGAATTCCTCTTGCTCTAAGCTGCAATTCCAAATCCGTGCCGCAGAATGCGCTGTATCTCGTTTTGTCCATCCAATAGATTTCAGTACGATTAGCTTCATGCACTTCTTTTAGACATCCATATAGCTCTCTTCCGTCCGTATCACGTAAATTATGGGGTGGAAACAAAGCCGTCTCTGGATGGAAGGGATCCCCTTCCTCATGCAAATCAACAGCCATCACAACAAAATCTCGCTCCCTAACAAAGCTTTGGGTTAGCTCACACACCCGAGTTTCTATCGCAATAGCAGGATCCCCACAAGGCAGCTTACCCACGACAAAATCCAACGTATAATCGATTATTATGAAGGCTTTCATATTCACCACTCCTTATATTGTATACTTAATATTATTATAACGACTTTATCAACGAGTAAAAAGAGAAGCCTCACTGTAAATCGACAGCTAAGGCAAGTAAACATTCATTTACTTCATAACTTCATTTCGATAATCTCATTATGACATAATTAAATTTTCTTTTCAATAGGCGGTTGAAGAAATTATTGCGAATCTGGGTACAAATTGGCGTAATTAATGAGAATTGTCATAAATCCTAGCGCAACGAAAGAGAAAAACGCTAAGAAAGTTAGGTGATATACATTCGGGAACACGATGAATACGACTCCACAGCCGACACAAACCCAGTTCTGCCACATGTGCTTGCCTGTTTTTCCTAGCGCTAGCATCGAACTTACGAATTGTAGACTTCCGAACAGCGCACAGGTGAAAAGCGCATTGGTTACATCCCCAAATCCAAACACCCAAGGAGTCATCAGAAACCATAGACCCATAAGTGCTGATAAACTATTTTTGAGATACATACCGATCACACCTCCTACATGCGGGATGTTACAGTATATGCAAACGCTTTCACAAACGTGTTAGTTGAAAAGCCTTCAAACCACCTGAATCGGCATTTGAAGGCTTATTTTTACTCATTCCTCATGTTTTTCACTCAATTATTGTGCAATATGAATCCCTTTCGAATCAATTGTCACTTCAGCTTTTAGAATATCTGTCACAAATTTAGTAGGCACAAAGAGCGTATCGTTTAGAATAACCGGAGCCGCTCCTAGCGCTACTGGCGCCATTTTGGCATAGAAATAGCTATCTTTCCCCACGCTCACACTTGTCCACTGGGCACCTTTCGATAGTTCAGCCCCATACGTATCCTGATTCCATTTCACGGTATAACCCAAACCTTCAGCTACTTTGCGGAAAGGAACAAGTGAAACACCATCCGCATTCTGTTCGACATCGCTCGTTGACAACTCCACTTTCAATTTGTCGGTACCAGGTAATGGAGTAGGATTCGGTTGAATGGTCAGATTAGAAGGCAAGTTGAAACGGAATTCTGGACTTCCCGCCACACCAGCTGCAATGGCATATTTGGGAAATACAACAACCGCTGCCCCTTTTTCTACAAAGAAACCTTGATCTGCATCAATTCCTTTGAATTGATCCGGAAAGAAATATTGCGGTTCCTCTTTCATCTTGGTAGTGACACCTGCATCAACAGTTGCTTTGTAGCCCGCACCAAGCAGATCCTGCAGCGTTACACGTTGAGCTGTCCCTGCATTAAGCACATTATACGTATCCACTCTCGGCATGCCAGTGCCACCTGTTTCTCCATACGAAGTGACCGTAAGGGAAACTACGCCTGAAGGATAGCCAGACCCATCCGATTTCAATGTGTAGACGATCGTAAGGCCGTAGGGACGGTATGTATACCCTTTATCTTTGGCAGCTGCTGCCGCCTCTGCAGCTTGCTTCTCCCAACTTGCTAAATCTTCGTTCGCATGTGCCAGGATCGTGTTATTTAGTTCGTCTTGGTATTTGATATCGAGCATTCCGCTCAGTTGCGGTACTTTGATATTCGTTGTTAAGTCTTTACTTTTGGATGTAAGCACCACTTCTTTAACGACAACAGGCACTGTCGATGTCGTTGTGGAGACAGCAACAACGGCAGTATCTGCGGAAGCCATATTCGCAACTGGGCCTACGGAAGCACTCACACCTACGAGTACTGCGCAACCAACAACACCCATTTTCAACATGTTCCAAGGATTCTTTTTCATTTCCTATTCACTCCTTCTGAGTTATCGTGCTTGTGTCGTTTGTTTTACCCTCACGATAACTAGACGTACCAGCTTTCGGAAAAGTCTGATTTTCTACACTTTTTTTCAAAAAAATTTATGATAGTCGGAAAGTACCTACTACTTGATTTAAATCCGTGGCAATTCCAGCTAGACTTTTGGCGGAAGACGTAATTTCTTCAGCTGAAGCTAGCTGTTCCTGCGTGACTGCAGCAACAGATTGCGCTGTACCTGATGTTTGCTGCGCTACAAAACCAACTTGAGCAACGGTAGCTGCTACTTCTTCCGAACTTGCTGCCATCTGCTCTGCAGCTGCCGCTGTTTCTTGAATTTTACTAGCTACTTCTTGCGAAGCTTGTACAATTTGACTGAATGCTTTCTCAGCAACACTCACCTCAAGCAGACCTTCCTGCACTTCGGTTCTTCCATTATTCATGACATCTACTGCCCGAGCGGAATCCCGTTGGATCGATGTAATAAGCTCTGAAATCTCACGAACAGAATCATCTGTTTGGGAAGACAGCTTACGAACTTCACCAGCTACAACGGCAAAGCCCTTGCCGCTCTCACCAGCACGCGCAGCTTCAATCGCTGCATTCAAGGCAAGCAGATTCGTTTGCGAAGCAATATTCCCGATTAACGTTGTAATCTGACCAATGCTTTGGGAATGCTTCTCTAGATCCTGAATGACCTGATTCGCTGCATCAACGGATGTAGAGACTGCCTGTATTTTATTCACGACACGCTCCATGGCATATGTGCCTTGCTCTGCAATGTTCGTTGCCGTCATGGATAGATCAGATACATCAGCTGTGGTTTCAGCAATACGGGAAATACCTGCTGCCATTTCTTCCATCGCTCTTCCACACTCAACAGAGCTTTGAGCTTGTGTATCCGCGCCAGTTGCGAAATCTTGTACAGATGCAGCAACATGTTGGGAAGCTGAGCTATTCTGCTCCGAACTCGCAAACAATTGCTGAGAGGATGCCGCCACACTCGTTGAAGCATGCAGCATTTGCTCTACGGAATGGCGAAGATGGCCCACCATTTGGTTCACATCCCCGATGAGCTGACCAATTTCATCCTTATTTTTCACAACAATCGCTTCAACGGTAAGATCTCCTTTGGAGATTCGATTTAACGCTTGTGATGCTTTGCGAACAGGGTTGGAAATGTTGCTGACAAGGAAATAACAAGCCGCAATCATAAATACAAGCATCACACCTAAGGCGATAAAAGTTGTTAGTACACTTCTCTTGTATTCCGCTGCACTCGCCACTACACCTTGCTGGCCGCCTTCTTGGTTAAAGGTAACCAAATCCGCCATCGATTTCTGTGCTTTGCCGAAGGCTGCTGACATGACTTGAAGGCTCTCAGCTGCTTCCTTCACTTTACTTGGATCACCTGATAACTGTTTATTGGCTGCGAATGATGTTTTAAATCCTTCCCAGTTCTGGGTTAGCTCTTGCAACCGTGTCCCTTCTTCTTCACCTGACACAGATTCCTTATATTTTCCTAACAAATTGTCGATCTCAGTAATCGTGGCTAGAATACCATTATCAATCGCTTCATGCTTTTTCACGTCTGGTTCTAATTTCTTCTGATAGTACAAGGTTAGTAAATGCTCCGCATGATAATGAACTTCCTCAATATTTTGAATACCCATCATCCAGTTGTTTGCCAGACTATTATTCATGTCTTTTAGCGCACCCATGCGATTCATCGCTGTCCAGCTCATTCCCACAACCATCAAAAAGATAATTGCAAATACCGCAATAAATTTCGTCCGTACTGTCATCTGCATACCGAATCCCCCAATTTTCAATTTACCAATTTTGAACAGTGTGTATACGTAACTGATCTGTTGGATATATCATAAATGGAAATCATTAAATTTGTTCTGTTCTAATCATGATGAAATTATGAAGTTTTCTAACAATTACATGGTTTTTGGAGGAAAAAAATGTCATCATCCTTGCGTTTTAAACTCGTCGCCTGGTTAGTTCTAATCACATCCATCTCCCTCGCCGTCGTTGGAATTACCAATTACAAGCTTTCGCGTAACAAGCTGTTGCAGCAAATGAACGAGCAATCTTTGGCCTCCGTATCGAATTCTGCGCGGAATATGTATGACTATTTGTCCATTCGCCTAGCAGAGATTGAGCTCATTAGTCGCATGAGCATTATGAAACAAGGCACACAAGCCGATCGTTTGAATTTCCTAGCCCATGAATTAGAATCGGAGGGCAATCAATATTACAGTATGGGGATTATTGATATATCAGGCACACTCCAGTTTACAACAGGAAACTCACTTTCCATCTCTAACGAGCCCAGATTCCAACAGGCACTGAAAGGGAAAAGTTACATATCTGAACCTTATACAAGCAGAATGAAGGGCTTCTATGTGATTTCGATTACAGCTCCGATTTTCGATGAGCAACATAAAGTCATTAGTATTGTCAACGCTTCACTCGAAGCTGCACCCATGTTTGAGCAACATTTGCTTGCTCCATTAGAAAATGGAGAATTATTGATCACTAATCGTGAAGGTCTCGCCCTCTACGCTACCGATTCGCCTACCATTCTAAGGTTAAATATCTTCACGGAATATCCCGAACTTGTCCCTGCTTTTGAAAAAGCATTAAAAGAAGACAACGGCTATCTTGACGAATCGATTATTACGGGCCGAAAGACAAGGTGGTTCTATGCGAGAATCCCTCAATTAAACTGGTATCTCAGCTATTCCATACCCATCAGTGCCATCGAAGCACCAACAAGTCTACTTCTATGGTCAACTGTGGGGATTATTTTGATGACCGTGTTCGTCATTTTTTTCCTTATCTATTTCACAACGAACCATCTCATTATCAAAAGGATTAAACAAATCCTCCAAGTGACGGAGGCCGTTGCCGCTGGTGATTTCCACATGAAACCTATTGTGTTTAAAAGTACAGATGAATTAGGTGCACTCGCCATATCTGTCAATGGCATGATGGAGAATATACGCGAGCTCTTCGAGCCGTTTGAAGCTTTCATACGACATAATCAATATGCCATGATCGTGTTGGACCCTAACTTTACGATCAACCATCTCAATGGCAGAGCTACGCAGATGCTTGGGTACACTTTTGCAGACGTACATAAAATCGCTTCTCCGTTAATCTGGCTAGATCAAAAACAACTTAATGAAAGAGCCGCACAATATTCGGCAGAACTAGGCGAGACGATTCCCCCGGACTGTACAACACTCGTCATACGTTCCTTGCGTCATCTGAAAGAGGATTTGGAATGGACCTGGTATCACAAGGACGGCACCCGGATCTATGTGCAAACGAGTGTGAGCTGCATCACGCATCCAAACGGCGATTTAAAAGGATACGTCCTTATTGCCCGTGATATCAGTGACATCAAGGCGAGTAATGAAACGAAAGAACGGCTGCTCACGATTATTGAAAGCGCACGGGATGCCATACTCACCTTTGATCAAGATGGTTACATCTTCTATATTAATCCAGCCGGTATTCAATCTATGGGACTTGCTGGGGCGGATTATATCCATTCACATTTTCATGAGTTTGTGGAGATCTTGAATGACTTTAACTTCGATGAAGGGCTTCAAACTGCGATCCGAGAGGGCTTCTGGGAATTCGAAGCGGAAGTCATGACTAAGCAACATCAACGTATTATCGCATCGCTGATCATCGTTCCCCACTTCCCTCTCGATAATGGCGATCTCTACTTCTCAGCGATAACGAGGGATATTACGGAGCAAGTCCAAGCTAAGGAGCAACTTATCTTAGCTAAACAGGAGGCGGATGAGGCTAATTTGGCCAAAGGCGTTTTCCTTGCTCGCATGAGCCACGAAATACGTACGCCTTTGAATGGGATTGTTGGACTATCTTACCTGCTTGAGCGAACAACAATGACCGAATTACAAATGGACTACACACGCAAAATTTCTCGTTCTTCCCAGTCGCTTGCCCATATTATCAACGATATTCTGGACTTTTCTAAACTGGAAGTAGATAAGCTCGTGATTGAACATCATCCATTCCAGTTAGATGAGACCGTCGAACGTGTATGTGAAACGCTGAGTGTACTGCTTGGTCATAAGCCTGTTGATTTCATTTGTGATATAGCTGAAGATGTTCCAGCTGAACTGATCGGTGATTCTCTGCGGCTCTATCAAGTCCTACTGAATCTCTCCAGTAATGCGATTAAATTCACGGAGCAAGGGACCGTCACACTTCATGTTTCCATCCATCAGATGCATAATAGCGAGGTTACGCTTCGATTCAGCGTCAAGGATACGGGGATCGGCATGGATGAGAAGCAATTGGCTAATTTATTCCAACCCTTTATCCAAGGTGACGAGGTGACGAGCCGTAAATATGGCGGAACAGGGCTCGGACTAGTTATTTCCAAAAATATTATTGAAAATATGGACGGCTCCATCTCTGTTTCTAGTACGCAAGGTGTAGGGAGTGAATTCCTTGTCATTCTTACCTTCACGCTCTACCTGCCAACCCATCAAGCTTGCGTTGCCTTGCCACTCACGATGCTCGTCGTAGAAGATCACCCGACATTCAATAAGGTGCTCGTCCAAAATCTAGCGTCCATGTGCAACGATGCTGCCGGTGTATATACATGGAAGGAAGCTCTTCAAGTTATTGATCATATCCCTCTTGACTTCATTCTGTTGGATATGGAAGCAGAAGACATGTATGGGGAGGAAGTCTGGCTAACCATGTTGGCTGCTTGCAAGCAGCAGGGGATTAGAACCATCATTTACACTTCGTTATCAGGAAGAGATGCACTTGAACAATTACCACCTGACGCATCACCCGATGCCATTCTGGTCAAGCCAATCTCTCGTAGTCCCTTATACCGAACGTTAAAGGCTCTGCAAGCTGAAAGCGAGACTGTTACACCATGGGCAGACACTATCGCGAACGATAAGGAGAAGGACTTTGCACACTTCCCTTCAAATAGTTTGAGCAAGGCTCCACTCCGCATATTGATTGTAGAGGACAACGAAATTAACCAAACCGTTGCTCGCTCTCTGTTGGAAAGTATGATGAACTGTCGCATACAAGTAGCTGGTACTGGGTTTGAAGCCCTAGATGACCTGGCGATTCATACGTATGATTTGATTCTAATGGATATCCACTTGCCAGAGCTCGATGGGATCGAAACGACCAAGCGCATCCGTCTTGAGCCGAAATGGGCACATATTCCAATCATTGCTTTAACGGCGGATTCGACGCTCGACAATCGGTTGGCCTGCATGGAGGCGGGTATGAGTGAGATGATCTCCAAGCCCATTATCCCAGAACGACTGAAGACTGCGATCGAAACCACGCTTCATCTACAAGCAGAGACGCAGACAACACCTGGACTCGACATCGCAGAAGCACTGCCACGTATAGGCGGCAGAATGGACATTTACCGGGATATGCTTCGTAAATTCCAAGACCAAACCGACCCGCTGATGGCTCAATTGAAAGTACGCATCGACGAAGGTAACTTGGAGGAAGGGGCTCGTTTACTTCATAGTATTCGCGGTTCCTCCAGCAACCTGTCAGCTAATCGCGTATTTGCCGCGGCAAGCGAGTTGGAGGATGCTGTGAATGAGCAAAAGAAGCTGCCTGCAGCCGAGTGGGACCTATCTAACTTGTTCCATTTGTTTGAAATCTTAGAGTTTGAGTTGCAGTTTGTGTATCATACGATCCAAAAATTGCTACTTGATTGAAAAAAACACGAATTTATGTCACTATATGCGTATACGCCATCTTGATGGCGTGTGTCATTTTATACGTATAGGTGGTTAATTGTTATGACTGAACATGGCGCTCCATACCGCATCTTGTTGTACTATAAATTCGTCGCTGTAGCTGATCATGAAGCATTGGCGCGAGAACATTTGGCTTATTGTAAAAAGCTCGGAGTAAAAGGACGCATTCTGATTGCGCCCGAGGGCATTAACGGCACCCTGTCTGGGACCGTAGAACAGACGGAAGCCTACATGGCGATGATGAATCTCATGCCATTGTTTTCAGATATGGTTTACAAAATTGATGAGCATGAAGGACATGCCTTCAAGAAGCTGTTTGTTCGTCCGAAAAAGGAGCTCGTCACCTTCCGTCTGGAAGAAGATGTGAATCCGAATGAGTTGACTGGTACGCATCTGAAGCCTAAGGAATGGTATGAGAAGCTGCAAAGTGAAGATGTCATCGTGCTAGATGGCCGTAATCACTATGAGTATGATATTGGTCATTTCCGTGGCGCTATTCGTCCTGAAGTCGAGACAACCAAGGAATTCCCTGAATGGATTCGCAACAATCTGCAAGAGTTTAAAAACAAACCCATTCTCACTTACTGCACGGGAGGCATCCGTTGTGAGAAACTATCCGGTTTCTTGATCAACGAAGGCTTCACCGACGTGTATCAGTTGGACGGCGGAATCGTCACCTACGGTAAAGATGAAGAGGTACAAGGTCGTCTTTTTGACGGGAAATGCTATGTGTTCGATGAGCGCATCTCCGTACCGATTAACCGTACCGATGAAGATATCGTTGTAGGCAAATGCTACCACTGCGGAACCGCAGAGGATCGCTATATTAACTGTGCGAACGATCTATGCCACTTAAAGCACATTTGCTGCGAAGCTTGTGAAGAAGAGCATGACAGCTTCTGTTCCAAAGAATGCGAAGAGAAAACGTTGAGCACGTTGGAGGCGTAGGGGCGCATCACACTCCTCGCAGCCTCTAGCGCGAATAGATGGAAAAACTCCATCTAAATTCGCTGGATTTGGCTGATTCTTCCATTTAGATGGAAAAACTCCAGTTAAATTTCACCTTTGTCGCGATAAGTGGGCAGATGGCTGAAAATAGCTGGAGTTTTTCCAGTTATTCACTCAAATCAGACAAAATGGCCTGAAATAGATGTAGGTTTTCCAGTTATTCTGCCATTGCGGCTCAGACGGAGCGCAATAGTGCATGGAGTTGAGTGGAGCTTCACGTCAACTAAAAAGCCCCCTCACAAGTCAAATTGCTTGTGAGGGGGCTTTTCGGGCACACATTTTGGCTACTTTAAACTCCCGCTACTCCTGCGACTATTGCTACAATTGCCACTTCTGCTACTCCAACTACTCTAGCTACTTTCACCATACTTGCCACCTTTTCCACTCACTTCAACCTAGATAATCTCTCCTACTACTTTGACCGACCTACCCGCTGATCCACGTCAGTTGCACTGTCTCGCTCCACGTCCTAGTACTCATACTCCATAGGCGTATTCTAACTAATCTGGTCCTCAATCTGGCTCATGATCCGATCGATTAGCGGGTAGACAAGCTCCTCTTCCAGCGTGAAGTGCTTGAGCAGGATGAGGCAGGCAGTTAGCAGCTCAGAGGCCATCACATGGACGAAGTCCATGTCGATGGGCACGCTCATCGCGTTGACACCGTTAACGTATGACTGTACGACTCTTTTGGCCAAATCATGATCCTGCTCCAATACATGCATAGAACGTGATACCGAGATAGCCATCGTCGGATGTAAATAGGTTTGCAGACTCGGGAATAAGACCTGTTCTTCCCATTCCGAATGCTGCTCCAACTCTTCCACCAAGGATAGAATGCCGTCCTGAAGTTCGATCAGACGACACATCCCAATTGAGCAATCTTCAAGGGTGTACAAAGCTGCAGCAAGCGTACGAATGTCGGAGAGCTGCTCACGCATTTGCACATGCTCCTCCTTCAAACGCTGGGCTAGCATTCTAAATTCACTAGGATTCACATTCTCTGCCCGATTCGTTTGAATGCTCAAACGGTCACTCATTCGACATCCTCCTCCGAGTTTTCCTAAGAAAATTTTCTTGGCAAGCTTCCACTTCAAGTTTCAATAATCCCTTGGTTCTTATGTAACAAAACCACTTCCCAGCTACGCCATGCCGCAGCGTCCGAGGGAGACGAGTTTCATTAAGCCTCATCGTACTGAACTGGCAGAAAAACCCCATACCGCATTATCATTGTATGCGGCATGGGGCTATTAACATGCGAAAGAATGACGAATAATACCTTGTTAACGAATGCGGCTTTCTGTCAAATGAAACTGATTCACGAGCAATAACATAGACTGCGTTATCGCACCAACATCACCTGTCGTCTGACGCACATGATGCATGTCCTGCAGCAGCTCTTGCACGGTGTGCTCCACTTGCGCTGAGATCTGACGGTTCTCTTTGCTCACCGCTGCAATTTTCTCCATGAGCGCTACTACTTCCTCTACGACCTGCGTTTTCATCGTGTCGTGGGCGTTCGCACTGCTCAGAATCTCAGACGCTGCAGCAACAATCTGCGTTCCTTCTAGAACGACCTTCGTGCCTTCTTCCATGGAGATGAAAGCTTCATTCGCATGGCGTTCAATATCCTCGATTGTCGCATTAATTTCTGTCGTTGATTTCTTGGTCAAATCCGCTAGCTTACGAATCTCCCCAGCAACGACAGCGAAGCCTTTGCCATGTTCACCTACTCGGGCTGCTTCAATAGACGCGTTCAACGATAACAGATTTGTCTGCGCTGAGATTTCTTCAATGACTTTGAGCAGTTTCGGAATTTCTTGCGTCGTGTGCAGGAAGGTTTGAATGGTTTGATTCGTTTCTTCCACCTTCGCCGAAATATCCGTCATCTTCTGACCAATACGTTCAACCTCATCCTGTGCGATTGCGATTTGTCCAGAAGCTTTCTCCTCCAACTCGCGTAACGTTCCGCTCATATTTTGCGTAACATCCTTCGCGACATCAATATCCTTCAACTGTCCGCGTAACGAACGGATCATATCATGGATCTTCGTACTCATGCGTCCTGTTGATTGCTCCGTAGACCCTGTTGAGTCATTCATTCGTTCTTGGCTCACTTGTACTTCAGCAGCCGCTTGCTTCACCTGCAGCATGATGCCTTCCAAGGAATCTATCATATTATTGATCCATTTGGCCAAGTCCCGCGTCTCATCACCAGCGAACTCATCAACCTTCAGACGTTGTGTCAAATCCCCTTTACCTTCTGCATTAATGCGGATAAATTTATTAATTTGAGCAAGCTGTCTAGCAATTGGCTTACTTCCTTGACGTCGAATTAAACTTGCACCAACTCCGCCGAAGAGGAGATTGACACCTACCATAATCGCAGCGCCGGCACCATTTGACACATGTCCATTGAGCAGCCAGAAGCTACTCGCGGAAACAAGCAGCATGAGAACAATGAACCGCATTTGCAGACTGAATATTTTCCAATCAATCGAACGAATGCGGTAGACCTCTTCCAAATCCCCTTCACACATCATCCCCCATACGTCCGGGCAATGCGGCAGCTGGAAGGTCACACCTTTTCCAATAACAGCAATATGACGATAATCAGAATATCCCGGGTATTCCACGAATAAATTATTCCCCTTGGCAATGGTTCCTGCTACACCTGGATGCAGTTGTCCTGTCGCAGGATCTGTGAAAACAAGCTCCAACTCCGTATGCTCCTTGACCCCAACGATCCCATAATCGGTGCGAACACCATCTTTTAAATTATCTCCATGGGTAAAAGTTAAATCTTCGAATCGGCTTCGTGATAATGCGGTTCCAGGAACGATGTGCTTATTTAGCCCCGGCTTCGCCATAAATAAATAGTTATCACCAGAATCGGGATACACATGTCCTGACTCCCGCTGAATCAGATCTCCCAGCACATCGTTCGGCACACGTCCGCAAATAACTCCGTTCCATTGCCCCTTTATCATAATAGGCACAATAAAAACAATCGTCATCGCGTCATGAAAAGGCGAAGTACTTGGGCCGATTTGAAGTGTGAGCGGATCCGAGAAAGGTCCGAATAAGCATTTTACGCCTTTGCGCGATTCTTCCAATCCTCTCCCCAGCACGCTTCCCGCCGCGTAGGATCTTCCCACATGAGCGTTGTGTGTGGAGTATACGACAGATGCCTTCTCATTCAAAATGAATACTTCCGAGAAATCAGCTCCGCTCTTCATCGTGGCTGCTAGCAGCTTGCCTACCTCTGATGCGTCTTTCGACTCGTTCGACGCCTTCAACATTTCTGTACTGATGAACTGTTGCAACAACCGATCCAAATGGGACCAATAAGCAACAGCCCAGCTGCGCAAAATCTCCGTCCTAGTGTGCGCAATTCCTTCGAAAATGTGCTCTACATCTTCCTTGATATGACGATTCAGGCGGTAAGACCACCACAAAGGCAGACCTTTTCTAAATCCCAGCCAATCAAACATACCGCTACACCCCTTTTATCACATTCAATGTGACTTTGTTTAACACTCCCTTATTCGACAATATTATAGTGATTTTCAATGTAAATCAAGACTATATATAGAATTACCTCCGAAATTCCGAACATTCACAAAAAATTCATGCTTAATGTCGGTATTTTTATGTGTAAGTTATATTGACATAATTTTCTGATAAATCTACAATATAAGAAAAACCATATCCTGTTCCATAAGAAAGTGTTATTTTATCTAACATTTCAATAACTTAGATCAGAAAGGAGGCCTGGTTTCTGCTTCGGGTCCATAGCTTCAAGTAACTTCCGAATGCGTAAAGATGAAACCAGGAGCTGCGATGTCCAAACCTGAGAATCTGATCACGACTCCTTATGATCCTCGTCCTTTTTTTGATGAGATGTTTATGAACGCCTACTCGGTTCGCCCTCATTATCAAAGTACGTTTCTTCAATTCATGTCGATGAAGAGAGGCAACTTAAACAAGCGCCAAACCGCGACGATGAAACGGATGATGGAAGAAGGCATTACCTTCACACTCTATAGCCCCGATCAGACGGAAGCTCTAGAGCGAACACTTCCCTTTGATCCGATTCCCCGGATTATTCCACAAGATGAGTGGATCCAACTCGAGCGAGGGCTCAAACAGCGTGTAAAGGCACTTAATCTGTTTCTCAAAGACATTTACCATGAACAATCCATCCTCAAAGATGGCATTATTCCCAGGAAAATGGTGCTGTCCAATTGTTATTTCCGACCTGAAATGATGCGCTTATCCATCCCTAATGATGTATACGTGACGGCTTCTGGCATTGATTTAATTCGAGATGAACAGGGTAAATATTTCGTTCTAGAGGATAATCTTCGTTCCCCTTCTGGCTTTTCTTACTTATATAAAAGCAGATCGATTATGACGCATTTGTTCCCTGAACTCGTGTTCAGCCATGCCATTCAAGATATTGAGCATAGCTTAAATGTATTTTTGACTGCCCTCCGTAAGCTGAGCCCTTCTGGTAAATCCAATCCAGTTATTGGCTTATTAACGCCTGGCTGTTATAACTCAGCTTATTTTGAGCATACGTTCCTCGCTCAGCAGATGGGGCTTGAGCTTGTTGAAGGACACGATCTTGTCGTCATTGATCATAAAGTATATATTCGCGGGATCAAGGGACTTCGCCAAATCGATGTTCTCTATCGTCGGATAGATGATGATTTCTTGGATCCGCTTGCTTTCGATCCGAACTCCATGCTAGGTGTCGCCGGCATTATGAACGCCTATCGGGCAGGGAATATCAACATTGTGAATGCTCCAGGTACGGGTGTCGCCGACGACAAGGCTATTTATGCCTACGTGCCTGACATGATTCGCTACTATTTAAATGAGGAGCCTATTCTCAACAATGTACCGACGTATATCCTTTCAAGGCCTGATGAGCGAGAGCATGTCCTGAAACATTTGCACGAAATGGTTGTGAAAGAAACTTCTTTATCCGGCGGCTACGGGATGCTAATTGGGCCTTCGGCTTCGGAGAGTGAAATTGCTGATTTCCGCCTCAAAATCCTCGCTAACCCTGATCGCTATATCGCACAACCCACCATTCAACTATCTAGAGCTCCTGTTATGATGGATGGTCAAATGGCGGCTAGGCATATTGATTTGCGAGCTTTTGTCATCGCGGGTGAAGACATTCAAGTGATTCCTGGCGGACTTACGCGTGTTGCTTTGAAAGAAGGCTCCCTTGTAGTGAATTCTTCGCAAGGCGGCGGATGTAAGGATACGTGGGTCATACGTTAATGGCGACCCGCAATTCGATTTCGATAGGAGGCTGATTGTTATGGTGATGATGGGACGAACAGCGGAAGCTTTATTCTGGATCGGGCGATATTCGGAAAGAACTGAGAATCACGCTAGGCTGATCGACGTGTATTATCATATCCGTGAGGACAGAGAGGGTAGCGGAGGCCAATCTTGGAGCAGGCTCATCGATACGATTGGGGATCGGGCTGTTTTCATGGAGCAATACGGCAGTTTCACCGAACAACATGTACTTCAATACATTACGCTGGATAAAAATAATGCGAACTCCCTACTTGCCTGCACAAACCACGCACGTGCTAATCTTCGAAATATTCGGGAGAAAATGCCTTCCGAGCTTTGGGATATTTTGAACGGACTCTATTTATGGTTAAAAGAAAAAGAAGTCCGCGATATCACCAGTGATTCGCCTCATTTATTTTATCGTTTTATCCGAGATACGCTATCTATGTTTCAAGGCGCCGCTACTTCTGTCATGCCCCGTCAGAATGAATGGCATTTCGTTGAAGCTGGGCGTTATCTCGAACGTGCCGAAAATCTGCTTCGCTTAATTCAATCGCTCTGCTCGGAATATGCGAAGGAAGATTTCTCCTCCTACCCGCTCATGCTTGCGGTTTTAAAATCCGTCAGCGGATACGAATCGTATCGCAAAGAATATGCGGACGGGGTCAGTTTGAATAGTATCATCAAATTTCTGCTATTACATGAGACATTCCCACGTTCGGTCGCCTTCTCCATTCAATCGCTGGAGCGATCGTTCAAGGGCATTCAATTGGATGATCCGGAGCTCAACAACGCCGTTCATAAGCTAGCGAAACTTGCAGGGAAAATGAAATCGAATCTGGCTTGCATGGATGAGGAAGATTTGAGATCCGGGAAAATAGAAATGACACTACAAACACTACTTGATTCCTGCAATGGGATGGGCGCTAGAATGTCGAAAATCTTTTTTCCCTCCCGGGAGGAGGTTATCGCATGAAGAAGCTGGAAATCACGCACATTACTCGCTATTCTTACACCCATTCCGCTCAGGACAGTGTCAATGAAATTCGGCTAACTCCGTTAACGGACAGTCGGCAGTCCTGTTATTATCATGAGATAACAACAGAGCCAGTATCGGCACTGTTTACGTATTCAGATTATTTTCATAATCGCGTACACGCTTTTACCGTCAATAAGCTTCATCAGGAGCTCACGATCAAAATGGTTTCCACCGTCGTGACCCAAGACAAGGATAACCATCCTGTGTCGGTTAGATCTCCCTACGAGGATAAATCTGCTAGATACGGAGATGACTTTCAGAATGAATATGCCGAATATTTATTACCTACTGGCTATACAGGCCTAACCCCTGAGTTGAAGGCTTACTCTGACGCTATTCTCGATGATGGTATCGCCATATATGATTTGCTTACAAGTATATACACAACGATTCACCGTGATTTCACTTATGATGTATCTGCCACCTCTGTGCAGACAACCGTCAGCGAGATGCTGAAGCTGCGACGTGGTGTTTGTCAGGACTACGCACATTTCATGATCACGATTTGCCGCGAAAAAGGCATCCCCGCCCGCTACGTGAGTGGCTACCACTTCGTTGGTGATTTACAGGGCGGCAGTGCTGACTTCACGCAAGCCTCCCACGCATGGGTCGAATGTCTGATTCCAGGCGCAGGCTGGTTCGGCTATGACCCAACGAACAATTGCGAAGTCAATTGGCGTTATATCAAGCTTGGGCATGGACGGGACTACAATGATATCGTTCCTGTCAAAGGCGTCTATCGCGGCTCAGGTACACAGGATTTGGAGGTTATTGTGGATGTGAAGTTAGTGGAATAGACCTGCGGGTGGGGATAAGCTGCTGTATGCGTTCGCGACTCGCTTTCCTTGTTGGATTAAATGTTTAAATGGAAAATATACATCTATTTGGCGAAAATTCTCTCTAGAGCTCGAGAAAATCCATTTATTCTTTAAGTCCGCTCTACTCACATCCAGCATGTCACGCATCATTACCACAAGAAGGCACGGATCGATGATCCGTGCCTTCATTTATTAGAAGAAATCTGTCAGATACGTTGTGCGTTCCGGAATCAATCGTTCCAGTCTGGCGATCTCGCCTGCGTCACCGTGTAGACGGCCAATGCGATGCAGCAAGGATGCTCGTTTATACCCCATTAACAGCGCGGATAAAGTCTGGATATCACACGAGATAACGTCAACGAACGTATGTTCCGAGTCTGATTTAACGACACCATTCTCGCCACCATGCACGGGCTGAATGTGGAATATCCCGTTGTTCCACTCGGCATGATCGTCTTTAACCTTCAGATACAACGGCTTGCCCAAGCTTGCCCCTTCCGCATCCGCGTTAAACGAATACTCCCTAAGAAACGCCGCAGCATCAACGATTCGCGCCATAAAATAGGGAACCACCTCTTGTTTAATCCGAGGATCCGCCAACACAAAAGGCAGCGGGTCGCCGATCGGCGCCTGACATACCACTTTCTCAATCATCGAGTCATGATTGGAAATCAATCGCCATAGCCCGCGATTCGCGTCCTCCGTTAATGTAATCAGTTCATGTACAGTGAGCACTTTCTCCTTCACTTGATAAATGATGTATCCCTCCGGCTCTCCAGCAGCGTTCAGATACAGGGTTACGATTCCTTTTTTCCTGTGGAAAACCCGCTTACGCCACCAATCTTCTGTCCGCACGAGCATCCCGTTAAAACGCTTCGCATACGCCTCATAAATTGGATTCAGCAAGGCTGAGTCCGGTTCAATTCGTTGGAACTTGCCCCCAGCCGCCACTTCCGGCTTCGGTAGTTGGTGGGTTGCGATTTCATATCGCATGTATTCAACATAGCCTTCCCATCCGTACTTCCGATAAAACGCAAAAGAGAACGGGGCTAAGAAAGATAAGGTCTTCCCGGATTCTTTCATCACTTTCAGCGCGTGAGACAACAACTGACCAACCATGCCTTGTCGGCGATGTTCTGGCCATGTTGCTACGGCAGCAATTCCGCCCATGTCAAAGGCTTTGTTGTTTACCCACGTTTTTATGTCCAAAATGACTAGCTGGGCCGCTAACTGCTCTTGGTCAAAATATCCCCAAATCTGTTGGGAGGCCATGACAGCCAGACGTTCCTCACGCTCCGCAGGCGAAGCTGTGTACTGAAAAGCAAACTCCGACAAGGTAAGACTGTCAGGTAGTTCATCCTTTTTCAACAATCTAATGGGATCCATAGTGCCTCCTAGTTGTCCATTTTTTTCTATTTTAACATGTAGAATTGAATACAATCCATCTCTCCTCATTATGATCAATATTCTTAAGAAGTGATAACCCAACATGCCTGTGTAGACGTATTTATGGCTATTTTCCAAAAATCTGACGATAGTTCACCTCCCCCTTCACGTCTACAATAAAGAAGCGCAGATAACTTTCGAGTTTTGGGATTAGCAAGTGTTCGAAGTTCTGCGTAGTGGAGAGAATTCCCTAGACGAAGAAAGAAGGTGATAGTTGAAAGTTGCAAGGCAAGAACGACCAATGATCAGCATGAATTTGGCAGGAGCTTATTATTCATACCGAAACAAGGCGTTACTATTATTAACAGGAGGTTTTTTATGAAAAAGAAAGTATTACTGCTCGTACTTGTATGCTTTATGATGATGGGATCAATCGTTGCGTATGCCGCACCTAAAGTGAATACCTTTGAGCGGCCCACAAGAGGAAACGCTTACAGTTTGTCTGAGTGGGGCGTTGACGGCTGGAGTGCCCCTTGGGATCTTGGCATGAGCACTCGCACATGGATCGATGGCTACAATTTTAACCACTCTGGCGGTCAGTCACTTCGTGTGTTCTATCCCCAAGGTCAAATTGATCCACAAAATTCAGGCGCTCAAGCACCTTTTAGCATCACACCAGGGCAAGAATATTATCTATCGTATTGGGTACGATTTAGCAGTGATTTCAGTTGGGGATCGACCGAAAATGCAGGTAAATTAGGGCTTGGATTAGCCGGCGGTGCCGCTTGTTCAGGTGGGCAGGAGTGTACGGGGTACAATGGTTTTAGCTCACGGATGATCTGGCGCTCGGGCGGTCAAGCCGCTATTTATTACTACCACATGGGCAATGCGGGGCAATACGGCGACTATGCGGTTCTGAAGAACAACGGTGCCGACATCTACTATCCGAAGGGCTCATGGGTGAACATCGTTCAGCGCCTCAAAGTTAATACCGTTACGAATGGAAATGCCAATCCAGATGGTGAGATTCAAATTTGGTATAACGGTACCTCAGCAGCTAACATTACAGGATTGCGCTTTGTTCGCAACACCGATAAGGTTGATAAGGCGTACTTCTCTTCGTTCTTCGGCGGAGCTACCTCTGCCTTCGCACCTCAGAATGATTCCTATATCTGGTACGACGATCTCAAAGTTTCTACAAGTAGGGCAGAAATCTGCGAACTCGCCGTTGGCGGCTGTTATAACCGTACCTTCCAAGCCGAAAGTTACACTTCGATGAGTGGCGTCATCACGGAAACCACACCTGATACAGGCGGCGGCCAAAATGTCGGCGCCATCGACAGCCAAGACTGGATCGCTTTCAGCAATGTGAATATCCCCACCGCAGGCACGTATTTGGTCGAATATCGGATCGCAACTCCGAATAATAACGGCAAGATCTCGCTGGATATCAATGCCGGTGGCACCGTTTTAGGGCAAATTGATGTCCCCAATACCGGCAGCTGGTCTAGCTATCGTACCGTCTCACATCAGGTTCAAATCCCAGCCGGCACACATCAGTTCGGCCTCTATGCCGCAACCGGCGGTTTCGATATCAATTGGTGGAAAATCACCAAACTGTATTAATCTGAAGTGAAAGAATGGATAAGTCAATTGCTGAGGCAATTGGCTTATTCTGCTTTCGCTTGTTCTCCCCACCCTCATCTCGGCCCCCGGAACCAGCAATAGTCCGACTTTGCCGAACTATTAGCATCATTTTCTAGACGGAGTGGCGTTTTCGGACTAATTCGGATTTGTTGGTGCTAATACTGAGATTATTTGGGTATTTTCGGACTATTGGTGTTGCGGTCATGCGGGGTAACCTTTATTTTCTCTTCGAGCGATCCAAACTACTTCTACCATTACCATTGCCGCTACTATACCAAATCTACTCACTCTCACTCTCACTCTCACTCTCACTCTCACTCTCACTCTTCTCTTCTACTTCCACACTCCACTTATATTTCTTTCCTTAACTCCCCCTCACTCAAAAATGCAAATATACAACCTTTCCTACTAATTTATCGTCAATATTGGGAAATGCGTGCAAATAGGCAACCTTTTTAGCGTTTTTCTTCAGAATTTCATGAATTGGTTTCAAATTGATGCCTATTTGCATTAATTTCCAATATTTGAGGGGAAAGCCCCTGTCAAAAGTGCTCTTTTGCACTTTTGACAAGGGCTAGGAATTCTTCACTTCCCATCACTCCACTTTTCCCACATTCTTCCCTCCTCCTCACAACAAGTCAATCAATCACATTTCACTCATTACCCCTCATTACTTTTAACTACTTATATTGTTGGTGTCGGCGGCCAGGTAGACGGCGGAGGTGGGGCTACAGCTAGGATTTGCAGCGTGGGTCACCGACTGGCGTCACACGGACGATTGACATTTTGGTGGACAGCACACATGAACAAGCGACGACCGCCGCCACGCAAACGAACCCCCAAAAGATACGCACTTGCATTGCAAGCGCGTATCTTTTGGGGGTGTTTTTTGCTTTTTACTTCTGCAACAAGCGAGTAATCACCGTGATTGCCTCTGCACGCGTCACTGTACCAAGAGGTCCGAAGCGGTTCTCCGCGTATCCTTGCATCAGCCCGGCTTCTTGGACGATGCCTACAGCGTCTAAGGCCCACGCAGGGATGTCGGAGACATCCGCGAATGGCACGGCTTTGGCCGCTGTGTCTTGCGGTCCAGCTGCATTTGCCAGCACAACAGCCAGTTGTGCTCTTGTCAATGGATTGCCCGGACGGAAGGTGCCGTCCTCGTAGCCTTGAACCAGGTTCGAATTGGCTGCCAGCGCAATCGCCTGTTTCGCCCAATCGCCGATGGATCCAGCATCCGAGTAATTCGGCAGCTTCTCTGCCCCTGCGTTAGGATGCAACCCATTCATCAGCATGACGATGAATTCTGCACGCGATACGAACTGATCCGGCTTAAATGAACCATCCTCATAGCCTTGGACGATGCCTGTTTTCAACGCTGCTTGGATATCTACCTCGGCCCAATGCCCCGCTACATCACTTAGCTTGGAAACTACCGGTGGTTTCCCTGGAACAGTCGGCGTTTGGTTAACAGCGAATACGGCATATTTCGTAAAATGGTCCACATCGACAGTGATTTGATCCCCATTCACCTTGCCGCCTGGAACTTCCACCCACACCTTTTTAGCTTCATCAAAATAGAATACCGCTGCTTTTTGGTCAGCTTTCAAGCTATTTTTGTCAAAAGCAAACGTTAAAGTAATCGGTTTACTGAAGTTCTCAGTGAAGTTTTTCAATATCTCAAAAATCGGACTAGCGAGAACCTCTTTACTTGTGATTAGTTTTTGGGTATCAAGTACTTTGTCTATCGTGACTTTCAAGTCTTTGGCCGAAGCATCCGCCGGAATCGTAATCTTCACTTCATTGTTCAAACTAACTTCACCCGTTTTACCTTGCGGCAATGTCAACGTACCATTAGTAGAGACAACGGGTGCGTTACTTGAAATTGAAGGTGAAGATGACGAAGAAGAACTACTGTTATCTGCTCCACGTGTCACCGTTACCGTATAGGTCTTACTGCTGCCATTCTGTGCAGTCACGACGATCTTGATGGCATTCGTACCTACTTGTAAATTAACCAACTCACTAGCTCCACCGCTAACCGTTGCCACGCCATTTACGGTCATCGTCGAATGACTGTCATACACATTTGCCGTCACCGATAGACGCGAAACTGAATTAGAAACAGTCGAACTATAGCCTGTGGTACCTGCTGCAAAAACAGGCGAAATGTCGCCAATAGACAATGTTAGTCCGCTCAAGTCAGCATTACTACTCACTACAGGCACATCTGCTCGGTTCACACTAATTTGATATGGATTCGTGGCAATGCCATCTTCCGCTGTTACGTTTACATAAATTACGTTAGCTCCGACTTGCAAATCGTTCACCGTATACGTGTACACGTCACCTGTCACTGAACTATATGTTGCACCAGTCACTGCCAAGGATTGATGGGGATGACCTTTTCCAATTGTCAAAATAAGGCTACTTACACTGTTCGGAACGTCCACACTGTAAGACAGCTGCGCAGTATCGAAGGTTAACGAGCCTTGATCTACACCCAAACTCGACAACAGAGCGTCGTTGCTTATCACAACTGGAACACCTAGTACAACAACTTGGGTAACCATAGCGTGATCATAATTCGTCGCCGTAACCGTTAGGGTATGGCTGCCTTCGCTTAACGCGCCAGCGCGTATCGTGATCTTTCCTGCTCCAATTGTGTAATCTGCCGGTGACAATGTCACTGCGCCATCCTTCACTGCCGTGATTGCCGATCTCCAGGCCGCATCCTCGGTAAATGTCAGATCGATTGCGCTAAGTGTATCGTTCGCAGTTACATCTGCTGATAACACTGGGGCAGCTGACGTCTTCACACTTACCATTACAAAACCATTATCTTTGGTGAATGGTACTTCCGTACCGTTCCATAACACTTTCGTCGTGTCTGGTGCGTAAATCACCGTAGTCACAGAGCTAACGCCTGATAGCTCATTCATAGACAACTGCAGTTCGTTCGCATTCACACTCGTTGTGATGGCCACATTCTCTGCTGTTTGTTGCTTGCCATCTACAAAATAATATTGCAACTGTCCAGCTACTTCCTTCTCGCTATTCGAATAGAATAATTGCTTACGACCATCTTTCATGTCCACTACAATGTGTGTGGAGTCGGTTCTGCGCACGTTCTCGATTTTGCTTGCACCTGAGAACGGTTCAAGTACGCTAACGAATTGTGCATTGTTGCCATAGACCCGATTAACCACAGTTGGTGTATAAGCAGCTGTATCGTTGCCTGGCCCTGGGGCTTCGCCTACGATCATCGTAGAAGTCGCGCTCGGCGAGCTAGTTAAACTAAATAACTTCAACCCATTTCCATTGACGGTATTCCATGCACCTTCCCACTTACCGGATAGCTCCTTGGACGTACCATTTCGGAAGAAAGGCGTTGAGTCCTTCGTACCCAGTGGACCTGCGAAAGTGTCCATGGTTGTGCCTGGTGTGAATGTGCCAATGCCATGCAATAACCAATCATACTGATGACTCGTTGCCGATTCTAATGAGAATAAATCGATCATGTAATCTTTCGTCACAGCCACCGTTCGCTCATAACGACTCATGCCCGCATAGGCTTTACTGGATGTGTTCGTCATAATATTGAATGGTTCCGATTGCATGAATAATTTCGTAGGTTCATACACTTCCACATTGTTCACAGTTGGAATGGCCTGTGTATCGCCGTCAACCATGACGGTGTTATGTGAAAATGTCGTTTTGTAATAAGACGTGTACATAGAATTACTGTAAGGAGGGATACCCAGATCCGGAGCTAACCGCTCACCTTTCCCGAATACTTCGAGATGAAGCTTATCCGGATGACCGTGATAGCCGCCATGTACTCCGTAATCAACCAATGCGTAAAGCTGTTCATTCCCCGTACCTGCACGCAAAACCGAATGGCCAAGTCCCGTGAAATTCATACTCTCAGAAGGTAATATGCCTCCAGTTGGAATTGCAGTTTTCCCGTAAAATACCGCTTGTTCGCCAACAATACCTGAGCTTGTGTTGCCAGGTATAATAAAACCGCCTCTTGCCCGCGCTCTGTCATTATAAAGAATGCTTAGCAGCGTTCCATAATCAGCGTCGTTATACTCCGCATATACGCCTTCGTAATCCATGGGTACTACTCTGCCTGGCGCTCCTAAATTCGTTGGATACTTACCAGAATCGTTACTATTAATAATGCCAAGATCAGGGAAGGCATACTGGAGCGTAACATCGAACGTTTTCTTGAAGTTCGGACTCGCAAATAAATCATAACCCATATTTTTCAGGGCTTGTGCATGGAAGAATAGGGCAGATTGTGCGTAGAAATGATAACCAATCGCACCCTCATACCAGAAACCATCGGATAGTACGCTGTTGGCCATTTGGAAATTAAATCCGCTCTTCCCTGTCACAGAGAAATCCATCAGTGTCTTATCTTCCAATGCTGCACCAACCGCACCGATTGCCGCATTGTGCCATGTCTGCCAATTCGACTTCCCTACGTCATAGCCTTGCAAGGTTTTAGCAGAAGGAGCAAACAAATTCTGTTCCACATTGTACTTATCAGCGGCATTCAATAGACCGCTCGGTTCAATCAAGTCATAAGCTTGAACAAGTTCGATCATCTGAACCGCTTCATCTAATGACTGATAGTACAGTCTGCCGTTAAGCGCCTGCATCGCATAGCTCGGATACAGTTCTGCATAGCCGAGCAGCATTTCTTTGGCTTTCTGCGCATATTTCGTTTCACCGCTCAGTGCATAGGTAATGGCAAGATTGCGTACCGCTTCAATATTCACGGTGTGAGCTGTAAACCGCCATCCACCATCCACATCCGCCCCTGTGTACACCTGATTGTCAGTCGGACAAACATGCGCATGCGGACTGTCATAATTGAAAACAAGCGGTGTATCTCCGCAGACGAATTTACCACTCTCTCCCGCTGGTTTGGACGGGTAATAAATCGTTTTATTCAACCAACTGTCTGCTTTCACTTTAATCGCTTCCAGGTAATCCTCGGCCCAGCCAAAATTCTGAATCTTCGCTTTCGCCTCATTCAACTGTGTTTGCGAGGTCATAATGTAAGGATGCTGCTTTGTCGCAACCCTTGGGGCGCCAACCTTCACATTCAATTCAATCGTAATTTCCTTACCGCCTTGAATTGGCTTCACTGTATAAATGGCTTTCTGCACATCGCCAACCTGAGCGGATGCAGGTACTTTAACCTGAAGGTTCACATCTGTTTCTGCGCCTTTGGCAACGACAGCGGTTGTCGAAGACACGGTTACATCATAGCCAGGTCCAAATGCGGTTTTCGGCGAAATTTGATATGCCGTATCGACGTCACTGATATTTTTGAGCGAAAATGTGTAGTTCAGCGTGCTATCTGGCAAGGTGCTCTTGTCAATTTGTTTAATGGATGATTCGACTGCATTCTTCGCAAGAGCAAAACCATCGAAATATATCTTATCTGTCGGATCAGATACATCTAAATTGTACCAATTGGGATGTATAATCACTTGGTTGAAATTCGCCAAGTCAGCTAATCCCGTTGAATTCAACATTTTATTGAAGGGGATTTCAACTTTCTTCCATCCCGCCCAATCCACATAAAACGTCGTCATAAAATAATCAAACCCTGGTGTTGGCACGTTGCACTCCAAAATGAAATACACCTTTTTATTCGAAGCCTTCTCCGAATACATCCAGAATTCAATCTGGTCATTTTGTTTCCAAGGTCCTGTCATCCCTGTGACGTTGATAGCCGTCGTTGGATCTGCCCATTTCCCCGACTTCGTACCGAGGACTGCAGGAATTTCAGACGTTGCTGCCGTGTTCGTCCAACCACCGAAAGTTTCCATGTTACCAATTGGCGTGCTGGAACTTCCAGACAAATCAATGTTATAGGTGTAACTCTTCACTTCACTGACCTTGCCTTCGAATTCAGCTTTCGTCGTCACTGTCTGTGTATGATCAATTAGAATTGGCGTGCTATACAGCTTGTAAGTGGCATCTACACCTTCAATTTTATAATAGATCGCAGCCCCAGCTGTCGGTGATGATAAGGCAACCGTTTTCGCTTCCGCATACAAGCTCGCTGGCGGGTTCACATTGACCGTCTCAACGTAATCTCGATAAACAATCGAGTACTGATAGGTCGTTTCTTCGCTTTCTGTCGCGTTTATGGCTGATTTGGTAACTAACGTCACATTCGCTGTCTGTTCACCATTCGATGTGAATGTGAGTGGACTTGTGTAAAGTTGGAATGTACTATCAATGCCCACGCGTTTATAGTATATCTTCGTGAGAATAGCCGGCGTCGATAAGCTGGATAGGCTAACGGTTACTTTATTTGTATATTCGCCAGAGGCTTTATCTGCCGTAACAGGTTGAACAGATGCCGTATTGGTTAATCTGAAATCATCCAAGTAAATTTGCAAGCCTAGGTCAAGCGTCGTATTGGCAATAGCAGCCTGATCGAAACGCACGTAATCTAATGAACCCCAATTATTCAATGTTGCTATGCTCTTCTGCGTTTTGACAACACTGAGCGGAACCTCAATTTCCTTCCATCCTGTCCAATCGAGAAGGACTCTGTAGTAATAATAATTACTAGTGTCACCCTTCATATAAAATCGAAGTTGAATCGGCTTATCTGCTTGATCGCCGGTTCTCGCTTTTATGGAATACGCCCATATTTTCATGGTGCTATATCCGTTCAAATCAACATTCGGTGCTAATTTAGGATAAATAAGAGCAGAACCTGCAACATCTGCGCCATTATTAAAGGCTAGTAACCACTTCTTGGATCCCGTACCCTCCTTGATATACTGAGGATCGGAATTATTGACGACTGCAAGATCAGCTGTTCCTTTGATATCACCAGTTAGATTCGTCGTCGAATCCATATTGTTCAACTGCAAAGAAATTGGAAACTCCTGAACCGCCGCACGTGCGGCTTGATGTGGAAGAAACACTTGCAGCAGGCTTAAGAGTAACAGCACTGCTTGTAAAACTGAGAGCCTTTTCATAAACCGACGAAGCACCATAATCTTCATCCCTCTCCTCTAGATCATACAAAGCCCCGCTATCTAAGGCGGGGCTGTAGTCAGTGAATCTTTCCTCTGTAAACTTACTTTTTCACGGCTGCTTTCGCACGTTTGTCAGCATTTCTGTAAATATTCACGATTTCCTCATAGCCAAGCTTCTTCTGCTCTTCAATAAATTTATCCCACTCGCTGAAGTTACGTGAGCCCATGATGAATTTGGAGAAATTCTCATCACGATTAGCGTTCAAGGAATCACCTTTCGTATCCAAAATTTGTTGCTCTTCCAGCGTGAAAGCAAGCGTACTATTTTTCTCACCATCATACTTAGGTGCCTCTTTGTAAGCGGCTTGCAGCTCAGGTGAAGAGACAGAAATATGCGCATTGAAATCAAACCATGTATAAGCTCCGTCTGTGGACAAGCCCGTTTTCTTTCTCAAATCTGCGATGTCAGCATACTTCGTAGTAAAGGATGTTCCACTCGCTGTCTCTCCTTCTTTCCCCCAGCTAACAAGTTTCTTCCCTTCTTCAGAGTAGAAGAAATCCAGATACTTCATTACTTCTTTAATTTGTTTCGACTTGGAAGAGACCATGAATCCTTCTTCTGTCACTGCTGTAAAGGCCGTCTTACGCGGTCCACCTGCCCAACCTGCTGGTGGGGCCATATAGTTCATCGTGAATTGTGGATTGTCTTTGCGCAGTGCACTGTTATAGAAGTCAATGCGTCCCATGTAGTCAAGCGTCACGAATGCACGATTCGTGGAAACGATATCCTGCCACATTTTCGTATCAATTGTTAAGAAATCTTTCGGAATCAAGCTTTCTTTGTAGAACTTGTTCATATACGTCAACAATGTTTTGTATTCGTTCTGAATCGGCGCATATTTCCAATCTTTGGATGCGCTGTCAAAGAACACGGAAGCTTTCCGTTTCTCTACTTCTGCAGGGACGTTGAAGCCCGCTCCGAAATCATACATATAACGCAGACCGTTACGGAACGTCAATGGATAGCTATCTGGGTATGCGGCTTTCAATTTCTTCAACGTCTCATAGAGTTCATCCCAGTTCGTTGGCGCTGCTAAACCGAGCTTCTTGAATACATCTTCCCGATACATCCATGTACGACGGTTGGACTCACCTAAACCTTGGTTCGGGAACACATACATTTTGCCATCAGAGGATAGAACGTTCTGCGCTTCTGTTGGGTACTTCTCCATCCAAGCCTTCAAGTTCGGCATGTCCTTCACATAGTCAAGAATGTTGACCAAGGCACCTTGCTGCCCAAATTTATCGGCGATTGCTTTCGTTTGCGTCCACATGAGATCCGGCATATCCCCAGAAGCAACAGTCATACTAAGGGCATCCTCTAGCAGATTTCCTGGCGGCAATTGAATGTCTAGCTTCACACCCGTTTTCTCCGTCAAATAGCTCCACACTTTCCAATTCGCATCATAAGGCCAGCTTGGGTTACTGTAGTCTAGGAACTTGAAGGTTTGTGCTTTCGGTGCTGATGACGCTGATGACGAGGCTGCTGCTGTCGATGCTGCGGATGGCGTTGCTACACTGCTATCTTTGGAACATGCACCCACAACGAAACTCAAACTCATAATTGTTGCTAACATAACGACCGACTTCTTCTTCATACGTTGCCCCACTCTCCCTGTTATCCTCGAATTTGCTTTCGTCCTTGCCTTCCTTGCTCCCCATTGTTCTTGTAGCTCTATTTTAACCTTTGATCGACCCAATTAGTGCTCCTTTAGCAAAATACTTCTGTAGGAACGGGTAGATCATCAGGATGGGAACCGTTGTAATAATGATGGTTGCATATTTAATGGATTCATCTACGATCATACTGTCGCCGCCGATATTACCAGCACCAGTGCCCTGACCTTGCAGCACCATGTTGCGAACAATAATCTGCAGCGGGAACAAGTCAGCATCTCGCAAATATAAGAGGGCTGAGAAGAAGTTGTTCCAGATCGCAACGCCGTAGAATAAACCAATGGTCGCCAGAATCGCTTTGGATAACGGTAAAACGAGCCGAAAGAAAATACCGATATCCGTGAGTCCATCCATTTTGCCAGACTCCTCAACTTCCTGCGGCATGCCAGCAAAGAACGTACGCATCACGATGATGTTCCAGGAACTAACCAATGTTGGTAGAATCATCGCCCAGATCGTATCGATAAGATGGTAGCTTTTGACAACCAGGAACGTCGGTATCATGCCACCACTGAAGAAGAGCGTAATGACAATCATGACCATGAAGCCACGGTGAAATAGCATATGTTTCTTAGAAAGGGCATAAGCAGCTGCTGCACTAACGATCAAGGACAGTGTCGTGCCTAGCAAGGTATAGAAGATCGTATTGAGGTAAGCCCTTCCAATTTCTGGCTTTTCAAATACGGATGCATAGGTGTTTAAATTAAAATCTTTGGGCCATAAGAAGACTTGCCCCTTCAAGACCGGAACGACCCCACTGAACGAAACCGCTATCATATAAACGAAGGGATACAGCGCCGATACGACCACGCCCAGCAAACTCACGAATAAAACAATATCAAAGAGACCGAATTTTCTTTTCATACGCGTACTCCCTTCCCTACCATAAGCTTGTCTCGCTCGTTCTGCGGCTAATCCAGTTGGCAGTCAGAATGAAGATGAGGTTAATGATGCTGCTGAATAAATCAATGGCTGTCGCATAGCTATAGTTCATGGACTGAATACCTGTCCGATACACATAAGTGGATAGAACGTCGGCCGTCGAATAAATGGATGGATTCAGCATCAGAAGCACCTTTTCAAAACCGATATCCAAGACATGTCCGATGTTCAAAATAAACAGAATAATAATCGCCGGCCGAATGCCCGGAATCGTAATATGCAGCAATTGGTGCCTGCGATTCGCGCCATCTACGCGTGCCGCCTCATATAATTGAGGATCAATTGCACTAAGAGCAGCTAGATAAATAATCGTTTCCCAACCGACATGCTGCCAAATTTCAGACAAAATATAAATGGCCCGGAAATAACTTTCATTCTGCATGAAGTTCACAGCGTCATAACCGAACCACTGGATCACTTTATTGACCAAACCACTCGTTGGCGAGAGAAATAAGAACATCATGCTCACCACAACGACATTCGATATAAAGTGAGGCAAATAACTAATGGATTGCACAAATCGCTTTAGTGCAGCCCTGCGCACTTCATTTAATAGTAGAGCTAGAATGATTGGTGCCGGAAATCCGAAAATAACTTTGGAAACCCCTAGGAGCACTGTGTTTTTCAGCAACTTCAGAAAGTCGGGACTATTGAAGAATAGGGAGTAGTATTTCAACCCCACCCATTCACTTGCCCACACACCCTTGAAGGTGTTGTAATCCTTAAATGAAATCAAAATCCCGAACATCGGCACATATTTAAATAATAGGTAATAAATAAGCGCCGGCAAAAACAATAGCATTAAATACTTGCTGTTATGCCATCTCTTTTGGTATTGCCCCATGCCTTGACCTCCAGTCTGAATATCCTGTCTATGCATCAAACTTTAAAGTAAGCAGGTTATCCGGACAATGAGGCATAATTTCGATTCCTCACTATTTTCTGCATTCCCGAAATCGACATAGGTTCTTAAGATAAGTCAATTTCCCTCCAATCCGCCTCAATGGAAAATCTCTTCTGTGTATCCACGATTTGTCACTATTTCGCACGCCAGCTATGCTTATTGATGCCTAAATCATGAAAATGGAGAACTTTTTAAAGCTCCGAGTATTGAACCCCACCCATTGCTCCATGCTATACTCAATATGGTTAACTCTTACTAAGAGCTAAGGAAAGGAATGACACGATGAAGTGGATAGCACGATTGTCGGCAAAAATCCAAAATCAAGTATCACTGTTCTACACCCTGTTCTTCAGCTTCATCGCGATTATTCTATTGCTCGTTTCCATTAATACGTGGTCTTATTCCTTCTTCCGCGATCGGATCAAGGACGAGATTATCGTGAATAGCGGTCTGAATTTGAATACAACGTTCGCTAATTATGAGAAACATATCAAGCTGATTCGCAGTATCATGGTCGGCTATCTGTTCAGCAATGAAACAGAAATCCTAAAGAATGGGAATCCTTTATCCCACTACGATATTGTCATTAAGACGCAAACTAACTTACAGTACTCCCTTAATAATTCCTTGCTGTATTTGGACAACATCCTGTATTACTTCAAAGATAGTCGGTTCGTTATTGAAAAGGACGGCACTCGGGATGCCGAGACTATGTTCAACAAGTTTTATGCCCAGTCCGCTTATACGGTCGATTTCTGGAACAAGGAGTTGGCAAGCTCACAGAGCTTCAAAGTCTACCCTTCAGCCGTTTTCAACTCTGTCACTGCTTTTGAACACAAACCCATCAGCAGCCTGATGCCCATTATGATTAAAAGCGCTTACGACACGAATTTCGCTTTTATCGTCTTTATGAAGAGCTCTAAAATATTTGAAGCATTTCATCAGTCTCAACCGGAAAGCAGCTTATTAATTGTAGACGGCAGTCGCAATGTGATTTTCTCTTCGGAGGAAGCTAAACTGCCTGAAGAGGTCAAAGCGATAACGGGAAACGGCTATACGCGCATCAAAAATACTTATTATTTCTATCAAACCAGTGCAGAAACCGGATTAACGTATATCGAGATCGTTTCTGACAAAGGTCTCACGCAACAAATTCACCGGCTTAACCTGAATATGCTGGCGCTCATCCTGCTTTCCTTATTCATCTCATTGGCAGTTTCGTATCTGATTGCTCGGAGATTCCATAACCCGCTTGCGAACATGATTCGCTCACTGGAATCATTTCACCCTACAGGCTTGCAGGGAAATAAGAATAGTCGAATTAAGGAATTCAACTTGCTTCACAATACGCTTCATGATTTATCTCGATCCAATCAGGAATTTCATAAGGATATTCGTTCCAAGAACACCTTATTGCAGCAGTTTGCCTACATGACACGATTGAGGAAACTGGAAGGCAAAGGCTCGCAATTGCCCACTTCCATTGATGCGAATAAGCCATATAAGCTCGTCCTTTTTCAAATTGACTTCAAGGATACGTTCCTTGCGGAGATTACGAATGGACAACAGCGCATTTTCAACACGTATAAAGAACTGATCGAAACGCATTTCTCGCGAATTTACACGGATTCATTAACCTTTCAATTGGAAAAAGATCAGATCCTATCCATTCTATTTATCGAAAATGAGGAAGAAGCTGCGCATTCAGACAATCTAGATCATCTTGTTAGCATGCTGGAAATGGACTCCTTGTATTGCAACTTCACCATTGCACCAAGTCCTGTTCACAAGAGCTCGTCTGACTTCGTAGAAACCTATCAGAACGCGTTAGATCTCATTAAACAGAGACGGCTAGGCGAAGATGTTCAAGTTATTACGGAATGGCATCCACAGCCCGCTCTACTCATCCCTACACCTTCCGAGGACAATGAACTGACAGCTAATCTGCAAGCAGGCTCTGATACTGTCACGATTCCATTAGCCGATAAGCTGCTTGATCAGCTTGCGAAGGCTGGTGCACTCGCTTATCAGTTCCAAGACTTCACCAAAGATATCGTGAACAAAGCGATGAAGAGTATGTACGCCCAAAATATCTCCATCCACACGTTCTCCGACAGGGGTTCACCTTACGATCTCTTGAAAGCCTGCCATACCTTGGAGCAGTACAAGGATTTCTTGCACTGGTTCCTGTCACGGTCCGCAGCAGCCATTAAAGAGAAGAAATCAGAAACCGATGTCATGACCAAATTCGTCATGGAATATGTGGAGTCCAATTTCGGTGACGATCTGTCCCTGGAAGCCATCTCAGCGAAACTGGGCATTACCGGTCCGTATTTATCGACGTATTTCAAAGAAAAGACAGGAACGAACTTCAGCGACTATATTTTTACCGTCCGTATGAATAAATCGATCGAAATGCTGCGGGATACCGACCTGAAGGTGCAAGAAATTGCTTCGCTCGTCGGCTACTTCACGGCCGCTTCATTCAACCGCGTATTCAAAAGACATACGGGAATTACTCCTAGTGAATTCCGGAGGTTGAATAATAAGAACTGAGAATGATAGAGATATGCCCACTTGGAGGTGGGCTATCTCTCAAGCGTGGGAGAGATACGGAACGTAGTTCCGTTAGTTGAGATAAGGAGGTTGAAATCGCGAAATAGCGGAACGTGGTTCCGTTTTGGTTTCGCAAGACTTGATTTCTGGTGAACCGAATAGGAAAGGACGGTAGCAATTGCGTGCTGGTCTGGCTATGCTGGATTGCTTTGGCAGTCCCTTATTTGGGCAGCCTTAGGGGAAATAACTGGATTTTCTACATCTATTTCCGAGTAAAACTAGCCTTTTTGGCGTTTAGCTGTATTTTCTACATCTAATTTCACTCAAAGTGTTCCGTTTGAGGAAAATGGCTTAATTTAACTGGAGAAAATCCAGTTATTATGAAAAATGCGGTGATTTCGCTTGAATTAGCTGTAGAAAATCCAGTTATTCGCATGGGCAGGCGGCCTGGGGTTGGCGCCGATGAGTGTGCTACGTGGGCATCATGAACAACAATAGTTACTTCTACTACTCCTGTTACTTCTACTACTCCTGCTACTTCTACTACTCCTGCTACTTCTGCTAATCCTGCTACTCCTGTTATTCTTGCTACTATTGCTACTTCTAATACTCCTGTTACTCCTGCTACTCCTGCCACATCCCCAGTAACAATAACGCCTAACCCCAAAACAAACATATACGAACAAAGGGAGCAACTACGCCTAGTCAGCGCAACTGCTCCCTCTTTAGCTTCTATCTTATAGATCCTTCGCGTATCTCGCATAGCACTTCCAGCTCTGATAACCCAGCTTCCCGTAGAAGTCTACGTAAGGTGTCGTATCGATAACCACGTGACGAACGTTACGCTGTAGCAGGTAATGAATTGCTGCTTGCACAATCGAGATCCCGTACTTGTATCCTCGGAAGCTCTCATCGATGCCTAGAGGGCCAATTCCGCCCAATTCCCCCTCGAAGAGCGGCGACCAGTAGATGTTCTGAGCTAACAACGGTGACTGCGCATCGTTCATCCTGCAAAACCCAATAATCGAGCCTTCTTTCTCCAGTATCACGAATTCCCTGCCTGTACCCCCGCGTTCCCAATAGTCGCGATGCTGATAATCCCAGGCGCCAGGAAAGCAGCGGCTCATGAACGCGGTTAAAGCTTCTCGGTCCCCCTGATTGGCAACTCGGAATGTCGCCTCATGGACAGGGGGCAACGATACGTTGGCATCGTCTTCGTATGCGTTCAGCAGATCGAAAGATTTCTCCAAGAAGGCGTAGTTACGCTTCTCAAACCAAGCTTTCGTTTCCTCGAGCCCATCCGGAATCCCCGGAAATAGACGGCCGTGCAGATCATTACCTAGCATGATCCGCTGCGCTCCGGCATTCTGCAGGGCTTCTTCGGCTTTGCGCAGCAAGTAACTGCCGATTCCCTTGTTTCTATGTTGTGGATCCACCATCAGTGCCTGGACCCACCCCATGTCCCGTCGAATGCCATAACGCATAGTAACATCACTAGCCATCTTGCCGATGACGAATCCAATAACGCGCCCGGACGATTGCTCTAGCGCCACCAAGGATCCTTCCCTTAGCCAAAGACGATCGCCAACAATGTTCTGCTCCAGCAGTCGAAGCCTCATCGGAAATGTGTCCGACAACTCCTTATTCCAAACTGCCACCATATCGCTCAGATGCGACGCTTCCATCCGTTCTAAAATCCAGTTCATGCTGCTCCTCCTCTAGGTACCCCTGTTCTCACATACATAACTAATGGCAATTGGCATAGCCTTACTGAGAAATATAGGACATCGTGACGCTCTCGCATATAAGCAAATCTTTCACTTGTTGGTAGATCTATCTCAAAAAGCCCCTCCCCCGCCAAAAAGCGAGTTCAGGGCATAACATCTTATTGCTTATCTGCATAAATGTGAGGATTCTGGCGTTGACACTCCTCGATAACCCACAACTGTCTACGCACTTGCTGAGGTGTAATCTCCAACTCTTTCCCCTCGGTAAGGGTGTCATACAACATCAGGTACAGCCTCTCTGTCATATGCTCAAAAGAGGACTTTCCTCCTGGAATCGCAACCTCCCAGCTTTCCGTTTGCCAAGGCAACTTCTCGCTGCAATAGGCAGGCTTTCCATCCGCTGTAAATAACGGCTCTCGAATCAGCTTCTGCTCAGGCGCTTCCTCCGGTTTGAAATATTTCCACTCCAGCTTATCCCCTGTTCCACGAAGTCCGCCGTTCGTTCCTTGAATGTTGAACAGTTCATGTGGAAAAGCGGAACTGGATGAAATTTCCAAATCAATTGTAGGTCTACCTTTTCCACGCAACAGGAGTTTCACATAATCCTCCGCATCACCAAAGGTATTCGTTCTATCCATAATACACATGACTTCCGGCTGTGCGTCTGCTCCGAACAGTTGCAGAGCCTGATCCAGCGGATGCGGCCCCGTGTTCATCAAACTGCCGCCATTATTGCCCTGCAGCGTTTGCCAATCCCAACGACGAGCAAACCCGTTATGGGTGAAATCGATCTGTACGATGCGTCCTAGCACACCAGATTCGATCACTTTACGCACCTGAACGAAGGCTGGTTGATAACGGGATTGCTGGAATACGGCCAAAATAGCACCGTTCCGCTCAGAAGCCTCGATAAGCTGATCGACTTCCTCCGTTGTTTTAGCCAACGGTTTTTCACATAAGACATGTAAGCCGCGGTTAAGCAAATCCAGCGTAATTGGAAAATGCTGATGGCTCGGAGAAGCATTCACGATCAAATCTAGCTCCTCTTGAGCTACCATATCTTCCCAAGAGGCGTAGGCTTTGCAACCATATTCTTGCTTCGCCAACTCTTGCCGCTCAGGAATAGAATCTGCAACCGCTGTAATCTTGTAATGCTCTGGCAATTGAACAAGTAAATTCCCGTGAATATCGCGCCCGCTGCGCCCCTGTCCAATAATACCAACCTTCACAATTTTCTTGGTCATCGCAATTACCTCTTTCTTTCGTAGGTTTAGGTGGCCTTGCCAAACGTTTTCTTATATTCCGTAGGCGTAATGCCTGTTCGTTTCTTGAAAGTTCGGATGAAGTGGCTGAGATGATGAAATCCGACCTGGAAGCCAATTTGTGTAATCGTATGCATATTGCGCTGAATCAATTCCATAGCCCTTTCAATGCGTACTTCATTCACATAATCGACGAAGTTCTGACCTGTTTCTTTTTTAAAAACCGTACTAAAGTAAGCTGGCGCCATATTCGCTAAGAAAGCTCCTTGCTCCAACGGAATATCTTGACTGTAATTATCGTGTATATATCGTTTTACTTCCTCGATGGGATGTTGGCTCGTTGATGTTGATTGTACACGTTGCTTTCGCCTAGCACTGCGGTACTCGCGATCCATAATGATGAGCAGCTTAATGAGGCTCGTACATATGGCATATTCATACCCCGCTTCACGATGCTCGAATTCATCCTGAATATCTTGCAGCAGCTGCTCAACGAGCAGTTGCTTCGACTTGGCGATATGCAGCCATGGCTGCGGTAAAGAGGATAGCTCGGGCAATTCGTCAGCATTTTGAAGTAAAGGATGCAGGGTATCCGAGAAAGGTTTCAACTGCTCCCTCACCAAATAGGGGAGAAAATCAATCAGCACCACTTCGAATTCATGATCCTGGATTGCGCTCAAACTGTGTTCCACGCCTGGGGTGATGATGAACATATCCCCTCTGCTAACATTCAGCGACTTACCGCGAAGTTGGTGGTTGCATACGCCCTTGAGCACGTAAGCAATCTGCGTATATTCGTGGATATGCAAGGGCTGCTTCAGCGCAAGGCTGGAGTAGCGGAATATTTTAAAAGGAAACTCCTTTTTCAATGTAGATTTCGTTTGAAAATAGGGCATTCCCTTCTCCATGCTCATACGATTACCACCTGTCCGAAGCCATATTTCCTTCAAGCATATGCCAATTGGCAGAATAGAACAACCCGCTTCTATTTAAATCCCACTACTTCTATCGTACACGAGCTTGCCGGCTTTGTACGTCTGCCGCAAGGGGATGTGACCGTCATCTCGCACAGGGTCAAGGAGCACGAAATCAGCCGGAGCTCCTGCCGACAAGCCCTCTGAGACAGGTAATCCCATCAATCGAGCCGGTCGTGTCGATGCCATGTCCCACGCTGATGAGAACTCAACAAGACCGCGTCGATTCAGATGTGCGATGCCCCACAGCAACATCTGGGCCGAGCCTGCCAGCAGCCGGGGGTCAGCAGCTAAGTGAAGCTTGCCTTCTGTGGTAAGTACAACTTCTCCACCAATATGCGTCTTGTAGACGCCTGGTGCAAGACCGCTGATGGCCACGGCGTCGCTAACTAGCAGCGCTTGCTCCCCCTTCACCTTCAGCACAACCTTCAACACTTGGTCCGGCAAATGAAACCCATCCGCGATCACACAGCTCCATAATGCCTCCTGTGCCAATTGCTCCCACAGATAGTTCGGATGGCGCGGCAGCATCAGGTGAGCCCCGTTCCCTAGATGCGTCGACATCCGAGCGCCTGCCGCGACGGCTTCCACAATCTGTGCTGCGTCCGCAGCGGTGTGTCCGATGGACACGACCACCCCACTATCGACGCAGCGCTTGATGAAATCGGCACTGTCCGGCCATTCCGGCGACAACGTCACAATCTTGATGCGGCCGCCAGCCGCTTCCTGCCAGCGGCAGAAGAGGTCCCAATCCGGCGGCCTTACGGCATCCAGGCGATGAGCGCCGCGCGCTCCATCATCCGGCGAAATGAACGGGCCTTCGAGATGAATGCCCGCAATGCCTTGTTCTGTCGCCGGATCCGCTGCGCAGGCGCTCGCAATACTGCCGAGCGCGCTTGCGATCGCTTCGGGCGAGTTCGTAATGACGGTGGGGTAACTGGAAGTCACCCCTTCCCGCCATAGCTTGCGGATGATTTGACTAACCGTTTCCGCTTGCAGCGGAAGTTGGTTGAAGTCTAATCCCGCATAGCCATTGATTTGCAGATCGACTAAGCCGGGGGCGATGATCGGCAGTTCTTCGGAGTGGGCAGCATCCAACTGCACCACCTCACCGATACGTCCATCGCTGACGGTAATCGCAACAGGTGCTCCCGTTGCATAATGGCGTGCGCGAATGGCACTCATTTTAGCGGCCATAGGAATCGCGATCCAGATACATCGTGCAGTCCGAATGCCTCCGGAGAATCGTCGATGGGCACTCGGTCGAGATTGCTCCGTTCAATGTACGCTTGACGGCCTCATGCTTCGTTACACCAGGAACAGAGCAGAATAGATGACTCCCCGACATGAGCGCAGGAATCGTCAGCGTTAACGCATGGGTCGGCACGTTAGCCAAACTGTTGAAACACCCGTCATTCACCTGCTGCTGCCGACATATTTCATCCAACTCCACACGTTTAATCAACACCGGATCTGTGAAATCAGCAACGGGCGGGTCATTGAAAGCAATGTGACCATTCTCGCCAATGCCGAGGCAGACGATATCAATCGGCGCTTCTTCGAGGAGTGCGCTATACCGTCTGCACTCGTCCTCTGCCTGATTCATGCTATTAATTAGATGCACAATGCCAGGCTTCACTTGATCGAACAGTCGCTCATTCAGAAAGCGCCCAAACCGCTGTGGTGCATCCTCACTAAGCCCGATATACTCATCCATGTGAAACACAGTGATCCGCGACCAATCGATGTCTTCATCTTGAGCCAGCGTTTCGAGCATTTCATTTTGCGAGGGAGCTGCTGCGAAAATCATACGGATAGCTGCTTTCTCAGCAAGCAACGACTTGATTTGATTGGCTGCATCTTGCCCTGCTGCTTGCCCCAATGCTATTCGATGCGGATACACGTTAACTTTCAACGCATCAATTCGTGCCTGCCAAACAGGTTGTACTTGCACTTGCGACTCGCTCATAGAATCGTTCCTCCAATTATCATCATAGAGTCAGTTGCCGCCCTTCAGCAGCGCTCTTATAAATTTGTTCCACGAGCTGCACCGCGCGCAGCCCAGCTTCCCCCGTAACCAGCGGTTCATCGCCGGCTTCGATGGAAGCCATAACGTCGAGCAGTTGGCTCTGATGAAAATCCGACACAATGCTGCGGGGATCCCTAACGCCGCCATAGGCACCTGCCTGGGCCCAAGTTGGTTCGCTTCGCCCTGGCACCGTCCAATGGACAATCGTCGAGCCTTCCAGCTTGATCGCACCTTTTTCCCCGTACAAGTTAATCGTTGCTGCAAAGCCTGGAGCGATGCTAGTCGAAGCCATGATTGTACCGAACGCCCCATTTGTAAATTGCAAAATAGCCAAACCCAAATCCTCAGCTTCCATCATATGCGTCTGCGTGGCCACTTTACCAAAGACGGTGTGAACGTCACCCGCGAACCATAACAGCAGATCCAAGCAATGAATCCCTTGGTTCATCAAGGCACCGCCATCCTCAGCAACCGTGCCTCGCCATTCTGCACTATCATAATAAGACTGGGATCGATGAAACGGGAGTGACACCTCGACCAGCAAAAGCTTACCGAGTGCTCCTTCATCCAACACCCGTTTAATCGCTTGATTCTGAGCTTCAAATCGTCGCTGTGAGATGACAGAGAGTGTAACATTGTTCGCTTTGGCCGCTTGCACAAGCCGCTCCCCATCGTTCACATTCATACTGATTGGCTTCTCAATAATCAAATGCTTGCCCGCCTTCACGACCTCCAAACCAATGGCCGCGTGGCTGCCGCTTGAAGTCGTAACACAGACGATATCCACATCCGATCTGGTCAAGAGCTCACGATAGTCCGTCGTCCACGAGCAGCCTTCTCGCTCAGCAACCGCTTGCGCCTTCGCCTCCACTCGACTCGATACAATGACTAGACTCGCCTCTTCGATTTGACGGATAGCCTCGATATGAAAATCAGCGACTGACCCGCAGCCGATAATTCCGAACCTCCAGTTAGCCAAACCTATACCTCCTCAAGCAGAGCTCGAAGCGCATCCAGAGTCATTCGTGTACCCGTTAGCTGACTGCCACCTTCTGGAACAAAATGCGTTTCAATCGTATACAAACCCGCATACCCATCCGCTTCAAGCGCTTTAATTTGAGCGGTTATTGCCGCATTCCCTGATCCAAGAGGGACACATTTCGGTGTTCCATCTTGCTGAATGTAGGCATCTTTCAGATGGACATGGGCCAAAGCATTTTTCATATACGCATACCCGCTCGGGAAAGCCTCTCTTGCGCCATACGCTTCATTGCCGGGGTCCCAAAGCCCCCGTACAGCTGGAGAATCGATGGCAGTTACAAGTGCCGCCACTTCTTCTGCAAAGCCCCCGTTACAGGAAGGTTCATTCTCTAGAAGCAGTACCATACCTGCCTTGGCTGCGATGTCCCCTGCCCTTTTTAAATGATGAACAATCTCATCACGATGCTGCTGCGGATCCAACTCTCGCCAAAACGAGAAAATTCGGATGCGCGTTGTCCCCAGCCCTTTTGCCAATTCGATAACCCTATCCAGCTTCTCAAAATGTTCCTCTACACCTTGTTCCTTCTGCCCAAACGTGTCCCCGGATTCAACTAATCGCTTCGGATCAAGCGCACATTTGAACAAAGGAGATGCAATGGCTGAGACATATAGTCCACGCTCCTCAACCATTTTGCGGATATCTACGATGAGATCGTCAGCTAACGCTGAGACATTGACACCATTCACGACTCTTACTTCAACATGTTTCAAACCTTGCTCAGCAATCCAATTCAACGCTTTCTCGAAATCCGGAGATACTTCATCCGTCAGTACGCCCAATCGATCCCAAATCAATGAATATCCTCCACCTTCGCTTGTCATTTTCCTAACTATACCAAGATTGTCTGGTGGAAAGTTGACGTTTCTATTGAAGTAAGTTTACATTTTTTTCGCTTTCACGCACTTGCATGCACATTTACTTCTAGTTGAAAGTCTCAGCCAGTAAATAAAAGGAATTTGAGTGCATATGTGGAATAGATCTATACACAGAATATGAGACTTTGTAACTAGTTCAAGTAGTTCCTTCATTCACGAAATAGGGAGGTCATAGTATGAAATCAACGGGAATTGTAAGAAAAGTAGACGAGTTGGGACGGATTGTTTTGCCTATTGAATTGCGTCGGACACTTCATATTGAAATTGGCGACGCCATCGAGGTCTATGTGGACCCTGAGCGAATTACGCTCAAGAAGTATATGCCTGCTTGTGTGTTCTGTGGTAACTTCGAGGATATGACCTATTTCAAAGGGAAGCTCGTTTGCAGCAACTGTATTGATGAGATAGCTTGATCGGAAAAGCTAGTTTTGACAAAGCCCTTCCAGGGGTCACCCTGAGTGGGCTTTTTTGTAGAGAAGGAGCACAAACACTCGAAAGCCAATCGGCCGACAGCCACCCCTCCGCCGCTCGAAACGAAGTTAAATGGATTTTATGCAGCTATTTTTGCTGATTTGCTCCATTCCCATCTAATAGATGGATTTCATACAGTTAATTTCCTTCATAATCACATAAACCACCAATCCTGTTCATAATAGCTGTATATTTTCCATTTATTCTGTAAAAACCACGAAATATGACTAATCTAACTGTATTTTTTCCATCTATTTAAATCTAGCTACCCAACTGACCCTCCTACTTCTACCTTCCCATCCTTGCGCCATCCGCCTCCTCCCATCACCCGCCATAACCAAAAATACCCCCAAATGAGAACCACTTCTCATTCGGGGGCATTCTCTAACTTACTTCACCTCAACCTGCACCTGCTCAGGTCGATACACCGCCAACAGCTCGCCCGCAGAATTCGCAGCGAACATCACCGTACGTTCGGCTTCCAGCTCGAACGCATAGCTCCGGCCCGTTGCCGGATCGATCACTTCAATCGGCGTATCCACGCTGAACTCCGAGACGAAGATGAACAGGGATCCGCTATCGAAGCTGAGCTTCCGCCCATACACGCCTGGCAGCTGCCCGCCTTTTACCCACGTCAGTTCCCGCTCAACACCAGCTGCATTCAACGCATACGTGTACAGCTTCTCTAGCACATCACTGCGCTCACCTAGTTCCACTGGGAGTGGACACCATATGAGCTGGCCTTTACCCAGCTCATAGCTGCGAACGACACCATGTTGCGAGTTCCAGCCACCGTCATCGGAGAGCGCGGTTTCCTTGTTCAACTGAGCGATCCGTGCACCACCGAAGGACACAGGAACCATCTCGCCGTCCAACACCATTGCCTCTTCGCGCACAATGTTGCCCAGCACCGTTTCACCTACGATATCCGTCAACCGAGCGACAGGCGCCCAGTACTCATTCAAGCCAAGCGGCCCTGTAAAGAGCAGCGTGCCACCATTCTCACGTATATGCGTCGTCAACTTCTCGAGCCCGGCATCGCTGAAGTTATGTGCACTCGGTACGATAATCAGCTTCGGCTGATCCGATGCTAAGGCTTCGAGGTGATATTCGCCCAACCCGCGAAACGGTACATTCATCCCATAAGCAAGCGTGCGTGTCAGCTTCGCCGTTGCGTCACCAGCTAGTTTGCGTGTGGAGAAATCATTTGAATACGGGAAAACAGCCACGACATCCTCTAATTGACGGCCCACGAAGAGATCGCGAATCTCGCCCATGAATGCCCCGAAATCGTACGAAACATCCGCCTCCGGCTTCTCTGTACCATCTGCCCGCAGCGCACCGATATGCGATTCATTAATGTTGTTCATATAGAAGTTAATATTCCAAATCCACTGCACAGCGCCAGCTCCACCCGTTGAGAAAGCATAGGCATATTTGCGCTCCAAAATATTACGCAACTCAACCTCCGACCGCTTCGCTCGCCCATCCGCCGTCTCCACATACATAATGCCCGTTTCTTGAATCAAACTCGGTTTCGTCGGTGCCTTGGAGAATATTCCGTCCCACACCAGCTGATCCATCAACCACCAGGTATGCACCGTCGTATAATCCACGGCTTCTGCGTAAAAGAATGGCGATGGCCGCTGAGCGCCCAATCCCTCATCCTGTCCCACAGTCGCCAGCTGTGCAGGGTTAATACTGCGAATCGTCGCGATGAGCTCCTTCGCCCACCGATTGTGCATGTCCATGGTGAATAGCGTGTAATCCAGCCATGGGGATCCCTTCTTCTCCAACGTTTCCGTCGTGCTCATGTTCACTTCAGAAGGATCGAGCAAACGCACGCTAGCAAAGCTTGGCAGCTCCGCCGGAGACATATTCCACCGCTCTTGCAGCTTGCGAATATCCCCGTGACGCTCCTCCAGCCAAGCCACATATGCCTCGTGCTCGAAAGCATCATGTGCCGACTGCGGCCCAGCAAAAGGTTTGCTCGGATTGAACATCGACGGCTCATTGATCAAATCCCAATGCACATTCGTCGTTTCCTTATGTCTGGACACCACCGAAGAAATAAACCGCTTCTGCGCCTCCACGCTGCGAGGATCCAAATACGGATTGACGCCCTCCCACAACTCTGGTGTAAAAGAGAAGAAATTGAACGTGACTTCGATTTCGTGTCTTTTGCAAGTCAAAATAAAAGCATCGATACTGCGCAGCACTTCCTCATACGGATGTCCGTCTACGAACATAATTTGACGCCACGCCGACCACACGCCCGTACGCAGCAGGTTGATACCCGCTTTGACCATTTGCGCAATATCCCGATCCCACACCGCAACATTCGGCAAGAACAAAAACTTCCTCGCCACATCACTCGTCATATACGTCATCCCCACAATCGGGAGCGGACGCCCGTCCTTCCAGAAGTAGTCGCGATCACAGGACATCGGCGTTCCTTCGCGAAGCAAATCAGCATCATAACCCCAGAAACCTTGGTTAAACGTGCGCGTCTCCCCCGTATTCGCAACCGCTTTACACACCGCGGTATAGTAACCCGCTACGATATCAACAGGGATGTTTACCTTTTTAAAAGAGAGCTCACGTGACGCATTCATCTCGAATTCGGTCGTCCAGACTGGTGATGTTGCTCCGTCTTTGGATACTTGGACATGGAATGTCCAAGTCGCATTCTCCGATACAGCCCCCGTGCGATTCGCAAGCGACTGCAATTGAACCGTTAAGGCGGCACGATCGCCCGGGTCATAACAAGCATAGTTCGGTTTGAACCAAATTTCCGTAACGCCACGTTTTGTATAGGCTGCTAACTCCCCGACTAGTGCGGCTCCTCCGTTATGCCAGAACCCTTCATCCGTGACTACATTGGCGAAAATCCACCGGCCACCCGCGAACGCTCCCTTCGTATTCTCAAGAAGCACGATCGGCGCTGCCACTTCGCGTCCCTCTTTGGAAATCCCCTTCAGAAGTGGCGTGAAATGTGCATCCATCGGCCCACTCGAACCAACTTGACCAGGGTGATCATCAGTTCTAGTTACATGCAATGCGAATCCTACCGTTGGTTGAATCGCGATTAGATCTTCCTTACCTGCCAGCAAAGGCAACTCGGCATTCGCAGCATACCTAGCGATGGGAGCGTCGTCAACGGAAAGGATTTCATGAATTTGAAGCTGTTGATGGTACGCCGTCTGCTCGATTTCCAGCTCCCATCCCTCCGCGCCTTGGTAAGCCGGTACCCGGAAAGGAGCGCTGCCAACGTGTACGAATCCTTTGCCCTGTTGCGCATGAGTTAGGATAGCTTGCCATGCTGACTTCGGAAAATATCGTCCATGAAGATGGATGAAATTATCTGCCCCATGCTCCAGTGCCGCCGCTAGTCCGTCTGCACCAACTACCTCTCCTATTTCTCCAAGTTCTGCAACTGCCTTCTCACCCGGCCGAATGCCTTCATATGGAAATGTGGGATCGTAAAATATGATCGTTGTACACATGCTCTCATCCTCCAAATAGGTAAGCGGACTCAATCACCCGCTACTTCATTTTGTTATTTTTGTTAGGCTAACAACTCGTAAATATGAACATAATTTACTCACTTTCTGAGTTGCGGTCAATCTTTATTTTACATATAACCAATATCTTAAAGCTGATTGACATTAGCACTTTAATCATGAACAATAGTTTTGTTAGCCTAATTAAAAAATTAACGTATGTAGTATATAGAAGGATGTCACTCATGAGCCCTAAAGTATCTATGCAGCAAATTGCCGACCGACTAGGCATGTCCAAATTCACCGTTTCTCAAGCCTTATCTGGTAAGTCAGGCGTCAGTGAAGAGAACCGTCTTCGTATTCAAGAGACTGCGAAAGCGATGGGCTATACGCTCCAGCAGAAGAATCCGCAACGCATGTCAACTAATCAACCCGCTTCCAGTCATCTATCGGATGGGGATCCTCACGCCAAAACCGAAATCTCCCCCTATATCCTGGTCTGGATTCAGTCTTCCTACTTGGAGGACAACCCTTTCTGGGGAAAGGTTCTCGCCGGCATTGCCGCTGCCAGCAAAGAGCTCGGTTACGAGCATCTCATCGTTCCCATCGCACCACATCATCAACCCCAGTTGCAGATGCCTTCCTATCTCGATCCGTCGCATTGCATAGGGCAGTTGTTAGCTGGCACCTTTCCTGCCCAGTCCGTCATATCGTTGAAGCAGAGCGGGATTCCACTCGTCCTCATCGACCATCATGAACCGCTCATCGAAGTCGATTGCGTGCTTAATAACAATTTGGATGCTGGCAAAATGGCCTGTCAACGCTTGCTCTCCGCTGGCGCGAAGCGTGTGATATTCATCGGCGATGATCAATTCGCCGTCAGTTTCAAAGAGCGATGGTGGGGCTGCCGCATGGCACTCGAAGATATGGCCGGGCCTGCTGAGCACTACCATTTGAAGAAATGGCACGTCGCCTACGCTGAGCCGCACATGCTCCATCAAATAGACCGCAAAGTAGCGGCATTAACGCCGGAAACCATGCCAGATGGTTTTGTTTGCGCCAATGATCACCTCGCGCTTGCGCTGTTGCCAATCCTGAAACGTCATGGACTCGATGTCCCCACGCAAGTTAAAGTTATTGGACTGGACAACATTGAAGCCGCCGCCTATGCAGCTCCTGCATTAAGTACAATTGAGCTCGGCAAGGAATCCTTGGGCATTCGAGCTGTCGAAACACTCCTCTACCGCCTCCAGCATCCAGGCCGACAAGTGGAGAAAGTGGTGTTATCGGCTCGGTTTATTGCGCGGGATACTGGCTAATCAAGTGATCTCTCCCTTACATATTTGTAATAACTGGAAAAAACACTCTCAACCATCATGCCAATTAAGTCGCACACGTCTCTTCCTTCAAGCCAACGTCATTCCGTAAAAAAACAGCGAATAAGCACGCCAGTTAGGCGTTCTTATTCGCTGTTCTGCATACAACTAATGAAGTTCATCTAAACACCTTGTTGCATAACTATCGGGAGATAATGTTTTTCTGCAATCCATACAGTAATCAATCGTTTGCAACATTCCTGAATATTCTACATTGTTGAGAGTAAGTTTTTCTTCATGGAGACAAATTTCCTGTAATTGTTTATTTAGTTCATCTTGCCTCTTATATAACTTGGCTATTTCACTAGAGATCATCTGAATCTCGGTTTTCAATTGTGTATAAGTTGTCATAAATCAACATTCACTTCCTTTATAAAGAATCTATATATTCTTTATAACGCACAACGATTGCGAATGTTGGAGAATCTTGTATCTCATAATTTGTAGTTTTTCGTCATATCGCCCCGATAATTACCCAACAAGCGTACAGCGCACCCATCATGTAGTTGAGCAGCTCTACGTTTTTCCTTATTTCGATAAATAACTCAACCCGATCGAGACCAGCATGCCCGCAAGCGCAATCCAAAATAAATAAGAGCGCCCGATGCGTTTCAAACTTTTATCTTGTCGATCCATCGCCGATTTCTTACGATTGCTGCTCGTGTTCGTTTCTTCCTCAAGCTCATTGCTCACCTGTGATTTCCAATTCACGAATTGAAAGCCAATTCCGCTAACGACAACAGCAACCATCATCAAAATTAAAGAACCCATAAATACCTTGTCCGCAATGGACGCCATGCTGCATTCAACCTCACTATCTACCTGTAGTGTACCCATTATACTTCAAATGAGAGTGCGATACGAACTACGCCACCTTGATAACGTTCACATTTTGAGAAATCAAAATTCTGTTGTCATTAACCCATGTTGCTGCTGCGATATCTCCTGATTGGACCACTAGTTTTGACATCGGGTATCACTTTACCTTTTTCAACTAAAGACTTCAGATATTTTACAGCCGTATTTCTGTGGATTCCAACTGCTTGAGCTATTGAAATAGGTGAGTAGGGCTTCGTCTTATTTTCAATAAATTTTAATATTGCAAGTTCCGTTGGGGACAACGCTGGTTGGGCAATATTGCATTCAATCCCCCACTTTGCTAACGCATGCATCAACTGTTGTTGGCAACGGCGTGGCTGCTCCAGGATGCTTTGCAATGAAAAGCGCAGAACCTTCCAATCGTCGATTATAAGATCATTCTGACGGAATCGATCATCAGAAAATTTATATGAATCCGCTTTATGACCATGCGTTCCCTTATCGTCCACTTCGACACAAATTTTGATACCAGCCGATGGCTTGGCCAAATCAAGATATCTGTACCCATCTTTATAATCCATCACTTCGTACTCAGCATACCAACCCTCAAAACTTCCGACTGCCAACCAGAGCACATTGATAATAAATTTTTTTAGTGAGAAACTCAGCCCCTTCTGCAGTCGCAGCCGTCTCTCTCCTGTAGATGACTTAATTTGTAATTCTATCCACTTTTCATACGCTTCACGAAGCTGCAAATTCATCTCATCATTCATTTTCGTATCTCCTTATCTACGTCAAGAAAATAAAATAGCCGCTTGCACCGGAAACGAGTTCCCGTGCAAGCGGCGTGTTCTTCACGACCTAATTTTAATATACATAATTTACTTCAAGTTACGAAAAATTACAATAGTTATTTGCACTTCCGTTAGCGCTAGCTTGCGACTGGCGGGGGGCGAGGCTCTTGCGCACATTTTTTGTGCGCTAGCTTGCCGCGTCCGGGGCACCAAAGCCTTTGCGCACTTTTTTTGTGCGCTAGCTTGCCGCAACCGGCTGCGCTGAGGCTGTTGCGCACTTTTTTTGTGCGCTAGCCGCCGCAACCGGCGGCGCTGAGGCTCTTGCGCAACTTTTTTGTGCGCTAGCTCCCCCGCGTCCGGCGCCGCTGAGACCCTTGCGCACTTTTTTTGTGCGCTAACTCCCCGCGTCCGGCGCCGCTGAGGCTCTTGCGCACTTTATTTGTGCGCTAGCTCCCCGCAACCGGCTGCGCTGAGGCTCTTGCCGAGTAGCTTACAATGTGCGATCGCCTGGTTTCCAGTTCGCTGGGCACAGACCGCCAGCTTGCAATGCCTGAAGCACACGAAGCGTCTCGTCAACCGAACGGCCAACATTCATATCCGTGACCACTTGGTAGCGAAGCACGCCATCTGGATCAATGATGAACAAACCACGGTGTGCCGCGCCTGTCTCATCATCTAAGACGCCATAGGCACGTGCTGTTTCTTTGGAGAAGTCACTGACCAGCGGGAACTTCACAGGGCCGATGCCGCTTTGATCGCGCGGTGTTTGGGTCCAGGCACGATGCGTGTAGACACTATCTACGGATGCGCCTACGATGTCACAATCGAGGTCCAGGAACTGCTCGTAATGGTCGCTGAACGCGGTGATTTCCGTCGGACACACGAAAGTGAAGTCGAAAGGCCAGAAGAAGAATACGAGCCATCTGCCGCGGTAGTCCTCGAGCGAGATTTTTTCTTCGAGTGTGTCCATATTTTTCGTGGAGAGCAGGGAGAAGCTCGGTGCTGGCAGCCCTATTTTAGCAAATGTAGCAGTTTGAGATTGAACGGTTAATTGTTGTGTCATGATGTGATCTCCTTTGTTGGTTGAATTAGATTAGCTAGCGATTTCGGCTAGTGCTTTTTTGAGTTTGGTGACGTTGAGACCTAGAATTTTGTGCTCACTGATGACGGTGACGGGCAGTGACATTAAGCCCATATCGTGAAGCTCTTGTCCGAATTGATCATTCAGATCAATGTTTCTTTCTTCGAAAGCGACTTCCTGCTCTGTTAAATATTTTTTCAATTGGACACAATAAGGGCAGTTGGTGCTGGAATATACGATTACATTAGACATAGTTGGTCAACTCCTAAAGGGTTAGATTATTTGTATTGCGGGATCAGTTGAGCCCGTTTATTAATGAATTTGTCGACGGCCATAGCAGCAATCGCACCATCCGCAGCGGCAACAACCGCTTGTTTAACTGGCGTACGTCTAACTTCACCAGCTCCGAATACCCCGGCAACCGATGACTGCATCGAGCTGTCCAAGATCATAAAACCATCTTCATCGAGAGGAACTTGCCCCTGCAAGAAGTCTGTACCCGGCTTACTGCCAGATAGGAAAACGAAGACACCATCCACATCCAGCACTTCCTCACCGCCAGCGCTTGTACGAATTCTAAGACCTTGAACCTGCTTATCGCCAAGAACTTCGAGCGGCTTCGTTTTGTAGAGAATGTTCGTGCCTTTCAACTCTGGAACATGGTGAACACCTTGTAATTCCGGCCGAGGAACGACGAAATGAATGGATTTCGTGAACTTGCTTAACGCCTGTGCTTCTTCAAGCGCTTCTTCCGAATCCCCAATCACTGCGACTGACTTCCCTTCGAAAAAAGCACCATCACACGTCGCACACGTACTCACGCCGCGTCCCATCAAATTCTCTTCACCAGGCAGCATGCGGTTACGTCCCTTAGAACCTGTTGCAATAATGATTGACTTGCCTTCAAACATCCCGTCAGCGGTAAACACATACTTCGTTTCGCCTTCCACATCCACATCCGTAATCGTCGTCTGGATGAATTCAGCTCCGAAGCCTTTGGCTTGATCGCGCATCGTATCCAACAGATCTTTACCTGACATTTCTCCTATGACACCGGGATAATTCGCAATTTTATGGGTAATCGCTAGTGCGCCAGTATTCGGTGCTTTATCAATAACTAACGTCTTCAAATTCCCTCGTGCTGTATAAATCGCCGCAGAAGCTCCAGCTGGGCCAGCTCCAACAATAATGACATCGTACATCGGTGATGCACTCCTTTCATGGGGATCTTTATGCTTGTTTTTCATTGATAATGGATATCAGATAATAATTATTATAAATAAAATAGAGACAAAGTCAAGATTATTTATAATGATTCTAATTAAAACAACCAGTGCGGGGCGGCTCAAATAATACCGGACCGGATACAAATGCAAACAAAGCGACCATTAGAGTCGAAGAATTACTACCTTCTACTCTACAATCGCTTATTTACATTGAATCTAGGAAGTCTCTCTTAGGATTGAATTCCCTTTTCGGGCTTAATCAAATTATCCACGGATTCTCGCTTGCTCTTGTTGCATTAATAAGCCTTCCGCATAATCCGGGTCTTCCAAGAGCGGGCTCCCGATGGCAATACAATCGGCTAATTGATCCTCAAGAATCCGGTTGGCGAGACTGCGAGTATAAATCTTTCCAACTGCAATGATCGGGATACTAAAATGTTGCTTGATTGCAGCAGCATGCGGAACTTGATACCCGGGGTGTATGTCACTAGGCTGTATAGGGAGAAGTCCGCCTGTAGAGACATGGATCGCATCCAAATCACTCTCAAGCGGCTTTAACATTTGGACCAACATCTCAGGAGTTAACCCCCCTATGCAATAATCAGTAGCAGAAACCCGTAGGGTAACTGGATATTCTCGCCCAACTTCTTCTCTAATGGCTGTCAGAACTTCTTTCAAAAATCTTGCTCTGTTCTCCGAACTGCCACCATAGTTATCCGACCTCACATTGGTTAGAGGGGAAAGAAATTGATGAATAAGAAAGCCATGGGCGGCGTGTACTTCGATGCCATCGAACCCCGCTTTGACACTTCTTTTTGCTGCAAGTCGGTATTCCTCTACGATTGTTTGAACACCTGTCAGAGACAGCGTTTTAGGGGTGCCGTAATGCTCGTCGAACGCAATAGCGCTCGGCGCAACTAATGCATTTGTAACTTCTGGCGAAGATTTCCTGCCTCCATGAGACAATTGGATAAAAGCAGGCGTGTGCTGGGCATGGATGGCATCAGCAATTTTGCTTAATGGCTCTATATGCTGATCTGAAAAAATACCAATATCATTACTCCACAATCTTCCATTGGAGGAGATCGCCGTTGATTCCAAAATAACTAGCCCCACATGCTTAGCCCTTCGGCCATAATGTTCAATGTGGTGGTCGATGGGAAACGCATCAAGCGTACCTTTATATTGCTGCAAAGGTGCCATGATCAATCGATTTCTCAAACGTAGTCGACCTAAATTGATAGGATCATCCAAGGTCCATGTCATTATCTATTCATTCTCCTTTGCAAGTTGATTTCGACCTCATTATCCTATTGATGACATGAAAAATACATAGTATGATTAAGGTGAATAACATGTAATTTCTTATTTATTAATTAATTTATTTACTATTACCTTATATATTTAAGTTGATGAGAGGTGGATTTACAGTGGACCAAATTGATTCCAAAATCTTATCATTGATGCATGAAAATGCCAGGATTTCTATCTCTGAAATGAGCAAATTGATTGTGATGTCACAGCCCGCTGTAACGGAAAGACTTCGGAAGTTGGAGGATCAAGGAATTGTCACGGGTTATCGTGCGCAATTATCCCCACAAAAACTTGGCAAACACACTTCCGCTTTTGTCATGTTTAAAACCAGTTGCTGTCCGGACTTCATTAAATTCTGCGAAGCATCTCCTGAGATTGTCGATCTATACAGAATTAGCGGGGATTATAACTTTTTATTAAAAGTGTTAACCGAAACAACAGAATCACTGGCACAATTTCTTGACGCTTGCAACCCTTACGGATATTCAACGACTTTAATTGTACTCTCGACAGCATTTGAAGATAAAAGTCTTGTAACAAGTAAAATATAATAATGACCATGTCAGTAGGTAGGTGGAAGTCGATTGTTCGGCTAGTTCAGCTTTCGTCCGCCTAACCAAGCGCTTCCACCACAAAAGATACATGCAAAGCGGCGCCTATCTTGAGCGCCTCTTCGTCGACTTCAAAGCTCGGATGATGAAGCGGATGAACGATTCCCAACGCTTCATTCCGTATACCGAGGAAGGCGAAGGCACAAGGGATCTGTTCCGCATAGAGAGCAAAATCCTCCCCCGCAAGACTTGGCGTTTCCAGCCATTGCACTTCAGCACCGCTGTCTGTCGCCGCTTTGGCCGCTATACGTGTGATTCTGGCATCATTCAGCAATGCCCTCCCCAGCCTATAGCGAGAGGAATAAGTGCCGCCAAACGATTTGGCGACGGATTCTGCTCGTTGCTCAAGCAAGCCTTGTAAGCTTTTAACGGCATCTTTGCCAAAGGTACGGTAAGTACCCTTCACTATGCCTTGGTCTGCGATCACATTCTGAACTTCTCCCGCATGCATCACGCCGAAAGAAAGTACCGCTGGCACTAACGGATTCCACTGCGATGCTACCGCAGTCTTGGCTTCTATTACGAATTGAGCTGTCATCATGAGGGCGTCAGCTGCGAGATGAGGAGTGGCATGATGTCCTGTCACCCCTCTGAACTCATAGGTGAAATGCGAGGAGGCCGCCATGATATAGCCTTCGCGCAAGCCGATTTCCCCTGTTGGCAGATCTGGCCACACATGCAAGGCGAAGCCAATATCGACATCTTCCAACGCACCATCGTCAATAAGATCTCTGCTTCCACTTATAAGGCTGCCATCTTCGGGACAGGGCAATGCTCCTTCCTCGGCAGGTTGGAACACGAAAAGCACTGTGCCTCTCACACAATGTCTCTCCTTGCTAAGCGCATAGGCAGCCCCTAGCAGCATCGCTACATGAGCGTCATGCCCGCATGCATGCATGAAGCCATCCCGTTGCGAGCGATACGGCTTTACCGATTGTTCATGAATAAGCAAAGCATCCATATCTGCACGAAGCATAATCGTGCGGCCAGGATGTCCGCCGTGAAGGGTGCCAATAACTCCGGCTTTAAACCGCTTCCCTACGCCTCGTTTTACTGTAATTCCCCAAGTTTCCAAATGTCTGGCAACAATCGTTGCGGTTCGCTCTACATCAAACATGATCTCCGGATAACGATGCAACTCACGGCGCACCGCTAGCATCTCGTCCTCATACGCTTCTAGATGCGCTTTCAGTCTCTGACAGAGACTCATGAGAACGCTTCCGCTGTCTTGACAGCATAGCGATTGGCTGGAATAGGGAGCCTCAGATTCCCGCGTAGTGTATTTTCCTCATATGTGGTCCGGGAGAGCCCTCTCTCTTGTAAAATGGGGATGACGAGTTCAACGAATTCCTCCAACGCCCTCGGTGTAACAGATTGAATAAAGAAACCATCCGCCGCTTCTTCCTCGATCCAAAGCTGAATCAGGTCTGCAATGTGCTCCGGTGTGCCTACGAACTCTCCAGGTGGCATGACGGTACGAAGGGCGACTTGGCGCAGTGTTAGATTTTCCTTCAACGCAATTCGCTTAATACGATCTGTGCTGCTCTTATAGCTGTTGCTCCCTAAATCGCCAAGATCAGGGAATGGTTCATCCAGTGGATATTGCGAGAAATCATGGTGCTCATAAAATCTTCCTAGATGCGCAATTGCGCTTTCAATGGTAACCAAATTAGCAATCTCATCATATTTAGCTTTGGCCTCCTCCTCGGAACGGCCAATAATGACTCCGATACCATGCATAATGACAAGGTCATTCTCGGAGCGTCCATATGCCTTGACACGGTTTTTTACGTCTCGATAGAAAGCTTTCGCTTGCTCGATATTTTCATGCTCTGTTAAGACCGCATCTGCTGATTTGGCAGCCAGATCCCTGCCCGATTCAGACGAGCCTGCCTGGAAGACTACAGGCTGGCCTTGCTTTGAGCGTGCGATATTAAGCGGCCCCTGGACGTTAAAAAACTCGCCCTTATGATGGAGGGTGTGCATCTTCTTCTTGTCAAAGAACACGCCCGTTTTTTTGTTGCGTATAAATGCATCGTCTTCCCACGAATCCCACAACCCTCGTACGACTTCAATATACTCCTCCGCCATCCGATAGCGTTCAGAATGGGAAGGGTGGGCATCCTTGCTGAAGTTACGTGCTGAACCTTCAAGGGGAGACGTAACGACATTCCAACCAGCTCTCCCGGCACTAATATGATCTAGTGAAGCAAACTGCCTGGCTGCATTGAAAGGCTCACTGTAAGAGGTAGAAAGTGTACCAACCAAACCGATATGACTTGTCACAGCGGCCAGAGCTGAAAGAATCGTGATTGGCTCGAAACGATTTAGAAAATGAGGAAGCGACTGCTCCGTGATATACAACCCATCCGCAATAAAGACAAGATCGAATTTCCCTGCTTCGGCCACTTGAGCTTGACGCTTGTAGAAATCCAAGCTGACACTTGCGTCAACGGGTAGGTCTGGATGTCTCCATAAACCTGTATGGGCACCGACCCCTTGTATAATCGCACCGAATTTGATTTCTTTTTTCATGGACATTGGCAACACGCTCCTAGTAGAAATTTCAGTATGATTAAATTTAAAGTGGGTAATGACAAGCCACCATATGCTGAGATCCTATCTCGTTCATCTTCGGAGCCTCTTCCCGGCATCGGGCTACAGCTACAGGGCAGCGTGTATGAAAGCGGCATCCGATCGGAGGGGATGTCGGCGATGGAATTTCTCCTTGAATGGTATCGTATTTCCTTTTGCGAGAAGGATCAGGTACCGGTATGGAGCTTAGCAGCCCAGCCGTGTACGGATGTGCGGGGTGTCGGAACAACTCCTCAGCTGGTGCGATCTCCACCAGATTGCCCAAATACATGACCCCGATTCGCGTGGAGATATGACGGACAATATTGAGACCATGGGCGATAAACATATAGGTTATACCAAGATTCTGCTGCAGTTCCTGCATGAGATTCACAATTTGGGCCTGAACCGACACGTCCAGTGCAGAAACTGCCTCATCCGCAAGTACGAAATGCGGATTTAGTGCAATTGCTCGGGCTATGCCGATCCGCTGACGCTGTCCGCCAGAGAATTCGTGCGGATACCGATCAGACCATTTCGGATTTAATCCGACCATTTGCAGCAGATCTTCTACCCGACTTCTACGCTCTTCCGAGCTGAGACGGTCATGAACATCGAATGGTTCCCCAATCGTTTGGCCGATTGTCCAACGTGGGTTAACAGACCCGTAAGGGTCCTGAAAAATCATTTGCATGTCGCGACGAGCCAATCGGCGACTTTCACTGTCCATCGCAGCCAGATCTTTCCCCTGAAAAAGTACCTGCCCGGCTGTCGCTTTCTCCAGCTGGATCAGAACACGGCCCAAGGTCGATTTGCCACTGCCAGACTCCCCGACTAACCCAAAGGTTTCTCCAGAATGAATGGAGAAAGTCACATCATCCACCGCATAAATCTTCGCCTTCGTCCGTCCAAATGACCCTTTCACCGGATAATGCTTAGTGAGTCCCTTGATTTCAAAAAGACTCTCCACTACGTCCGCTGAATCCTGCGGAGAACCTGAGGCAGACAGAATCTCCCATCTCGGACCAGCTTCCTGCTTAGTTAGTGCGGCTTCCTGCAACAGTTTGTCGGTATGCCAGCAAGCGATCTTATGAGTGCCCTTCCCCATCAGGCTTGGAATCTCGGTGCGGCATTGATCAGTCACATAAGGACACCGAGGATGAAATCGGCAGCCAGAAGGAAACTCATTGACGCTTGGCGGGGTGCCAGAAATCGTGTATAACGGAGCCCCACGGGCGCTGTCCATCGTAGTGATAGAGCGCAGCAAGCCTGCGGTATACGGATGTTTGGGTTGTGCGAACAAGTCACCTACCGTCGCCTGCTCCACGATTCGCCCGGCATACATCACAATCATCCGATCGGCCATTTCGGCAGCGATACCCAGATCATGTGTAATGAGCAAAATAGACATGCCGAATTCAGTCTTCAAGTCGTTAAGCAATCTTAGAATTTGCGCTTGAATCGTCACATCCAGCGCGGTGGTCGGTTCATCGGCAATAAGCAACTCGGGTCCGCAGGCCAGTGCCATCGCGATCATCGCCCGTTGGAGCATGCCACCCGACAACTCACTTGGATATTGTGTCAATCGAAGATTAGGATCAGAAAATCCGACTCGTCGCAGCAGCTCTGCCGCATGAGCACGTGCTTCTTTGGTAGACCGCTTATCATGCCGACGAATCGTCTCGACCAGTTGACTCCCTATAGTGAAGACAGGATCAAACGCGGCCATGGGCTCCTGAAAAATCATCGACATTTTTTTTCCACGAATTGCTCTAAGCACACTATTAGGGAGCATAGTCAGCTCTTGCCCATCAAGCGAAACGCTTCCTGCGGAAATGTGACCCTGATTGAAATCCGTCAAGCGCATAATAGCTTTGGAGGTGATGGTCTTGCCGCTGCCGGATTCCCCGACTAGACAAACCGTCTCTCCTCGTTCAATTTGAAAGGATATATCGGATACCGGTGTGAGGATACGGCCTGAAGTCTCAAATTCCACCGTCATCCTCTCAACTGTCAGTAAAGGGTTGATCATAAGAAACCTCCTTGCTCTTACCTTTTGCTATTCCTAGGGTCCAGTATGTCTTGAATGTAATCCCCGATGATGTTGACCGCTAGTACAAATAACGCAATTGCCAACCCTGGGAATGTGCAAATCCACCACGCTACTGTCTGATAACCTCTTCCCTGTGCAAGCAATGTTCCCCAATCTGGAATTTCTTTGACAACGCCTAGCCCGAGAAAGCTGAGTGCGGAACCCGCCAGTATCGAAGTTCCAATCCCTATTGTGGACATCACCAGAAAGGGAGCCGTTGACCCTGGCATCACATGCTTAAAGAATGTTCGGATACCCGAACTTCCGATTGAGCGTGAGGCGAGCACAAATTGCTGGTTCTTGACACTAAGTACTTGGCTGCGCATGACCCTCGCATAGCGCGGAATCGCTGAAGTCCCAATCGCCAACACAACGTTGGTCAAACTCGGTCCGGTTGCTGCAGCAATTGCGAGTGCAAGCAAAATTCCAGGAATGGTCATCAGTGTTTCGATGAACCGCATCACAATTAGGTCCACCCATCCTCCAATGTAACCAGATACGGTACCCAACGTTCCGCCTGCAACTCCACCAACCAGGACGGAGACAAACCCGATCCACAGCGAATCACGGCTGCCGTATACAATCAGACTGAAAATATCGCGTCCAAAGTAGTCAGTCCCAAGCCAATGGGTTCCTCCTGGCGGCCGCATCACACTAGACGGATCAATTTGGGTCGGTGAATGTACGGTTACCCATTGAGGCGCAATAGCACACAGCAACATGAACGGAATGATGAGTGCTGATGCGAAAAGGAATAGGTGAACACTTCCAAGACGCCATCTTCGCTTCGGTTGTCTACGTTCAATTGTCAACAGCGGCTTGACTTCGAGTCCAGCCCTCATTGTTATATTCCCCTTTCTTATTGCAGTCGCCTAAGGCGAGGATCTATGAAGAGATATGAAAGGTCGACTAACAGATTCACGCCCACATAGATGATTGCCGTGAAGAATACAACACCTTGCACGACAGGTAGATCCTTGGCCATAATCGCTTCTGCCAGTATTCGCCCGATACCCTGTCTAGAAAATACCGTCTCAACCACCACAGTGCCGCTCAGCAACTCTCCAATCGTGACGCCGACCAATGTTAACGCGGGGATTAGAGAATTGCGCAGCGCATGACGGTACATCACCGAACGTTCCCTCATCCCCTTCGCGCGCAGTGTCAGGATGAAGGGCTGGCCGAGCACCTCCAGCATCGTGTTGCGGACAAGCCGGACGATAAATCCAGCCCCAATCAGTCCGAGTGCAAACCCGGGAAGAACGAGCGTCTTCCATCCGTCAGATCCCATCGCAGGAAACCAGCCTAACTGGATGGAGAAGGCTAGCAGTAATAAAATACCTGTCCAGTAGGCTGGCATGGAAATGCCAAACAGTCCGACCAACCTGGCTAGAAAGTCGATGATGCCGTTGCGGTGAACGGCTGCCAGCACGCCAAGAAGAATGCCAATGACAACGGAGAATAACGTACTGACCAACGTCAACATCAACGTCGCTGGCGCATGCTTTATAATTTTAGGGAGAACAGGGTCTTTATTCACTCGCGAATATCCGAAATCCCCATGAAGTAAGTGAGAATAATAATCCAAAAATTGCTGATAGAACGATCGGTCCAATCCCAGTTCATGCCTAAGCGCTGCAAGGGCCTCTGGTGTTGTTGTGTTGCCGTTCAACATTTGCAAAACGGGATCTCCTGGGAGAACATACATGATAAAAAAAACAAGCATTGACGAGCCGATTACCACTAAAAAGGAGGTCAAAAGGCGGGTTGCCATAGTTCCTCTCACAATATCTTTCCATCCTTCCTTTATTGGCTAATGCTCACGTCATAGAACAGCGGATAGCCAAGAAGATCAAACTTCAAACCCTGAACACTGCTTGATTGCACGACAGTGTACGGATACACATATATTGGAAGAATAAGGGCTTGATCACTTAAATATTGTTGGATCTGGCGATAGATATCCTTCCGTTTTTTCGTATCCGATTCGATAGCTCCTTCATCGAGCAGCTTGTCGATGGTAGCGTCATTAAGACCTGAGAAGTTGTTGCCACCCTGAGCATGCAGACGATCCGAACGAAATAAATTGGCCAGAATGTCAGGATCAGCCTTTACTTGTGAAATGCCAGAGATATCAAATTCCCGCTTTTTTAATAAATCACTTGCGTTCGTTGTCATATTGAGTTCGACGGCTACACCAATCTCTTTCAGCTGCTGCTGCACAATAACTGCAATGTCCTTACGCTTTTCCCGACTTGCCGCTGGCTCAAGATAGTTCAGTGTCAGCTTTTTACCATCCTTTTCACGTATTCCATTCGTATTTTTTTTCCAACCCAGCTCATCCAGTAGGCTGTTAGCCTTGTTCAGATCTGGTTTAATTTTGTTTTCCAATGACTCGTTATATCCGAGTATGCCCGGCGTCAGTGCACTCCAAGCCCGCGAGTAAGTACCCAAATACAGTGTATTGACGATAACTTCCGGATCAATGGTCAATTGGATCGCCTGCCTTGCCCTCCGGTCATTCCACGGTTCATTGTGCGTATTCAGGTACAAGGAAAACGGCGTTCCGTTCGTGATGGCCTGATGAAACTTGAACTTCGCATTACTCTTGAACGCGGCGATGTTTTGTGGCGGCACCGTTTCTGCAGCTAGAATTTGCCCACTCTGTACGCTTCCGATGCGAGTTGCCTCTTCGGCAATAATCTTGAATGTCAATTTATCTAAATAGGGCGCTCCCTGATTCTCGGCTATCTTAGGCGCGGAGTTATAAGAAGGGAATCTCTCCAACACAATCTCGCTGTTCTCCTCCCACTTCACGAACTTGAATGGTCCAGTGCCTACCGGATGCTTGCCAAACTGGTCCCCCTGCTCCCGGAGCGCCTTCGGTGACGAAATACCAAAAAATGCGGAGCTAAGACCACTCAGAAACGGCTCGAATTTTTTGGATAGATTCACTTTAATCGTGTACTCGTCTACGACTTCGGTAGATGCTAAAGGTCCCAGTAGTGGACGAGCTTGGCCGAGACCGGTCGTTTTATCGAGATGATCAAAGTTTGCCTTAACCGCTTCCGCATTGAACAGCGTACCGTCATGGAATTTCACGTCCTGACGAAGCTTGAACGTATAAGACTTGCCATCATTCGATTGTGTCCAACTCGTTGCCAACCATGGCTGGTACGATCCGTCTTCCTTCTGGAACACTAGGGAATCGAAGATGTTTCGAAGCACGCGGTGCGAAACGGCATATCCACTGGCAACTGGGTCCAACGTATCTGGCGAACTTGCGAGTGCATACGTTAAATTTCCCCCTTGAGCGCGCTGAGACTCGCTTCTGTTCACGACGGTCGACTTTGTAACGGTTGTTGTGGAATTTCCCTTGTCAGAGGTGCATCCAACTAGCATCGTTGTAAATGCAACAGACAAGATGATGGATCGTCCCCAGGATGAAATGATTAATTTGTTCAAATTTCTTCTCTCCTTCTCGCTATCGTCAATCTAATTGGTACTTATCCTATTGATTTAATAGGAATTTACCATGCAATCTTATCACTCACTTTTCCTAGTAGTACATACGATTCTTAAGGAAAAAACTACGTTAATAATTGTATCTATCGAAATAACCGTTGATTTAACTTAATTCATGTATGTTACGTAATTGAAAAATTTGCTAAAATAAAAAGTTAGCTCTAGAAGTAACATTTCCGAGTAACGGAAACTTACTAATTCTGGCATAAAAAAAAGAGATGGTATCCCATCTCTTAGGTTTATTTCGTTATAGCTCACACCTAAAGAGTCAAGACCTTGATTCCCTCCGGTGCTTCAATATCTACCTCTTCCTATAGTACGGCAATCGTCCAAGCGGAACTTCAATTGCTACTCTTAAAGGCCCCGATACAGTGGTGCCATCATCTCCTACCCATGTACCTTCCGGAAAGCTTACCTCCCTCGAGCGTGCACCTTTAGTGATGACTGGAGCAACTAACAACGTACTCCCCAACATAAACTGATCTTGAATCATTTCCAATCCTTCGTTGGGGAACTCATACGCCATATGCCTTAAGATCGGTTCCCCATTCCATGCTGACGCTTCAGCAAGCTCCAAAATTTCCTCTCCGAATGAACTATGAAGCTTGGCCGCTTCTATGCAATAGTGCAAATGCTCATCGTCCAGTATCCGCCAAGGTGCAGCGGAGAACTGCATCATCGGGAACAACGCCGAACATTGAGCGGAACGCACGACAAGCTCTGCATCCAATTTATCTGATGATAAAAAGCTCGTAAATTCGCCTCCCCCGATCATATCAGGACAGGTGTACGCATAGCCGAGAAGCCCCTGGGCAAGCCCATCTGGAATTAAACAGTCAAGCCCGTTGCCTTCCCACTCATGCTGTTTGTCTTTTAGTCTCTGAACCAAGGGCTGCCCAGCAAGCTTCCAACACGCCCGGTATTCATTAAGCGGATAGTTTAAACCTACGCGTGCCCATGCTTCACTTTGCCCATTTGGCGTTGTCTTACGAAAGCTCATATCCTCATTTGCATAAAATTCTAAATCACCAGCATCAAGTTTAAAGCCGTCAATGCCATACTCCGACTGAAGAGCGTCAAGCTGCTGATGTATCCAGTTCACTGCCTGAGGATTGGTACAGTCCAATACCGCACTATACCCGTTCCACCATTTGCGAATGGCCGTCTTCCCTTCCCCATCTTTCAGCAGTATGCCTGTCGGTTCAAGCTTGCGGAATGTGATAGAGTCCGGGCTAATAAACGGGCATACCCACAGCATCACTTTAAACCCCATCGCGTGAAGTTCTTCCACCATCCCCTTTGGATCCGGGAATCGTCCTGGATGGAACGTCCAAGTTCCGTAAGGCTCATGCCAATTGTCGTCTATCATAATGACCCCTGGCGGCATTCCGTTTGCTAGCACATCTTTGGCGTACTGAAGCACTTTATCTTGCGTCGGTTCATATAACAGCTCGATCCATAGATTATATTGCGGAGCTGTGAACAGTAGTTTTTCAGGGATGGTAGGCGTGGGTGAAAAGAAAGAACGGGAGGCATGTTTGTACGCACCTCTTAAGCTTTCATGCCCTTCTTCGAACGTAATGAGAGCCGTCGCATTCTGAATCTTTACACATTCTTGGTCAATTTGAAAAGCAAACGGCTCCTCACTCCATACATATCTGCCCTTATTGGAAATTAAAAGCGGGGAGGATTGATTAGCACCGCTTGATTCCGCTAAGTTTACGCTCCAATGTGTTTTACCAAACGGCATGCTTTTGCCATCTGCCACTCTCCCTCCCCACCATAATTCATTAGGCAATAATGCAATTACTAGTTCATTATTAAACATGCAACATTCACTCCTTCTTTAGGAATGATTGTACATTCAACTATCCTATCGGGACAATCTTAAAGTATTGCCTTATACTATAACAAAATTGACTTTTTCTATTGGAGATTTCTACTTATGTTAAAACCATCTTCTTACGGATTTCGAAGCGACGATACATCCATTCTGACCTTAAATTCAATTGGTTGGCAGATCATAAACAGTCCCTCCTACTGCTTCTCAGGGGAACATCGACCCGACTGCGGAAATGTTATTTTCCAATATACACTGAATGGACAAGGTTACTTTGAATACGAGCAGCAAACTTCACAGCTACCGAAAGGAACAGGATTTCTAGCTAAAGTCCCAAGCAATCACAGATATTATTATGTAGAAAATGAAGAACCCTGGGAGGTTATTTGGCTGAATTTACAAGGAACGGAGGCTAATCGGATTTGGGATATGATCATTGAGCAAGAAGGTCCTGTTATTCAACGAGATGCCAAGTCACCACTCATCCAGGGGTTTTGGAAACTGCTGAGCATGGTAGCTGAAGATAAAATGACGGATAAATATCAATTGTCCCTCGGTGCATATGAATGGCTGCTCTCTTTAATTCAGACAAGTAAAGAAGTGAGCAGTGATATGAGTACAAATTCAAGCAATATGATTCAGATCGCCAAGAGATACATGAAAGAACATTATGCCGAAATGGTTACGCTAGACATGATCGCCGACCATTGCGGAATTAATAAACACTACTTGTGCAGGTTGTTCCAGCGCTCCGAACGAAGCACACCGCTCAACTATTTGCGTGATCGCAGGATGGAAGCGGCGATATCCCTACTTAGAACAACCGACTTGCCCATACACGATGTTGGTAAACTTTGCGGCTTTGAGAGTCCCAGCTACTTCGGTAAAATATTTCAAACCTATATGCATATGTCACCAAAGGAGTACAGGATGAAGAAGTTAGAGTTTCCTTTTGATGCCGTTTATTATGAGTAACCTCTGCATAACGTCAAAAAGCCCCCACCTTGTCATTTCAAGCATGAGGGCTTTCGTTTTGTTTTTATTCTAAGATATGGGAAAGCCTCTAGTGAGGCTATCTGATTTCAACTAGTCTATCCGCGATTCGGTGTAAGTTCATTAAGCTAAGTTTCACACAATCCATGGGATTGCCTTGGCATATGTCCTGCTCCACTACGTACCATTCAACGCCATTCTGCTCTCCCCACAACAGTATAGGATCGAAATCGATTACTCCCGTGCCAATTTCAGCATACGTCATCTTCTCATCGTTGGTCATATCCTTTACATGCATCGTTGGCATCCGATTGCTATATGGACGAATGAATGAAGCCGGGTCTTTCCCAGCTTTCTTCACCCAATAGACGTCAATTTCAGCTAGTATGGCATTATCCTCAGATGGATCAAGCAGGTATTCCAGAGCATTCGTACCATTCACACTTGTTTCAAACTCAAAAGCATGGTTGTGAAAGCTGAGGGTAAAGCCATCCTGGCTTATTTCCTTCGCAATAGCATTTAGCCCGTTTCGAAATTGTTGGTAACCTTCCTCGTTTCGAAGCTCATGGGGGACGGAAGGACAGATTAACACGGTCGTATCGAAAAGTCTTGCTTCCTTAAGCACACTGTCTATCTCACTGCTTAGCCGTTGAAAAGAAACATGCAGGCCCGCCGTTTGCAAACCTGTTTCTTGCAGGACATCGGAAATCTCTTCTGCCGAGTAACTGTGCAGACCCGCGAGTTCGACGCCTGCCCAGCCCATCTGTTTCAATTGTCTTAGCACCCCTGGAAAATCTTGCTCGCACTCGTTACGCAAGGTATACAGTTGTACCGCAAATTTCTGTTTCATTTAGTACGCCGCCTTCTCAATTGTTAAGTGTGATCCCTTGAGCTACTATCTGATCTATGGTGAGGGCAAACTCCCCGTGTCGTATCGTAATATCCCGCTTCTCACCTGGGAGCAAGTCGAAATACTCGTCACTTAACTGAATCGTTTCGTCCAATCCAAAATGTACACCATGCGCATAGGTTTCACTTGAAACCGTGCAGCGAATTTGCCCATCACCATAAGCATGAATGTTGAACACTTTTACTTGCGGGTCAGGTACAATGAGATCGCGAAACACTTCGTTGCGTATCACAGCTGGCTTCATTTCACTAGATTCACTCAACGCTCTGACGAAAATGCACGCATCGCTCGGAGAATACGTCGGTGTTACCCACTGCAACACGACTTCTCGCGAGAACGGAGGGAGTTCAATTTCGACCTCCATCGCTTGTTTCCCGCTCCCATCATAGCAGAGAACACCGTATTCTAGTTTTTCACGAATAGCTGAGCTAGTTTCATTGATCGCCGTAAGCTGTATCATCCCATTTTGTTCGCGTAGAATGAGTTTGACTGGTGCTAATGCCCGTTTCACAAAATAATAAGAAATCTTGCGGGTTAGGTAGTAATCGATAATCGACCAGCCAACCTCCCCCCAGCAATCATTGTACATCCAGAACAAGGCACCGGAACAAAACAACTTAGACCGTATAGCCTCAAGTGAATACCCAAGCATGACACCCTGACATAGGCCCGCGTATAGCAAATAATCGTCGATTGTCAATGGTTCGGTCGCCAAATAATGCTTGTTAATACCGGCGAGTACCGCATCTCTTTCGAAAAAATTCGTATGAAGCTGCCATAACTTGCTCTTGTGATCAAGCGGTAGACCCTTGTGATACAACTCCGTGGAACTTTTCCGGCAGGGACCGATATACCCATACTCCGAGACAAATTTAGCACTCACCTTGTCATATTCCTCAGGAGTAATGCGCTTATTCATATCGGTATGCATCATGCAATCATTCCAATGATGCGTGTCGCCAGCTTGGTCGCCATTAGGGTGAGCACCGCCATAAGGCGAGCTATTCCAATAGGGAATAGTCGGGCAGTTCCGCTGGACAAGGCGCGGAGCGATGTCATTGTAACAAACCGCTCCCCCGTAATAATCGGCTGCTTCCGTTTCATTCCACCATTCCTCAAAACCCCAATGATTCTCATTATTGCCGCACCAAAGTACGAGCGAACAGTGATTACGGAGCCGCTGAGTCTGATAATCGATCTCCCGCTCTACTTCGTCGCGAAACCAAGCCAAGTGATCTGGATATTTCCCACAAGTGAACATGAAATCGTGCCAAATCAGAATTCCGTACCGGTCACATGTCTCGTAAAAAATATCCTTCTCATAGATACCCCCACCCCACACGCGCAGCATATTAAAGTTGGCTTCCTTCGCTTCCCTCAGCAGAGCTTCATATTTGGCATCAGTGACCCGCGCATAAATAGCATCCGCAGGAACCCAGTTTCCACCTTTACTAAAGACAGGCACACCGTTGATTTCAAAAGTGAACGAACGCTCATCCTCATGCTCCGGGATTTTATCCATATTCAAGTGCAAGGTGCGTATCCCATACGAAAAGGAGGGATATTCAACTGCCTGCGTTGCCGTCCGAAGTGTCGCCTGAATCGTATACAACGGCTGATCGCCCATCCCATTGGGCCACCAAAGCTTAGCGTCAGGTACCTCCATCGGCATTGCTATATAGTTTAGACCGGAACGAAGACAACAATCTTTGTGAATAAGCTGCACGACCTTGCCATGATAAAGCAGTTCCAGCTTGAGCTCCGTTTCTAAGGTTTGAAAAGGATGCAAATTCTCTAGCTCTACTTGAAATTGTAAGTGTGCAGCTTTGCTGACAGCATCCAAGCTTGTTGTCGTGACATGAATGTCGCGAATTCGAAACCCTTGGGTAAATTCAATGCTCACCTCACCCATGATCCCGCACGTCACAACTCGCGGACCCCAATCCCAGCCAAATACGTATTGCGGTTTTCTCAGCATGCCACGACGATGGTCGCCCCTATGCCCAATCTGCTCGTTCTTATACACCACCTTGGCTTCACGGATTAACGCAAGATCGCTTTCCGAATAGAGCTCCAATCCCGAAGTCACGCGCACAAAGAGTTGATTAACGCCTTGCTGCAACTTCCCCTTCACATCACACGTAAATGGATAAAAAGCGCTGCGATGATGGCCCAGATGAATATCATTCAACCAGATATCGGCTTCTACATCCAAAGATTCAAATCGAAGAATGATTTGCTCAGCATGGAGCTGATCGTCCGTCAGCATCAAAGTCTTCTTAAACCACCATGAGCGTTCCTCAATCCACTCACTCGCAAAGCACTGATCTGCTACTAGCGGCTCCGCAATGATTCCTTGCGCGATGAGCGGCATATGCACATCACAAGGCAAATCGGACTGCAGCCAATTCTGCCCTTTATGCTTAACTTGAAAGTAATCGGCAGCCTGACGATAAAGCGGCTCCCACGTGAGTTGCCAATCTTCGTTTAGTTGGAGTTTCATTTTACTACCGGTTTCCACCAGTTTATTCATCTCCATGTTCGACCTCCTATTCATGCTGAATAGCTTCCATTATCATTTGGAATATTAGGAGATCCTGCAGGTAATCCTCTGGTGTCGTCTTAGGCGTGATCCCCTTCGAAACGACTTCGTGGAAATATTCCAATTCAACCACATAGGCATCCTTGTAGGTCGGTCGGACAGTCGATTGATCGAAGCTGTCTCCAATGGTCTCACTAATATGCAGCGTTGTGGGCAACTGTCTAATATATGGCGTATCGTATTGGACAAGAATAGACTTATTCTCGCCAAACACTTCAATATGCCCATCAAATCTACCTTGTTGATCTACCCCTGTCTCAAAGGTCACGTTAAAACCTTCGTATTCAAAGATCGCATTCTTGAATCTTCCCCCAAGCCATGAGGATGCTGCTTTAACCCGGACAGGCATGCCAATTAACTCTCGCATCGCCGAAATGTCATGACTATTGAGTCCAAGCAACAAGCCATAGGCGCCATACATCTCATCTGGCAAATCGCTGCCAATCGCCTCTCTCATTAGACTAGCATTCCGATCCTTGCGATCCTGCACAGCTGAAGATGGGATATCGTTGAAACGATAAACCGGACTCGATTGACGAGTGAAAAATGGATTAGGGCCAATGATATCCCGCACGCGGGCATATATAATCGGTCCTAGCGTCTTTACCTCTTCGAGCGCCTGAAGATAGGCGGGAGCAAACCGTCTCATGTAGCCTACCATGACCTGAGCGCTAGAAGCATCGCGCGCTTGGATAATCTCTTGAACCTCCGCAGGCGTCACACACATTGGTTTCTCAACGAATACATGAACATTCTTCTTCAATGCCGCCACGGTACATTCCGTATGATATTCCATATTGTTCAGTACAAAAACAGCATCAAGATCAGACTGTTCCAACATGTCAGACATGTTCAAAAATACATGCTTCACGCGATATTTCTCACCGATCTTGGCTAACAACTTGGGTGAGATATCACATATGGCCTCGATCTCATAAAGCTCAGACAGAGACTCCAGAATTGGCAAATGAACCATTTGCGCGACTTCTCCTAAACCGATAATACCTACTTTTATCTTAGTCACCATGCTATCTCCTTTGTTGGTATGAAGTGAGGCAGTTTCAAAAGTCTATGCAGACTTATTGAAACGCCTCTTTTTTCGTTATTGACCCATACATAATAAAACGACTTCCCATAATTTAAATGGATTTTTCCCATCTATTTGAGACGGATTTAGCAAATTCGGATGATTAACTGTAATTTCTGTAGTTAATTTTCTTCAATTGTCTCGATTATTAAAATTTCATAGAATTTACCTGTACTTTTTCCATCTAATCACGAAAACACCTCAAATCCGATCACATTAGCTGTAGTTTTTATATCTAAATGTGATGCGGCAGTGGGACAGCCTCTTTCCCTGTTCCTTTTACAATTGAAATACAACCGTTGGATCTGTGGAGATGTCTCTGACGATCTCTCTGTAAATGCCATTGTAAGTCATGCCAAAGGTATAAGAACCAGGCAATAATTCCTTGCTAACGCCTCCGCTTGTTGTAGCGCCAATCGTCTGCCAACTTCCCGCATAGTAGGTTGCCACACCACCGTCTAACAGATTCCCTTGGCTGTCCTTCAACTGTATAGTGACCTTGACCGTCTGAAATACGACGACGGGGTCTGTTCCTATATGTTGTACGATTTCCTTATATCTTCCCCCATACGTCATGCCAAAGGTATAGGAGCTAGGCAGTACCTCCTTGCTGATCTCGCCTCCGCTTGTATTGCCGATGGTCCGCCAGCTTCCTGCATAATACTTCACCGTACCACTATCGAGCGGATTCCCCAGACTGTCCTTTAACTGTACCTTGGCTTTAACGGTCTGAAATACGACGACAGCGTCCGTTCCTGTATGTTGTACAAACTCCTTATACGTTCCCTCATACGTGATGCCAAAGGTATAGCTCTTATCCTGTAAAGATTTGCTCGCATTTCCCAAGGCATCCGTTACGCCAAAATCTTTCCATCCGCCGTCGTAGTATTTAACCACTCCGCCGTTTAAGGGATTGCCGGTACTGTCCTTGAGTTGAACCTTCACCGTTGAAGCGGCAAGATTGAAGCTTGTGCTCTTGGCTGTCTCGCTGTTGCCCGCTACGTCGGTTGCTCGGTAGAGGACCGTATAAGCCCCCTGCTTATCAAAAGTGAGCGAAGCTGTATAAGGCGTCCATGTCGCGCCGTTATTCACGCTGTAGACGACCTGCCCAACGCTAGACACGTTGTCAGTAGCGCTTAATGTGACTGTAACAGGGCTGACGTAGGTACTGCTTGGTCCATCAGGCGCAGATGGGGATAAGACGGATGTTGTTGTTGGAGCCGTTCCGTCGATTCGGACAGTGACGGTTTGGGTCGCTTCCTGATTACCAGCCAAATCCTTGCTGTAATAATCCAGCGTGTGCACACCTTCGCCAGCGATGGAGATCGTGTTCCCTACCACGTAAGCGCTGTGATCCAAGCTGTAGAACGTGCTTGCGACGCCACTTCCCGAGTCACTCGCCGTCAAGTGAACAACCTGAGCCGTTGTCTGCCAACCGGACGGCGCATCACTGACCGTAACGGGAGGCACATCATCGACAGTCAAAGGTCTGATTTCAACATCATCGACATAAAAAGGATTGCCGGTACCGGGGATTTCCGTGTATAAAAACATGGTCGTATCGGTTACAACACCCGTTTCATTAATAATGAGACTCCCTTGAACTTGCTTCCATTCTGTAGCACTTAGGGCTGGACTGATGAACATAATATACTGTGTAATCACAGGATTACCGTCTACCTTATATTGCAAACCGATCCTAATCGTCTCAGTTGTGGTAGAACCAGATGCTAGTTTCGCCCAAGTTGAATAGTAATAGGGTTTGCCCTTTACAAGTGGGACTGGAAATTTAACACCTCCGTATCGGTCTGTCTTCGTCAACAGTAAGGACTGCTGGCCCGAATGATGTTCCGTCGAAGTCAGCGAAGGCAAGGCCTGATAAGCGTAATTAGGAGCGGCTAACGTACTGCCTTCCATGCCAGGATCTACAATCAGGTTTGTTCCTTTTACCACGTTCGTCGGTGCTGTTACCGTAACCGTTGCAATGGCCGCAATGCCCGAATCTTCCGAGGTTCCTTTAATTTGAGTTATGCCCGTACCCACGCCTGTTACCTTCCCATTGGCATCGACGACCGCCACAACCGGATTAGCGGATTCCCATTTGATCACCTTGTTCGTTGCATTGGCCGGTGTTACCGTCGCGACAAGCGTTTGCTGATTGCCGAGCGGCAAGCTGAGTGAAGTTGGTGTTAGCGACACCCCCGTAACCGCAACCGTAGCATCTACGTTGATGAGCACAGATGCAACTTTACCGCCATCTACCGTCATTGCCGTTATGGTTGCCGTACCCAAGCTTGCACCATACACCATGCCGTTCATATCCACAGTCGCTACACTTGGATTGCTCGAACGCCAGATTAATTCTTTATTGCTTACATTCACTGGTGTGAACCCAGGAACCAATGCTTTGGTTTTACCAACACCTACCGTCATTGAAGTCGCAACAAAACTTAAATTCGATGGATGAACCCAAACCGAGCTTCCCGAATCTGTTACTGGCTTAACCGCAACGTCATCGACATAGTAAACACCGCCTGGATTGTTAATCTCCGTATAGAGATACATCAGAACATTCGTTACGACTCCCGATTCCTGGATCGTGTAAGTACCTTCGATCTGTGTCCACTCTCCCGCTTTCAGACCAGGGCTTGTGAAAATAATGAGTTGCTTGGGAGGACCCCCGTCCAAGTTATATTGGATTCCTACCCTTAAAAATTCATTGGTCGTCGTGCCTGCTGCCAACTTGGCCCAAGCTGAGTACGTATACGGCTTGCCTTTTTCCACATTCACTGGAAAACTAATACTGCCATAACGTGTCGATTTCGTGATCTTGACGGACTGATGGCCGCTATGTGATTGTGTTGTATCCTTTGCAGCAGTCGCATTCTGCAGCCTATATTGTGAAGTGGTACTTCCTTCAAATCCCGGATCTTCAATGAGATTATCTCCTTTTAGTGCAACAGTTGGGGTAATTTCCAATTGAACGGAATCCAGACTGAACGCTCCGGAAGCCGTCGTTGGCACCACTTGGAGCTGTTTGATAGTTCCCGTCCAAGCAGCTAAGCTTGACGTATCAAACACATACTCGCGATAAACGGAATCATTTGGGAGCATATAGGAAGAGATCATTTTCGCCTCATTCCAACTGGTATCCCCGGTCGTCGTAAAATAAATCTTCGCCTCTTCGCCGCCCGTCATATTGTTCATTTTGACTCGAATCCGTCTAATATCAGAAGCCGCAATATCCAAAGCGTCCGGTGAAAGAATAGCAGGCTGCACACTTCCGGAAATCCCATTAGATGTCCCGCTGAATACACCATTCGCCACGACGGGATTCGTGATTTGGCTGTTAGCCGTCCAGCCGCTGCTCGTCGCAAAATCCCATGTGATCGCCGTTGGATACACGCTCACTGTTTGCGCAGTGGCATCCCACTTCGCAACTGCACCAAATGCTTGGCGAAGATAGCTAAGCGGCACCATCACCGTTCCGTTCGCAAGCTTAACAGCCGCATGTTCCAATGAAATTGCCTGATTTCCCTTATAAGCTGTAAGATCACCGACCTTTACTTTATAGACGACGTTATCCTTCACAGCAAACAGAGTTCCCGTCGAAGGGTCCCATTCCGGCTTTGCGCCTATTTGCAGATACAACTCTTTCATAGGAACCATGACGATGCCATCCTGTAAGAGTGCTGGTTGGCTGAACGGTTTATACGTACCGTCCACATAAGTTCGAATACCCGGCTGCGGAGAATAAATGGTTCGAATATAATCAATACTGATCGGTCCTACAGCGGAAATTGGATCGATCCGCATTTGCCGGATTGTCCCCGTCCAGTTCTTGTTCCTCCACGCCTCAATAATGTATTCCGTATAACCACTATCCAACGGATTTACAAAGTAGCCGACAGCTTTAGCCTCATTCCAGGTTCCATCTGTCTCCGTCGTAAAGAAGAAGCGGCCGTCAATATCATTCGCACTGTTCTTCATTCGAATGACAATATAAGGAATGTCCTCTGCCTTAATCCCAAGGTGATCAGCGGAACGAATGCCGGGATCGGTATTATTCGTTACCCCCGAAAAACTGCCATCCTGCAGGGTCACGCCCACGATCTGCTTCTCAACGGTCCAGCCCTCCGCATCGCCCGGCGTATTGAATTCCCACATGTTCCCGTACACATTGGTCATCACAGGCTGAGGTTGGTTTAAATTAGGAACCACTCTCCCCGCAGGATAGAGGGTATTGATCCGATCCTTCTGAGTCTGCGTTGGCACGCTGTCCGTATGCGGTTCACTGCTTCCAAACACATTGCGAATCCCATCCACATAACCGAAACCTGCTAGCCCCGCAGGCATGATGAAGTGACCTTCTCCAAACTCATTCCAGTTATCCAGCATTACCAGCTTCTTACCAAGACTGCCCGTAGGAAGCGATGGCATGAAGCTATCCTTCGTCCACTGCGCCAAAGACTCGAATTCCGACGGCGTCGCATAATAACCGAAGTTCAGGCCCCAAGCCGTATCATCTCTGCCCATACTCAAACCGGGGATAATATCAATGGCGCCGGCATCCCTCTCCTGCGTCATTTTCAATTTCTGAAATTCCGGATGTCCTCCAAAAGAGCCCCAGGAATACGCATACACGCCATCAAAGCCAGCAGCTTTGCGTTTCGCCAACTGCGAAGCGTCGGTCCCGTTATACACGTTCAGCAGGATAATACCTGGAATCCCCGCTTTGCTCACTTCTTCCCGTAAGTTATCCAGTTCCTTCTTCACATTAACATTGTCATCGCTGCCGTCGTTGCGTTTAAAAGCATTTACTAACTCCTCATAATTGTAGATCGTGAAAACAGGTTTTCCGTCGATCTTCATATAACGCGGATCTTTAAAATAATATTCAATCCAGTACGGAATCAGATTCGTCCGGAAATCTTCAGCATCCTTGACCTTGGAATTGAGGTTTTCGAACATAATGGCGAATTGGGTTGTATCGCTATACGCGCCATTATAATAACCGTTATCCAAAGCATGGGATAAATAAGAATCTTTAATCGGCATCCGATCCGTATCTCCGCCAAGCGGTCTGAACCAGCAGGACATCTGGAAATCGATCCCGTGCTCTTCCAGCCATTTGGACTCCCAATCCGCCGTTTCCGGGTTGCCTTCATCATAAAAACCAAGAAGAGGTGTCCGATCCGGGTACGGTTGAATCATATCCCAACCGAGATGATGGCCTTCTCGCCACATCGGGCAGCTTTGAACGCCCACTTTCGGTGCGCCCTCGATCTTACTGACCGCAACGGGAGCCGGTACATAGTCAGCCGGGAGGGGCAACGTTTTATACAAGAGAATATCGTCGAGCCACATCTCTCCCCGATATGAAGCGGCGGTTGTAAATTTGATGCTGTCAACAGCGGTCGCGCCTGAAGCGAGAGCCACACCTTGCGTATCAAGCTTATCATTGATATAGATATCCGCTGTAGCCGTCGCCCAGTTCACCTTGATCTGAATGTGCGTCCACAGATTTGCTAGATACGCGTATTCCAACGGAACAGTTTGCCCGCTTCCGTTGACATAAGCCAATTTACCGCCCGCTGTCGTTAATTTAATGACGCTCGTCGTGCCACTCCTTAACTCAGCTTCCAACCCATCCGCTTTCTGCTTGTAAAAAACCTTGAAGTCGTAAGTAAAATTATCCGCCATTGGTGATATCGCTTTAGACAGACTCATACTGCCGGTGCTACTAGCCGCGTTCAGCTTCATGCTGTTAATATCCGGCTGCGGGGAACTAAGCATACTGCCGACGGTGATTGCGCCCCCTGACGTAACTGCAGTCCAATCCTGTGGAATCGCGCCACCGTTAATGACCGAAATCAGCCTCTCATTAACGGCGTACCCTTTATAAATTTTCAAAGGCCCAAAGAAGAATTCCCCCATGGAGGCATCGCCTGTTTTCACTTGAAACTGGTTCAAATTCGCTACGGCATTTTTGAAGGATGCACCGTTCGCCTTCATCACGCCATTGATATACACATCTGTTGTGTGCGTGTTCAGGTTGATAACAACCTTGATGCCATATTCGATGTTTGCCGCATAAGACTGCAGAGGAACTATGGTGTTTGCACCTGTCTCCAGACTAAGCGTATTGTTTTGCGTAATTAAACTGACGCCTACGACCTCATTGCTGAGCAACTGCCATTTCAAACCGTCTATGATGGACAATGGCTTAATTCGAAATTCCATAGTCAAACTGCCTGCGCTTTGGGAAACAAATTTCTTATTCATAGAAACGGGCAGCACCGTGCTCGTATCGCTGATTTTGAAATTCGTATTGTAAAGGGAGACCAACGCCCCTCCTGCAGCGCGAACATCCCACCCGGATGGTTGACTATTCCCTGGCGTCAAGGCTGATAAGAACGAGAAATCCTCATCCATGACATACCCAACTTCCGGAGTTGCTCCTTCCGCACGAGCATGCGATGGCTCAAATATAGTTATGAAAGCGCATACAATTAAGGCTGTAACGATCATGCTTAAGAGCTTTTTAATCATTATTAAACGCCCTTTCCGATTGGATTTATTGGTCTCTTGTCAACAATGACCCTGCCTAGGTGCAGCAGTGTCATTGTTGTCACAAGAACATGTCGTTAGCTAGTTACTTCCCTGCTTTCCAAGCATCATATTGCTTCTGGATCTCGGCCATTATTTTATCTATGCCAGCGTCAACCAATTTCTTCTTCGTGTCCTCAACATACTTCGGATAATCCGGCATAGATCCCGTCGTAAAGATCGGATTCGCTTCTTTATTCACGGCATTGATTTGTGCGATCTCCGTTTTGACCGGCTCGTTATTAAACACAAATCCGAGAAGACCCGATGCCTTACCGTTGTCGTTTGTTTTCTTCATCGCTTCTAAGGCTTTGGTTGAATTCCAGTTGGAATCCCATTGATCCCAAAGCGGTCCAAGCCAGTTGTGCCAAATCGCCCATGTTTGTTCAGCACCACTCTTAGCTTCGATCGTTGGATTAGCATCTTTAACCGTTCCCGATTTAACGGTGTAATTCTTACCTTCAACGCCATAAGCAAGTGTATTCAATAAGTACTTATCACTCCAAATATAATCGAGCAGCATCATGGCTCTTTCTGGATTCTTCGAAGTTGCACTTATCGCTGTCGCAGCTGCAGTCATGGATGCAGTTGAAATCGTCGGTTGTGAGCTAAACGTTTCAACCGTTGGGAATCCGTAGGTGCTTGTCGATTTCGACCCATCCTCCGTATAACCACCTGAATCGCGAAGCACGGCATATTTGCCAGATTTCGCTTCTGCTAGATAATCTGTCTTGATCGCTGCATCTTTGGCAATATAGCCTTTTTTATAGAAATCATTCATAACTCGGTAATTTTCATAATTCTGGGGAATATCAAGAGTCTTGACGAATTTACCTTCCTTCTCACTGTAAGATATCCCACCTACAACTGTAGTATAATCGGGTAATCCTACGCCAGAGGTGGCTCCATTGGCCGTTGCAATAACTGGAATCATGTTCGGCTCATTTTCTTTAATCGTTTTCAGGAATGGCTCTAAGTCGCTAAGACTCTTAACACTCTTATAATCAAATTTATACTTTTCAACTAAATCTTTCTTAAATACATAAGCAGATGCCGGACTGTACGGGGTCTGTGCAGGAATCGCCATGATCTTCCCTTTGTAAGTAACGGCTTTCCAAGCGCGAGGATCTACTTTCTTCAAAATATTTTGACCATACTTCTGCAATAAGTCATCAAGAGGCATAAAGGCGCCCTTTTGCACATTCCCATTTAAGTTATTAGATGAATTGGAAGTAAATACGAGATCGTAAGGCTCACCAGCAGCTGATTTCAACTTAATTTTATCTTCCCAACCCGCATTATCAATTAAGTTAAATTTTACATTAGCATTTATTTTTTCCTTAATGAGTTTGTTCGCTGCCGCTTCAACCGCTTCCTGATCTTTCATATTGTCAATCGGTTTGGGCATGAACCAGCTAATCTCCACATAATCTTTCGTCGCACTCGTACTTGCAGCCGTACTTGCAGCTGTACTGGCAGCCGGGCTAGCGCTTTCACTTGTTTTTTCAGTTGTAGAGCAGCCGCTAATCACAATCGTAGTTGCAAGCAAGACGGATGTTCCTGGTACGATCCATGTTGAAGCTTTCGTTTTTTGACCTTTCACGTGGATTGCCTCCCTTATATTGTCTTTATATAATTTACAGATGCAGCGTGGTTTTCCTGCATCTAGAAACTATCAACCTTTTACCGAACCTACCGTTAGCCCCTGTACGAAGTACTTTTGGAAAAGCGGGAAAACAAGCAGCATCGGTCCTGCAGCCAAAATACACATCGCCATGCGAGCAGTTAATGAAGGTACTTGCATACCTGGTTTCACAAGTCCATATTGAATAGCCTCAGCAGAATTCAGATACTCCATATTTTTTAGAACACGAATAAGTAAATATTGCAGCTTCATTAAATTGGTCTGATCCATGTAGAGCAAGGTCAGCCACCAGTCATTCCAGTATTGGAGTGCAAAGAACAGGCCTAACGTGGCTAATGCTGGTTTGGATATTTGCAGAACAATTTGCGTAAATATGCGCAGCTCGCCTGCACCGTCCATTTTAGCTGACTCAATAATCGCATCCGGTATCGTTTGTAGGAAACCTTTCATCAACAACACGAACCAACCGCTAATCAGATAGGGCAAAATGAGTGCCAAGATATTGTTGCGTAGTCCCAACCATTTCACCATCAGAATATAAGAAGGAACCATTCCCCCGTGGAAGAGCATCGTGAAGAAGATGAAAAAGGCAAGGAACGTACGGTAGGAATAATCTTTGCGCGAAATAGCGTATGCGTAGGTGGTGGTCACCCACATCCCAATTAATGACCCCACGATCGTCGTACCAATAGTAACTAGATACGAATTTAACAAAACAGTTGGCTCACGCAGGATTACCTTATAGGCATCCAACGTAAAATTCTTGGGGATCATGGAGTAGCCAAACTTGATAATGTCATTTTCCGTTTGAAATGAGGTGCCGATAATGACAAGGAAAGGAAACACACACACCGCACACAACAAAATAAATGAGATATGAATTACTAATTTCCCTATGGTCAGTGTAGGTCTTAACCGAATTTCTTTGTAAGAATTCATAGTCGATGCTCCTTAGAAAAGTGAATTTTCAGGATTAATCCGTCTTACGATCGTATTGGTTAACAGAACCAGGCAAAACCCGACGATCGATTGAAAGAAGCCTGCTGCTGATGCCATTCCGATATCGCCCATATCAATTAATGAGCGGTACACAAACGTATCAATGACGTCCGTCGTCTCATAGATCAAGGATGAATTCAATGTGACATTGTAGAATAAACCGAAATCGCTATAGCAAATACTTCCGATCTGCAGGATAACTAACATCGTAATCATCGGCTTAATCATTGGAATTGAGATGGAGAACGCCTGCCTTAATTTGCTTGCGCCATCAATTTTGGCTGCATCATAATACTCGGCATCAATGCCCATCAGAGCGGCGTAATAGATGACAGATCCATACCCAAGCCCCTTCCAAACTGCAGCAGCCACTAATATGTATGGCCAATATTGCGGCTCACTGTACCAGAGAATGGGTTCTTTGCCCACGTTAATCAAGAGGCTATTAATGACACCATGTTCCATATCAAACAGTGCCCGGAAGGCAAAACCAGCGACCACCCATGAAATAAAGTAAGGAATAAACAAGATGGTTTGATACACTTTTACGAATCTGCGACTCAACTCAAATAGCAATAGGGCAATAACGATGGAGAGGAACGTCCCCAAAACAATGAAAACCATGTTATACAGGAGCGTATTGCGTAGAACCCTATACAGCACATTGCCATTAAATAAGAAGCCGAAATTGTCGAGCCCTACCCAAGGGCTATTCCAAATCCCAAGATTGTACTTATAATTCTTAAAAGGAAGGAGCAATCCGTAAAGCGGCACATAATTAAAGAGTAAAATCAAGAGAAATCCTGGCAATGCCAGTAGGGTTACTCCGAAATTTTTCTTGAAAATTCTTACCATCCATCCAACACATCCTAGCTTTGTAATTTTGACTGCCATCTTGGTCGATACCCCAACTTTAGGGGATGCCCCAGGGAATGTATATTATAAACTAGGTATTTTCCTCCAAAAATGTGTAGCTTCGCTGGCTTTCCATGGGGATAGGAACCTTCAAATCAAGTGTTTTCCTTTAACCTCGGTAAATATGGAAGAAAAACCTTCTTGTAATCGCCAACGAAAGCGGTTGATATTGTATACTACACCTATAGAAATCAGGTAGAGGAGCCTTTACATGCCCAAAGTGCCAACACCCTATCGGTATATGATCGATGAATTTCTAACGCCAACCTTTCATTTCAGCATCTCGGAATATGAGGTAAGCCGATTTCACGATGTGCATGGCCATGAATTTTTTGAAATGGAGATTATTCTATCTGGAAAAGGAACGCAAATCTTAAACGGTGAGTCGTCCCAACTCGTCCCAGGCTCCATTTATCTTTTAACCCCTGTTGATTTCCATACCATTATTCCTGATCGGGGTTACCCGCTTCGATTAATTAATTTAAAATTTACGGAAGCGTGGCTCGATGAGGATCTGCGACTCTTCCTCTTTAGTCAGCCAAACCGCTTGTCCATTCGCTGTGAGGGTGAGCAATTGGTTTACATAGAAGGGGAATGCCGCCGATTGTTGGCAGAAAGCATGGCCCCTAGAATCGGCCAAAAACAAGCAATCCGCGCCACATTGGATAGATTGCTTGTCGATCTGCTGCGTATGATTCCGAATGATCCCCAGACGACCATAGAGACTTCGTCCAGCGATGTGTCTGAACGAAGTAAGCTGCGCAAAGCCTTGAACTATATTGATTTCCATTTCCGTGAACCCCTGACACTGAAACAAGCAGCCGCCCATACATCGTGGAGCCCGAACTATTTCAGCGAAAAGTTCAGTAGCATCATCGGTCAGTCGTTTCAACAATATGTCCAGGAGCATCGGCTTCAATATGCCCATAGGTTGCTGCACAATTCCTCCTTACCTGTTACGGAGATTGCGCTGGCTTCTGGCTTTAATTCTTTACCTTATTTTATCCGTTGTTTTAAAAGCAAGTATGGGGTGTCTCCGCGTGCTGGGCGGCGGGTTCTGTGAGGTGGTTCAATGACAAAAAAAAGAAAGCTTGATTTCTCAAGCTTTCAGCAACGGAACAAAAGCTTGGAAATACAGCCAGTGCCCGTAATCGTTCGGATGATTGATGTTGTTCAGGAGCAGACTTCCCGGTGATTTGCCAGCAGCCAGTTCCTGCTCCCACACCGCTGTGACGTCGGCTACGCCGACACCGTATTCCCGGCCCAGCCGGCGGATGATTTCCGCATACCTGCCAGTCCATCCACTGGCATACCTCCATTTCGGATTCGGCCAACAAGGCGTCACGAGCACAAGGTCGCTGTTGCCTAGCTTCTGGACGGCTTCAATCATTTGACGTAGATTACTTTCAAAATCCGCCGGAGAAACGCCTACCCCTTCACCATATTTGTTCTGATCATTCATGCCGAAACCAATAATCACGAGATCAGGGTTCAAAGCAATGACATCGCGTTCTAGGCGATTCATTCCATCTTTGCTCGATTCACCGCCGACTGATTTGTTCAGCAGGCGGATTCGGCTGTGCGGATACTCGTCATTGAGAAGTTGATGAACTCGGTTGAAGTACATAAACTTCTCTTCGCTCGCCTCCCCACCTGCACTAATACTGTCCCCAAAAACAACAATCGAACGCTCCTCGCCAGTTCGCAACTTGGAAAGCCAGCGCTCCACCCCGGCTAGTTTCCCGCTATCGCGGGCAAACAAACCTTCCGTTAAGGGAACGCTATCATACAGATAATCCCCATACACGGTAAATTCACGATTGCTGCAATTTTTGAACGCTGTATGATCAAACTCTGTTTGGCCGTATAATTCGTGATGGGACCAATCCGGGATCCCACTTTGCTTCGTCCGGCGAATGACACCGCGATCATAATCGACGACATAGTCAATGCCTTCTGTGTACATGATATTGTCCTGATGACTCTCATCCGTATGACTCCGCAATACTAACCCCCGGTTGACTAAAGGACGATACCGGATAGATGTGTTCTCTTCTTTGACAAAAATAAATGCTTCCGCAGTCTGCCGACGGCTCTCTGGATTCATGGGCATGCAACTCCTTCAATAAGTAAAATCATATTCACCTGAGGTCAGCTTGAGACAGATTATTGGATTAAATTGATGCTCTAATTCTTCCTCATGACCATTCATATTACCTTTCAACTTTAGGTGATACTTACGGCAAAGTATATTACACATTGGGCATTTTCCTTCAAAATGAGTCATATCCGATAATCGTGCAAGTATTCTGAACATACGGCAAGTTTTATGCGAGCCTCCCTTTTACAATGAGTCCATTGGCACTTAATTGAAGGAGGCTTTTAAATGACAAAAGAACTGTGCCTGGATGGTCAATGGAATCTTGTTTATTTTCCGCAAGGAGAATGGCAGGTCCACCATCCAGATGAATTGAACAGCTTAGATTTGCCTTGTATTAACGCTCAAGTACCAGGGAATGTCGAGCTCGACTTGGTAAGGAGCAGCCTGCTTCCTGAGCCCTTCTTGGGAACGAATATCAACGAACTCCGCCCTTACGAGCTCTATGAGTGGTGGTACAGCTTAACGTTCACCGTTCCGCCGACGATGGCGGGCAAGCGAACCAAACTGGTGTTTCAAGGGGTTGACTGCTGCGCAACTTACTGGTTGAACGGCGAAGAACTTGGGTCCAGCGACAATATGTTCATTGAGGTGAGTCTCGAAACAACGGAGTCGCTCCTGCACGATGGTGAGAATACGCTATTTGTACGGTTGCGTTCTCCAATTATCGAGGCAGGGCAGCGCAGCACCGATGCGATTTGCTATGCACAGATCCCCAATGGCGAGCAGCTATTCGTCCGCAAGGCCGCTCATAGCTTCGGATGGGATATTATGCCCCGCGCAGTGTCGGCGGGCATTTGGCGATCCGTATCGTTGGTCGCATGCGAGGAGCATGCCCTGACCGACCTATATTTCTATACCCTATCTGTGGATAAAAGTCTCTCAAGGGCCGAAATCGGATTATATTACCGAGTGGCCACAGATCCTGCCTATTTTTATCATGGATTGGAGATTCGGATAAGGGGTAAATCAGGTACATCCGAGTTTCAGTTGAGTAGGCCTGTCTTATTCAACGTCGGCTCCCTGACCGTATCCATCGAGAATCCCCTGCTCTGGTGGCCAAATGGATACGGAGAAGCTCCTCTCTATGAGGTTACCACCGAACTAATTCAACAAGGACGCGTACTCGCCTCACGTACAGAGCGGATCGGCATTCGTCATGTTCAATTAATTCGCACAGAAACAACCACGATTGAAGCGGGCGGCGAATTCCTATTTAAAGTCAACCATACCCCGATCATGTGCAAAGGTTCAAATTGGGTGCCGATGGATGCTTTTCATAGCCGAGACGCCAGTCGCTACGAGAAGGCTCTCCAGCTATTCTCTAAAACAGGCTGTAACATCGTCCGCTGCTGGGGAGGCAATGTCTATGAGGATCATGCTTTTTTTGACTTCTGCGACCGTCATGGCTTGATGGTCTGGCAGGACTTTGCCATGGCCTGCGCTGTCTATCCACAGACGCCCGAGTTCAGCGAGTCCATGCGACTTGAAGCAAGCGCTGTTGTCCGCAAATTACGGAACCACGCTTCGCTTGTCCTATGGTGCGGGGATAATGAATGCGACGAGGCTTATGGGTGGTATGGGTTGCCTGATCCTAATGTGAATTCCATTACCCGTAACCTGCTTCCGCAAGTGATTCAGCTCCATGATCCTCACCGTGCTTATTTGCCAAGTTCTCCCTATCTGTCACCTGAGGTTATCCGATCAGGCAACATGAACCTGGCTCCTGAACGGCATCTTTGGGGGCCGCGGGATTATTATAAAAGTTCCTATTATAAGACGAGTAATGACCATTTTATATCTGAAATTGGCTATCACGGCTGTCCAAATCTATCGTCAATTCAGAAGTTCATCGAACCCGATCATCTATGGCCATTTAACAGTAAGGATGAGCAATGGGTCGCCCACGCAACGGCAATTAGCGGCTATGAAGGACATAATGCGACAAGGATCCAATTAATGGCGAATCAAATTAAAGAGTTATTCGGTGCCGTTCCCGAATCTATCGAAGACTTTATACTCGCATCGCAAATTTCCCAAGCTGAGGCGAAGAAGTTTTTTATCGAGACGGCTCGGCTCAAAAAATGGCGGAAAACTGGCATCATCTGGTGGAATATGATTGACGGCTGGCCGCAATTCTCCGACGCTGTCGTCGATTATTACTATAGTAAGAAGTTGGCCTTTCATTATATCCAAAGAAGCCAAGTCCCTGTCTGCATTATGATCGATGAGCCTGCCAGTTGGCATGTTCGAGTAGCTGCAGGCAATGACTCCAGAGAATCCGCTGCTGGAACATATCGTATTTGGGATGGCGATACGAATGAAACGCTTATGGAGGGAAGCTTCACGGTCGAGGCTAACGGAACTGCCGAACTAGGGAGAATTCCAATTTCTCATGCCAAGCAGCAATTGTTTCTCATTCAATGGATCTTCAATGGACGAACCTATGGCAATCACTACCTGCTTGGTTTCCCAGCCCTCTCATTGGAAACTTATAAAGGCTGGCTGCCGCAAATTGCTGCTATTACCAACCAATTTCAAGCCGATGAAATCGGTCGATAGGGGGAGTTCCACGATGGAGAAAGTGATAGTGGAAAACCACATGGGGCAGCTTGTAGCGCGTTATCCCGACTTAGAAATATGTACGCCTGACATTATTGCGGCATTTCAATTATGTGCGGAGACATTCCATACCGATGGGAAAATGCTGCTTTGCGGCAATGGGGGGAGTTCCTCGGATTGTGATCATATTGTCGGTGAGCTGATGAAGGGTTTTCTGTCCAAAAGACCTGTTCCCTTTGCATTTCGGGACTCGTTAGTCAAAGAATGGCACGCACAAGAGGGAGCTTATTTAGCAGACCATCTGCAGCAAGCGCTCCCCGCTATCTCCTTAACTAATCACGCTGCCTTGATAACTGCCTTTGCCAATGATGTAGAACCGGAGATGATCTTCGCCCAACAAGTGTATGGCTACGGGAAACAGGGGGATATCCTTCTGGCCCTCTCCACTTCCGGGAATTCCACAAACGTCCTCCGTGCCGTTCAAACCGCAAGAGCGATAGGCATGCATACCGTCGGATTAACTGGAAAACAAGGTGGCCGCTTAAAGGAGCTATGCGACGTGACAATAGCAGTGCCTTGGGAACATACACCAGACATTCAAGAGCACCATCTACCGATTTATCATCTCATATGTACATTGTTGGAAAAGGAGTTTTTCGGATAATGACAATTCTAGCTGGTATCGATATTGGCGGAACGAAGTGTGCAGTTACGATTGGGAAACGGATTGAACAGATTGAGATTACCCTAATTGATAAAGTTCAATTTCCTACGCCCCGAGATCCGTATGAAACCATCACGAAGATGATGTCTGTCCTAGATCAATTATTGCTTGAACAAGGGGGTACACTCGCAGCAGTTGGTATCAGCTGCGGGGGGCCGCTGGACAGCAAACAAGGGATCATTCACTCACCCCCGAATTTGCCCGGGTGGGATCACATCCCTATTGTTAGCATAATGAAGGAACACTTCAGTGTCCCCGTTGGTTTGCAGAACGATGCGAATGCCTGCGCATTGGCAGAATGGCGTTGGGGTGCTGGCGTTGGAACCCAGAATATGATATTCCTTACTTTTGGCACAGGTATGGGCGCCGGTCTTATTCTGGATGGTAAATTATACACGGGGACTAATGATATGGCCGGTGAGATTGGTCATATGAGGCTAGAGCCCACAGGACCCATTGGTTACGGCAAAGCCGGTTCTTTCGAAGGGTACTGCAGCGGAGGCGGGATCGTCCAATTAGGACGATTGAAAGCTGAGGAGGGCTTGGCAATGGGGCAGCCTCCTAGCTATTGCCGATCCGAAGCGCAACTGGCATCGCTTACAGCTCAGGGAATAGCGGAGGCCGCACAAGCAGGGGATCTTGCAGCCTTACACGTGTTTCAAACGGTAGGGGTCCAGCTTGGACGAGGACTATCTGTCCTGGTAGACCTCCTGAACCCCGAGTTGATCGTCATTGGCAGCATTTATGCCAGACAGCGCGACCTCCTCGAAGCTATCACACTTGAGGAGCTTCACAGAGAAGCGCTCCCGCATGCTCATCGTGAATGCCGCGTAGTCCCTTCCGGATTAGGCGATCATGTAGGAGATTACGCTAGTCTGTCCGTTGCCGAATATCAGGTGATACACTTACTTTGAAATCAGATTAGTCATATTTCTCTGAAGCGCATATTCCTTCGGTGTGACTTTATATTTCTTTTTGAACATGCTGAAAAAGTAGGTCTCATTCAAGATTCCGACCTTTTCAGCTATTTCATATACGCTAAGGTTATCATGGATAAGTAGTTCCGCCGCTCTGGCTAACCTATACTCGTTGATGTAATCAGGAATCGAGATATGGGTTGCTTCCTTATATGTTTTACTTAAATTTCTAGTGGATATTTTCATAATCGACGAAATGGAAGTCAAGCTCAAAGAAGGGTCTTGATACTGGTTATGAATATATTCCGTGACGGCATCCACCAAAAAGTAGTTTAGTTTCGTGGTATTTCCCTCGAAATCTTTTTTGAACGAATCTTGCAGGGCACCTACAATGATCCGATGAATCTCAGCAATCGTCTCCTTCTCCATGATATTGCGAGAGATCGAAGAGATATGCAAAGATGGCGCAGCTGTCACTTTCATTTCTTCCAACGTCTCTATGACCGCATCCACAAGTCTTATGATGGAGACCAGTGCATTGTGATAATTGAGCGTGCCCACCTCTTCAAAAATGGTCCCCAAAACCTCCTCGATCGCAACAATGTTGGTCGATTTCATCGCTTTAACAAGCCGTTCTTCATCATTTTTGGCGTATCCTGTTTTTTTGCTTTCCACATTTCTCTTAACCGTTTCGTACGTTATGACAGAGGAATGCCCGAGTAATAAACGATACATCGCCTGATCGAGAGCCTTATTATACATACCATTTAATTCTTGCATGTGACTCGTCTTTTCACTAACAGATGCCGTAAAAGAAACCTTAAAAAATCGGGAAACATTCTCATGCGCTTCTTGAATAAGCGAGTGGATATGGAATTGAAACTGCTCCTCTTCTTCCGGCACGCTCACAATCAATACGACATGATCGTCCTTCATATCAAGACCTTCGTTAGGGTAACTTCTAGAGATAATTTCAGAAGCAATATTGATCATAGCAAAACGAATCGTATCCTTATCCTTGGCATGAAACGCTTGCTGAAATTCCTTATAGTTATCAATTTTCAATATACATATGGCATAAGAACTATCCAGAACTAAAGAAATTCTCATCTCCTTAAAAATGCTTTCTAATTCTGACCTGCCCATCGGTGAACTCTCCGTAAGCAGCCTGCTTAACCAATAGTGCTTCATGACATCTTGGTACTGCATCTTTTCCTTATCATAATGATCGAGCATTTCCATGGATTGTCTGTACACGGTATTCAAATAAGAGAATTCATCGACGACCTCGTCTTTGTCCGATCTCCGTATCCGATCCAACATGATCGAATTCACCAGTTTCCCTACTGGCCCATATATTTTCCGGGAAATACCGATGGAAATCACTATCGCCATGACAAGAAAAATAAGCGTGATGATGATAATACTATTTCTTAAACTGTTGATATAGGTATAAATTTCAAGCACAGGCTGCGTTTTTAACAGCGTCATCCCCGTATTGTCGACACTGGTGTAAGTAACTAAATATTTCGTTCCGTCATGCTTGCTTTGAAAAAAACCATCTCGATCTCCCTGTGGATGTGCTGTTTTATACGCTACAAAGTCTGTTTTCAACCACTTCTTGATCGCAGGGTCATCTTTACCATCAGTTAAGTACTCGCCAGCCTGATCCACAATAAATACGTTATCGCCCTTTTGTTTATCGATCATATTGATTTGATTAATATTCTCCAGCAACCATTCCGGTTTAACGTTAATAACGACAACGCCATCCGGCTTATCCCCACTTACCGTCGTTTCGTATATGAAATAAGAGAATACATACTCAGACTCAGTTACCCCGTTTACTAATTTTTTGATATCACGGAATATCGGTTTCAACTTAGGCAGTGCTCCATCCGAATTAATAAAGTCGTAGAGCATCTGATCTTTAAAAAACAAAGGAAAACCCGTGCTATAGGATTGATTCAAATTCCGATTATAAATACCCATCGAGTGAATATAGGGAATAGCTGAAGTGACAGAACTCACGACTTTAGACATGTGGCCTGATACTTCAATCATATCTTCCTTTTTCGCATACATGATGGCGGTTACATCACTGTTCAAGTAAAGAAATTTGGATAGGTTAGAAATGGTTTGATCCATAAATGACATATTATACTTAACCTGATACAGTATTTTTTGATTGGCTGCATATTCATTTTTGACCAACAGATTTTGCGAATTAATATAAATGACCGTTGAAAGCACAACAACAAGAATCAAGATAGCTATACTAATCCAAAGTACCATTTTTATAAAATAGGCTTTAGCTCCAAACAAAGATCTTATGTTCATGCCTTCATATTCTCCTTTATTCGAAGTGAAAGAACCTAGCATGCAGGAGTCCCGCCGTGCCACAGGATTGTGTAGGGTGTCCTCTCAATGTAATTGTTTTACGCTAGCATGTATACTTTAATATAAGTCCTTTCCTATAAATTTGGTACTATTAATGTTTGTCCATCACCTTTCAAAAACATATTCCTTTTTTATCCAATTTCCGATATAATGGAATTCGTTTACATATGGATGAAAGAGGTGTATTGGCTTGCCCATTAAGTCTGATAAAACTTACAAGAACCGCCCCATTCTCTTCTCGCTCTTCCTTGGCATTGTGCTGACCTTATTGATTTCAGTAGCATCAGCAGTAGCCACCGTACGAGGTTTGGGAGAAACAGGGATGATGGTTGCGCAAGGGTGCGCATTCCTCGTCATGGCGTTGGCTGTTACCCTGTATATGCGAAGGAAAGACAGCACGATGGCCATCTATGGATTCAAGAGACTGGCAGGAACCAATAATAAGGCCGCGTTGTATTATGTTCCGCTCGGTATCATTGTTTTTGTTCAACCTGTCATTGGTGGATTTAATAGCGAACTTTCCTTAGGCAAGGTTGTCTTGATTGTCCTATTTTCACTTACGGTCGGGTATACCGAAGAGTCTATCTTCCGAGGGATCATTTGGGAAAAATTGAAGGATAAAGGTTCTCTGTTTTACATCCTGTTCTCTTCCATCTTTTTTGGTATCCTGCATATGGCTAATGCCCTAAATGGGCGTGACTGGTTGTCGATTTTGCTTCAAATCATTAACGCGTTTCTCATCGGACTCATTCTAGCTTTACTTATTGTCCTGACGGCTCGTATTCTTCCATTAATCATTTTCCATTTTATGTTCGATGCACTCGCCCAGTTAACGAATGCAACCACAACAGCGAACGAAGTATTTGTAGTTGCTATGCTCAATATCTGCTACTTGCTCTACGGTGTTTATTTAGTTGTTATACTAACACGCAAACGCAGAATTTACACAGTGCAGAATAGACCTTACATATAAAAAGCTGCCTAACAAAGCAGGGATTTCCTACTTGTTAGGCAGCTCTTTTTTTCATGCAGCGAACTATACTTCCTCGTCCCTTTTATAAGGGTATGGGGGATACGGTGGATATGGCGGATAGTATGGCGGGTATGGATAAGGGTATGGATAATAAGGCGGATACTGATAATACGGCTGCGTCGCCGCACCGTACAACAATGGTGCCACTACCCAAGGTAACACGTTGTTGAAGCCGCCGCCGTGCGGGAACCAACCTGGGCCGTGACCAATGCCTGGGCCTCCAGGGAAATGACCGGGACCTCCAATGCCGCCAATACCTCCTGGGCCTCCAGGGAAATGACCGGGACCTCCGGGTCCGCCAATGCCTCCTGGGCCGTGTCCAATACCGCCAGGTCCCCCGATGCCTCCAGGTCCATGGCCAATACCGCCGCCATGCCCTCCGAGCGGTGGACGAAATTCTTGATCTTCACGCTTCGTCATATCGGAATCACTCACAATCCACTGTATAGTTTGAATTATCTTCTATACTGTATGTGTGCGATAGCCTACTCGGTGAATGAAAGCCCAAAAAATGGGCGGGATTATTTGTTTTTAAGTGCTTCCTCTTGTTCTGCCTTCAATTTCTCATAATCACTTCTATGGGTATCAATTATTGACCTATCGTAACCATTCGAGGTTAATTTCGTTTCCGTTTCAATCATGATTTGTTCAAACATCTTATCTGATGTTTCTCTGATGTACTCTCTAGCTTGTGCTTTTAAACTCTCATCATGTGTTGCAAGATATTTAGCATACAGATCAAACAATACAGCAGATACTTCAGACCGAAGTGCTTCAATTCTACTCTTAGCTTCAGCATTAATTGATGCTTCCGATTGCTTTACAGTACCGCCTCCGCCTCCACCACCAACCCCGCCACCAATTGGCGGCGTTACAACAGGCTTTGTATCTGGTTTCGTCTCCGGCAATTTCACATCAGGCTTCTTCTCTTCCTTCGTATCAGCGGACACCGTATACGTTTCCGGATTCCAGTTAATCGTTTTCCCAACAGACTCCGAGAAGAAACGAATCGGAACAAACAAACTGCCATCCACAATATACCCTGGTAGTTCATCGGTTGGACTCTTTTTTACACCATCAAAAACATAATTAATCTTCTCTTTATACACCTTCAAATTGCTTGGAACTAACTTCGATTTATCGAACTTCTCATTAGTTTTGGAGTAAACCTGTGTATTCAGTTTGTACTCACTAATATTAATTTTATCTGTTGCCTGAGGCTCTGCAATCGTTACCGTGTAAGTATTCGGATCCCAGTTGACCGCTTTATCTAGCGAGTAAGAAATGAATCGAATAGGAACATACGTCGTGCCTTCATAAATAAAACCTTGCTGACCTTCTGGTGGTGCATATTCCTTCCCATCAAACGTAAAATGCATCGGAACCTGATACACATTCACATCCAATGGTGCTTGTGCTGCTGACGCTTGCGCCGAAATCCCCATCATAACCGCTAATGATAAACCTGTAATTACTTTCAATCGTTGACTTGCTTTCACTTCCTGAACACCTCTTCTATGTATTATTGGGAGGAAACCACTTTTTGTACAGCCGCAATTTCGGCTGCGCTAAACTTCGTATAGGCAATTTTCTTCAGCTCCGCCTTCTTCTCAGGCGTCAATCCGCCGCTTGCCATTTGCCTCAGCTTGTTTATTTCAGATGCCGAGAACCTGCTCATCACGAACTTTACTGCCTCTTGTTTATTTTCAAATTGAACAGTTGCCTTCTTCTCCGTTGCAGTCGACTTCTTCGCTTCATTTCCCGTAGTTGTCTCTTGCCCATTCACGGTATTCGGGTCGCTTACCTGACCAGCCGTATCCTTAGGCATGACGCTTTCACTCGACTTATCATCTGTGGCAGACTTCGATATATCAACATTCGGTGTAACAGCAGCAGGAGTCTCAATCGAATCTGCAATAGCAGGCAAATCCATGGACGCCAACCATTCCTGGCTAGTCCCACTATCCAGAACAAGTTGTTGGGCTAATTTGTCAGCAATCACATTCATGGCATAGTTATAAGCCGTATATCCGCCTACTCCTAGCATACCTAACACAATAACTGTCAGTATGAGTCTTTTTCTCATCTCAACCCCCTACTGTCGATTAACAGTTGTTATTTCATTACTTTGTAGCCTTCGGCTGCGTATCTGCATATTTCTTCCCTTGGCTCAAGCCATACTTCGCTGCAATACCAATCAATTGGTTATACTCGTCTTCCGTTAGCTTCTGCAAAATAATATCCTTGGCTTTCTTCTTCTCTTCAGGAGATATGCCATTGCCAGCCATCTTCGCAAACAGTTGGAGATCAGACGCACTTAATTTCTTCATAAGCACCGAAGTGACAGAAGCCTTCTCCTTAAGCGTAATCGCATCCTGTACTTCTTTCGCCTTCTCCGTCGTAATTTGAGCCTCGTAACCTGTCCCATTCTTCGTTGCTGCTGGAGTTGGTGTAGGCACCTGTTCAGCACTCTTAGAATCGTTCGACTTCTGATTAGATGAACTAGAAGCTTGTTTCTCTGTTGGCGTATCCGTCGGGATCGTCGTCCCTTGCGGTTTTAACGTAGATGTATCATCTAACTTCTTCACATCAGGATTATTAGGTTCCTTCGTTGCTGTTATAGCATTTGTCATACTATTAACGTCAGAAGCTATCAAACTAGACTCTTCATCAGCCGCTTGACTGAACTCCGAAGGAATCGAGGGAATCATAGAATTCAGGAAATATGACATCGCTATATTCATGCCAAAATACCCAATAACAAGCAGCATAGCAGCACTACTTCCAATCCAGATTAATCGCTTCGTCCACTTCTTTTTCTTCATTTCTTCACCAGCCAAGTCACATATTGGATATCTACATTATAAACTCTATGAGTCAATAAGTCACATATTGTCGCGCGAGAACGCAAAAAAAATGCACCTCCAGGTGCATTAGAACGCAAAAATGATCGCTACTTAAAGCTAGCGACAAATTCCGACACACTTTTTAATTCATAACCCTTATATTAAAAAGTAATATATATCTTACACAGGAGACGATGCGTTTGCCAAACTATTACTTTTCGGAAGTATGGACCCCATTGAAACTACTAGGTATCAAGCTTTTCAAAGATGATGAAGGCGACATTTGGATCAAATGTTGGGGATTTAAACGCAGGCGTTTCACACATAATACCAAATAATTGTTCTTGTACAAGTTCCAATTATAATCATTATACCTGAGTAGTCGTCACTTGCAGAGGGACCAAAGTCATGGTCAACAGTCCTATTTTCAGCTTAAACTAATACCGCGGCGACATTCAGCCTACAACAAAAAAGCACCCTCAGGGTGCTTTCACTATGTATACAGTTTCGTACGATGATAACTAATTTTATTAAAAATCTTCGTCCGCTCCACATCACAAATGCAACTCTCCAGGATAACCTCATTAAATCTCAGCCAAAAAGAATGCCAATACTTATCCAACTCAATCCCTCCTCGATTTCACATAAATCACTGGGAGGCACGATGATTCGGAAGCTGGCTAACATACTGGTATAACCAGCTTAGTCCCTATAGCTTTGCGTCACTGATTTTCATCAGCTTTGCCATTATCGTCCGATTTATGTGATTGACTTATCTACTATTGTAGCAAATACATAATTTGCAGCAATGGTCTGTTTGTCGTGATTATTGATTTGGAGGGAGGGGCGGAAGTACTAGGATTTATAGTTTGCAATTTACTTTTCAGACTAATTTCATCAGTATAGTATTACAACTGTTCTTTCCTTTTGTTCCTACCCCATCTTGTTGACTTAATAACTATGCGAACGAGAAATTGTTTATCAAGTATTCTTTATCGAGAAAAGATTGAATTTACAATTTTCTAATCTCTTAAAATTTTTGGAGTAGACTTCCTTATTATTTTAAATTCATTTAATAATTTTTTAAAATTATTAAAGTAAATCGAAGTTGTTAATACCAAATTAACAATTACAAAGATAAAATATTTTGTATAGTCAAAATTATAATAAGTTATAACCATAGAAATTATTATTATTACTTGGTATACTTCTTTAAAATCTTTTGGGATCTTCTCATTTTTTCTAATTATTAAATCAAAAATATAATTCATTAAGTATAATGAAATAATTGTCATAATAGCATAGAAAGCAAAGTCTAATTTTAAATAGAACACTAAAAAATTTAATAATAACGATATAAGTAGTACATTTGTGTTTACTATCATCACAGTTTTACTTTTAAGTAAACTATTCATATATGGCAAAATTCTAAGTGTGTATTGCAGCCTAAGGAAGACAACTGGGAAGAGTATATAAAAATAATTAATTGAATCATTATACTTAGGTATAATAATATTGATAAGCGGGGAAAAGAGAATGATTAATATTCCACATATTCCTAATAATATATCAAGTATAATACCAAGATAATTATAGTAATTCACTCTAGATTCCTTTGTCATTTTCATAATGGTAGGTATAACGACAACATTTAGAGAGTTCAAGACAGACAAAAAAATTGTTATTAAGCTATATGCAAATGAAAACATAGCGTATTCGTAAGCATTATTTGAACGTTCAATAAATATTCGATCAGTTCCAAGTATTAAAGTACTTATAAAATACGATAAAACAATTGGAAATCCAAGATTTATTAGTAATCTAATATTAACTTTTATCTTATTTTTATTCTTAGAATTAAAGATATCTTTTCTTATACAAATGTATCCAATTACTATTTGAAATGTATAAGCTATCATCATTGATAGGATTAAAAGGCGGTAGTCTTTATAATCTAGTAAAATCATTACACCTAATGCAATGACAGTTGTTAATTTAATTAGCAAATTAGAAAAAGATATTACTTTATATTTTCCACATAATATTAACAACTGTCCTATATATCCGGAGATATTAACAAGAGGGATTGTTAATATTATAGCAAAATAATATATACTCAGATTTTCAATGCATAAGCTCACTAGCAATAATATTGTTGTAATAGCTATTTGAAACATTGAATATTTAATTAACAAATGCTTAAAATTAAATCCACCCAATTCTTCTAACTTATATTTGCTGAATTTCAACAGCAGTCCATCCGCTATTCCTAAATGTAGAATGGGTAAAAAACCAATATAAAACATAAAAATTCTATACGATGAATAGTCTCCAACAGTTATTAGTTTTGGGATAATAAATCCGATAATTAAATTAAGTATTATCCCTATCATAGAGGAAAGAACTAATATAATTACTTGAATCAATTTTATGCCCTTTAACACGAAATCAGCTCATTTTATTAAGATTTTTACATCTGCAAGTATGTTTAAAAATTTCAATAAATTTTCAATATCTTGTTTTTCGCTTGGTTTAATACTTATTGCATTAAAGCCAGTATTCATATAATTAAACATTTCATAATATAGTGGAGACAGTTTCTCACTCATTACCAATTCGTTAAATTTTCTCATATCTTTGCCATAATATATATCATTATGAGTTATTGCATTTTTTAGTTCAATAATTACTTCTAAATTCCTTATTTTCCTTTGATTCTTGTAAAAATTTATTAAACTAGTTAAATAAATATTATCCTTATATTCATTGCCAACTCTAATTTTAATCGCTTTTTTTATTATTCTATATTTATTTTTAGTTGGTTCTAATCTAAATTTAGGTACATATTTGTCTTTAAACACCCTCAACAAGAACCTTTTCACCAAAAAAAATGGAATATTATACATATTCATTAAATACATTAATGTTCTTAAATTACCATTCACAACATTAAACTTACCTATTTTATTATTGATATAATTTTGTTCATGTATTCTGTACTTCATTATTGGGAGAGTAGATTTATGTAGTTTTATACATTCATAACTATTGTCATCGAAATTAATCCAAAACGGTGTATTCCAACGTAAATAGTTGTTAAATGAATATTTTTCAAATGCTTCTCTTTTAATGAATGCACAATCATTTAGAATGTTAACTCCATACATTAAATACATTCTTGCTAAAGTCACCAATTTATCTGAGAAATCTCTAACTTTTATGGTACCTTTTATATTATCAAATTCATCAATAATAATAAGATCACCTTTTAAAGCTTCACACCGAGAAGACATAATTTCTATGACAGCATTACTAATTGTATAATCATCAAAGAACAAATCATCACTATGTAAAATATAAATAATATCTCCTGTTGAAGATTTAAATCCATTCATCACAGCATTCAACTGGTCAGAATTTTCTTGAGCGATGTAAATAATTCGGTCATCTCTGAACGATTTAATAACTTTTTCAGTATTATCTGTACTTCCGTCGTTGACAATTACTAATTCAATATTATTATATGTTTGACTCAATACTGATTTAATGCTATACGTCAATGAATTTTCATCATTATATGTTGGCATTATTATTGAAACTTTCATGTGATTACTCCTACTATAAAAGAATTATTTGGTTTTCATTTTAAAATAAAAGATGAAATCAAATCCTCTTCACTACACGATAGTACTCCATTGATATATATTAATTGAAACTACTAATTTCAGTAATCACTTCAAACTTAGGTTAAATAGAACCCTTCAGAAATCCAATTACTCTTAATTCATCTTTAATAAGATGACTGCCACATTTTTTGAGCATACTCTCTGAACCTAACTTCGATTTACTCATAAAATCAAATTTCTGATTATATAGAATATCGAAAGCCTTAACAAAAACATTAATATCTTCACATAAGAATCCAAAATCATTTGTTACGAACTCTGGAATCGCAGTATTATTGGATACTATAGGAATTAAACCACTAGCTACTGCTTCGCACATTGACACCCCTTGAGCATCTTGCCTTGTCGGTGATAGAAGCACTCCATTTTCAAAATGTAACTTAGCAATTTCCGATTGACTAAGAAATTTCTTATAAATATTAATATTTTTAAATTTCCTTAGCGGTTTTAAAGTTTTATTGAATAAGTATCCATCTCCGTAGAAATTAAATGTCAAGTTATTAAAATATGGTTTTCGAGATAACTCTAATATAATTTTCACTGAGATATCGTTAGCATATTTTCTACTAGTATATGGTCTAATACTTAATACATTATTATAATGTTCTTCTGATTTTTCCTTGTAATAAAATAGCTTATCGTCTATAACATTCGGTATTATTACATATTTTGATTGTTCTAATTTTGTATTTGTATCTGCTTCTAGGATATCTTTCATCCAATTGGATACAAAAATATATTTAACATTTAATTCTCTATTTAAAATAAGTTGTCTCATAAAGCTCATTTGTTTAGTATTAAAATATATATATTTTAAAAAGCTTAAAATTGACTTAATATTTAGTCTTAAATTAAATAAACGCCTTTTCCAAGATAACGCCTCGTTTCCGTGAATCCAAATATATATTTCGAAATTTTTATTAACTGATTTTATTGTATTTATTATTTGATGATCAACAAAATGAATAAATATTTTTGCATTTAAATACTTTGACAATAAAATTTCAATATCAGATCTGTTTCCTTCGTAAACTACTACATTTTCAAACTGATACGTCTTTAATACCTTGTTTTTCGAACTTAGAACTATTACAAATCCTCTTACACCTTGCTCTAAATAGCTAACCACTCGTCTATGTATAAAACCATTATTGTATAAGGCCTCTTTACTTGGATAACCATTTGTCAATATTATAAAATCAAAATCATCCATTATTGTAATCCTTTCATTTTCTATGTAAATATTTCTTATATAATTGTTTAATAAAAATGCTAGGTAGATAATAAATTACAATACATGCAATTTTTTCTTTTATATTTAATTTAGCTAAAAAAATAATATCAAAAAATTGCGATATATTACTTTTATTAATATATCGTTTAGTATCAGTTAGTAGCCTCTTGAACTTAATATTAAAATTTTCGTTGAAATCATACTGATATAATAGTAACCCTTGCGAGAATAGATTCATATATAATCTAATTTTAAAATAATTTTCGAATTCATCATATTTTCCATGTTTTATTAGTAAACTCTTTAAATATTCAAGTTTTATAATTGTTCTTTCAAATATTTGATATTCATATCTCTTTGATTTACTCCCTAACCTTTGATAATAGAAGTAAAAATTATTATCTACGGTCGAAACAGAATTACAATAAAACAAATATTCCAATAAAAACACTTGATCTTGACCACTAGTTACTTCCGGTGGACAATAAATATTGTTCTCTTTAATTATTTTTGCTTTGAAAATTTTATCGCACATTAAAACTGTTAGTGTACTACTTCCTATAAAATATTCTCTGAATATATCTTTATTAGTGAATATACTTCTTGAGGCTTTACTTTTTAACTGAGTTAAATCATCATAAACTTTAGTATGCCCACAAATAGCTAAATCAGAATTATTTTCTACAAGACTTTCATATAAGCATTTCACAAAATCAGGATGGACATAATCATCTGGATCGACAAATATAATATATTCTCCACTTGTTCTATCAATTGCATTATTTCTTGCAATGCTTACCCCTTGATTATGTTGGTCTATTATTATCAACCTACTGTCCTTCTCCAAGCATTTATTTGCAATTTCCAAAGTTGCATCAGTCGATCCATCATTAACCACTATAATCTCAATATTTCTATAAGATTGCTTAAATAAAGAAAAAAGGCATTTTTCAATATATTTTTCCACATTATAAGAAGGTAAAATAATACTGATTTTTTCCATGTTTACATTCCCTCAACTTAGAGATTAATAATATCGTTTGCTACTCTTTTATAATTAAAATACTCAAAATAACCTTTTAAATCAGTATCTACAAAGCCCTCCAAATCCAGCAGTTTAATAAATTCTTCTTTTGCAGATTTATAATTATTAACATCAATACGTAATACTTCATTTAAACCAGATAAAAATTCTGTTTGCCCCCCAGTATTAGGACAAATTATTTTGCATTTTTTTAAGAGAGCTTCCAAAAAAACTAAACCAAAGGGTTCATGCTGGTTTAATGAAATAAAAACATCTGATTTCTCTAGTACTTCTAATGTCTCTTCTCTGTTTTTTTTCCCAATAAATTTTATTTTAGAGCTAGCATACTGCTTTTCAAGATGCTTTTTTTCAGGTCCTTCTCCCACAATTGTTAAACTAGTAAACTCATTAAATTGTGCAATATAATTGAATATTTCACAAACTTTATCAATATTTTTTTCTTTTACTATCCTACCAACAAATGAAAAATTAATTGATTCACTTTTTTTTTTTTCAAAATCCACATATTTTTCTTTAAGTCCAATGTGGATAGTTTTATCACACTTAATGCCATATATTTCTGTATTAATACATGAAGTAAAATCACTATTACTAACATAAAAATCTGAGTATTTACGAAATACTTTAAATGCAGTATTTAGTAGCCACTTTTTATAAATATTATAACGATATGTTGGAAATCCATGTATAAAATGCACTATTTTAGTGCTAGGCAAGTGTTTTTTTATTGATTTATTTAAAACTCCATACCACATAGATGAAATAACAATATCAGGATTATAATCCTTTAGATGTTTAATAATCTTTTTCTTTTTAAGAAAAAAATCTATTTTACTATAACTAAAAACATTCATTTCTGATTTATTAATACTTGTTAAAATAACTACATCGTCACCATTTTCTAAAAAGCCACTTTTTAGTCCGTCATTAAAAGTAGCTATCCCTCCAAAATGAGAATCGCTAATAACAGGTCCCACTATGCATATTTTCATTATTATCGCCTTCTATTTTTATTTTCCAAACAATATAAATGCTGCTCATTTATACGTGATATCGTTCCCCAGATTAACTAAATATCTTTTTTAGATTATAGGTTCTTACTGTTCTGCACTTTACTATGTAAATAATTAGCTATTATGACTAATATTACTGACCCGTGGGCAATTGTAAATTGCTCAAACAAATCATAAAATAATATGGATAATACTACTTTAATACCTAAAAAGTCATTATTTAAAAATAATCTTTCAAACATTCTTTTAATTAAAAAACAATGTATTATAAAGTAAATTAATCCAAATTGAATTAGAATTCTTAAGTATGAGTTATCCGCTGAAATTGTTAAACCATCCCTGGATAATCCCTTTGAATATCCTAGTAAATTAATTCTGTGATTCATCAAAAATTCGTAATATCTATATGGTCTACCATTTAAAAATAAGTTAAGTGAGCTGTCATGTAAAAGTGCAATTATTAAACTCAAACTGAAGAAAAAAAGAAATGACCAAGTAACAATTCGTTTTAAGAAAATGAAGTGTTTAGCATCGAGAATTAATAGAAAAGCGAAAAAAAAGTAAGCATATACGAACGTCCTAGAATCAGTATAGTAATTTACTAAAAACACTAATATTATTGAAAAGATAATCATTTTTTTGTTTTTATTATACAAGTATGTAAATGCTATCAATATGTCAAATACCATCATGCTAGCAGTATTAGGATTTGTAAAGCCTAGAGTAAATCTTGTACCTCTTTCATAGTCATAAATTATATTGTTACTATTCAGCCCAAATAAATATCCTGAGATAATAATTATTAATACAATAATTATTTTTGTATGAACATAAGCAGATAAATTTTTCTTACCATCACCATATGCAAATAATGCCAATACAAAAATAATAAAATTAATAAACGAAACATCCCCAATTACTATTGATAGAACAAAAACAAAAAATAGTATTAATAAAATACTGATTTTTGTTTTAAATAAAAATAAAAAGGCAAGAAGATTATAGCAAGATGTAATAATTTTGAGGATATTAATATACTGTGCATATTCACCATTCATATCAAAAACTCTTGGAAAAATAACAGTTGATGTTAAAAATAAGATCATTGATACAATTCTGCTAAAATCTCGAAGGTTTAATCTTTGAATATTATTTTTGGGGAGTACTAAGGAATTCATAATAATACCCTTTTCTCAATGTAATGTAATTTAATTTATTAGTTTGTGTTTAATATTATGGCTACTAAAAAGACACTCATCTAATCTTCAGATATTTCTTTATAAGTGAATTGAAGATATGACTACATGTAAAATATGATGAGCTTATCTTATTTTCTCCAATAAATCGAAACACTTTATATGTCATTTTTATTGTTTTAATCTTATTTCCAGATTTAGAATTACGAGAAATTCTATATATAAGTAAGGGCTCATTAATTCCACAAGCGTAACCCCCTGATTTTAGAACTTTTAACCAAACTGCGTAATCTTCATGTAAACTATCATTTTCCATTTTAATATTATTAAAATAACTTTTACTGATAAGTACTGATGAACATGAAATTACGTTCTGTTTTCTTAAAGTTTTAAAAGTAACTTTTGAAGGAACATTAAATATACCTTGATATTTATTTCCTTCCTCGTTAACGAAAGAAGATCCAGTAAATATGAAGTTTGTTCCAGTTTCTTTCGCAGTAACTAGTTGCTTTTCCAACTTATGAGCTTCCCACAGATCATCACTATCTAAGAAAGCAATCCACTTTCCCTTAGCAAGTGAAATCCCTCGGTTTCTAGTAGCGGAGACTCCTTGATTCATTTCATTTTTATAATATTTAATACGCTGTTCAACATTAACCAAATACTTAATTATTTCTTCAGTTCTATCTTTCGAAGCATCGTCTACGACTAATAATTCCCAATTTTTATATGTTTGCGCTAAAACGGAATCTATTGCATCCATGATGTATTTCTCGCAATTATATGTGGGCATAATAATGCTTATTAATTCTTCTTCAGAAAAAAAACTAGTCATATTATCCCCTCCTTACTATTTTTCTAGATACCACTTAAATAATTAATATTTCTATAAGTTTAAACAGTTTCATATTTATTGTTATTATTGTTAACTGAGGAACCTACTCTCACAATTTTTGTATCATTCATATTTTTAAAAGCATTTCGAGTATCAACGATAAGATTAGAATACTCTACAATTTCTTTATATTTATACACAGAATGATTCGTTAATAACAACACACAATCATAGTAGCCTAAATCTTCATATTTAAAACTAATTGAACTAATTAACGTATCATCATTATCCTTAAAGACTTTAGCATGTGGGTCATTGAAAGCAATTAATGCGCCACTTTTCTTTAACAATTCATAAACTTCCAAACTTGGTGATTCCCTTAAATCGTCTATATCTGGCTTATATGCCATACCTAAAATTAGAATTTTAGATCCTCGAACTGATTTACTCACTGTATTTAAAGCCTCACTTACTTTAGTTAATACATAGTAAGGCATATTTTTATTTACTTCCTGTGCTAAATCAATAAACCTACTGTAAAAATTTGATTCCTTTGCTTTCCAGGATAAATACACAGGATCTAAAGGAATACAATGACCGCCAATACCAGGACCAGGTGTAAATTTCATGAAACCAAATGGTTTTGTATTAGCCGCATCTATTGTTTCCCAAATATTCACACCAATTCTATCACACAACATTGCCATTTCATTAATAAAGGCGATATTAACACTTCTAAATGTATTTTCTAACAGTTTACTCATTTCTGCTACTTTTGTAGATGAGACTGGAACCATCTGTTTTATTACATTTCCATATAAATTTATTCCAATCTCTGTACACTTATTTGTTGTGCCCCCCAATACTTTGGGAGTATTTTGCGTGTTATAAGTTATATTACCTGGGTCAACCCTTTCAGGAGAAAAACACAAAAAATAATCTTCACCAACTCTATACCCAAACTGCTCAAGTTGTTTTTCTACTAATTCCTCTGTTGTTCCAGGATATGTAGTACTTTCAAGAGTAATTAACATCCCTTTATGCATATTTGTAATAATCTCATTAACTGCAGCTTTAATATATGACATATCTGGTACATTTGATTTAGTTAAAGGTGTGGGAACACAAATACTTATACAGTCTACGTTGCTCATATGAGTGAAATCAGTAGTAGGACTGAAGTTCCCATTTTCAATGACATTCTTCAATTCACTTTCATTCACATCCATTATATACGAGGAACTTCTACGTAACATTTCAACCTTATCCATATCTAAATCAAAACCTATAACATTGTAGCCCACCTTTGCAAATTCAACTGCTAAAGGTAAACCAACGTATCCTAATCCAATCACACCTACTCTAGCAGTTTTATTTGCAATTTTTTCTTTAAGTAATTGATAGATTGGGTTTACCATATTAGTTATTATCTCCTTATTATTAATTTAGATTGCTCAAAATCATATTTTATATATTAATTGCAGGTAAGTTTACGTATTTCCTTCCGTTAACTTGATTGATTCATCAAAATCATAATAATTCAATTGTTGTTTTGAAAAATATTCTGACATTTTCTTCTCATACACTAAATCACCAAATACTTTATTTAACTTTCCTATTTTAAACAAAAACTTGAATGGATTAAGAACGTTTGTCAACCAAATTTTTTTTCCATGTACTAATCCTATCAATTTAACCATCTCTGATGTCTTTACATATTCTGTATTCTGTGGATGAAAATATCCAACACTACATTCATCTATTAGTATTTTCACAAATTCACATAAGTTATAAATATATATCATACTGCGTTTATTACTAATATCTAGAAAAATCGGATACTTTAGTGCAAATCTTGCTAATTTGGAATAGTTTCCTTTACAGCCTTCTCCATATACCATTGGTGGACGTATAATTGCGATATTAAATTCATCACTAATTAATTGTAATATTAGTTTTTCTGCTTCTAGTTTTGAATTCCCATAAGCATTTTTCGGATTGAGTGGAGTTTCATTTGTAATAACACCATGTTGTATACCAAAAACACTCATACTACTGAGAAAAATAAATTGACTTACTCCATCATTTTTAGCTTTTTTTGCCACTTCAAATGCCAAATCTCTATTTACTTTATAATATAGTATTTCTTTCTCTTTTGATTCCTTAATGTGAGCAATACCTGCCGTGTGAAATACAACATCATACACAGAAAAATCTTGTCGCATCCATAACTCATCTCTTAGACTTATTGTATCTATAGAGTAACAGTCTGAGTTATTACTAAGCCATCTCTTTAAACTAGAACCAATGTAGCTGTTAGAACCAGTAATTAGTATTTTCTTCAACTTTATAAATTCTCCCTATTACTAGTCATATTCTTAAATCTTACATTCCTACCTTCTACTATTCCTTCACTTTTTAGAACACTCATAATCGTTCTTAAGAAACATTTCACATCCATATAGAAATTCAAGTTCTTCACATAGCTACCATCCAACTTTGCCTTAAGTTCGATTGAAATCTCATCTCTACCATTCACTTGAGCCCAACCAGTTAATCCCGGAAGTACAGCATTAGCTCCATACTTATCACGTTCAATTATTAAATCATATTGATTCCATAAAGCTGGTCTAGGTCCGATAATACTCATCTGGCCCACCAATATATTCCAAATCTGAGGAATTTCATCTAATGATGTTTTTCTTAAGAACTTCCCCATTTTAGTTATATATTGTTCTGGCTGTTCTAGTAAATGTGTAGGCGTATCTTTCGGGGTATCAATTCTCATTGTTCGAAATTTCAATATATAGAAGTAACTCTTATTTATTCCTACTCTTTTTTGTTTAAATAGTACTGGGCCCCTAGAATCTAATTTAATCCCTATTATTAATAGCAAGAATACTGGAAATAAAATGATAATCCCAATAAATGATACCATCACATCGATTAGTCTCTTAATTTTCAAATACATAAAAGAACTACTCCTTTATGAATAAGTCTGTAATATCAAACTTACTTTCAATATCCCTCTACCCCACATTACTAAAACTCGGCACCAAATGCTTCACAGCCTCATAGACGGTTCCATGTTTATCAGCAATTACTTTTTCTAATCTTAGAATTTTCAAAGCTAATTCACTCTGACTTATCTTAAGAGGACTCCCCACGAAGATACGGTCATGCGAGGTATTCCCAAGCCCTTCTTCACTTAGCAGCAGCTCTTCATAAAGCTTCTCTCCTGGACGAACGCCAGAGAATTGAATTTCGATGTCGACACCTGGTTCGAAACCGGATAAACGAATAAGGTCGATAGCTAGATCGACGATTTTAACCGGTTCACCCATGTCTAGGACAAAGATCTCTCCGCCTTTCGCGAAGGCACCTGCTTCGATAACTAGCTGAACTGCTTCAGGAATAGTCATGAAATAACGCACCATTTCGGGATGCGTAACGGTTACAGGCCCCCCCAAGGCGATCTGTTCTTTGAAATGCGGGATTACACTACCGCGACTACCTAGTACATTGCCGAAGCGCACGGCTACGAATTTAGTTTGGCTGACAAGATCCATGCTTTGAATAATTTGTTCAGCAATGCGTTTGGTAGCTCCCATGATACTTGTGGGATTGACAGCTTTATCTGTAGAAATGAGAACAAATCTCTCTGCGTTAAATTGATGAGCACATTCTGCAACATTTCGAGTTCCGAAAACGTTATTCTTAATAGCTTCTGCGGGATTACGTTCCATGAGGGGAACGTGTTTATGAGCAGCTGCGTGGAAAATAACTTTTGGCTGAAAAGTTTGGAAGACTTCTTTCATTCGTTCCATATCTTGAACGTCTGCAATCACTGCTTCTATATGTAAGGTTGGGAAAAGTCTATGTATCTCTTTCTCGATGGTATAAATACTGTTCTCACCATGACCTAACAAAATTAACTTATGGGGATGAAAAGGTGCAATTTGCCGACACAATTCGGAGCCAATGGACCCTCCTGCTCCTGTGATGAGAACGACTTTACCTTGTACATAATTCGCAATACCCTCGAGATCAACGTTAATTGGGTCACGGCCAAGTAGATCCTCTACCTGCACATCACGAATTGCATTAATCGTGACTTTGCCTTCGATCAAGTCATTAATCCTAGGAATGATTTTCATTTTGGCTTTGGTATGTTTGCAGATTGCAATGATTTCAGAAACTTCCAGTTTGGAAACGGATGGTATTGCAATAATGATTTCGTCAATTTCACTGGATTCAACGATTTGAATAATCGTATTTCGGTCACCAAGAACTGGGACCCCCATGATTATATGCTTGAACTTGGCTGGATCATCATCAACGAAGGCAACAGGATAAACGGGGGAATTGGCATTGTATTTCAACTCTTTAGCAATTAAGATTCCGCAGGCACCTGCCCCAATAATTAACGCTTTCCGTTGGTTAGATTTCTTCTTGTAGTATTTATCTCTAACCACTCTCCAGACAAAACGACTTGCTCCAATGATAAGAATCATGTTCTCCATTACCCTGATGAATATGGCGAACGGGACTCTTGGCTCATGTAACAAAATCATAATGAAATAAGATAGCGTGCAGGTGACGACGACGGCTTTGACAATGGAAATGACTTCGCCTATGCTTGCATATTCCCAAACGCGTCGATACATCTTGAAGTAGATTAAACAAGCAGATCCCACAACAATGGATATCACTGAATATTCCACCCACTGTCTCATATAGGACGCAGGAATATGCAATTCGAACCTCAATAAATAGGCAATCAATATGCTTAGCCAAATCAGAAACATATCGAGCATAACAAGTATTGTCTGTTTGTTGCCTAACTTCACGGGAATCCCTCACTCATAGGTGATCTTATTGACTTTCACCATAATAATAGTAATAGTATGCATCTTTATTTTTGCGATCTACGTTATTCAAGACAACGCCAAGTATCCTCGCACGTACATTATCTAGGTTCTGCTTCGCTTTAAGTACGGCCTCTCTCTTCGTCCGATCCGAGTTCACGACCAAGATAACACCATCTGAGCGAGAAGAAATAATCTGCGAATCTGTTACAGCAATTGCGGGTGGAGCGTCGATCAAAATAACATCAAAGCGTTGTTTCAACTCTTCGATCGTACTTGTCATTTTCTTAGAAGCAAGGATCTCGGAAGGGTTAGGTGGGATAGGTCCTGAAGTAATAATCTGCAAATTAGGAATAAATGTGTCTTGAAGCACTTCACGAATGGTAAGTTGATTCGTAAGTAGGTTGGTAAGTCCCCAACGATTGGATACACGCAAGGTGTGGTGCATCGTTGGTTTTCGAAGATCCCCATCAATGACTAATACTTTCTTATCTGTCTGTGCATAAGCTACAGCTAGGTTGATTAAAGTCGTTGATTTACCTTCACCAGGTCCAGCCGATGTCACCATGATAACTTTCAATTCCTCATCTATGGATGAAAATTGAATGTTCGTTCGTAGTGCTCTATATGCTTCTGAAATGGGAGATTTGGGATTCTGATGTGTGATAATAGGTCTTTTATTGGTTGAGTTTGACATCCGATCGTCCTCCCACGACTTGTTCGTTCGTTTGTTTACTAAGATGATTTTGGAAATCTTCTGGCTTCATCTTCGTAATCATAGCTAGTGTTGGCAATCCAAGGAACTGCTCTACTTCTTCTTCTGTTGTCAGTTGATCGTTCAAGTATTCCAATAGGAAAGCAATTCCTAGTGCAAGCATTAAGGACACCACGAAAGCGATAGCAACGTTTAACTTCTTATTCGGCTTCACTGGCACCGGATTCTCGATATCTTTGGCCTCATTCAGCAACGAAATATTATCGACTTTCATAATCTTAGGGATTTCATCTTGGAATACGATGGACACAGCATTGGCAATGCTCGCTGCACGAGCATACGAAGGATCTTCTACAATGAGAGTCATAACTTGTGTATTGTTAACTGAGCTCACTTTGACCGTTTTGACGAGCTGCTCAGCAGTCATTTTCAAATGTGGGTATTCGGCAACGACTTTATCCATGATTCTTGGCGTACGAATAATTTCTTTATACGTGTCAATGAGTCTGATATTCAAATTAACTGTATTGATATCAACTTGAGATACGCCTACTTGATCATTTGATTTATTTACAATTAACTTGGTAGATGCTTGATAGATGGGTTGCATAAAGAAATAGCTGATAATCCCCGTTGCTACTGTAGCCAGAACAACAATTGAAAGTATCATCCACACCCTTTTCTTTATAATCTTCAAGTAATCTTTTAAATCCAGTTCCATGCCATTCCCTCCATCTACATGATGTCGTGTCTCACCTTGTTCGTTGGTTTCAATTTTATACAAAAGATAAGGAATCCCCCTCTATCTGATAGAGAGGAGGATTCCTCCTGAAATATACGGTTTCTATTTATTCAACAAACGATAGATAACAACTGCGGCTTCAGCACGTGTGGAATTCGCATTTGGATTAAATACGTTGCCTTCCTCGCCAATAACAATGCCTTCATTTGCTGCAAGCGCAACGCCAGCTTTCAATGATGCGTTAATTGCGTTCACATCCGTGAATCCTTTAAGGGCTTCGTCAACCTTAGCTGGGCTCAATGTAATCCCTTTAAGTGCTAGTGCTCTAGCGGACATTACGGCCATTTCAGCACGTGTAATGTTGCCATTAGGATCAAACTTACCTTCTTCTTTCCCGTTTACGATACCATTCTTCACAGCGGAAGCCACATACACTTTAAACCAGTCGGAATCATTCACGTCGGCAAAGTTCTCTGTTGCTGTTGCACTTTCTAGTGAGAACGTTTTGACGATCATTTTCGCGAATTCTGCACGTGTTACTTGACCATTCGGTACGAAAGATTGATCAGCGCGACCTTCTAGGATACCTTTGGATGCAGCAACTTGAATTTGTCTGCCAGCCCATGCTTTAACGGAAGCTGTGTCGCCGAATTCAACTTTATTCTCGACTACTGTATACGTAGAGAAACCTGTACGAAGTGCATTTAGAACACCATCCTCATAACTACCACCGTAGAACTCTAGTTTGCCATCTACGATTTTGGCTAGGGATAACAATTCGGTATCGTATTTGCTGCCGTTAGGAACTGGAATCGTCACTTCAACAGGTGTATTGAAGTTACTGATGTTCGTTCCCCCAGAAGTAAATTCAAATTCATATACCCCAGCTACTACAGGCAATTGTGTTGCACTAGTTGCAACCTTGGAATCTTGACTTGTTACTTTAAGCGTTGTATCCGCACCGAACTCAGTTGGACTGACGCCTAATGTAAGTCCGTTCATGGAAATCGCTACTGTCTCAACGCCATTGGCAATAGCCGCGTCTAGCAATGCTTTACCTAATGGAATTTCTGTTGTTTTAGCAGAGATTGTACCAAAATCAAGTTTCAGTTCAATTTGCTCAGCTGTTGCGTTTGGATTCAATTGTTTCAATTGATCGTTCAGTGCTTTCGCTTTTGTAGCAATTTCTTTCAATTTGTTTGCTAGTTCAGTTACGTTAAGAGTTGGTTTAGCAGTGTCACCTTCAACCTTAATTTGTGCACTTAGATCCAATGTTGCAAGTTCTTTGATGGCATTGGCTACTGCTTCTTGCGCTTTACGGAAAATCTCTTGTTTCTTTTCTTCTGATGCTCCTTCAAGCTGAGCTTTAAGATCATTTAGTTCTTTGGCTGCTTCTAGATCCGCAGAATTAACTGGACCACCACCACCACCTGTGGTAACAGTTTCATCTGTTTTCGACAATGTTATTGTAGGTGAAATATATAGAAGTAGTCCGAACTCGGAATCACGAGCTTGGATAATGCCAGATCCGAAGTTTGCACCGTCAAGAACTAGCTTATCACCTTCGTATTTCACGCCAGTTCCGCTGTGAAGGGACCATTCAATAAAACTGCTTGCTGGTACACCGAGAATTGATAGTGAACCAGGTGCGACAGATATCGAAGTAGTTGTACCAGGTGTATAAATGATTTTATCCGCAAGTACATTTCTCAAACCAGCTGAAATAACAGCTTTAGATGCTAATTTGGCTTGTGTACCCTGAGCAGGATTATTTAGTTCAAAATAGTTAGTAACATTTTCTTGAATTTCATTAAGATCCTCAAGGTCAATATCATATAAAGACAAGAAATTACTTAAAGGCAAATCTTTCGTCAAAACATCATTTCTAACGACGGTGTTCATAGCAGCAACTATAGAATCTAAACTTTTCGTTGCAAACGCATCAAGTACGCCTAACTTCAAAGTAGCTTGATTGGATTCGTTTTTCAAAGCTTCAATGACTTTATCTTGAAATTCAATTATGCTTTGCTTGCTCAACCCACCAACTTGACCAATGACTGGAAGATCAACTGCGGCAAATAAAGTATTAACCGCAGTTTTAACATCCGCATTATTAATCAAATCTTCTATAGCTGCACCAGATCCGTCATAGAACAGGTCCAAACTATTGAAGAGTGCAAATACAGAGCTAACATCGACAGTCAAGTGCTTAGCGTTCACTTTCGCAGCAACTTTCGTCCATACAGGTCCAAGAATTGCTTTCATCTCTACATCTGTAAAAGTATGAGCTGCGATATTATCTCTAGTCGCCTTAGCATCTGCAAAACCTTGTGTATCTCTAGCTAGCTCGTCATGAAGACCTTGCAGTCTGTCCTGGACTTCTGATGCAGAAGCCACACCCGCCGTAATCCCTAATTTGTTAGCTAGACCTTGCTCACTCAATGGAAGTCCAGCAATGGATGCAAACATGATGCTTGCTGCCAACGTTGTAACCGTTAATTTCTTTTTCATCGTCATGCTAAAATTCACCTCTTTAAATTAGTTGTCTTGCTTTTATTTAGATTTCCAAAACTGAAACCACTTGGGTTTCGACCAAACAGGGGAATGCGTTTCAATCGACAGGTTATGTATGATCCTGTTGGCATTGTTTTGAAATGAAACCACAATTTCTTGCCCTAACTCAGTGCGCAAAGCTTCATATCCTGCGGCAAGCGCGAACCCACGATTCGTGGTGTTGTGCGCGTCTGACGAAATGAAATGAGCTAAGTGATTTCTACATAAATCAAATGATAGTGATTCAATGGATTTACCGAAGTGACCGAGCAGGGAATGAGCCGTCACTTGGCTCAACGCACCTAGCTGCACTAATTCAAGCAACTTCGTAGGATCTTGGGCAATCTCACGATTGCGCTCCGGATGTGCAATGATGGGTACGATATCCAGCAGCAACAGTTCGTGCACGACCTCATCAATTCCCGAAGGGATGCGATCAGATGGGAATTCCAAAAGGACGTAGCGTGAACCATCTAACGTGATGGCGCGCCCCGCTTCTAGATCGTCCATTAACTCTCGGTAGACGCGAATCTCTTGACCTGGATGGATATGAAGAGGAATATCCCTTCTATTGAGCTCCGCTTGCAACAAATTCACTTGCTCTACAACTAAAGTTGCATCGTTGGTAAATCTACCATTTTCATGATGGGGGGTAGCAATTACGGTATGTATTCCTTGTTCCACGGCTGCCCTTGCCATGAGAACGGCTTGTTCCAGATCAGATGCCCCATCATCTAAATCTGGCAGAATATGACTATGTATGTCAATCATAGGAAACCCCAATCACGAAAACAAACATTATGATTTCGACAAAAAATTTGAATAATAATCATTTTTCTCGTATATCTCGTACACAAATTGTATCATATATACGATGTGTTGCCTACCTTAGGGACTAGGTAACAAGTACCAAATATCACTAATTTTATGGAATATTAATGAAATTTTCACCTTTGTAATAGTTCCGAATTTTATATGCAATTTATGCGGATTCTCTTACGAAATGCTAGAATAGACTAAAATATCCTATTTTCCCAAACAGTTCGACAAACTTCTACAAAGTCCCTTTATTTTTCGACATTATCCCCTATCATATTAAATACTGAATTTTCTGTAAACTATAGTTTACGATTTGCCGAAATTTTGCTTACAAAAAAATAAGCCTCTTCAATTTTTTTTTTCAAAAGAGGCATCGAATATGGATTTCATCGCGATTATTTCTTTATTTTCATCATATCGCACAGGCCTACGAAAAAAACAACAATGGTTGTGAGTACGATAAGTCTGAAATCCCACGCATTCGGAAAATCATTCATTTTTGTATCCGTCGCACGTAAAATAAGAACAAAAAACAATAAAAGCAAATCGAAAAACATGCAATATGCCATTCTTGCTGAGAGCTTGTGAAGTGGGAGTTTGTCCATCATCCTGCCGAAACCGAATAGATCACTCCACTTTCCTGTTTCAGACTTCGACTTCTGGGGGGTGTTGTCTATATCCTCTTGTTTATCAGCGATCGGCTTTGGCTCGGTTGACATCTTCCGTGCCAACTCCTTGTAACGACTCGACTGCATCCTGCCACATTAGAACAGCGCCAATGAAGCTTACACCTGCAATGAAAATCCCCCCCAAAGGTGATAATAGCTTCATCTCCAAGGTCAAGATGATAGCTAGTAAGCTGACTACGAATAAAATATAAGCGCCTGTTATTTTCATTGAGTTTCCTGCCATAATCTTCTACACCTCCCTTATATGAAGCTAAAGTAGTATATGAGAGATTAATAGATTTCGTGTTAGGCAGCAATCTGCATCCCATGCACAGCAAAAAGACCTAAGGGGTCGTCACCCTCTCAGGTCTTTGGCTTCAAGACTTTCGCCTATCTATTCAATAAGCTTCCTACATATCGCAGTAATTCATTGGCGCAAACTGGGCAATATCCGTGCTCATCGATGAGCTGCTTCGTCACATCATTAATTTTCTTCAGTTGCTTCTCGTCTGGTGTTTTCGTAGATGTCGTGATCTTCACGATGTCCTTCAGATCAGCGAATAGTTTCTTCTCGATCGCCTCGCGCAGCCGCTCGTGACTGTTATATTCGAATCTTCTGCCTTTGCGTGAGTACGAGGAGATACGGATTAATATTTCTTCGCGGAACGCCTTCTTCGCATTCTCCGAGATGCCAATCTGCTCTTCAATAGAACGCATGAGGCGCTCATCTGGATCCATTTCCTCGCCGGTCAGCGGATCCTTAATTTTACCCCAATTGCAGTAGGCCTCAATATTATCTAAGTAGTTGTCGAAAATAGTTCTAGCCGACTCCTCGAAGGAGTAGACGAACGCTTTCTGCACTTCTTTCTTGGCAATATCGTCGTATTCTTTACGGGCAACCGAGATGAAATTGAGGAATCGCTCCCGCTCATCCTTCGTAATGGATGGATGCTGATCCAGCCCGTCTTTCAAAGCTCGCAACACATCTAGGGCATTGATACATTGAAGATCCTGGCGGATCAAGGCGCTTGAAATTCGGTTAATAACATACCGCGGATCAATACCGCTCATGCCTTCTTCTTGATATTCATTCTGCATTTCCTTCAGATCTGCCTCTTTGTAACCCTCAACGACTTCACCGTCGTACATACGCATTTTCTTGATCAAATCCATGCCTTGCTTCTTCGTTTCCTTCAAACGCGTGAGGATCGAGAAGATTGCGGCTACACGCAGCGCATGAGGAGCAATATGGATGTGTGACATATCACTCTGTCCGATAAGCTTGTAGTAAATTTTCTCTTCATCGGATACACGCAAGTTATAAGGGATCGGCATAACAATCATACGAGACTGTAAAGCCTCATTTTTCTTATTCGCGATAAAAGACTTATACTCGGTTTCATTCGTATGGGCGATGATCAACTCATCCGCACTAATTAGGGCGAAGCGACCCGCTTTGAAATTCCCCTCTTGTGTAAGTGAGAGTAGATTCCAGAGGAATTTCTCATCACATTTCAACATTTCCTGGAACTCCATGATACCCCTGTTCGCCTTATTCAGCTCGCCATCAAAGCGATACGCCCGTGGATCTGACTCCGAACCGAACTCTGTAATCGTCGAGAAGTCAATGCTTCCCGTTAAGTCTGCGATATCCTGCGATTTCGGGTCTGAAGGACTGAATGTACCAATCCCTACCCGACCTTCCTCGGAGACAAATACACGCTCCACATGCACATCTTCAATACAACCGTTGTACTCCGTTTTCAGACGCATTTGGCACGATGGGCATAAGCTGCCTTCAATCTTCACATTCAACTCGCGCTCGATCTCTGGTCGCAACTCCATCGGAATTAAATGCAGCGGCTCCTCATGCATCGGACAACCTTTAATCGCGTAGACAGCCCCTAGATCTGTTTTGGCAAACTGCTCTAACCCACGTTTCAGCATGGTCACGATTGTGGATTTCCCACCGCTTACAGGACCCATTAGCAACAAAATACGTTTGCGAACATCTAATCGACGGGCAGCGGAGTGGAAATATTCTTCCACTAGCTTCTCAACGGCACGATCCAGCCCGAAAATCTCTTGGTTGAAAAATTTGTAGGATTTGTGGCCACTCTGATCGTTGATACCTTGCGAAGCAATCATGTCATAGACCCTCGAATGCGCAGTTCTTGCGAGTCCAGGATTACTGCGAAGCAATTCTATGTACTCCGCGAACGTACCGGTCCAGCTCAATGAATCCTTCTCCGTACGATGCTCTGAAATTCTCTTGAATATGTCCATGGGTACCTCCTTTCACTGCTGCCTTTAATGGCAATAGGTCAGCTCGTGATGGTGAATTGTGTACTACAATCCTATGCACCCAAGAGGGATAACTTGCCCGAAATTTTTAATTGTCACGGAATTCTCTCAGATCGATTTATGAAAATGGAAATGACTAGGAATCCCAGTCCACGTTCCCTATTTTCTGAAAATGTCATACTTGGAGCCCGCTTCAACTCGAAATTCCATAACCATGTGATCTCTGTCCACTTGTATGTCTTCTCCGCAACAACGCACCTGAACGGCTTCGCGCGTGCGGACTCTGCATATGCCAGAGCACCCAGCATGGATAACTCCTTCCGATAATTGGCCTTCGGACCACCTAAGATCAATGACATACCCATTACGCCCTCTCAAGCCGCTCACAGCCCCATGAGGCCACGCAGAAGGTAGAGCAGGGAGTAAACTTAGCTCATCCGCATGTGACTGCAGCAGCATCTCGGCAATACCAGCCGTAGCTCCGAAATTGCCGTCAATTTGAAAAGGAGGATGCGCGTCAAAAAGGTTAGAATATGTGGACTTGCGCAGCATATGACTCAAATGCGCATGCGACTGTTCGCCATCCTCGAGTCTTGCGTACATGTTAACGATCCAGGCGCTGCTCCAGCCTGTATGCCCGCCTCCATTGGCCAATCTGCGCTCCAAGGTCGCAGCAGCAGCCTTGGCTAGTTCCGGCGTGCGATGAGGGCTAATTTGTGTGCCAGGGTGCAGCGCAAACAACTGTGAAATATGGCGATGTCCTGGATCTTCCTCCGCATAGTCTTCTAACCATTCCATAATCTGCCCGTGTTTGCCGATCTGAGGCTTAGGCAGCCGCGCTAGCAGCGCAGCGAGCTGATCCCGGAACTCCTCATCCACGTGCAGCTGCTCACAGCTTTGGATGCATGCCGTGAACAATGCATGGATTATCTGCGAATCCATAGCTGGTCCCATCGTCAATGCCCCTCGAGTTCCTTCCGCCAATAAGTATACGTTCTCAGGCGAGACCGAAGGACCTGTCACCAGCTGTCCATTCGGCGCTTCCACCAAATAATCTACGAAGAAAGCTGCCGCTTCCTTCAAGATCGGATAGGCTCTGCTCTGTAAGAAATCCTTATCCGCCGTAAACAGAAACTGCTCCCACAGATGTAAACTTAACCAAGCCGCTCCCATTGGCCAAATGACACAAGTCGGAAATAAGCCCTCCGGTCGTGTTTCTCCCCAAATATTCGTATTGTGATGGGCGACGAAGCCAGAGCACCCATAAAGCTCTCTTGCGGTATGCCGACCACTCACTTGCATGCGTTCAATATGATCAAATAAAGGCTCATGACACTCGGAGAGCCCGCATACCTCAGCTGGCCAATAATTCATTTGTGTATTGATATTGATCGTATATTTGGATTCCCAAGGCGGTGTAAAACTGTCATTCCAGATTCCCTGCAGGTTCGCCGGCAAGCAGCCGGGACGGGAGCTCGCGATAAGCAAATACCGTCCGTAGTGAAAGTACAGCTCCATCAATCCAACGTCCACATTCGCATGTGACTCTTGCAGTTGCTTTAGCCGCTGATCGGTTGGCAAGGCGTCTAACGAATCATGCTCGGTCAGTTGCAGACTCACGCGATTGTATAAAGCTTGATAATCATGGATATGCCTGCTCACTAGAGCATCCGCAGTATACTGCTCTGCAGCCGCGATATGCCGCTGACAAGCAGCTAAAGGATCCTCCTCTCGAAATGTGCTCGCAGCGGCAAGGAGGAGCGTCACAGAGCTTGCTCCATCCACAGACAGGAAATCCCCAATCACGGAGACAACACCATCCTCAGCTTGAGCCTTCAACACACAGGCATATTCGACACCCTGCTTGCCGCATTCGCCGCTCATCCAGATGCTGTCATCCGATAACCTGCCTGATTCCCCTTCAAAGGGGCGACGGTTGAGGTTCGCCGAGAAACTCAGCTTCCCAGGTTGGTCGCATTCCAGGCGGATGACAATGACTTGATCAGGATTGCTGGCATACAGGGTACGACGATAGGTGACCTCACCTATTCGATAGCTTGTCCGAGCTACAGCATTCGTGATATCCAGTTCACGCCGATACGCTTCAACGTTACCCTTCTGACCATGAAAATAAAGCCTCAAGTCTCCCAAAGGCTGATACGGATTATAATATTTCGGCGTGGAAAAAAGGGCCATTCGCGTTAAGCGCGTAGCCTCTTCCACCTTTCCGTCAAACAACATTTCCCTAATTTCATTCAAGTTGCGTGCCCCATCAGGGTTAATTCCATCCTTAGGACCTCCGTACCAGATGGAATCCTCATTGAGCTGAATTCGCTCCTCCTGTACATGGCCGAAAATCATTCCGCCTAATCGACCGTTCCCGATCGGAAGCGCCTCCACCCACTCCTTAGCAGGTTGCAGATACCACAGTTTCTCCCGATTATTCAAGAATACGCCCCCCTATCCCATATTTGGCTTATTGCGCTGTGTAGGCGATGCTGGCATCACCATAATCATTTTCGTTCCTTGCTCAGCTACACTTTCAATCCTCAGGCCATAACTTTCCCCATAAACCATTTGGATGCGGCGATGGACATTCAATACACCAATGCCGCCCTTTTTGCCCGCTTCATCGGTTTCCGTATCTGCTAACCGGTTGGCACTTAGCTTCTCTTGGAGCTGCGCTAACTTCGCCTCCGTCATCCCTGAACCATTATCCTCGACGCTAACCCAGAAAATCCCGTCAGCTACACCGCCATCAATACGAACGAAGTGATAATCTTCCAACCCGTCAGGAAAGGCATGTTGAAACACATTTTCTACCAATGGCTGGAGGGTCAAACGAACCATGACATGAAGGAGATACTCCGGTTTAATCGCCACATCAATTTCGAAATCACGGCCGATTCTGTGCTTCAACACCACAATATAATACAAAACATGCTTTAATTCGTTAGCAACCGTAATCTCTTCGAGATTCGTTTGAACGGAGTATCGCAGCATGTAAGCCAATGCCTTCACAATCTCCGATATTTCCTCTGACTCTTGAATCGTCGCATAGCAAACAATCGTCTCTAGCGTGTTGTACATAAAATGCGGATTGATCTGCAGCTGCAAGGATTGGAACTCCGCTCGCTGACGCTCCATGCGGATCTCCGAATTGCTGATTTCCACCTGAACTACACGGTCAACAGCTTCGGATAGCCGCTTAACCATCAAATTATAGCGAACCATCAGCTCAACAATCTCATCCTTATGCGGGGGGAGCGGAATCGTCGCCCAATTCCCTTTCTCCGTCTCTCTCATCCCACTTTTCAACACTTGAATCGGCTTCGTAATCGATTTACCGAATCGGTACGCAAGTCCAATCGCTAACATCAACGTAAATAAACCGACAATTAACGTTGTCGAACGAATGTTCATCAGAGGTTTCCGCAGTTCACGCAGCGGCATCGAAACAACGAGCTGCCAATCCGAATAATCGGACCTTCGACTCACATACATGCGCTCATCACCCTCACTATTATCAATGAAGGAAGACGTTCCAGCCTTTTCCATCTTATCGACAAAAGCTCTAGGGACATCGGACCCAACTTTATCCCCATCGGGATGGTAGATATATCGACCTTTATTATCAATGATGAAAAGGTACCCATACTTACCTAAATCAATGCCTTTCCATAGGGCTGACAAATCAGCGGATCGCATCTCAATGGCAAGTATGCCACTCAGTTCAGGCGAGGTGAACCCTCGAAACCGGCGAACGAGTGTAAGCATTTGGTTCTCTTGACCTTCAATAATGGTATGGTTCAAAATACTTAATTTCCCGTCAGCCGCGGTATTCGCGAGAAAATATTCTCGTTGTTTGCGCTTGTCCTCCGCATTAAAAGATTGTTCGCCCACACCGTTATAATAATAGACCGCATTCAGTTCATCGCTAAGCACATACACCGAAGCCAACTTCGGATTACGAATAAAGAGCGGATCAACGCTCGTTTCGCGAATCGTTTTACGTGCAATATAGTAGTCATATTCCTCCCGATCGGCCTTCAGATCAATGAATTCCATCACCTGTCTGTTCGTCAAAAGGGACACAATCGAGCGTTCATAATCTTTCAAATAGAGATCCGTATGATGAACCGCATTGCCGACGATTTGGTTCATTTGATTCTCCACCATTTCGGTTAACTCACCCGAAGAAGTCATGTAGGAGAAGATGCCGACACTGCTAAGAGAGAGAATAATAACGATTAAGAAATACACGAATATCTTCTTCGTTAGTCCTCTAATTTTCATTTGATACCAAGCCCCGCACGATATTCCGAGGGGGATACACCGACAATTTTCTTGAAGGTTTTCGTAAAATGCGGGTAATCATCATACCCAACATCGATGGCTACATCCACGATTCGGACATAGGGAATGGCCAACATTTCCTTCGCCTTCATCATTCTTTTGTTAATCCGATACTGAACAAAGGTCTCTTGCGTTACTTTTTTAAAAAGCGAACTAAAATACGTCGGTGTCAAACCAACCATAGCCGCAACTTGATCTAACGTAATATCCTCGGATAACCTGCTGTCAATATAGCTTTTGGCCTCTTCCATCGGATCTTTGAAGCTCCCGCTTCGCACATTTTGCAGTCCCTTCGCCATTTGAATCAAACCTTTACTGAATGAGTCTAAAGCTTCCTTCACACTATCTGCCTGCATATGCGACTGTAGAAGGGAGGGGGAGTAGTTACGGGCTTGAAAGCGTTTGATTAGCAGTACATGGCAATCGTCCAATAGCTCCTTCAGTCCAGCCAACGAGAGATTCACGGATAGACAATAGTCGCGCCAACGGATCATCAGACTGTCTAATTCCTCCATTTGCAAAGCCCATATATGCTCCTCCATCTGGTCGATCCACGCAATATAACGAGAAGGCGGCATATAGCCGCGTGAAGGCTCTTTAATTAGCTGATTTAACATCTCGTGCACATCCGCGGTGGTAACTGGTTTCAATAGATAATGACGAACACCGTAGTTCATACTTTTTTGTGCATATTCAAAGTCGCTGTAACCAGATATCACAACCGTCTTGATCTGAGGGAATTCCTCATGAATGATTCTGCAGAGCTCCAATCCGTCCATTTTCGGCATGCGAACGTCCATCAACACAAGATCAGGCTCACAAGCACGAATGCGTTCCAACGCATCCACGCCATTCTCAGCTGTCTGAATTCGCGAGAAAGCGGGTTGGTACATTTCCGCCATCTTAACGATTCCTCTGCGAATGATCGGTTCATCGTCTACAATCAATACATGCATGTCCAGATCTCCCCCTCATGACTCCGAATCAATATCCAATTATGATAACTCACCGTAATAGGTTCTTCAACGGAAGGGATTACAATCGCGTTTGTGCGAAGCGCCATGTGACAGCACTGTAGGCTTGCGGCTTCTCAGTAGATCCGATGAGTTGCCCTTGGTAGGTGCCATCCCCATTGCGGGTAACTTTTGCCGTCCATAAGCCACACACACCGGCCTCATAATCAAACGTTTCCCCATCATCGTCGTACACTTGACCTTCACCTGCTTCATCACCGAAATGAATGATCTCAAGCGGTACTTGTGTGCCCATGGGCGGGATATGAGGCAGAGCAGGCATCATCGGGATGACTGCGCCGTTCCGAACGAATACGGGAATGCGTTCCAATCCGCATTGAATCCGAATGATACGTCCCCCTTCGTATCGTTCGCCTGTCTCCAAACCATACCAGATGCCTGAAGGGAGCAGGACTTCTCGCTCCGTTTCTCCCTCGACAAGTGGAGCAACTAACAGGGCGTCGCCGACCATGTATTGGTCGTCCCATTCTCTCACCTTTTTCTTGCCATATGCGCCGTCTGTCGTGTTCAAGGTAGACTGAACCGCCTCAGCTTCTAGGGCCTCTGCTGCAGCAATTTCTGCCGGGTACATCACGAACGGCATAGCGCGGAAAGGAGGAATCCCCTTCTCTTGGTAAGCCGCGAATGCCGTGTATATATATGGCAGCAGTCTCATCCGCAGCTTGATATAGTGGCGAACCGTATCCTCTACCTCTGGGAATGACCACGGTTTCGTGCCATCTCCCCAAGCATTAAGCATCGCCAGTGGTGAAAAACAGACCGTTTGCATCCGCCTTACCCAGTCCTCGGCATTCCTAGCTCTTCTCACTTCCGGTGTCCACAGCAAGCCACTGAAAGAGGCGTTGCAGACACCGCGAATGAATTGCTTATGATCATACAGATCGGAATACAAGACATAAGGCATGGAGGAAGCCCCGGCATTGGAAGCTCTAACAAGTCCATAAGTTCGCCGATTATGATGGCGGAATAGCTCTGTCGTCATCTTTTGGAACATGAGCCCATACATCTGTCTCATCTGCTCACCATCCAGGCCGGATGGGAACTGGGCATGCCCTGGAAACATCCAGGAGTTATTGGTCAAGTCGCTGCCATCACACTCATCCAGCTTGTAACCGGATACCCCAATAGCCACATGCTGATCTTCATGCTGCTTCTTATAGAGCGCCACTGCTTCTGGCAAGGAGTAATCTGGTGCAAGCCCTCCCCATACCGAGTGACTTCCCGATAATGGCTTCAATTCCTCGTACAGGGCACTCTTCGGCGACACGAAGGGATGCTCCCACAGGTTCACACGAAAACCTTTATCGTTCAATTCCTTCACGAATTGTTCAGGTTCAGGAAAGCGACTCTGCTCCCATTCGTAACTGACGGGGTAGCTTTGGCTATGCCAACCAGGCTCTAAACCAATCGCATCGCAGGGCATATCGTGCTGGCGGAACTGCTCCGCTTCTTCGAGCACTTGCTCGTCCGTATACAGCGTCGGAACACGGTGCCAGAAGCCAAGTCCCCATTTCGGAGGCAATGCACCTCCACCGCCAAATAAATTATACCTAGCCACAACATCCGCGAGAGTCGGTCCACCGAACATATAAATGTGTGCACCTTCTTTAGGAAGCTTGATCTCCACGCGCGATGCGACTAGAGTCGCTTTCCATCCCTTATCGGTGTTGCGATCACGTATATCCTCATCTACGGTTTCCTCTTGTCTCACTGTCGATCCGCAGTACATGGTAACAATTCGTGAAGTATCCACTAACACGCCATACCCGAGATCGCTGATATAGAAAGGTACTGGCGCATGCGTCTCCCCTGTATCTTGCTTAGGATCGCTATTCACTCGCAAATACCGGTTTCTTCCGCGTTGATTCATTCTTAATAATTGCAGACCTGTCCCATAAAGCTTCTCTGTTCGATTCAGCGGGATCGATAGGATGTGATAGTCGCCCAGATCTTCAATATCAATATTCTCTCTCGAAAAAGGGGGATTCACCTGCGGCATCCGTTCTAATGCTTCTGTTTTCGGTAAATTGCCCATCAAAGAGAGCGGCGTCATCCCCTGCGGGTCTCCTATCGTAAGACGCCATACCCCTGGTGCTGTTTGTTCCCAATTCGTTGTCTGCATGCTGATTTCCCCAATCCTCTATAGTGTTGGAATCTCAATGGACATCGTCCTGCCGGACGTATCAGCCAGCTTCGTATAATGAACTAGCGCTTGGGTTTTCAAATAATCCCTGCCGCTCGTTTCCGCTTCGCGTCCTTCACGGAGTGAAGTCAAGAACTCAGCCAGCGTGTCCGTCTCATCAACACCGCTTAGATCATCAACGACTGTGACATGGCCGTCTCGAATGAGACGGATTTCCTTATTCACGACTTCGATAGCGCCTTCCGTTCCTTCGATTCGCCAATTGCCGCTCCATGGCGTCTCCGTCCCTCTCGCCGAAATGGATGCGTTGTAAGCCACTGTGATGCCATCTTCCATTTCATAGAAAGCATACGCATTAATGACAGCTCCTTCCTCTTGCCAAGCACCGATTGGATTATACAGTTTCGATTGGACTGCCTTTCCTTCTCTGCCGGTGAAATACCGGATCATATCCATGTGATGTACCCCAATGTCATCTAGAATACTAACCGTATATCTTCTCTCGACATGATGGTATCTGTAGAACTGAATATCCATTGACGAAATACGGCCTATGACACCTTCGTCCAATAGCTGCTTCGTTTTGCGAATATAAGGCATCCTACGGTAATTTTCTGCGATCATAAAAGGGATCTTTTCTCTAGCTGCTCGAGCTACGACCTCTATGGATTCCTCATAATCAAAGGAAATCGGTTTCTCGCACAATACGGCCAATTTACGGTCAAATGCCGCGTTGTTTACAACGGTGTGCATCATGGGAGAAGTAACATTAACTAGAAAATCAACTTGCTCGTTCTGCAAAGCTTCTTCTAATGACGTGTAAAAAGGGAACGGATCATCCTGCATTTTCGCTTTCATCGTAGGATCAACCTCAACAACGGCTGCTAATAATCCTTGATCTCTTAGACGTTTATACCAACTGAATCCGGCTGAACCTAGACCAACCAATATCGCTTTCATCTATTAAAAATGCCCCCTTTGGACTACCTTGGAATTCTATTGCCTTCATTATAGGAAATTATCCATCTGAGAAAAACGTATAAACTTACGGCAGTATGTGTTTTTTTACGATTTTCGCATTAAAAAGACAACCCTCCACCAATTACACTGGGAAGGGATGCCTCTTGAGAACATTCTTTATTTCATATCAATCATAATTGCGCCTTGCTTCTTGTTCCAACGGTCCGTCGCTTCTTTAATAATTTCGGTGCCGCCTTTGGCTTTATACTCTTCGATAACCTTCGGCCAGTCGGAGATTGGCTCTTTGCCATAAATCATTTTGATCATGTGATCGACGATGATTTTCGGACCTACGTCAGGTTGCGGAGCAGCAAGGTCTGGGAATTTAGCGAAGCTGCTCAAATCTGGATAGAACCCGATACCAGGTAAACCTTCTTTCGATAGGACTTCGTCGAACGCTTTCAAGGTCGTTTTTCCATCATCATTGAGTTGTAATCTTGGTTTATTGTAGGTAGAATCATGTACCGCCCAAAGCGTCCCACTGCGGAACCCTTCTTCATCAATATCCTCTTTGGTTACAGGGAATTTATAGTTGATTGCACCACTGCTGTCCTTGGTGTAGGTATCACCTTCGATCCCGAAGGTAAAGAATGTTTCTGCATCTTTGGATGTCATCATCCAATCGAACATTTTGATTATGCCGGCAGCTGTGTCTTGCTTCACATTTTTATTAATATAGAACGTCCTTACAACTGGGGAATAGAGGAAATAACCGCCTTTGCCTTCCTGCCCTTTCGGGGAGGGGATGATATCTGCTTTAAAATCCGGGTTGAGTGCTCTTAGCTTGGTTTTGGCCCCGGGCAATCCGGACGCATTCTGGGACCAGATTCCTGCTTTCCCCGCATCTAGACTTTTGTTATAATCCGTAGCCGAAATAGTGGCGAATTCCTTCGGAATCAAGCCTTCCTCATACATCGTTTTATAAGCAGTTAGAGCTTTCTGCACATTCTCTGAATCGAAGAACTTCGGTACGACTTGACCGTCTACGAGTTCAAATTGATCCTTATACGGCAATACATCGTATGCGCCTAGAAGGACGTCGGCATACTTGAAGTTTTCCCTCATTTGATACGGACTCTCGACGCCTAGCTTCTTGAACTCACGTAGTACATTCAGAAACTCTTCTACCGTTTTGGGAGCTTGAAGTCCCGTCTTCGCTAGCAAATCGGTACGAATGTAAGTAGCACGGCGAGAAGGATTGCTCAAGAATTCGGGAATCCCATAAATCTTGCCATTGTACGAAACACTCTCCCACGCTGCTTTCGGTACATTTTTCATTAAATTAGGACCATACTGCTTGAGCAGATCATCCAGCGGCATGAACACTCCGTTCTCAACTGACCCGGACATCGATTTACTTCCTGGACCCCCGATACTGCCGACGACATCGGGAATATCGTTACTTGCGAACATGACTCCGAATTTGGCATCCTCTACTACCCGTACATCCAAGTCCGTATTCGTCATTTCCTCCAACTTCAAGACCCACTTGTCCTTGTTTAAATCAGGAATTCGGGTGTGGTAGCCTGTGCTAACCGTCGTTGGAAAAAGCAATGAGAACTTAACTGGTGCTGCCTTTACGTTACCTGATGGTTGTGGTGCGGCGGTGCCAGCTACTTTGCCATCGGAAGAACATGCCGTTAATGCGGTTGCCGCCATCATCACGGCTAGACTAAGACCGAGTGTTTTTTTCATTGAAAACCCCTTCTTTCTTATTATCTTGTAAGCGGTTCCGCCTTGCTGTGATTATCATAACGATTACGATCTAATTTCAGAATGTATAAATTTAAGACGCTATGTGATTTTATACGATTGAGGATAGGCCTGCTTGCGCACATTATTTGTGCGCTAGCGTGCTATCGCCGGCCGGGATCCTCCCCTTGCGCACAATTTTTGTGCGCTAGCGTGCTACCGCCGGCCGGGTTCCTCCCCTTGCGCACATTTTTTGTGCGCTAGCGTGCTATCGGCGGCCGGGATCCTCCCTTGCGCACATTATTTGTGCGCTAGCGTGCTATCGCCGGCCGGGTTCCTCCCCTTGCGCACAATTTTTGTGCGCTAGCGTGCTACCGCCGGCCGGGTTCCTCCCCTTGCGCACAATTTTTGTGCGCTAGCGTGCTACCGCCGGCCGGGTTCCTCCCCTTGCGCACATTATTTGTGCGCTAGCGTGCTATCGCCGGCCGGGATCCTCCCCTTGCGCACATTTTTTGTGCGCTAGCGTGCTGTCGGCGATCGGCATGGCGGTCTTGGCCTCCATCAATTAATAAATTGAAGGGATTGCAGCATGCGCTTCAGCATTGTCGCAGCTTGTGCGCGTGTTGCAGGCTCCGTCGGTGCGAAGACATTGTCTGACACGCCTTGAACAAGACCAGCAGCCATCGCCTGTGCGACGGCTATCTTCGACCATTCACCAATCGTTGCGCGGTCGGTGAAGCGATCTAAAGCAGCAGCGCTGCCGGCTTGGACTTCCTTACCGCCAACTTTCATTGCACGCATCATTATCGCCACCATTTGTTCGCGAGTGATGATTGCGTTAGGTCTAAAGGTACCATCCTCATAGCCGTTGATCAAGCCAGCTTGATAGGCCGTATTAACAGCTCTAGCGAACCAGTCGCTCGGCTGCACATCACGGAAAGCGTCTGCTTTCTTCTCGGAGAGTCCGAGCGACCGAACTACCATCGCCGCAAACTCAGCACGCGTCACTTGCGCATCTGGTGCGAACTTCTGATCTGTTACTCCGTTAAGAATCCATTTATTCGCCAATAGCTCGACATCCGCTTTGGCCCAATGCCCAACTAAATCCGCAAACGATTGATTGGATTGAATAATCGTGTACATGCTGTTGTGCGGCGAGCGAATCGTCGCATCAGATGTTCCGTTCTTCGTCGTAATCAAGGCTGGTACGAAATGGATCCCCATGTTCGCATCGATCCAAACCGCTGTAACCTTGCCAGGATCACCTGTCCATGTACCCAAGTTGAGGGTGCGGTTCACATATACGCCGCCAAAGTCACTCCATTCTTTCCCATTCACCGTGATTGTAAAATCAATCGGGTTCGCAACCACTTGCTTTGCGTTCAGTTTATTGACCGCAGCGTTGACGTCATCTCCGACTTTGCCGGAAACTTTTGAAATCACAACGCTTATTGTAGAATCCTTCGCTATATCCTTAAACACTTGTACGGGCAGCTCATATATCGCACCATTCGCTTTAATCTGAATCACCGCACCAGCTTGCTTGTTGATTGCATTCAGGATTGCTTGGCCAGGCAGCTCCACATTTACAATGGATGTACTGTCCTTCACTTCGATCACAACAATGGGATTCGCAGATGCTTTCTCCAACTTTTCCGCAACTATGGTGACTTTGGTAACCGACTTTCCATCCGCCGTTGTTTCTTTGGTTACTTTGGCATCTTTAGCGAGATCGATGATCCCCGTTGTTCCTGAACTTGAACTTGTATCAGTTCCAGCACCAGGGCCACTTCCTGTACCTGTACTCGGCCCCGGATCCGGCGTGCGCGTTGTAACTGTAATATTTGCCAAAGCCTTATAAGTTACCCCAGTGACCGTTCCTTGTACGCTAAAGCTTCCTGCAACCGCATATTGTGAGGCGACAATAGGATCCCAGATGACCCCTCGCTGTCCCGTTGTGTTGTCACTATAGACCGCTGTGACTACCGTCGGAAAGACAGGCGGGATTCCTACAATCGTTGTGATGTTAATCGGTGTAATTCCTACGATATCCGCTCCCGTTGATAGGTTAAGCAACGTCGGTGCCGAAATCATAAACTTCCGTGAATACGGGTCGGTTCCTTTGGACCTTACACTCACTTTGGAGAAATCGGACAGGCTGCTCGGTAACAGGTAGCTGGTTACGCCAGCTGGCAGCTCAGCCAATACGGTTGTCTCGTTGTACACTGTGTACCCTTCACTTAAGGCATTGGCATCCCACTTTAACAGGTTACCTGAATAGGAACTACCAGCTTCCATCTTCAAATGCTGCGGCGGAAGCGGCGCATTAAACACTTGTACTTGGGTCAGACGTGGCGGTCCAGTAAGATCTGTACCTGCATGACCACCAGAAGCATTTTCCACCACGACTTTAATATATCTGGCATGATAAGTCTTACCTAGGTCAATGGGATGCGAGCTATCTGCTGAATCCGTGCCGCCATCCCTATTACCAGTCTCATACGTATAACCTAAGGCTGTCTGTTTATCTACTTGTTGAAAAGCCATATTATTAAAGTCTGCCGCTGATGAATGATCGCCCATATCCGTAGATACAGACACAGTCGCTCCTTTTAACCTCGTGGATTTGGCAAATAATCTAAGTTGGCTAAAATCCATCGCCTGCCCAAGGTCAATTACAAAGCTGCCCTTGCGCTCCCCGTCGGTACCCAACCATGAATAATTGCCGATTTGATTCAAATCGGTAACGTTCGTTACCGTCCATTTGGTCGGGTCTTGCAATACACCATTGGTCAATTTATTGGCATTTCCGTAAGCATTAGCCGTAACAGATTGCAGCTGAATCGGATTAGCGTCAACTGTCGGTCCAACATTGTACGCTTTCTTATTCAGAGCCAGATTGACAGACGACAACCCTGTTGCCACCTTACTTATGGTAATGTCCGATAACCCCAGTGAAGCGTCATATGCCGAGTTGGTACCGTTAGCAGAGCTCCGGTAGATCCCCCACTTCGGACGCAAATATTGATCGAATGCAGCTGGATACTCCGTCTCAAAGCCGCCCGCTCGCTCCGGTCTTCGCCAAAGGTCCTTGACTCCGTCACCCGTACCTTGATTACCGAATACTTGGTACACATCCGGACTGTCAAAGGTATATATCTTGCCTGTTACTTGATCTGTAATCTTCACAGTGATCCAGCCACTGTCCGAAATGTGCGCTTGTAGCTGAACTTTAATCCAGTGTCCATCAATTTCTTTCATTGGGATTCGCATCAAAGTTTTATCGCCATCATAACGATTATGATTGACCACTAGATCGCGGTTCGTCGTTCCAGAGATGGACATCGCAATGATATAAGCGCCGTTCTCTCCACCATTGTTGCCGCCCGGTAATGTATCAGCCAATTGGCGATTCGTAGCCTTCAACTGAAAGAGATGCCTGAAGTTTGGCTGATTCCACTGAATCCCATCCGGAATATTCCATAACCATTCATAGGAAACCAAATCACCTTCGTACGCTACAAAATCGTTCGTTGAATCTTCGCTTGGGCGAATTTCAACGCGTTGCCTATCCGTTGTTGCAGCGCCATCAACTACATAGCCTACACTCGGGTCAAATACACCTTTATGACCATACTCACCATCACGCGTCTTCTCCAAGAACTCATTGTTCAGTCCTCGGCCGTATTCAAAGATTTTGAACACATTCTTTTGCAAAGTGCTATCCCACACACTCGTGATATGATCATCTGCCGCTGTTGCGCGAGGTTGATTACCGTAGAATGCGTGGTAAGCATCTCTTATTCTCTTCGTAACCCCTTCTACAGGTTCGTCGGTTCCCATCGCCCCGCCTAACACATTGTAAGGAGATACGCCTTCGATAGCGTTCATTTTAATTGTCTTATCATTGGCACCATAACCACGGGCAATGACATCGAGTGCAAATAGCGAAGGGGCGCCACTGTCAAAATGGAACATGAATTCATTCGTACCCAATGGTAATTTGGCAAGGTATGCCTGCGTGAAGGTAACCTTATTACCGGATAAGATGTAATCCGTATTTCGTACTAGTGTATGATCACCCTTCGTAAGGCTCGTAAGCACTTTCCCACCGAGGTTCATCGTTGTCGATACAGGTGCAGTCTGATCCCATGTACTATAGGTATCCTTTGCCGGCACTAACGCAGTTGCATTCACTACGACATCTTTCCCGTAAATTGCCAAAGCGGATAGTCCCATCATGGAATTGGCATCATTCGCACGCTTATCGCTAGGACCAACCAGCACGGTGTTTATCATGACATAACGAGCTGTAAACGGATACAAAAACGTCTTCGTATCATAACCCCACTGCTGTCCACTATACGTCACATACGACCATAAACCTTCCGTTTCTGTACCGCCAGCTAACGACCAGCCGTTTGCCTTCCAATCATATAGATTGGCCCCATCAGCAGCCGAGGGCGCACTTGCCCATGAAGCAGGGTTATTCGTGTAATAAACTTCAAATCTCGTTGCATTACTTTGGAGATTAGCGATCGTGTTCGGAATTTCAAGGTACAGTTTATCAATCGTTTTAGGAGCGCCTAAATCAAGGCTTAATGCCAGTGAGGATGGCGAATAATCCGCCTTATACACGTTGGCATTTGCATTGCGCCAGTACCCACTGCCACCGGTACGCAGTGCATCTACGCCAGGATGGTCAGCCCCCTCCGAGTTCACCTTGAGATTAACACCTGCTTGCGGTGTAAATCTCGATGGATCTAACAGGTTCACAGAAGCTGCCGGAATCACTGGAACATCCGTTGCTGAAGGTTCACCGAAAACATTGAATACATTCCCTTTGATGCCGCCAGCACTGTTATCCAGTGTGACATCAGCGACTAGCAATAGGTATTGCGCTGCAATCGGTGCAGCCAACGCATGATTGGCTTTTTCGTTATTATCTAGTTGTGTCGTTTTCCCCGCGCCAGCAATTGGTTGCCATAGGGAACCATTCGCCGTCTCCAGCGGCTTACGCGTCGCGTCCGAAGTTGCGGATAAGGCATTTCCTTCTTTAAGTTCATTATAGGCTGCTGCGTCATTCGCGTAGTATAGTTGATAGTTTTTCAAAAACTTACTATTACTCGTCCACTCGACTTGTATCTTGCTCACATCTATTTTCTTCTCCAGCTGGATGGCTGCCCAGTATTGATAACCGTCTATTTTGGTCAGCGAGCTATTCGCTTGCCAGGCGGTCGTTGCATTATCATCAATAAAGTTGCCCTTGCTGTTGCTAGAGCTAGACACAACCTTAATTGTCGCCCCTGGAGCTACCGCCCAGTTCTTATAACTGGAGAGATTTACCTCAATTTTAGGCTGAATTTGGGTTGAATTCGTAATACTTGGATCGTTAAATTCACCAACAATCAGATTCACGCCTGTATGATCAGGGTTATAACCAGCTGAACTCCAGGAAACGTTCACCTGTTCTATTTTCCCCGTACTGAGGGTGACGTCCAATTTGGATGGTAAGGTTAAACTGCCAAATGCCGTACCTTGGGAAGCTGATATCGCTGCCGGTCTTGCCCATGCCACAACATCCTTGGTTTGAACATTAGGATTCCAGCCGTCTGGGAAAACATAGCTGTCTTCATCCCTTTTAATCAAGTAAATGTCAGACAGATACATGGTTGCTGCTTGCCATTCATCGGCATAAGCTGCATCAGCTGGACTATTGTACAGCCCTCGATAAAGTCCCCATTTGGAACGGTTTTGCTGCCCCGCTTCAAGAGGTAAATCAGTTCGTTCAAGCCTCCCTGTAACCGGATTACTCACTTCTGGACGTCTCGAGGTCTCCGCTGTCATCCCGCCTTCGAACAACACTTCACCAGACTCCAAATCAACTAACTTACCGTATAAGTAGCCCTTATCAGCCGTTAATATCGTGACTTCAAAATCCAACCAGCGATCCGCAACCTTATCGAAAGGAATCGTGAACAATGGCTTAATGCGATCCGCGTAACTGCCATCTGGATTGTTCCTGAACTCGAGCTGCCCTTTACCACCGCTCGAAACCAACGTCAACGTAGTCACAGGCTGCCCAGCCGCGTTTCCTGCTATTTCTTTCAATTGGAAGATATGCCAGAACCGGTGGGGATCAATAAAGTCGCCTGCCTTTTTATCCCCAACATCTTGTTGGAACCGTAACGTTTCCGAGGGAAGCATCAGTCGCCAGTGATGGGTCATAATATCGCCGCCTACACTGTTGGCATTGATATTGGCTGCGCTTGTATTGCTCTTAATTTCCAACCGCTGACGATCACTTCCCACAGCTCCACGATCACCGTCGTCCCGACTTACACCTTCTGGTGTAACAAAAGGTTTAAATTCATGAAAACGCAAAATGTCCGAATTGAGCTTGGACGTACCCGGTACGCCAGCAATGCCATATTTCGTAAGCGCATTCAAATCATTTCGCCCGATCGTCTGCAGATACATATTGTCTCCCAACCATGCCTCATTCACAGTCGAAGCCGCTGGATAATCCCCTGTACGGTCGTATACCGATTCCGTCCATGATTTCCCGCTATAAGAAGAGGGGCTCGTAGGGCCCTCGATCGAACCCGTACCACTGCCATTGCCAATTTTGGAGGCGCCAATCACATCCCAAGCAGATTCACCCCCCTGAATATTCAGCGGCGAATAGGTATCGTTAGGCCCCATTGGGCCACTTATTGAAGGTACTGCCGTATCTACCTTTACCGTAATCTTGTATGTTTTAGAATTGGAGCTATTCTGGCTATCCGTTACTACCAAATCATAGGTCGTAGTACCGCTTGATGAAAATTGGTCCATTTTCGCATCGCCCTTGTTAATACCGCTGGCTGCAAAAGGGATTACCGTTGTTTCGTCACTTCTGTACAGAACGGCGTTTGCACCGTTTGTGGTCACATTCAACATTTGATAGATCGTGCCGTAGGGCAAGGATATGTCTATTGTTGCCTGATCAAGATCGACTACGGCATGTACTGGCTTATTCACGTGTATGTCCAAAACGCCCAAGTTGTTTTCCTCCGCTGCATGAACCTCTACGATGGGATTCATATTAATCCATGTAAGAACAAGTGACAATGAGAGCATGATACTTACGGCTTTTTTAAGTACGCGTTGCTTCAACATCCTACTGAACATTCATAAGCCTCCTTAGCGTCAGTTACACCTACTTGAAACAAGGGGTTCTCGTCCACTTTGCAATCGCTTCCATAACGAATGGTTACCTCTTCTCCTTCCTTCCCCTACTTGACTAAGTCTAAATCACATTCTTATTTCCATAGATGGAAAAATTTACGATTGGGGTTGTTTTATTTACGATAACTCTGTCAGAAAATGAAACCAAAAAACCACCCCATTCACACGCACAGGGTGGCTGATCTTTGTTGTTTTTTAACTAGATGAATAACTGCCCTATCCTTAAGATTTCACCGAACCCACCATCATCCCTTGAATAAAGTGCTTTTGCAGGAACGGATACACACACAGGATCGGAATCGTTGCCACGACAATGACCGCCATCTTAATTCCTTCTGGTGATAGGAGCTGTAGCAGCTCCGAAGAAACGTCGGATTGCCCCATCTGATCGGTAAATACTATTTCCCTCAGCCGCACCTGCAGTGGAATCCATTGTCGGTGATCGATATAGAAGACGGCTTCGGCGTAACGGTTCCAATGCCCAACGGCATACATAATGCCCATTGTAGCCATTGCAGGCTTAGACAGCGGCAAGACGATATTCCAAAGTATACGGAATTCACCACAGCCGTCTATTCGCGCTGAATCCAGCAGCTCCGATGGTAAGTTAAGGAAGAATGACCGCATCACGAACAGATTGAAAGCACTAATCGCCATCGGAAGCATTAGAGCCCAGAGGGTATTCAACATCCCTAATTGCTTAATCAACAAATAGTTGGGAATTAACGGTGCGCTGAAAATTAACGTGAACAACACCAACAACAGAATCGATTTACGATATAAATATTCAGGCCTGGATAAAGGATAAGCAAGCGTGGTTGTCATAAATAAATTAATGAAAGTACCAAATACCGTAATAATGACACTATTCCTGAACCCTATCCAGATTGTAGGATCTTGTAATATAAGTTTGTAGCTGCCCAATGTGAAGCCTACAGGCCAAAACGATACGTCTCCTGCATTGATTGCCGTGTTATTGCTTAAGGACTGGGCAATAATGTGAATCAGGGGCAGCACCATGCTCAATCCGAGCGCACCTAACAATAGAAGATTGAAGATATTAAAAATTTTATGGCCTCTTGTCATAATCATAGCAATTCACCTCCGGTCCCCTTCCGTATTAGTACAAGCCTTCGCCTGTCATTTTTTTACTAAACATATTGCTAATCATAATTAACATAAGACCCACAACCGACTTGAACAACCCAATGGCTGTCGTGTAGCTGTATTGACGATCAACAAGCCCTGCCCGGTACACAAACGTATCAATAATCTCGCCATTCTCATTGTTAAGCGGATTCAGAAATACGAAGACGCGTTCGAAACCGAAGTCGAGGAAATTACCAATTTGAAGTAAAAATAAAATAACGATCGTTGGTAAAATACTGGGAATTGTTATGGAAAACACTTGACGAATGCGACTTGCACCATCAATTTGTGCGGCTTCGTACAGATCAGGGTTAATGCCTGCAATTGCTGCCAAATAGATGATTGTCCCCCAACCGCTATCCTTCCAAACTCCCGAACTAATGAGGATCGTCCGAATGTAGCTATTTTCCCCTAAGAAATAAACGGGTTCCACGCCAAACAAGGAGAGTAAATGATTAACGATTCCTGTGGAAGGCGACAATACCCCAACAACAATCCCACCAACGATGACCCATGACAGGAAATGCGGCATATACACCACCGTTTGCACAATCCGTTTATACGCCATGATTCTCACTTCATTAATAAGGAGAGCCAAGACGATTGGAATGGGAAAAGCGAAAACCATATCATAAATACCGATTAGTATCGTATTCTTTAGAATTTGCAGGAAATCGGTGTACGCAAACATGCGTTGGAAATGTTCTAATCCTACCCAGTCGCTTCCTTTTATCCCTTTGAAAATGTTGTAGTTCTGAAACGCGATGACCGAACCGAATAATGGAATGTATTTAAAAAGTAAGAAATAAATAATTCCCGGCAATGAGATCACATAAATCGGCCAATGTTTTCGCATGAAAGCCCATTTCTGGCTCTGCGATGTGAATTGATATATGGACTGATCGGATGGTTGTATTTTGCTGGCCATGTTTTCCTCCCCTTCTAGCATACTGCATCTATTTGACCTCTTTATCTTACAAGGGATGTTCCCAGGTACACATGGTGAAACTTATAGCGCACTGTGTTTTTTTACGATTGGAACGCAACCCCATACCGTTTCGCCGCACTGCGGTATAGCCAGTTCTCTGCCACATAGATAGCCGTGTCGTAATCAATCCAGCCTCCCTCGATTTGGCCCCATAGGAAATCGCTCACAATTCGTTTGACAAGCACAATCTTGCCGTAGCTCCACTCCATGCATCTGGCATCGGAGACAATGAGGGAGCTTTTGATGGCTGGGAGCGCCTCCAATCTGTACTGCATACTATCACGATAGGTACTCGCTCGGAAGTTAAACCACCAATGCCCACCTACATGAACATTCGGGAAATTCCATGCTGCTTGCACAATATCCAAATTGTTGAGTTCGGATGCAACTACAAGTTCGAACGTACAGGCATACGCTTCAAACAAAGCCGACAACTTAAGAATACGAGCAGGATCATTGACTGGCGTCGCTGTTCCACACCAAGAACGTTCCATGCCTAGAAACAGCTGGATCAGGAGCCCTCGTTGCTCAGCAGCTGCTCCTAATTCGTGAAGAAGCATCATCAATATTTCATCCTTGGTGCTGCCTTGACCAACCACAACCTTGCGATTCGCGCTGGTTTCATAGCTAGGCAATGTGGTCATGATGCCCACGTATCCAGCTTCCTTATAAGAATCCAGCAATTCTGCTAGATTCACACGGACGTGTGCGAACGCTCCAGCGGGATCATGCGATAGCGCGACTTCCTTGACCCACCCGCCTATTTTCCCATCAATCCGCGGAATCAAGATGGCATTCTCTCGCATACCTTGGAACGTCGCATGCTCAGGTATATTCACGACGAATCGGGTCACATGCAATCGGTCTGCCACCTCTTGCGCCCACGTTGCACACCCAGCACTCTTTTTAACGGCAGCGTCAGCTTCCCTAACTGATGCCGCGTCCGTGATGACAATGCCGTATAAATCTCGGAAAATATGCGTCATCGCCACATTCATCATCGTATTTCTCGAGCCATGGTACGCTTCCAAGAAGGCCGCGATTCGTTCATCCTCCGGGAGCTCCATGGCATTCGCTGGGTAACCGGCAGCCTGCAGTTCACGAAACAACCAGAAATAGTGGGCAATCTCCCAGAAGTCCCCCGCACAGAGCCGATCCCCTACGAGGTGGGTATGTGTATCTACAACGGGCAGCCCCATAATCTGCGCCGCCAATTTTTCCTTCCCCTGCTTCATTCCTCTTCCTCCTTCAACACACCGTATGTCCTGATGGTACATGCATTCCCCCAACCCATACATGGGATAACTTCCGCTGGGTTGTGATTTTTTATGATGTGCCGAGCGTTCGAAGGACAAATAAATAGGTTTCCCGTCACTGGCACAGTGATGGTGGACTTTGGAGAGGCAAGCGCTCTCTGGAATTTCAATTAAATGGAAAATATACATTTATTCCAGTGAAATTTCCTCAAATACTCGAATTAGCTGTAAAATATGTAGGTAAAACTGCCTCTTTTTCTCAAATCGAGTAAAAGGGGTAGATTTAACAGCATGTTTTCCATCTAATCTGTGTTTGGTCAACATATTCCCAAATTTAACTGTAGATTATCCATCTATTCTCCTCGCACTCAAGCAACTTCACCTATTCCCCCACCTACCAACGCGCTGCTGCGACCCTTCAATCACAAGGGCATGCCTCGCTTCCCCCGAACATATTGTTTCCCGCATAAAAAAAACACCGAATGGACGCCACGTCCACCCGGTGCTTGCTCTTAGCTCATCATTTACTTAGTATACGATCGATTAAATCCAACTCTTCCTGCGTGAAAGTTAACTGTTTCAAAGCGGTTACATTGTCATCTAGCTGGCTCACTTTACTTGCACCAATCAATGCAGAAGTCACAAGTCCCTTGCGAAGAACCCAAGCTAAAGCCATCTGGGCCAGACTTTGCCCTCGCTCCTGCGCTAACACATGCAGAAGACGTGACTTTGCAATCTTGTCTTCTGTAATATCCTCAGGTCTTAGGAATACACTCCCGCCAGCAGCACGAGAATCCGCCGGAATGTTCTCCAAATAACGATCCGTCAGAAGTCCCCTAGCAAGTGGACTGTAAGCGATGGATCCCACGCCTTCTCTTGCCAAAATATCCTGCAACCCTTCCTCCAACCGTCGCTCGAACATGGAATAGTGTACTTGATGGATGATGAACGGCGTGCCCATCCCTTTCAGAATAGCTGCGGCTTGCGCCGTTTGCTCCGCATTATAGTTGGACACACCGACATACAGCGCTTTGCCCTGACGGACAGCCTGATCCAAAGCGCTCATCGTTTCTTCCAGAGGTGTCTCTGCATCGAACCGGTGCGAATAATAAATATCCACATAATCCATGCCTAGTCGCTTCAGGCTTTGATCTAGGCTGGCAAGCATGCTTTTGCGGGAACCCCGCTCCCCGTATGGACCGTCCCACATGCGATAGCCGGCTTTCGTAGCAATAATCAACTCGTCACGATACGGCAGCAAATCTTTTTTCAAAATATGACCGAACACTTCTTCCGCTGATCCGGTCGGTGGACCATAATTATTCGCAAGATCGAAATGCGTAATTCCCAGATCAAAAGCATGACGCGCTAGCGCTCTGCTATTCTCGAAGTGGTCAACACCACCGAAATTGTGCCATAAGCCAAACGAAATCGGCGGCAGCTTCAAACCACTCTTCCCGCTGCGATTGTACGGCATGTCTGCATATCTGCCTTCATGTGCTTTATAGTTCATCGTTGACCTCCTGGCTATGTGCCTAGTCTTTATCCCAGCGTAATGATGGCAAGTCCTGATGCAGGAATCGCAAGCTTATGCAGGCCTGCTGTCAATTCGACAGACAGCTCTTCTATCGTTTCTCCACAGCAATTACGTATGAGCACCTTCGCTGTCCCTACCTCACCTGTCACTTCTACATAGATTCCATCCTGTCTTCTTCCGTTCACAACAATCCATTGAGACACCGATGCTGCGGCTTCAATAGGTACAATTTGCTCTTGATAGGTGACGATAATGCCCTGATCCTCGTGAACCGCGCGAACAAGCGGATATAATAATTCCGGATTCATAGGCGCAAGGGGACTTTCCAACAGCAAGGTGCGGTTCTCTTTCCAGAAGCCGAGCCAATACGTAAGCATTTTCAAATGATCAGAAGGCAGTTTATCCAGAAGAACAGATACCTGAGGCACTGAGAATAAGCAGTTAATCAACTGTAAAGCGGCACTTTCCACGGGTTCCGCTGGATGCCACATAATCATATCCGCATGAGCGGCCGTATTGCCGCAGATCAGCCTGAGATCCAGCGTTCGCACGCGATTCTGGATGCTGTCGTTCGGGCAATCCGAAGCGCGGAACATATTGCCGTATTTGCGCATCGCAGGACCGATATACATTTGTCGGAACTCGATCATAATGGCGGGATTTAATGCTCTCAATCGACCAATCGTGTCTGTCAGGAGACAGTCAACAGCAGCAGGTATCGACTCATAATCCTTCCCTTCTACGGTAGATGGTATCTGTAGCTCAGGCGAATAGAACGTGTCGATGAAATCCAACTTGAAGCCGTCTAAGCCCCACTCTTTGACCGCTTTCTCATACGTATTTATGATGTACTCCCTGACATCCGGATACCTCGGATCCAGCACAGCTGCACCGTGCCCTTCATTAAATCGAAGGATTTTGGTATGGAAGCGATTCCATGCCTGACTGTATTTGCCGATAAAAGGCACGGAGTACCAGAGGATAAACTTCATGCCTAACGCATGGACCGTATCCACATGCCGCTTCATATCAGGAAATTTGCCCTCATAGGCTTCCCAATCTCCACAGTACGCGTACCCTCTACGGTTATCTGCCGTCTGCCAGCCATCATCTACAATGACAGCCTCCATCCCCAAGTTCTTAGCGATATGGCACTGCTCTTCGATCTGCACATCCGTGACATTCTGATGCATGCTATACCAAGTGGAATACATGGGTTCTTTGGCAGCATCAGGAACGAACGCTGGTTGATATTCGGGCATCTCGCTCCACCACGCTTGAACGCCATCGAGGCTTTCATAGTAGGGAACATCTCGCGTATCCAAGAGAAGCTTCGCTTCGTAGGATTGGAAAGGTGCCGTTGTTTCTGTAAACATTTGTACACAGCAATGAAAATCGGCCGTTTCTTCACTAATGCTTCCCGAGTAGTATACGGTGTTAAGCGCATCTGAATAAGCGAATGTCAGCCTATTGCGCCCGTTACTATTAAATAAGGCGTAAACAGGAGCGGACGCAGCAGCATTGGATCGCAACGTGCGCATCCAGTCGGCCTTGAAGCTCTTATTTCGGTCTTGGGCTGGATTCCAGCTGCCTTGAATATCACAAGCCGGGTGAGACCAACGAAGTGTGAACACCGGAGGCGTGGCTGCCTCCTCTGCTTCTAAACGCAACGTGATCAGATCAATGCCTTTCTGGAGTTCAGTCGCCTGCCATGTGACGGTAAATCCATGCTGCTCACTCGATAGATCAAATGTATGGGTGTCCGTACTAAGGCTTATATTCATTCAACATCCTCCTGGTGTTGATTCTTATGACGATTCGCTCCTGCATGGCACCATACCGTGACAATCGGGTCGTCCTCACTCGAAATCAAGTGGTGATCCTCGCCTGGCTCCACGATTACAATATCTCCCGTAGTTACTGGGATAAATTCCCCGTTCAACTCCATCGTACCTGTCCCCTGCATAATCAGGAACGCTTCACAATCACTATGGACATGATAGTCTCTTCCTTCAGGGCCATCATTCGTATGGCTGCGTTCCCCCCGTTTGGCAAAAGACAGACCGCCCGACGATAAATGAGCACCAGGTAATACATCTTGTAAAATATGGCCGTTCCTTTTATCCTGCAAATCACTTAAACGCAGCTTCTTCATCGTGTCATTCCTCCATTTTCAAATGGTAAAGGCAGCTTCGAAAGTCGCCCTTCCAGATCGGCAAATTAAGTCCTATATGCATGAGTTCGTCTCCCCCAAATATTTCCACAGACTCCCCCGCATTTCCCGCTTCGCAAAGTAAATAATTACGCTCAGATGTAAGTCCCTTTAATCGTAATTTCCTTAAGGGGGCGTTCGGCTCTGACAGCACTTGGAAAAAAGCAACCAATGCTTCCTTCTTATCCTCGGAAACGAACATCCAAGCTGCTCTCGTCTGTTCAAACGGGTTGATGAGTCGGTAGAATTCGCCGAACTGAATCAACGGCCGTAGTTGTTTATACAACGCGACTTGCCCTTTTACGGCAACTTTGTCCTCTTCTGTGAACGTAGTCAAATCAAGCTCGTAGCCAAAATTCCCCGACATTGCCACATGCCCACGCATCTCAATCGGTGTGGTCCGATGGACTTGATGGTTAGGAACAGCAGAAACATGTGCACCCATCGAGCTGATTGGATACACGATACTCGTGCCATATTGAATTTTCAGACGTTCAACTGCATCGGTATTATCGCTCGTCCACGTCTGTGGCATGTAGTAAAGCATCCCAGGATCGAACCGCCCGCCACCACCTGAACAGCTTTCGAACAAAACATTCGGAAATGCCGAGGTTATCCGCTCCATCACTTCGTAAAGTCCAAGCATATAACGGTGTGCTGTCTCCCTCTGCCGCTCTGGCGGAAGCTGAGCGGATCCGATCTCCGTCATATTACGGTTCATATCCCATTTCACATATGTGATGGGGCTGCTCGCAAGAATATCGGTGATGACTTTCACGATGTAGTCTCGGACATCTTGGCGCGAATAGTCGAGAATCAACTGCTGCCGGGCTTCTGTCCTACGCCGACCTGGCACGTGCAGACACCAGTCGGGATGCGCCCGATACAGGTCACTGTCAGGGGATACCATCTCTGGCTCAAACCATAAACCGAACTCCAGTTCTTGCTGTTTCACGCGATTAACCAGATCCGGCATTCCTTGTGAGAGCTTGTTTCGATCGACGAACCAATCGCCTAGCGAGCTTTTATCATTGTCACGCTTGCCGAACCAACCATCGTCCAGCACAAGAAGCTCTAAACCGAGCTCCTTCCCTGCTCGCGCAAGCTCTTCAATTTTATCCGCGTTAAAATTAAAATAAGTAGCTTCCCAGTTGTTGATCAGAATCGGCCTATGTCGATCACGGAACTGTCCACGGCATAATCGTGTCCGGTACAACTTATGATAGTTGCGCGACATTCCGCCGAGACCTTCCGCAGAATATACAAGAACTGCTTCTGGCGTTTGGAAGGTATGTCCTGGCTCCAAAACCCAAGAGAAATCAAATGAATTAATACCCATCACGATTCGGGTTGTTCCATAAGGATCCACTTCGGCTTGCGCAACAAAGTTCCCGCTGTACACAAGGCTGAATCCGTAGGCTTCACCGTGATCTTCATCCGCTTGCTTCGATAGCAGCGCCATGAAGGGATTGAGCGAATGGCTGCTAGCTCCCCTTCGGCTCTCAATGATAGTCCCGCCTGTGGCGAGCGGGCGTCTTTCGATATGACGCTCACGCGCCCACGTGCCAGATAAATGCAGCATATCGAAATCGCTCTGCGACATATCGAGACCGAAGCTCAATGCTCGCAGCAGTTTAATAGACTGATTACTCGCATTGACGAATCGAACAGAACGGGTAATCGCGTCCAGATCACGAAATACAGTGTACGTAAGGGTAACCTTTAATCCGATTAACGGGTCACGCAATACGATATCGATACTCTCTGCTTCATTCTCATCTTCCGTATAGGTTGCTGGAAGTCCCTCCAATGGAGCTTTCCCCGCGTAAATTCGATGAGACTCATAGACGAGTTCACTTGCCGTCGTCCCGTCTTCCATTTGAACCTGATAGGCCGGAACTCGAAAATCGCTCGCCCCGTATCCCGGATATTCCTGCGGCAATGTGTCCAATGACAAAGTTAGATCATCCGGGTCCGTGGATGGAGAGAATGAGCAGCGACGTCTCCTTGCGAGCAACCCTCCTGGATTGCTTCCACGCACTCGGCTACCCCAATGAACATGAGCCACATATTTGGTATTAATCAGCTGCATGGTATAGCTCGATGACTTCCCTTGTAGATGGAAAGTTTGCGAATTCGAATCGTACACAATTCCCATAACGACGCTTCCCCTTTGTTCGTATTAAACTTTCAGATGCTTCCAATTTCCGCGTTTAAACCTCAAATAGATGAGATTCGATCTCAGAAATTGATCACTTGCGACCGCACTCCATAGACCGATCATGCCCCAATGGAAAACATAGACAAACACGTAACTCAATACAACCCTAATTCCCCATACGCCGATGAATGTCGAATATAATGGGTAGCGAGTATCTCCTGCTCCTCGTAAAGCGCCCCCCAGTACAAATTGCGATATTTGTGACACTTGGATTACACCCACGATTCGAAGCGCCCAAGCACCTTCACGAATAATCGTCTCATCATTCGTGTATAGCCTAAGAATATGAGGAGCGAGTAGAATAAATATTGTTCCCATACAACCAGCTACGAGCATCGCGTACTTTCGGACTTGCCATACATATCGTTCTGCAAGATCAGGTTTGCTTACGCCAAGCGTTTGCCCAACTAACGTTGAAGCTGCAATCGCAAATGCGGCACCTGGCATGAACGAGATCCCAATGATGCTCGTTACTATTTGCGATGCTGCGATGGCAACGGTTCCCAATCCAGCGCAAATTTTCACAAATGTCATAATCCCTAAACGCATAATAAGCTGCTCAAGACTGCTCGGTATGCCAATCCTCAACATTCGACTAATCATCACTTTATCCAGAGAGCTAATCTCTGACCATCCGATGCGGACCGTAAATCTTCCACTAAACATGACTACGATAAAGCTAATCATCGCTCCCCCCTGAACGAGCAAAGTAGCGAGAGCTGCACCCGTAATGCCCATTTGTGGAAAATCGAGATGACCATAGATCAGGAGGAAACCTAAGGTCACATTCACGCATCCTGCCAACACGTTGATGACCATCGGTGTTCGCGTGTCCCCCGAGCCTCGCAGAATAGCGGACAATGCAGAGGAGATGGCCGAAAAACCAATCGAGAAAAACATGATTTCCGCATAAGTCAATCCAACTCCAACGACCTCATCACTAGCACCCATCAGGTGAAGCAAGTTCTCCGCAAAGGTAACGCCAAGAGCAACAATAAGAATAGATAGACCTGTACCGAGCATAAGCGATTGCCCTGCGGCCAAATTCGCATCCCCTAGCTTCCCTGCGCCAGTGGAGCGGGCCACGATAACCGTTGTTCCTGAATTCAGCGCGGCGAATAGGACGGTCAATAAAGCATAGGGTTGGCTCGTCAAACCAACAGCTGCCACGGCAACAGCCCCGAGGTGACCGACTAGAATCATTATCACCATCTGGGTCACATTCATGAGCAGCATTTCGGTTAGAGATGGCCCCGCCAATTTAAATATCATCCTACGAATGGCTTTATCATCCTGCGAGTCTATGGAAGCGGGTTCGCTCTGTATCGCTGCTTCTGCTCTCATGATGGCTGACCTATCATCAGATGTTCCATCCTGGCAAATATGCTTTCGTATTGTGCAGCATGTGATCAAACAATACTTCCGCATCGTGGATATCAATATTCACTAGCGGATCGTTGATGAAGGCTTTGAAAGCTAAGCCTTTATCCTTTTGAAGAGCAGCCTTCAGAATAAGCTCCTGATTCATCGTATGCTGCAAGACTAGATTATTCACTTCCATCGGGAGCTCACCTGCGTAGACTGGGCGCAAACTATTTGCAGAGAACACAGCATTCGTTTCCACGACTGCCCCCAGCGGAATACCCTTCATTTGACCAACATTAGGAACGTTGATATTGGTTACAAATTGTTCTAGTCCAATCAGACCTTTCAGTTGTCTTACTTCTTCTTCGCCTGACGCCTTGAGCGGCAGTTTCTCCTCACCACGTAGCAGCTTTCCGTAAAAAATCTCGGTTGCAGCGTGCTTCTCAACACGACTTTGGACCGTCGTTAAGCCGAACTTCCAAGCGCGCACGGTCTCGGCATCTTTCAAATACCAAGGAGGCATAAATTCCGCCAAATGGCGATCACCTGCGGCGGCAATAACACCATAGCGCCTGAACAAATCAAATTTCACTCGGTTGGCCGCCGTATACGTATTGGTCACCCAAGCATCTTTGTTATGTTCAAATCCGGATTCATAGTATTTATCTACAAATGTGCGATATAGCGGAAGTAAATCCCTATTCTGATACGTCGCTTGATCAATCCAAGTAAAGTGGTTAATCCCAAGCACATTCACCTTCACTTGATCCCGGTGTATGCCTTCAATCCCTTCCATATCGCGTAGCATGCGAATTAATAAACCTTGCACGCCAAATATTTCATGGCAGCAGCCAATCGCTTTTATTTTGGGAAATACTTCGTAAAGCGTCCGTGTGCAAAGTGTCATTGGGTTCGTATAGTTGAACACCCAGGCGTCAGGAGAGTATTGCTCGATCGCTTGTGCAATTTCCACATACATTGGAATGGTGCGAAGCGCTCGGAGCAGCCCTCCAGGACCTGTCGTATCACCGACTGCTTGGTAGATGCCGTATCGTTCGGGCGCATGGACATCCGATTCCATTTCCTCGAAGGTGCCAGGAAGAATCGAAATAAAGACAAAATCGCACCCATTCAGTGCCTCTTGAAGCGTCGGATATGCTTTATACAACCACTTCGAATTCGTCTCCGGATAATCAGAAACCGAGTTCCCCAGTTTTTCATTGTTTTGGGCTTTCCCATAATCAAGATCATATAAGCGAATCGTGCCCGACAATTGACCATCCAGCGCCAAATCAGCAATCAGGTTTTTAGCCCAATACATCGAGCCCCCACCAATATAAGCGATTTGGATATCGCCGACTTTCTCATTAGCAAACTTCATATTCCGCCTCCTCCATCATCTAGAACCGCCTAGCAGTAGCTACCAGTATAGAAAACAATTCCACATTAAGGGATGGCAAAAATTAAGTGGGGTTGTGATTTTTTACACTTTTGGTCATGTCGCTCAACATTCACGTCTTCGAACCTGTACGAACAAGGGAATCACCCACCTATTTCAGCACGACCTATGTTATAATAAGAGCCATTCTACTAGACTTTTTGCACGAAAAGAGGAGATTGAGACCCTCATGCCGATTCAGACTGAAACCGAGCTGTATGCACCGATCAAACACTTCTTCGAGCAGCGTGGCTATACCGTCCGTGGAGAAGTTAAGCACTGTGACTTAGTGGCCATTCGAGGTGAAGAGCCTCCCATTATTGTTGAGCTAAAAAAAAGCTTCAATATCCCCCTTCTCGTTCAAGGCATCGACCGTTTGAAGCTCACACATGATGTCTATGTAGCCTTTGAGCTGCCTAACAAAGGAAAAGCCCCCCACCGTTTACAGTGGGAGGATATTCGTCGACTTTGTCGCATGCTGGGACTTGGTGTTCTGACAGTCCAATTCTACAAACGCAAACAGCCCACAGTCGATCTCGTCTGTGAGCCTACTCCCTATATATTGCGCCCCAACAAGAGAGCTTCCGGCAAGTTAATGACGGAATTTCATGAGCGCAGCGGTGACTACAATGTCGGAGGCAGTTCTCAGCAGAAGCTTATGACCGCCTACCGTGAGAAATCCTTACATTGCGCCTATTTGATGCAACAGCACGGACCTCTCAGTCCACGCAAGCTGCGTGAAATGACCAGCAACATGAACGTGAGCTCACTGCTGCAGCAAAACTACTATCGTTGGTTCGTCCGCCAAAGCCGCGGTATCTATCATCTTACCCCAGGCGGCGAAAAAGCTTTAGTCGAGTATGCGCACGTAGTTACTGCTTTCCCATCGATTAATTTGGATGAGTCGATTATTTCGACTTAGAAATAGCTGCTCTTAACCCTAGGACCGAATCACAACGCGATGCACATTCGCCTCTTCGTTCATTCTTAGCAACGCCTTGTTGATCCAAATGGCCGCTTGTGAGCCTTCACCCATCGCAATCGTCACTTGCTCCGCATGAACGCCGATATCACCAGCTGCCCAGACGAAAGGGACGCTCGTCATTTTACTGCGAGGATCGGTCATCACATGACGATTCTCCATGCGTTCTGCACCGAGCTGTCGAGCGAGGTCCGATTTCACTTCATTCCCACCGAAGGCAATAAACCCCCGCTCCGCATGAAGACAAGTGCCATCCCGAAGCACGACTCCCTTGAACTGCCCCGGTGTGTCGACAACAACCTCTGCAAGATCTTCCGTCAAATAGGTAATCCCTTTGTTTTTCATTTCCATAAGGAGCTCACTTCCCACTGCCCGATGCTGGTGATTCACATAAGTCATTTGCTCGGTTCGGTGACGAAGCTTAATCGCCATAGCTGCTCCTGCATCACCAGAGCCCATCACAATTGTATTCCGATCCTTGATCTCATATCCATCACAATCGGGGCACACGTATACGGTCAATCCTAAGCATTCCTTTAAGTTCGGGAGTTCAGGCATCCGATCCATTAAACCTGTTGCCAGCAGAAGCGTCCTCGCTTCATAGCCCCGGCCACTTTTTCCCCATAGTTCGAAGCCGTCACCGATTCTTCCTTTAGCGACAGCTTGGACGATTTCATCCTGGACAAAAGCTACTCCTAGCCGCTCAGCTTGCAGTCGGCCAACGCGTCTCAGCTCATCCCCCGATACCCCATCTGGCCAACCTAGTACATTATGGTAGCTCTTGCATAGCGTAGATCGGCCGTATCCTGCGTCAACCACAAGTACCTTATGCTCATATCTCCCTAATTGAATCGCCGCTTGAAGCCCCGCAATGCCTCCTCCAACGATCACAACATCTACTTTCTCCATATGCACAATTCCCCTCTTCTCCAATTCACTACCATCTAGGATAACCGAATTTTGGGGCAATCATCCTATTGGATCTCCCTGCTATTCCAAAATTAATGGGAATGGGACAGCAGCTACTGGCGAATTAACTGGATTTCCTACATCTAATTTTACTCAAAATGCCCCGTTTGACGAAATTGATCTGAAATAACGGGAGGAAATCCAGTTATTTGGGAAAAAACGATGATTTCGCTTGAATTAGCTGCAGAAAATCCAGTTATTCGCTTCGCCAGGCCAGAATCTCCTCTGGTTTCCCCGATGCGTGTGCTACACGAGCACCCCCTATCGATTCTTAATCGACCAGATCAAACCAAACTGCGTTAGAGCGGCTAGCAGCAGAATCCATGGAATAAGGCCGCCATCCAAATCGCTTCCGAAGGTAATGAGAATGAGAATGGAAATAACCCGACCTACATTTAAGAAAAATTCCCGTACGACCACGCTTTCTACCTTCAATTCTCCCTTAAGCGGTAGTCTAGCAATGAGGCTGTAATAGAACCCTGTCATCGTATTCCCTTGCAGCGGTGCGAAGATCGAGTACAGAATCATAAAGCCGACCACAGACCATACATTTAAGCTACCTATAATACACGAGACGCCCACAAGGTAACCCACTGTCGAAATGGTCAAATACAACCTTGCCCTGCCCGCGTTGGCATACTTGGAAATAAAGATTCCCATAACGATACTTAGACTCGAATACAGGACGCCGAGATAGCCGACCAAATCTTCCCGCGGCAGTACTTTGAATAGGAGAATGTTCGGTAGAAACAACATCGTACCCTGCAGCAGGCCCATACCGAAGAAGCCAAACAGTGCCTTCAACCACTCTTGTTTTTTCTTCATAATAAGCCCAGTGTATTTCAAATAATACACACGATGATGCCCGCTTGATGCTTTAATCTTCAATGAGATAATTGCGGCTAATAAGAACATTAAGAAAGCAATGGAGAAGACAATCGTGTATCCGCTTAAGCCTTCCTTCATTCGAATGATGAATCCTGCAAGTGCTGGCCCGGCAAGCGTAGCCGCTGTGAAGAACATCATATTAAATGCCAGATAGCGAATCCGGTTCTGCTCCGTCGACACATCATACATCAGGGTTAAATAGCCTACCCAATAGAACGCACCAGCAAGTCCATTAAATATGGCAAAAAGCACATAGTAATCAACCAACCGCTCCCCAGCAATACTCACACTTAAATAGAAGAGACCAATCAGTACGATACCTAGCCGGTACGCTACCATGCGATCCTTCTTCTTAATCATATACCCGCCAATGGCGAATCCTATCGGAGTTAGAATGTACACGATCATGTTGTAGGTGCCATTCACGACAACACTATGCGTTAACCGCCACAAATATAAATTGAGAAACACCCCTGACATGGAAGCACCAAATTGAAAAATGGAATGAATAAGTAACGAAATGACAGCTTCGCGTGACAATCTTTTCTCAAGTGGAAGCGTATTCCCTCTGCTCTGCAACCAAGCTCTGATCGTAAAATTCATGGTAGACCCCCAGTCCTCTTCATTGTAACAGCCATGACAACATCTGTTAAACAGCAAAAAGCCCCAGCATTCAAGCTGAGGCTTCATGTACATCTAGATTTGGGTTACTTCTTAAGGCTATCCCATGTTTTCTGGAATTCTTCCAACATTTGATCCTTCGTATACTTCTTAGCCACATAACCTTGCATAATATCGCCGAATTTCTTACTGGATGCTTCTCCACCTGGGAATTTGAACCAGTTCCAGCTCAATGTTTTGCCAGCTTTGCTGTAAGCGATAATGTCTGCTGCTAATGGTCCAAGTACTTTCTCGTCAGCAGGAATGGATTTGAAAGCAGGGATAAACTTGAATTCGTCAGTGATATATTTTTTACCGATATCCGAAGTAACCATCCAGTTCAGGAATTTCTTAGCTTCATCTTTAACGGCAGAGTTTTTGTTAACTACCCAGTTATTCGGTACGCCTACGAACAATTTGTCGTTCGCAGTTGCATCATCGCTGATCGGCATTGGCAAGAAACCAATTTTGATATCTGGGTTTGTTTTCGTAATTTGAACTTGTGTCCAGTTACCTTGTTGCGTCATAGCCGCTTTACCCGTTGCGAAATCCGTAACTTGCGTGTTGTAGTCCGTTTGTAGAGGGTTTTTGTTACCGTATTGCAATTGCAGGTCGAACAATTTTGCCCATTGGTTGAACACTTCATTACCTGTAATTTTCGCTGTTCCTTTGTTCAAGCCATCGATGAACGCATTCGGATCCTTCTGGTAAGCAAATGGAAGGTTCACGAAATGGTTACCAAGTACCCACCACTCAGCATAGCCAGTTTCAAAAGGAGTGATTCCCGCATCTTTCAATTTTTTAGCTGCTGCTTCTAATTGAGAGAACGTTTTTGGAAGCTCTGTGATGCCTGCTTTGGCAAATAGATCTTTATTGTATTGGAAGCCGTAACCTTCAAGGTTAAGGGGTTGACCGTATAGTTTTCCACCTTTGGTCATTGGCTCTTTCGCAACGTCTACAAGATCTTTCACCCATGGTTGATCGGATAGATCTTCCAAGTTATCGATCCATTTATCAAGATCCGTGAAACCACCGTTGTTGAAGATATCCGGTTTGTCGCCTGCGTTAAACTTCGCAAGAAGCGCTGCGCCGTAGTCAGCTCCACCGCCGACAGTGTCGACTTGGATTTTCACATTCGGATTCAGCTTCTGATATTCTTGCACCATTTTACCAAGCTGATCTGCAATCTCTACTTTGAATTGGAAAATTTTAATCGTAACTGGCTTGCCGCTTGCAGCAGGCGTTGTTGTTGCTGTTGATGCACCAGTCGTTGGAGCAGGACTTGCTGTCTCTTCTTTTTTCCCGCAACCAGCTGCTAGTACAGATAAAGATAATACTGCTGCTACTGAAACCATTGTTAATTTTTTCATGTAGGTAATGCCTCCCTTTAACTTGTATCTTCCTATGATCTCGCTTAACTTGCTCTTGCCTTGCTTCCTTACATGATTCATTGTAAACACTTACATGCTGGCTTAACACCGAGTATATTGAACATAAAGGTGGAATATCTTGCACATATTTGCAATTCTGTCACCCTTTTACTGAACCCGCTGTAATCCCTTCTACGATATGTTTCTGTAAGAACAAGAAGAAAATGACGATCGGCAATACGCTGAGTGTTAACCCTGCAAGCGCCAAATCCCATTGTTTCGTATATTGTCCAAAGAAGGAGAACGTAGCAAGCGGAATGGTCCGCAGTTCCGGGTTACCTAATACGAGAGATGGAAGCAGATAGTCATTCCAAATCCATAAGCTGTTCAAAATAATGATGGTAATCGACATCGGCTTCAGCAGTGGAAATACGATTTTCCAAAAGACGCCGTATGCTGAACTGCCATCTACTTTGGCCGACTCCTCAATTTCCAGTGGAATGGATTTGATGAAGCCATGATATAAGAACACATTTAAGGAAACCCCAAATCCATAATAACACGCAACCAATCCTAGCTTGCTATCCATAAAGCCTACTTGGCTTGCAACACGAACGAGCGGAATCATGATCGACTGAAACGGAATGACCATCGCTGCAACGAATGCTAAGAAAACAAGGTTATTGAATCGACTTGCCTTTCTCACCATGCGATAAGCTGCCATCGAAGAGATGACCACGAGCCCCACATTGGCTAAAACGGTAATGAACAAGGAGTTGAAGAACGCTTTAGGAAACTTCATAATGCTCCATACCTTGGTGTAGTTATCCAAGTAGAGAGAGCTTGGCAATTTGGCTGTATTCGCTGCTAATTCGGGAAACGTCTTTAAGGAATTTGCGATAACAAAGTAAAACGGAATCAAGAACAGCAAGGCAACTAGAATGCCTAGAACTTCAAGGGCGAATAATCGTCCACTATACTTTTTGACAGTAGCCATTAGACCTCAACCTCCTTGCGCTTGGTGTACATCACTTGGACGGTTGAAATGATGGCAACCACGATGAAGAATACGAGAGCTTTGGCCGTACCTAAACCATACCGATTATTACGGAAAGCTTCTTGATAAATATTAATGGACACTGACTCTGTGGAATTGAACGGTCCGCCTTTGGTTAAGGAGAAGTTCAAATCAAAGATTTTGAATGACCACGAAATCGTCAAGAACAAACACACAGTGACAGCCGGCATGATAAGCGGTACAATGATGCTCCGCAGCACTTGCATACGGGAGGCCCCATCAATATAAGCTGCTTCCAGCATATCCTTTGGAACATTCGACAAGGCGGCTATGTAAATAATCATGAGATATCCAGCGCCCTGCCACACACTAACGATAACGATTGCCCAGAAAGCTGTCGGCGAATCACCTAACCAAGGCAGTTCGAAGAAACCGATACCCGTGAGATTGCCTAGGGTTGCAAACCCTTTTACAAAGATAAACTGCCAGATAAAACCGAGCAATAAACCACCAATGACGTTAGGCATAAAAAAGATTGTACGCAATACATTTCGCGTTTTCAGCGATTGTGTGAGCAGTAAAGCGAGCAGGAAGCCAACGAGGTTCGTCAGAATCACGTTCGTCACCGTCAAGCGTGATGTAAAGTTAAAAGCATTGCGATAATCCTTATCATGGAATAAGATTTGCTTGAAATTCTCAAGTCCATTGAAAGTTACTTTGGTTGTTACGCCATTCCATTCGGTAAACGAGTAATAGATGCTCATCAGAAATGGAACCAAGACCACGATGCCAAAAAAGACTAACGCAGGCCCGATAAATACCCATTGCTGAAGCCATCCGGAAAGCATTCTTTTTGTTTTCACTGGGAAGTCCCCCTTACCATTTCTGCTACTATACTCCAAGTATAGAGTGCCGCAGTACCCCAAAACACAGACGATGGTGACGCATTAGGTGGAATTTGTTGACCTCTCCTGCTACAATGTAGGGGAAAATCCCAATACAGAAACCGAGCTGATGAAGCGTGATACGACACAGTATCCGTAATAAATTGATCTTATTTCTACTGATTGCTACTCTCGTTCCCTTCCTAACCTCCCTTGGCGTCTCTTATTTCTTCACCAAACAGAAGGTGACTGAAGATACATTGACCAACAACTCTGCTCTGCTTTCACAAGGTAAAACAAATCTCGTGAACTATTTGGATGGGGTGGTTCAAGCCTCCTCCACCATTTATACAGGCAGGAATATTGCTGAGCTCGGCCAATTTTATGAGATCATTCAAACGCAGCCCGAGATTAACTATCAGAGCGATAAAGTGATCAAGAGTGGTCTGCAGGTCATGTCACATTCGGTTAAAGAAATCAAGCAAATTTACCTGTATGCCTCCGTTAGCAACAGTTCTTTCCTTACCCACAATGACATTCAAGTCAGCACGGCTGGTAAATATGAGGGACTGAAGCCGTTCCCTGCGGGCAAGCTTGTGTATTTCGAAATCAAGCATCAGAACAATTTGTATGGCATGTCACTCTCTGCCTATTCTCCCCCATCACCAGTAATTTCTATGCACCGTAACATCATGTACTCGCCTAGCAATCAATCCATTGGTGAGCTGATTATTGATCTGAATTTGGACCTCGTTTCCGATATTTCGCAAGGCCTATTCACCCATGATCAAGAGGAACTCTACATATTAGATGAAACGGGACGTATCGTATTCGGTCCAGATCCGAGCAAATGGGGACTTCCATTAGACGATAATTGGGGGGAGGAAGCCGTTCACAGTCCCCTTGACAAGGGCAGCTATGAATGGTCGAAAGGTGCTTTTGCCGGAATTAATATGTATGAGAAAATGCGTACAGACTATCTCAATTGGACGATTGTTAAACGTCTTCCCTATGAGCAGCTCACCAAGAACGCTCGCCAACTGACTTTCATTAACGCCCTCATCCTTTCGTTCTCCATGCTGATCGTCATGGCAGGCACAGTCTATATTAGCATTCGTTTTACGGCTCCGATTAAACAACTGATTCGTTACATCACGCGCATTCAAACGGGACAAGCGGGTCTCGGTGATCATCAGAGTGACATAGACTTAGCACGGGTTGACGAAATGGGGATATTGGCGAATCGCTTCCATGGGCTTATGCAGGATTTGAATCAAATGGTGATGCGTGAATATCGGTTAGAGATAGCGAATAAATCGAATCAACTCATGGCGCTGCAAGCGCAAATTAATCCGCATTTTCTGAATAATGCCCTGCAATCGATCGGAACGTTGGCCCTTCAGCATGAAGCACCTAAGATATACACACTTATTAATTCCTTAGCTAAAATGATGCATTACAGCATGAACACGAACGAATCCGTCGTTCCTCTTCGCAAAGAAATTGATCATATTAAAGCGTATTTGGAGCTGCAGAAGCAACGTTTTGAACACCAATTTGATATTGTGTATGCAATTGAAGAAGAAACTCGGACCCTTTCTATTCCTAAAATGATTCTTCAACCGCTTGTCGAAAATTATTTCAAGCATGGTTTCAAACCTAGCCATACGCAAGACGTCGGTCTGTTGCACATCGAATCAGAGAAGCTGACTACGCCAGAAGGAGACTTCTTGAAGCTCACTGTGGCGGATAATGGTATCGGGATTACCGAGCAACGACTTCATGAAGTCCGTAGTCGATTGAAAGCCTCATCCGTTACAGATGATTCCTATATCGGTTTACGCAACGTTCTGACGCGCATCCAGCTCTATTTCAATGATGACGCAACTTTAGAGATTGACCATGTCCATCCCCAAGGCGTGCGGATCGTTATTCATATTCCGATGAAAAAGGGAGTTACCCCAAATGAAAGTATTACTCGTTGATGATGAGAAACACGTGCGCGATGCCATCCGATTACTCGTGAATTGGAAGCACTATGGGATAGACACCATACTCGAAGCGTCAGATGGAGAAGCAGCGACTGCCCTGGTTAGCAGGGAGCATCCCGAGATTATAATGACCGACATGATGATGCCCATCATGAACGGTGTCAAGCTGCTAGAATGGCTGCATCGCCATGCGCCTGATGCCAAGACCATCGTCATCAGCGGTCACGACGACTTCTCGTTATTGCGGCACACCGTGAAGTATGGTGGCACCGATTATATTTTGAAACCGATTGATCCGGATCAGTTAAACGAAGCTTTGGACAAAGCGATTCAAACTTGGCTCAAGGATGAGGAGATGCGACATGCCAATCGGGAGCTGAATATCGAGGTTAACCAATTCAAACCGATTTACTGGGATAAGCTGCTTTCCGCGTTAATTGTCGAACCCGGCAACTACGAATCAGTGGCTGACCAATTGGAGCGTGAGCTTCATTTATCGCGAAGTGTTGCAACCTGCCGTGTTGCGATTCTCTCCTTAGATACCATGGAAGCTAGTATCAAAAATAAATTCAGTCAAAATATCGATCTTCTCCTCTTTTCTTTTATCAATATTTGCAACGAATTTCTTGTTCCGCATAAGCGCGGCTTCGCCTTCAGGCATTTGCATAATTCGAATGAAATTGTGCTACTGATATGGTCAGCTCCGGCTATGGCTGAAGAACTGTTGGCATCGATAAATGATGGTATTCGCACCGCTTTGCATGCCCGTGTAGATTTCGGGATTGGCAGCAGCCATACCTTTCCTGGTCATTTGAAGCTATCCTATCAAGAAGCACGAGATGCCCTGCGGCAGCGTAACCTAACTACCAAAGAAACGTGGATTCATACCAACTGGCTCCCGAACAAGGGATCTCAGTCGACGCTCACTTTCCACCAATTTGAAGAGCAAATTCATCTTGCCTTGCGCAGTGGAAATGTCGAGCAAATCCAAGATATCGTTGGGATCTGGATCGACGCCATCAAGAGCTGTGAAGTCATTACGCCTGCGCAACTTGAGCATTGGTGGGGAGAATACCGGGTGATGATGCGCCGCTGGACCCAGCAATTAATACCGGAAAGCCGCGAGGAAGACATACAGCCACTACTTCTTGAAGATAACGCAGCTTCAATTATTACACTGGATGAGAAAGGCATCTTGTCCCTTTCCCTCTGGCAGCAAGAGTTGACCCGCAGTCTCATTCAAGTTTCCAAGCTCCATCTGGAGAGTCAACACAAAGATAACAATGTGATTTTCGAAATCGCTAGCTTCCTAGAAAAACATTATCATGAGGATATTTCGCTTGCGGATATCGCTAGTCGTTTCTATCTTAGCCGTGAGTATATCTCTCGTAAGTTCAAACAAGAGTTTTCCGTCAATCTCTCTGATTATTTGGGCCAAATTCGGATGAGCAAAGCCAAGGTGCTGCTCTGCAATCCCAACCTTCGCATTTCCCAAGTTGCTGAGATGGTTGGATATCAGGATGAAAAGTATTTCAGCAAAGTATTCAAAAAAATGTCGGGTATGACCCCCGGAGAATATCGAAAAACAGCGAATTCTATCTAAAGTTCTGAGAAAATAAGGGAATATGCTATACTAGTCCTAAGAGGTGATTTTCATGAGTATGCCCATTGAGAACGCAACGGCGAATTCTTTTCCCCGCACGTCGAAAGCAACCAGGGTGAAGAAGAAAACGTATGTCTTCCTATTCGTGGGTTGGGTCATGCTGATCGCAGTCGGAGTAACAGCTACGATGATGTACACAGAACATCTACGGCAACAAATATCAACCGATATCGCACAGCAAACCCAGCAGCAATTACAAGTCATTCAACAAGATTATCAGAATCAAGTCTCTCAATTGAAGGACAGTGTGTCCACCGATATGAAGGCTTTGCAAGCCAAGGTAGATTCATTGAATGAACTACTGGCTTTCACCAAAGATAGTGCTAACAGCAAGACCGATAATAGTAATCAACTGTATACGCAGCTCGCTGACGTGAAGAAGAAATTGGATGAGCTGACCAAGAATCTGGATGTGTTGAAATAATGACAGCGAGTTCGATTCAGCAAATCAATCGTGTTATGTTGCTGGCCTGCGCACCCTTCCTGGGTATGCTGATTTGGCTTCTCTTCGTCTCCCTGGATATTTCCATCCCAGTCAAGTCGCCGGTTGCTTCAACACCGATCAGTCTCTCGCAAGAGACGACCACTTTAAACAACCTGTTGACTCAGGCGAATTCAGATGCGGTCCAAACGAAAACGATTATTCAACAGTATTTCCAACTGTACGAGAAGAGTACAGCAGAAGTTACCGCTATGCTCCAAAGCGCAGCTTCCCAAATCGCTAGACCCGGACTTATCTATGATGCACGAATTACAGCTAAGCTTGGCAGTCCGATTCGCCAGGCCACATCAGGCAATATCGACATTCAGCTGTTCGCTTTGAATGAAAAACATTATTCAGGTTATGCTCTTAAAGTAAACCTCAAGAGCGATAAAGCGATCAAGCTCGTATTGGGTAATGATAAGCTCGGCTCTAGTGAAACGACTTTAGCCGCAGCTTCGCGCTATGGCGCTGTTGTTGGCATTAACGCAGGCGGCTTCGCGGACGATAACCGCGGCAAACGTTATCCCCTCGACACGACAGTGATGAACGGGAAATATGTCAACGGCTTCTTCCCCACCAACAATGACACAGCCTTCATCGGTTTGAACAAGGATCGCAAGCTAATCGGTGGCAAGTTCAGCTCGCAGTCGGAGCTCGACAAGCTTAACCCGCTGATGGGTACAACCTTCGTTCCTGTCCTGATGAAAAATGGCAGCAAGACGTCCATCCCGTATCAGTGGCAAAGCTCGCCAGCACGAGCAGCGCGAACCGTAATGGCCAACTATAAGCATGACCAGCTCTTATTCCTTGTGACAGATGGCTACGACGAGAGCGGCAATTCAGGAGCTACGCTTGCTGAATTGCAAGATAAAATGGTGCAACTAGGTGTCGTAGATGCTTATAACTTGGATGGCGGTGGCTCAACTACGCTTGTGTGGGGTGGAAGCGTGATTAATCGCCCATCCGATGGTAGACTTCGACCGCTTGCTACGAATCTCTTGTTTTTCAAATGACCCAAATTATTCACACAATATTCGTTTCTTTTTTGGGGATGGTTGGGTATAATAAGCCTTAACTATGTGCTTTAATGATCTTCACCTATAGGGGACGCTTACGAAGTTAGTTTTCTGTCGGAAACTTTTAGGAGGTGCAGCAATGTTCGGTTTATCCACCACATTTTGGCTCGTTAATTCCGTTTTTCTATTATTTATCGTCGCTATGTTGACAGCTTCCTATAACGAGGACAAAACAAAGGGTCTTTAAAAACCAAGAAAAAAGCATCGTCTTCTCCAGTTGGAGAAAGCGATGCTTTTTCTTTTTAACTACTAGGCTCTCGCCTTAAGCAGGTTCATTTCAGTTACACAAACGCCGCAAATATAACGTTCTTTGAATTCACTGACACTTTCCATGCTACCGCAAAATACACATTTCGGACGATATCTCTCGAGAATGATATGGTCTCCCTGTACTAGAATTTCGACAGGATCTCCCTCATTCATTTGGTATCGCTTACGTAACGATTTGGGTAATACGATTCGTCCCAATTGATCGACTTTACGTACGACTCCAGCTGGCTTCATCATAGGACTTCACCTCTCTCTTCCCAGACGTTTTCTACAATTCCGGCAATTTCACTTCGACTCACTTTTTCGTATCGAGCTTACGGATATTATTCGCCGTGAACAATGAAACTCCTTCTGTGAAACCTGCAAAATCTTTCTTTTCTTGTCATGCCTGTCGGTTAATTACCAATATTTGTAGGTCGACAGTCTCCCTACTCCAGACCTACAAATCCCGTTTGGCGTAATCCTTCATATAGAATAATGGCCGCAGAGTTGGAAAGATTCAATGATCTTACGTTATCTGACATCGGTAACCGAATTAACGTATCTGGATGCTGACGAAGCAGCTCTTCTGGCAGCCCTTTGGTCTCTTTACCAAACACGAAGAAATCCCCATCTTGGAAGGCAAAATCAGAGTAACGTAGACTTGCTTTCGTTGACGCAAAGAAGAATCTATGACCTTCGTATGCTGCCATCACTTCATCAAAAGAATCATAATAATGAATGTTGACCGAATGCCAATAATCTAAGCCCGCACGTTTCAGCGTCTTATCATCGGTGTCAAAGCCAAGGGGTCTCACCAAATGAAGATGAGCACCTGTTGCCGCACATGTGCGTGAAATATTGCCTGTGTTGGCAGGAATTTCGGGTTCTACTAATACAATATGAAAAGCCATCTTTATACATTCACCTCATTCTCTATCCTATTATACCCTGTTTTCGATTGCAATTTAACACTGGGTTAACTTTATCTTAATATCACGATGATAGAGGTACGTCATACTAGAAGTATCCTCCATTAAAAGGAGCCTTGCTAACAATGAAAAAGAAGATATTAATTGTTGATGACGAACCTTCCATCTCCATGCTCATTGAATTCAACCTAAAGCTTGCCGGCTTTGAAGTACATTGCGTATTCGACGGAGAAGCTGTCTTCAGTGCCATTCAATCTTTCCGTCCTGACCTCATCGTTCTCGATCTCATGCTGCCCAAAATGGACGGCTTACAAGTATGCCGCAAGTTGAGAAGCCAGAATAACCTCGTACCGATTATTATGTTAACGGCTATGCAAGATCTTACTGACAAAATAGCCGGACTGGATAATGGTGCGGATGATTACATGACGAAGCCTTTCTCACCGCTCGAGCTTGTCTCTCGCATTCAAGCGATTCATCGCCGTATACAGACCCTGCCTTCTACGACAGAAGAAGCCCCGATTGCCATCGGCCAAATCTCTGTCAAAGCCGAGCAACGGGAAGTGACAATGAATGGCGCACCAATCGAGTTGACACCGAAAGAATTCGAACTGCTTCTCTTTCTCTGTAAACATCGTGGGAAAGTGCTTAGTCGACAACAACTGCTTCACGGTGTGTGGGACTACCATTTCCTTGGGGACACGCGCATCGTTGACGTCCATATCTCTCATCTTCGTGACAAGATTGAGCAAAATGCACGTCACCCCGAATATATCATGACGATCCGCAACGTCGGTTATAAATTGACTGAACCCGTCATTAAAGAGTCCTACGCTTAACAATCACTTGTTACACCTTTCTTTGTTTGCATGGCCATTGGATATTTCCATGACGCCAAATGCCAAACAAAGAAAGGTGTTTTTGTTGTTAACTATAACAAATTCTTGTTCTTCCCTTTGGTAGCCAGTACGAAATAAACCAAGAATACAAAGCACACCACAGCAATAAATCCAAACCCACCGAAAATGTCCATGTTTGCAGAAAAATAACCGAAACCCATCCCGATCACACTAAGTGCGGCATTCTCCCCCAGTGACTGAAAAGAACCCAGCGTCGCTCGCATGGATGAATCAATCCCATGATGCAAATATCCAGCGGTTAGCGGTTCCAGCACGCCTGCGAACAAACATATAAAACCGATCACGGCCAACCCGCTATAGTCTCGTACTAGGGAAATATACAGAAAACTAACCGCTAACGCTAGCATTGCGCTGGTAAGCAGGAACCTGTAGCTGAGCCACCCTTTGACCCAGTAAGCCAGAAGATTACCAGGTAGACGAAGCAAGAAAATAGCGGCAGAGAACATCCCGAAATAGAAGACTGGTATGCCCAAGCGATCCAAGTAGGTCTGCCAGAATTCGTCAATAAAGCTAATCGCAGCACCTGTCACCATGCCAGATAACAATACAAGTCTCACACCTGGATGATCGCGGAAAAAGCGCAACGAAGCGCTCACAAAGGTTCGAATAGGAATCGGCTGTTCAGCATCTTCATTACCTTTGGCTACACGAGGTTCAACTAATGTGAGCGTAAAACACAGGGCAATCACCGCGCTCCCCAGCGATATCCAGTAATTCAGTTCAAAGTCAATGCGGCTTCCCAGAAAGCTTCCGCATAGCGCCGCTATCATGACAGCGCCTATGTCTAGCGCATTGAGCCGGCCCTGAATCTTCTCGAACAATTCCTCTTTCCCCTCTGATAAGAGAGAGTCGTACAGCAGGGCTTGATCCGCCCCACTACTCGCTGAATGTCCTACTGCTGCAAGAAATACGACAAGGGCAAAATGCCAGAATTCCGTCGCGAACACTAGGATTAAAAACTCACAGCACCCCATGAGCGCTGCAACGATGAGCATCTGCTTTCTGCCCCATTTGTCAGCGATTATGCCTGTGGGTACCTCTAATAAAACGATCGTAATTGCGAAAATAATTTCCGTGTACACAACCATCTGAATGGTCATGCCCCGTTCTTCCCAGTATAGCCTCTCAATAACATAAGCAGGAATGAGATGGGAAACGAATTGAATCACATATAACTTCCGTATATTTAGCAATAAACTCATGTTCAGAACCCCTTTCTTCTCGTAGATTGACTTGATTCCAACCTAAGAAGAAAGGAGGTGCTCGTGAACATCTAACTACGAAGGCTTAACAGGGAGGTCTTGTGTGTGGCATATCATCCACTCCTTTATGAGAATCATTCTTCTTTCTCCATTTTACCATACAGAATTCTCATCCAGAAGAAAAAGAGCACTCCTTAAAAGGAAAGTGCTCTGGTAGGAACATTTACATGTCATGCTTGATCCGATTACTATTGACCTTTCAGTTCTGCTGCGGCTTGCTCAGCTTGCTTGTGCTCGAGTGATTCGGTCAAGCGCTCTTTACTCATGAGAACCGCTGCTACGACAGCGAGAGCCGTAGGGATCAGCGCCCACATGAATGTATAGGAAATCGAAGATGATAATCCTGCTGTGATTTTATCTAGGACAGGTGTCGGGATTTGGGTACGCATGTCAGGTGCCAGAAGTACCCTAGGGTCACTAAACGCTGGATTGTCTGCCATGTTCCCTTGCCCACTTCCAGCGAAAATGTCTTTGAGCTTCGCTGTAAAATCATTCCGTTGAATGATGCCGAATAACGTAATCCCTAAAGTCATACCTAGGGATCGAACGAAGGACACAGTTGCATTCACCGATCCCCGTTGTGATGGATCAAAGTGATGGATCGCTGCATTGGAAAGGACGGAGAAGCTCGCACCGATCCCAACACCAACGACGATCATGCACATGGTCACATACAAGCGGCTAGTATCCGGGCCAAGCTGAGTTAGCATGAACATACCTGCGGCTAGAACCACAACAAAGATCATCATAATGTTCCGGTACGGCATCTTGTTCATTAAGAAACCGCCGCCTACCGCTGAGAATACTGAACCAACCATCATTGGCAATAAAACGAGTCCAGAGTTCGTAGCTGTTCCACCAAGTACCCCTTGAATATAAATCGGGATATACACAGATGCCGTAATGAAGCCCATCCCGCTCAATAAGCCAAGTGCATTACTCGTCGTAAACAACCGTATCTTAAACATTGGAAATGAAATAATCGGTTCAATGACTTTTCTTTCAATAAAGATAAAGCAAATCGTTAGTACAGTGAAAGCAGCAAACAGTCCAATAATTAAGCTGGAATCCCATGCATATTTATTCCCACCAAGCTCAAGAGCAAACATCATGCTGACAACGGCACCAACAAGTGTAACAGCCCCCCACCAGTCAATCTTCTGCTTCGTATGAATCGGTGATTCTTTGTAGTTGATCGCAATGAAAATAAGAGCCAAAATACCAAGAGGAATATTGACATAGAAGACCCAATGCCAGTTAATGTAATCCGTAATATAGGCGCCAAGCAACGGTCCAAAAATACTGGATAAACCGAACACCGCACCGAACAAACCACCTAACTTCCCACGTTGTTCAACCGGTACCGTATCAAACATGATGGTGAACGCAATCGGAATCAATGCACCACCACCGATCCCTTGTAGTGCTCGATAGATACTAAGCTGTACAATGCTTTCTGCCGTTCCACACAATATGGAGGCTATCAAAAAGACAATTAATCCAAAAATGAAAAATCGTTTGCGCCCGAACATATCGGACAGCTTACCAAAAATCGGCATACCCGCCATTTCGGCGACCATATAGGCCGATGTTACCCATACGAACTTATCCAATCCACCAAGATCTCCTACAATGGTTCCCATCGCTGTCGCAACTATTGTATTATCCATGGACGCCATTAACATGGCCAAGAGTAGACCTGCTAGAACGAAGCCTACTTTGTTTTTTGAACTCGTCATTCTTACACATTCCTTTACGATTTGTTTGACTTCATACAGCATAACTTACAGGCTGCCTCTTACACTTACATCTTGCGTGATTCCTTCACAATGGCATCCTTCTTCTTCTCTAGGTGTACCTTGTATTCAACCAGTCCAACTTCACAACCAGGACCGATGACGACTTGGTTGCCGCGAATAACATTCACTCTCGTATGTTCCACGTAGATATCGTCCCCTTCAATAACCGAAACCACTAGCTTGGCATGGGGTGAGGGTCTGAAGAAGAGGCTAAATGGATGAAGTAGCCTTGCTTTGCGAATTCTAATTTTCTCTCCGCCAATCTCTTTCGCCGTTGAATCTTGGAAAATCCTAATGTTGATTGCGCCTGCGTTAAGCAGCCCTCCAACATCAAACATCCCCTTTAGATGAAACACATCGACTTCACAATCCCCTCCTGTAGCAATATGCCCATTAAGCGCAATCTGAGTGCCTTGCATATGGCCTTTCACTTCAACCGTCCCTGATCCAGTAAGTGTGCCAATTACGGCATCACCACTGATACTCACTGTCCCCGAATTTTTCATTTTATCGCTTCGCACATTTCCCGTCAATGCAAAGGTGCCCACAATTCCCGCTTGACCCGCCTGTAAATTGCCTTCCATCTCTAACGTTCCGACACATTTCATATGCTGGCATGTCATATCGCCTTCAACGATGCCTTCACCTACAATTTTCACTCGATCATAGAGGCCGCCTGCCGCGGTGGAGCTACCCGTAATCCTCAAATTACCAATTGACGAACGTTTGTTTGCATCTATTCGCATTATACATCAATCCCTCCTCTCATTGCTACACTTTTTCACTGCGTTTCACCTTAGATCGCTTATCTTGCTCGAATTTGGCCGTATATTCAATGAGCCCGATTTCACATCCAGGTCCAATTGTAATATCTGCTCCCCTGACTACATCAGCCGTTGTATATTCCAAGTATATATGGTCGCCTTCGATCGTTTGGGCTGACAAATGATTACCGATAGCCAGCGGCAGCATCTTCAACCAACTTGCCAAGCCAATACCTCGCTGTTTGCGTATCTGTATGCGTTCTCCGCCAATCTCAGCAATTCTGCAGTGCCCATGCAGGGTGACTACGATTGTGTCTGCATTCAGTGTGCCTACCTGCAGCTTACCATTAGCATTAAACTTCTCGGCCTCACAATTGCCCGTTATCGTCGAAGCACCGTTTATTTCAAGGCTCTCGCCCGCATAATTGCCATCAATCTTCACCTTGCCATGAATTCGGGTGCGCATTGCTCTGAGATTCCCCAGAATCGTTAATGTACCATGCATTTCCGCCGTTTCAGTTGTGATGCTACCATTCACTTCTGCTCGCCCATTTAGCGTAAAATCGGAGCATGTAACGTCGCCTTCCAATCGTCCCATACCGTCAATTTTAACCGTTCGAAAGTTCCCGCCATTGGAAGATCCTATTCCGGAGATCAACAATTTACGCTTAAATTCTGCTGTTTGCATAGGGATCACCTCCTTACAGTGTTGATATTTTCAGCTTTAATTCTTCAATTTTCTTCGCCACCTTCACGCGGAGCACAACCTTCACGCCTTGCTCGAAGAACAACTCACACCCTGTCGTAACGAGCAGAACCAGACTCAAGCCCATCTTACGTATAAAAATCAAATCGCACGGCTTGCCTTCAAACTTGGCATATTGCTCTTTCATCGTCAGCAGCAAGTGTTTCCCTTCTTCGAGCGTCACTTCACCGGATTGCAAGCAATCCTCTAGCAGGAATAGAAACAATGTTTCCTCAAAGCTGAATACCGCCGTCGCTTCCAAAAAAGGAGATGCATGCTCAACCGTTTGCAGAGAAACAATGTTTCGTTTAATAAGCTCTAATTTGTCTATTTTCATATCACTAGGAACGATAGAGAACACATCTGCTAATTCATCCAGTGATAAATCATCTTTCATATTTACGATTTTATCGATACGCGCAAGCATCTGCCCCTTCGGGAAGAACGTTTCCTGCCCCGTAAACGCTGATTTCCGTATAAACCATTCCTCTGGAAGCAAATTCTTGCGTTTCCAACGGTATAATTGACCATAAGATATCCCAGTTAGCTCGAGCAGCTCTTTTTTCGATATCAAATCTTCGTCCAACGTACATCCCTCCCTCGCTACTTCAATCTAACATAACATTGTTACGTCGTAAATCAGCCTTGAGACTGAACTGGAGGGTGAGCTAAAGGAGGAGCTCGATACTACAAACGGAACTAGATACAATAAACAAATAAACTGGGTTTGGTGGGTTTCAGAGTTTCGGAAGGGCTGGTTGGTTTCACACTTGTATTAACTGGAAAATATACAGTTATTTGAGTGGAATTCCCCCGAAATTTCTATTTAACTGTAAAATATGTAGTTAAAACTGCCTCTTTCGTTCAGATTAGGCAATTTGGTTAAAATTAACTGGAGGTTTTCCATCTATTCTGTGTTTAGGCAGAAATTCTCAAAAATTAACTGGAGAAAATCCATTTATTCATCTGGAGCACACGATATTAACCAAACTTCGACTAACCAACATACTTTACTCTGCAAACATCTTCTCTCTGCTCGTAAACAGTGTCATTGGGGAGAAATGTTACGGGTTACGCAGATTGCGGTGGATTACAGTGGGGTCAGTGGGGTCAGTGGGGTCAGTGGGGTCAGTGGGTTCGGTGAATTGCGGAGATTCGGAGGGGCTGGTTGGTTGCCCACTTGTATTAACTGGAAAAATACAGTTATTTGAGTGAAATTTCCCCAAAATTTCTATTTAACTGTAAAATATGTAGTTAAAACTGCCTCTCTCGTTCAGATCAGGTAATTTGGTTTAATTTAACTGGAGGTTTTCCATCTATTCAGTGTTTAGGCAGAAATATTCAAAAAATAACTGGAGAAAATCCATTTACTCGCCTGGAGTACACGATATTTACCCTAACTTCTACCAACCAACCTATCTACTCTGCAAACATTTATCTACTTCTACTCCATCTCACCAACCAGCAGCACCTCCCCCATCATTTCCATACATTTGAACAAACAAAAACCACTCAGTCTCCCAGGTGGTTTGTCTTTCATCTATTTACTAGCATGTTAAAATACAAAGTCATCGTCCGTTAGCGCTTCAACGTGAATCGTGCGCACATAACCATTGCCTTTTTTGGAGAAAAAGTCATGCTGCTTCGTCTTCGTGCTCAGACCGTTCAACACGATCGGGTTGATATCCTCTTCCGGGAACATCGGTTCCACGCCAAGGTTCATGAAAGCTTTATTCGCGTTATAGCGAAGGAATGCTTTCACTTCTTCGGCTAGACCCAGCGGTCCGTAGAGGCTATCCGTGTAGCCTTCTTCATTCGCATGAAGCTCTTTCAGCAGCGCACAAAGCGTCGCGTAAGCCTCGTCTTGCTCCACTGGACTAAGCTCCGCGTAGACCTCTTGTGCCAACACGCCGATGTACAACCCGTGGATGCTCTCATCACGCAAGATCAAGTCAATGATCTCGCCGCTGCTCGTCATTTTACCCTGTCCAGCCAAATACAACGGATAATAGAAACCGCTATAGAACAAATAGCTTTCTAGCAGAACAGACGATGCCATCGCGAGATACAGCTCTTTGGTCGTATTAATATTTTCATAATAATGTGAAATCTTATTCGCCTTAAACTGCAGGTGTGGATTGCGCTCCACCCATTGGAACAGCTCGTTAATCTCTTCTGTCGTTGACAGCGTAGTGAAAATCGAACTGTAAGACTTCGCATGAATCTGCTCCATCATTCCCATGAAGCTAAGCACAGCTTTGCGCTGCAGCCCATCCACATGCTCCAGAATCTTCGGCATTCCGACGCCGCCTTGCATCGTATCCAGTAAAGTCAGACCGCCTAGCACCTTCATGTACAGCTCGCGCTCTTGTCCACTTAAGGTAATCCAGGACATCTTATCATCCGACAACGGAATTTCTTCATCTGTCCAGAATTGCATAATATTTTGATTCCAGAACGTTATTGTAAAATCATCATCCGGACGGTTCCAGTTCACCGCTTTTTTGACGATGGGTTTATTGATGGTTGGTGCACTTGTCATGAATGGTAGTCCCCTTCCTCATTATACGGAGCAGCTTACACATTCCTCAACGGATAGCTGATTGGTTCGTGTGTAATAGAGCGATTTAAGTCCTTTGTGTGCCGCATACAGGTATAATCTAGCAAGTTGTCTTGTCGAGACATCACTATTTACGTGTAAAATGGTCGAGATCCCTTGATCCACATGCGTCTGAATTTCCGAGATGAGGTCAAGAATCTTAAATTGATCCATTTGATAGGCAGATTTATAGTAGAAGAAATTGTCACGTGCCATGAATGGCATCGGATAATACGTAGTCGAATTCGCATACGTACGCGTCTCAATCGGTTCAACGATCGGCATCACGCTGGACGTTGAATTTTGAATATACGAGATACTTTGCGTCGGCGCTACAGCCAAACGATACGCATGATACAGACCGTGTTTCTGAACGTCCGCTTGCAAAGCTTTCCAATCGCTAGGCGATGGAATCGGCATGCCTTCGAATAATGCTTTCACTTTGTCTGACAGTGGACGGTAATCTGTTTCGATATAACGGGTAAAATAGTTCCCATTCGCATACTCCGATAGCTCAAAGCCTTCGAACGTTTGCCCGGATTCTTTGGCAATCTCCATACTTTTCTCGATGGAATAGAAATTCATCGCTGCGAAGAAGGTGCGAGCGAAATCTCTAGCCTCGGCACTCTCGTAAGCAATTTTGTTCTTGGACAAATAACCATGCAAGTTCATCACGCCAAGACCGACAGAGTGCAGCTCACGGTTCGCTTTGGCAACACCTGGCGCATTATGGATCGTCGTCATATCACTCACGGAAGTTAAGGCGATCATGCCTTCGTGCACGGTCTCGCGCAGCTTTTTACGATCCATGACATTGGCAATATTCATGGAAGCTAGATTACAGGAGATATCGCGAAGAATGGTGTCTTCTTGACCATAATCATTGATTTCGGACGTTTCCTGCAATTGGAAAATCTCTGTACATAGATTGGACATCTTGATCGTCCCAATCCCCTTCAGAGCATGATCCTTATTCGCATTCGTACGATTCATCATATATGGATAACCGGATTCCAGTTGAGTTGTCGCAATTTTGGTCAGCATATCACGAGCATTCATGATTACTTTTTTCTTTACCTTCGGGTTCGCTAGAAGTTCATCGTACATTTCATCCATATCTAGATCATCCATATGCTTGCCATAGGCCTGCAAAACAGTGTAAGGCGCGAAAATATGTAGAGGTTTATTCTCCTCCGCCAGCTTATAAAATTTATTAGGAATAATAAGTCCAATGGAAAGAGTTTTCAAACGGGATTTCTCATCCGCGTTAATCTTCTTGCTATCTAGGAACTCCATAACGTCCCAGCCAAAAATGTTGTAATACGCCGCGCCTGAGCCCTTGCGTTGACCCATTTGATCCGCATAGGAGAACGCATCTTCCATTAACTTAAGAACAGGAATAATGCCTTTCGCTGCGCCCTCAACGCCTTTGATCGTTTCACCGCGCCCACGAAGCTTCGACAAGTTCACGGCTACACCGCCGCCAATTTTGGAAAGCTGCATGCACGTTGCTAATACATAGTTGATGGAATTCAAGGAATCGTCCATTTCTAATAAGAAGCACGATACTAATTCACCGCGACGGCTCTTGCCTGCGTTCAAGAACGTAGGTGTCGCTGGCTGCAAGCGTTGCTCCATCATGGATAGGGCAAGCACGCGTGCGGTTTCTGCGTTTCCGCGGCCTAAGTACAGGGCTACGATCGCTACGCGATCAGGGAAATGCTCCAGGTATAACGTCTTATCATCACTGCGCAAAGCATAGTCTGTATAAAATTTCGAAGCTGCCATATACGATGCGAACTCGAATTGATTGTCATGTGCTACTTGATATACGCTGTTTACTTCATCTTCTGTGTAGTTGTCATAAACGTTCTCATAGAAGTTGTTGTCGATCATATAACGAACCTTCGAAGAGGTATCGGGGAATGTTAGGCTTCGGCTGTGGACTTCCTGAATGAACACCTTAACAGCTTCTTTATCCTTCTCTAATTGAAAAAAACCATCCGTACCGCGTTGCATTAATTCATTATTAAGTTCAATGTGCCGCAATTGCTTGTACCCCCTGAACAAATCGTTCTACATCATTTTTAGTGCCGGATAATTCAAATTTCGTTAAAACGGGAACATCATAAAGTGCTGAGATCGTATCTGCGCTTTTGGCGAAGCCGTCTCCCCAGTTGCGATTGCCGCTTGCTGCTACGCCTTGAAGACGAGAGGAATTACTTTCTAGGAAAGAAGCTACCTTGGGAGGAATCTGTCCAAAACCAGTTGTATACGTCACGAGTACGAATGGCTCGTCCATCGTCATCGCTTCCTCTATTTGTACCGCGGGCATCTGGAGCTTCGCAATAAAACGGCGAACATTTCCAGTCTTCGAATCGTAAGCAATCAACATAGCTTCCGTCTCCTATCATTGTCAATTCTCTCTATCTTGTGCCATCACTAGCGAGCAACCTATATGTAGTAAAGATACCAATTCTATCGTCTGTCATTCGCGAGTTCATCTACTCATGAATCGACAGAATCTGCATTTCATTTACGACTCCGTAAGTGGTCTAAAAAGGCTTGAAACCTGCGGTTTCACTCCATTTTCGGCTCGATTTGAGCCTTCGGCTAGCAATCTCGCAATGCGCTTTTTATCACGACATCTAGTTGATAGATTCAAATTTATATCAATATATTGTGTTTGTCAACGAGCAAAACGACCTATTTACAATTCCAAAACACCAGATCCTAGGCGGGGCGTGGCTCGATGGGTTTAGAAAAAATATTTTCGATTTTTACTTGATTTTTTCGAATATGTCGAAATGACTAGAGCCGTTCTCCTCTACTAGATCTAGTTCTATCTTACCCGCCATTCACCGTCTTCAAACCGTCTCAGCGACCCCCTAGAGGCTTCTTAAGCTTTCGTTCGAAACAATATGCCTCAAAACCAAAAAAAGCTATTCACGCGCACACGAGGGTGCCATGAATAGCTTTTGGATTGGATTAGCTGTTGCGCTTTTGGAAATCCGTCATGAAATCAGCGAGTGCTTTACATGATGCATACGGAACAGCGTTATACGTGGAAGCACGTAAACCACCGACACTGCGATGACCTTTCAATCCAACGAACCCTTGCTGCTCGGTTTCTTTAATGAACTTCTTCTCCAGCTCTTCATCTTGCAAGCGGAACGTAATATTCATTGCAGAACGGCTTCCTAGATCTACGGGTCCACGGTAGAAGCCATTGCTGCTATCAATTGCGCTATAAATAAGGCCAGATTTTTCCACATTATTCTTCTGAATAACCGTCAATCCGCCTTGCTCTTCAATCCATTTCAATACGAGATTCACCATATAAATGGAATAGGCTGGTGGCGTATTGTACAAGGAATTATTTTTGCTATGCGTTTCATAACGCATCATGGTTGGGATTGTTTTGGGCAAATCAACCAGCAAATCGTCTTTGATAATCGCAACAGTCACACCAGACGGTCCAAGGTTCTTCTGTGCTCCTGCATAGATCATGCTGAATTTCGAAACGTCAACTGGCCGGCTCAAGATATCACTGGACATATCACCGATCAAAGGAATGTTGCCTGTTTCCGGGAAGCTTTGGAATTGTGCACCCTCAATCGTCTCGTTGGATGTGATATGTAAATAAGCTGAATTGGGATCTAGCTTAATTTCATCTAGTGCTGGAATTTTCATAAATTTCTGTTCTTTCGAACTTGCCGCAAGAGAAACTTCTCCGAAGAGTGCCGCTTCTTGTACAGCCTTCTCAGCCCAAGCGCCTGTCAGAACGTAGCTGCCAATCTTGCCTGGCTTCAAGAAGTTCATAGGGATCATGGAGAACTGAGAGCTCGCTCCGCCCGTTAAGAAAAGAATTTGGTAACCATCTGGAATACCGAAGATACGCTTCAACAACGCTTGTGTTTCATTGTGCACTTGCTCATATTCCGAACTACGGTGAGAAATTTCCATGATGGACATGCCAATGCCTTTAAAATCAACAAACTCTTCTTGTGCTCTCTGAAGTACTTCGAGAGGTAAAGCCGCAGGCCCTGCGTTAAAGTTATAGGCCCTGTTTCCCATGAGTGACCACACCTTTGCTTTTGTATTATGGCTATGATAGCAATATTCTGTGCAAGCATCAAGTAAAACCTCAAACAGGCTCTACAGAACTTGTCAGAATTCCTCGATAAATCGCTACCATTTCTTCCAGCTTCATACGCACAAGCCCGCTAGATGACGGGCAGACATAATCAACAACGCCTTCAACCATCGGCTGTGCCTGACTTCCCCAAGAGATGCCTCTTCGGCCACTATACTGCTCATAGACACCCTTACCCACGAAACAAACAATCTTGGGTCGGTACGCCTCAATTTTCGCTTTCAGAATCCGCCTGCCCTCGCGATATTCATCTGCCGTAATTTCCGCAGCAGTCAATGAGGGGCGTGCCACAATATTCGTAAAGCCATAACCGATTTCAAGCAGATCGCCATCCTCTTGCGGCTTGTAGAGTCTTGGTGTTATCCCCGCTTGGAACAGGATACGATAAAATCGATTGTTCGGATTCGCATAATGATGCCCGGTTTCCCCTGATCGAATGCTCGGATTATAGCCTACGAAGAGAATTTGCAACCCCTCAGCCAAATGATCTGAAATTGCCGCTAGTTCCATCCATGCACCTCCCCATTTTGCCTAACTTCCTTTTCTTTATCATACTGTACCTTATAAATGTATCCAAAGTGTGTAAAAATACAAACAACCAAGTCCAATGACTTGGTTGGCTGAATCCGCTTGCGTATGAGGTTCATTATATTACGCTTTTGTTGGTCCCGCGAGCTGTTCGGCAAGTTGGAGGAAAGAACCCACAACACGACGAACTCGCTTATCGACATCTGGATGAATGTCGTCGAAGTGGACGTCTTCGCGGAAGCTCTTACGTTGGTCTCCACCGATTGAAATCCATTCTGGACTGTTAATCCCATGTAGGTTACGGACGGTCGTCTGCATCTGTGTCAGCGAGCTGACAGCAACTGCTCCACCTGAGGAGCTGACGGACAGCACAGCTTTGTTATGGAAATGATCCTGTCCAACATGATCAAGTGCATTCTTGAGCACACCGGACATACCACTGTGATACTCAGGCGTTGCCAAGACAATTGCATCGGCAGACAACATGGCCTGTTTAAATGTATCAAGTACTTGATGATTATCAGCATCATCTGGTGTATAGAAAGGTAATGGTGTCTTATATAAATCAATCAACGTGACTTCGTGTTGATCCTGTGTGGCCAGATACTGAATATATGTGGCAAGTCTTGTACTCGTAGCCGCCTTTTGGTTGCTTCCTGCAACAATCGTAATCTTCATTATAAATTCTTCCTTCCACAACTAAATTATTTAACGTAATTATACCTGACATTTCCAATTTGTATATACTTATTTATAATTATTATAATTAAAATCCAAACAATGGATAAAATCGAGTAGGCCCATGCGCATTTGCATGGGCCTCTCACAGATCCGGACATGCGGGTCATCGCATCCGGCTCTTCCAGTATTATCCCCGCTGGGGATGAAGTTCTTTGTA
>NZ_JCAUAM010000016.1:0-203223 GCF_059691955.1 Paenibacillus sp. J22FR83
ATGAGAGATGTCAGTGTTCTTTTAAGTGAATTTGCGTACTCATTCATGGCGTAACCTCCTCGTTTTTCAAGGGGCTTCGCCACACATTTCTAACTGCTTGTCAAGTTTTTTCATTATATATGCAAAAAAAGAGCGGGCTATCTTTTCGATAACCTGCTCTTTCTTTGATTTATGGTCCTGCGCCTTAACTTAATGACATTGGGAATCTTTCCTGCCCTTTTTTGTTTGTTCTAGGCGCATGTATTGTCAAATACGCGTGCATTATGGTACTTTTATTAGTATGTATGCGACCTCTTTAGCGGAATTTGGCATAGGGAAGGTTCAAGTAGAGAGGGGAAAATATAGGTATGTATTTACATGGTACCAGTAGAATAAATGACCAAGGCCATCTCGAAATTGGCGGTGTCGATACGACAAAGTTAGTTGCCGAATACGGTACGCCTCTCTATGTTTTTGATGAAGCGCTTGTTCGTCAGCGTTGTCGTGAATTCGTTGAAGCTTTCAGAGCTTCTGGGCTGAAATTTCAAGTAGCCTATGCAAGTAAAGCGTTTTGCGTAATGGCGATGTGCCGAATCGTAGAAGAAGAAGGTATGTCATTGGATGTAGTTTCGGATGGCGAGTTATATACAGCGCTTCAAGCGGGATTCCCAGCTGAGCGTATTCACTTCCACGGAAATAACAAAACCATTTCTGAAATGGAAATGGCCATTGATGCCAAAATTGGATGCTTCGTTGTGGATAACTTTATCGAGTTGCAAATGCTGAATGCGATTGCGGCTGAGAAACGCCAAAAAGTGAAAATTTTATTGCGCATTACGCCAGGTGTTGAGGCGCATACGCATGAATATATTTCAACGGGCCAAACCGATTCCAAATTCGGGTTCGATCTAGGGAATGGATCAGCTTTCCTAGCGATTCAGGAAGCTTCGCAGCTTTCTAATCTTGATCTACTGGGCATACATTCGCATATTGGTTCACAAATATTCGAAGTTGAAGGGTTCCGAATTGCGGCTGAGAAAATGGCTGAATTCGCCATTCATGTTCGGACTGAATTAGATGTTACGTTCAAAGTAATCAATCTCGGCGGTGGTTTCGGCATTCGCTATGTGAGTGAAGATACGCCACTTCCAGTTGCTGTCTATGTGAAAGCTATTACGGATGCGATCAAAGCAAACTTCGGGAGCAACGGCTATCCACTGCCCGAAATTTGGGTTGAGCCGGGCCGTAGCATCGTTGGCGATGCAGGGACTACGCTTTATACGGTCGGCACAGCGAAGGAAATTCCCGGTGTGCGTAAGTATGTAGCTGTGGATGGCGGAATGACTGACAATCCGCGTCCAGCGCTGTACAATGCTGTTTATGAAGCGGGACTCGCTAATCGCGCTACTGAGCAACCAGCTGAAGTGGTTTCCATTGCTGGTAAATGCTGCGAGAGCGGCGATATGTTGATCTGGGATGTGAACCTGCCGAAGGTAGTAGCAGGCGATATTCTGGCAGTTTCGAGTACGGGAGCGTACAACTACTCAATGGCTAGCAACTATAACCGTATTCGCAGACCGGGAGTTGTATTCGTCAAAGATGGTCAAAGCGACCTCGTCGTGAAACGTGAATCTTTTGACCAAATTGTTGAGAATGATTTAATTCCAGCGAGAATGAAGCAAGTAAGCAAGACCGTCTAAATAGGTACCCAAGATCGACAGGAGACCCTTTGTAGAGAAGGGTTACTCCTGTTGTTTGTGTAATGCAGCCATTCATAGTAGAATAAGATATTATTTCCTAAAGGAGTGAACCACATAATGGCAAAACAAGCAAAAATTCAACTAGCAGGTGGCGGAGAGGTTGTTATCGATCTTTTTGAGAAAGATGCACCGAACACTGTCGCTAACTTTGAAAAACTAGCAAACTCCGGTTTCTACAACGGACTTGTTTTTCACCGCGTAATCCCAGGATTCGTAGCACAAGGTGGTTGCCCAACGGGAACAGGAACTGGTGGCCCTGGCTACCAAATCGACTGTGAAATCAACCCTAACAAACATGAGCGCGGTTCCCTTGCTATGGCGCATGCTGGCCGTAACACAGGTGGAAGCCAATTCTACATCGCTTACCAACCACAACCACATTTGGATGGCGGACACACCGTGTTCGGTAAAGTATCCAAAGGTATGGAGCTTGTTGATGCTTTCAAAGGCAAAGACAAAATGGAAAAAGTAGAAGTTGTCGAAGTATAATTTCTATGATAGGGACTGCTCAGACTTAGGTCTGGGCAGTTTTTGTGTTTTGGCGGGGGAGTGGGGATAGTGAAATCCGAGTGAAATGTGAATAGATGGATTTTCTGTAGTTAATTTATAGAATATCCTGATAAAAAACCAATTAGATGGATTTCCTGTAGTTATTTTCACGTATTTTTACGATAATGCGTGTTTGGAGGGATATTAACTGTAAATATTCCATTTAAATGGAATATTTGATGGAATTCTTCGGGAATAACTGTATATTTTACATGTAAAATGTGGAGTGTTGGAGACGGCACGAATTCCGGGAGGACATGCCCTGACCACTGACGTTGATCACTGACGCTGATCACTGACGCTGATCACCAAACCTTAAATATCTGAACACGAACGAACCCTTGACCTTCGGCCAAAAATTTTCGAACCTAACGCTAACCTGACCCCGATGTCGAATCTGTGCCAACGCCAACCTGACATCGACACGAAGCCGAGTCAACGTCAACATGACTCCGACGTCGAACACTGACAAACCTGACTTCGACCGCCAACCCGAACCCGAACCCGAACCCCCAAAAAACTAGTATTGTCTTGTTAGGTATTCGAGTAGAGTTCTGGCAAGTGTTTGTTTGCTGACGTTGGCGGTAGTGTCTCCCTCAACAGTCAAAAATGCAAAAAGGCAACCTTTTTTGCCAAATGATGCTTGAAATTGGTAAATACGTGCAAAAAGGCAACCTTTTCAACGTATTTCATGAGAATACTCTAAAATCACTCCAAATAGATGCCTATTTGCAACAATTTCTAATAAGGGAGGGAGAACCCCCTTCCAAAAGTGCTTTTTTGCATTTTTGAAAAGGGGGGAGAGGGTGTTGAACTGATGGGTTCTTGACATTACTCACATCACTCCACTTTCCCCATTGTTATCACTTCACTTTCCATACTCTAATATAACTCTTGTATCTCCTCAAGCAACTTTCCTGACTTCTTAGCACATTAGCAATTTAACTACTCTAAAATCATATATCGTGACACTCCTAGCAATAATAACTAAACTACACAAAATAAACTTAAGCAGGGAAATTGTATGGTTGGCGAGGTTTGTTTGGAAATTGAGTTAAGGTATGTGGTGACTGAATAGTGGGATAAATTGTTTACCCGCGAAGCTCTCAGTGTGCGATATGGTGTTGCATGATGGTCAATACTCTCGGACTCATATGAGAATCCTAACAGTAAAAAGGCAATATCTTCGGATATTGCAAGTCAAATCCATTAATTCCGACAAGTTTTATCAGAAAAAATGAAAAAAGGCCTTGCAATTTTCATTCGTGAGTGATAAATTTTTGTGTAATAAAGAAATTAGTAACTAAGGTTTAGTTATTGATCTCTTGTTATAGTATGCAAAACCTTCGGGGCGTGGTGAAATTCCACACCGGCGGTGATTCGTAAGCATGTACGTGTATATGGTTGCGATCAGTCCGTGACCCGTTGTGAAGCTAGCGGTACCTGACAACAGCTTCGCTACGGTTGACCTGGTGGAATTCCGGGACCGACAGTATAGTCTGGATGGGAGAAGGAAAATGCGAATGCAATTCGCTAGCATGCTTGTTCATTTTTTCACATTAACCTAAATTCGGCAGGTCTGTCCATCAAGGGCAACTTCGTCGTTGTTGTTTGATGTAATCAAAAATGTGACAAGCGTAAAAGCTGAGGCTTATTCGTGTTATCTAAACAATCTCTGGCCCCCATCCGTAAGCGGAAGGGGCTTTTTTGCATTAGAATCAAGGACTGGAATAAGAAGGCGGTGATCATCCATGGGGCTGTTAAATGACGAATCCTATATGAGACTTGCGCTTCAGATGGCAGCGAGTGCGCTCGGACAAACGGAAATCAATCCTGTAGTTGGTTGTGTACTTGTTAAAGAAGGCCGAATTGTCGGCATGGGTGCACATTTGAAGCGTGGAGAGGGTCATGCAGAAGTGTTGGCGTTACGAATGGCCGGTGAGGAAGCCAAAGGAAGCACGGCATACGTGACCTTGGAGCCCTGCAGTCATCATGGTAAAACGCCGCCATGCTGCGACCGCCTCATCGAAGCTGGTGTGACGCGTGTTGTCGTAGCTGCGACTGATCCGAATCCTGTAGTGGCTGGGACGGGAATCGCTAAGCTGCGTGCGCACGGGTTGGAAGTGAGCGTAGGCTTGCTGGGTGATGAATCCATGAAGATGAACGAAATCTTCAACAAATTCATCGTCACGCGAATGCCTTTTGTAACGATGAAGACTGCGAGCACGCTTGACGGTCGTATCGCTTCCAAAACTGGCGACAGCAAGTGGATTACTGCTGCGGAGTCGCGAGCTTGGGTTCACACGTTGCGCCACCAGCATCAAGGGATCCTTGTCGGCGTCCAGACGGTCATCGCCGACGACCCGCAGCTGAGTACGCGCGGCGACGTACCGGCTGTGCAGCCGGTACGCATCATCGCGGACTCGCAGCTGCGAGTCCCGCTCGGCGCCCGCGTGCTCACCGAGCAGGATCGTCAGCCGACGATCCTGCTCGCCAGCGCACAGGCGCCTGCAGAGCGCCGCGCCGCGCTGGAAGCGCGCGGCGTCACGATCCTCACCTGCGGCGACGGCCCGCAGGTGGACCTGACGCTCGCCATGCAGCAGCTTGGCGAGCGCGAAATCGGCTCCATCCTCCTCGAGGGTGGAGGCCGCTTGAACGGCGCCATGCTGGAGCGGCGCCTGATTGATAAGATGGTGCTGATGTTTGCGCCGAAAATTATCGGCGGGGGTCTAGCAGCACCAATGAACATCCACTTCGACGGTTACGCGAAGATGGATGACGCCATAACGCTCGACCGGCTGCGTGTCGAGCAATTCGGACCGGATGTGTGTATAACCGGTTATCCGCTCTATAAGAGCTAGAGAATGGAGGGGTTGCATGTTTACCGGCATTGTTGAAGAAATTGGCCACATGCGCCGCATTCATAGTGGAGGGCAAGCCATGGTGCTGACCATTGGCGCCAAAAAAATACTGGAAGATGTCCATTTGGGGGACAGTATTGCCGTGAATGGTGTGTGTCTCACGGTTATCTCCTATGATAGTGATTCCTTCTCTGTTGATGTGATGCCTGAAACATATCGAAAGACGAATCTACGGAAACTTCAATCGGGTACACGGGTGAATTTGGAGCGGGCGATGGCGGCGAATGGCCGATTTGGCGGACATATTGTTCAGGGTCATGTGGATGCCACAGCAACAATCCTTTCTCGCATACCGGATGAGAATGCAGTTGTATACCGGTTCGCACCGGAGAATCCGCATATTTTCCGATATATCATCCCAGGTGGTTCTATCACGATTGATGGTATAAGTTTGACAGTTGTAGATGTCACAGAAAGCGATGTTTCCGTTTCGATCATCCCGCATACCCTTGCACAAACCGTCCTTCATGACAAAAAGGCCGGGGATACGGTCAACATTGAATGTGATGTGCTTGGCAAATATATGGAACGACTGCTCAAATTCGGTCCTTCTGAGACTTCTGCTCACGGAAATGGAGAGCCAAAGAAAAGTAAGCTGACTGCAAGCTTTTTAGCAGATAATGGCTTTATGTAAGTTAGGAGAGATGAATATGACACAATCCATTCGGTTCAATACAATTGAAGAGGCACTTACAGATCTGAAACTAGGAAAAGTAATTATTGTTGTCGACGATGAAGATCGTGAAAACGAAGGTGATTTTATCGCGCTTGCCGATAAAACGACGCCTGAAGTGATCAACTTCATGATTAAAGAGGGGCGTGGGCTTGTCTGCACACCGATTACCGAAGACAGAGCCAGAGAATTAGATCTGCCTCCGATGGTGGCGCGCAACACAGATTATCACGGTACAGCCTTCACAGTTTCTGTTGATCACACGGATACAAGCACTGGAATTTCAGCACATGAGCGTTCCAGAACGATTCAAGGCTTAATTGATCCGTCGACAAAGCCGCAGGATTTCCGCAGACCGGGTCACATATTCCCTTTGATCGCCAAAAAAGGTGGAGTACTTCGCAGAGCAGGTCATACGGAAGCCGCAATCGATCTAGCAGTACTTGCTGATTCATATCCGGCAGGTGTGATTTGTGAAGTTATCAAAGAAGATGGTACTATGGCAAGGGTGCCTGATTTGATGGAATTAGCTGCTAAGCATGAGCTTTGCATCATTACGATTCAAGACCTTATCCACTATCGCAATCAGCAGGAAAAGTTGGTGAAACGCGAGGTTGAAGTTGATTTGCCAACCGATTTCGGCACGTTCAAAGCGATTGCGTACACGAATCAACTAGATGACAAAGAACATGTAGCTTTAGTTAAGGGGACCATTGACCCTACCAAGCCTACCTTGGTGCGCGTCCATTCGGAGTGTCTGACAGGCGATGTGTTCCATTCTCATCGTTGTGATTGCGGTCCACAGCTTGATGCTGCGTTAAAACAGATTGATGAAGAGGGCAATGGTGTATTATTATATATGCGACAGGAAGGTCGCGGTATCGGCTTAATTAATAAATTGAAAGCTTATGTCCTGCAAGAGCAGGGATTAGATACCGTAGAAGCGAATATTAAGCTTGGATTTGCTCCAGATCTTCGTGATTATGGCATTGGCGCTCAGATCCTCAAAGATCTAGGGATTTCCAAACTTCGCCTGCTAACGAATAATCCGCGTAAAATCAAGGGTTTAGAAGGTTATGGCATTGAAGTGAATGAACGCGTTCCGATCCAAATGGAGAGTAAGAAAGATAATCTTAATTATTTGCAAACCAAGCAGCAGAAGTTGGGTCACATGTTGACCTTTATAGATGCAGGCAAAGGCATTTAATTTATAGCATGAAGCATTCACCGATTAACCAAATCAAACAATTAGGATTCAACAGAAGGAGAGATTTTTACCATGGCAACGATTTATGAAGGGCATTTAATTTCGCAAAATTTAAAATATGGGATTGTCGTAGGACGTTTCAACGAGTTTATTACTTCCAAATTACTTGGCGGAGCACAAGACGCGCTTAAACGTCATGGTGTAGATGAAAGTGAAATTGATATCGCTTGGGTTCCTGGCGCATTTGAACTTCCTCTTATCGCACAGAAAATGGCTGAAAGCGGCAAGTATGATGCGGTCATTACCCTTGGTGCGGTCATTCGTGGATCAACGCCTCATTTTGACTATGTGTGCAGCGAAGTGGCCAAAGGTGTTTCCGCTATTAATTTGAAAACCGGCATTCCAACAATCTTCGGTGTACTAACCACTGATTCCATTGAGCAAGCCGTTGAACGTGCAGGAACGAAAGCGGGCAACAAAGGCTGGGAAGCTGCCGTAACTGCAATTGAAATGGCGAATTTGTCGAAGCAATTCTCTTCCTAATGCTGGCTTATTATCATTTAGAAACACTGCTGCCGCGGCTGTTTGCTTTCCTAATTGCCATCACCTTGCATGATACAGCGCATGCTGGAGTCGCTTGGCTGCTAGGAGATCGAACGGCTCGTGACAACAAACGGTTCTCGCTTAACCCCTTGGCGCATCTTGACGTCTTGGGGTTGGCGATGATCGTCTTCGGACCCTATGGGTGGTCGAAGAACATTCCGGTTGATCCAGAACGTTTTACTAAACATAAAAAACTGTCAAATACACTGGTCTATGTAGCGGGACCTTTCACGAATCTTGTGCTCGTGCTGTTTTTCTGGTGGCTCTATTTTTACTTACCTGCTTTAGTTGGCGGAGCAACAGAATCGCTTGTCGTAGAACAATGGCGTGTCTATTTGCAATATTGTGTTATCGTTAATTTAATGGTTGGGCTTATTCACTTGTTGCCACTTTATCCGCTTGATGGATGGTACATAGGGAGAGGACTTATTTCGACTCCAAAACAGCATTGGCTGGACAAGCATAAAATTAAAGCACTCATTCTTGTAATCGTTTTACTGGTGACCCCGATTGGACAATGGGCGCTTAGCGGAATTTATCCTTATGCCGTGCAGGTCATCATGCATCTTTATTCACTATGACAAGGGGAAGAACGACATGAAGGTTACGTACAAGTTAGAAGCATTTGAAGGCCCCCTTGATCTATTGCTTCATCTAATTGATAAAAATGAACTCGACATTTACAATATTCCGATCAAAGAAATTACAGATCAATACCTTGGGTATGTACAAGCGATGCAAGAGCTGGAGCTGGATATTACGAGTGAGTTTCTCGTCATGGCGGCTACGCTGCTCTCCATCAAAAGCAAAATGCTCTTACCTAAGCCGCCTGTCATTGAATTTGACGAATATTTTGATGATATGGATGATTCGTTAGACCCGCGCGCTGAACTCGTTGCCAAGCTGATTGAATATCGGAAATATAAATCGATTGCTGATATGCTTCGTGATAAAGAGGTGGAACGCAGTCTCGTTTACACGCGTGAACCCGAAGATTTAACTCCGTATCTGCCAGATCTTCAAGAGAACCCGGTGGAAGGGTTAGATGTGGCTGATTTGCTAATTGCTTTCCAGCGTACGCTGCGCAAATTAGCGAACCGCAACGTTGTTGCACGGATTAGGCGGGACGAAATCTCGGTGAAAGATCGGATTCGCGAGGTTGTTGATTTGCTTAAGATAAAAGGCGGTAAGCTATTATTTTCTAAGTTATTCGATTATGAGATGACGAGGGAAGAAATTGTCGTTACCTTTCTAGCTATCCTTGAGTTGATGAAAATGAAGCGGATTACCTGCTACCAGAATCAGCTATTTGAAGATATTGTCATCCAAGCCAAAGAGGAGGGATCGAACCTTGACACTCAACTTCCAACAGATGAAATCGATTATTGAAGGTCTTCTCTTCGCCTCTGGCGACGAAGGACTAGATCTCAAGCAGCTTGCTGAAGTGATGGAGCTCGATGCCTATGTGATTAAAGATCTGCTGAAAGATATGCGAACAGATTTCAAACGTAAAGGACGCGGCGTTCAAATTGTAGAGGTTGCTGGAGCATACCAGCTTACAACATTGGCGGAACATGCTCCGTATTTTGAGAGGCTTGCTTATACGCCCTCGCGTTCCTCGCTCTCGCAGGCAGCTCTTGAAACGTTATCCATCGTTGCATATAAACAACCGATTACACGTGTGGAGATCGAAGAGATCCGCGGCGTGAAGTGTGATCGAGCACTTGCCACGTTAACGGGTAAGGATTTGATTACGGAAGTCGGACGTGCGGATGCAGTGGGTAGACCGATCTTATACGGGACATCCAAACAATTCTTGGAGTATTTCGGTTTAAACTCGATTCAAGAATTGCCAGACTCGACTAACTTCCAAGGTAGTTTTGATTTAGAAGAAGAAACTCGTATGCTATTCGATCGTTTGAATGGGGACCAGAAGCAACTGACCCTGGATGATGTGAGCGACGAGCAGCCCGAGTAAGGTCATGTTAGATCAGATCGTATCCAAACATGCATTTCATTTCCTTATAGAGGTCATACTAACTTCACCTGCGAGAATTCATCTTGCGCGTGGAGTTTTTTCATTTTGACTAAGGAGGCGTATGTGTTGCTGTGGGTAGGATTGGCCGTCTCGGTTGTCAGTATTGCACTTATCGTAGTGCTGTGCAGCTATATGCGTGGTGAGTTTTATTTCTCCCGGGTAAAAGACAATGATACGCTTTCTGTGGAGATGAGAGGGTTGTTTGGGCTCGTCCGTTACCGTTATGTTATTCCAATCATTCAGTTTAAAGGATTCACGCAAGGGATATTAATTAAGTCGGAGAAAGTGACTCAGCATGACGCGAAATTAAAAGATGAGACGAGAGATCACATAACCAAAGATAGAGTCATCACCTTCTACAAGGAAACCAAAGATGTCCTTGTACATACGCTTAATTTATATGGCTGGATGAAACAAACATTAGCGAAAGTGGAGTGTACGGAGTTGAAGTGGATCACCCGTGTAGGTCTTGGCGATGCACCGGAAACAGCGATTACGACAGGGGCGGTGTGGGGGATCAAGTCTTCACTGCTTGGCTTTGCAATCCGGTATGTGAAGCTGATAGCGAAGCCTCGTATTGATGTGATACCGCAATATAATGAAAAGCAATTTGCAACGGAGTTTCGTTTTGCCGGTCGAATTCGGGTTTGGTTTGCGGTAATGGCTGGAATGCGGTTGTTGTATCGTGCGGCAAAAATCAAAGGTGGCATTCGAACATGGATTCAATACGTTTTGAAGGCAAGAGCTAGATTCAAACCGGCTTCGTGAGTGTTACATAACCCCACGCTAGTAGGGGCATTCTAGAAGTGAACCATGATAGTTCTTTTGAGATCTCAGAGCTTAATCTTTCGTTGCCAGAAACGTATGGTAATGGTGAAAAAACGCTAAGGAGGAATATGAAGATGTCCGAACACCCGATTCAAGGCCTCATGAAAGTCGCCATGGAAAATATAAAAGAAATGGTCGACGTAAACACAATTGTCGGTGACCCGGTAGAAACGCCAGATGGCAGTGTAATTATGCCGATATCCAAAGTCGGATTTGGTTTTGCCGCTGGGGGTAGTGAGTTTGTGACAGACTCCGAAATCGAAATCGAAGGAGGGGTCAACCGCGTCGATGCACTCAATGCCAAAGTTGCACTCCCCTTCGGTGGTGGTAGCGGTGGTGGGGTTTCCATTACGCCAATTGCGTTCCTAGTCGTAGGTAAGAGTGGCGTGAAGGTTGTACCGCTAGACAATCAAACGCATATCCTGGAGCGACTCATCGATTCTGCGCCACAAGTTGTGGACAAGATTCAGAGTATGATCAAAGGTATGTCAGCAAAGTCGCCAGCAGCCGTTTCAACCAATGTGACCAACGTTGAGAACCAGAATTTTATTGTGTAACCTGTTGTCATTATGAGCTGTCCTTTGAGGACAGCTTTTTCTTTGGTTAATTAGCTATCTTGGGAGTTTTTTACAACTGTTTTGGCAGAGGCAGGACGCCAGTTAATTAGTTTAATCAGTTGATCCTGCATATAGGAGGGTGAATATTTGAAGTCACTTTCTATCCAGTGAAAAATGAGACCAAGCAAAGCATGAATCGAATAAATGCTCATCAATTCTTGATCGATTTCGTCATCTTGATCAGGGTAAGATAATTCTTCTTGCGTGATTTTGATTAAGGCATGCAGCATCTTCTCTTTCAGCTTAGGAAGGACGTCACTCTTCATCAGTGTGGTATAAATGGCTGAATTCTGATAAAAGTGATCGAATATCATGACGGATTTAGCCGGAAGCTCATAAATACGAAACACATCAACATGCTCATATGGTGCACGGAAAGATTGAAGTAATTGTTCAGTTAGGTTGGAAATAATATCATCAAGCAAATCTTCCTTGCTCTCATAATTGGCATAAAATGTCCCGCGATTATAGTTGGCGAACTCCACAATCTCAGTGATAGAAATAGAAGTAAATGGCTTTTGTGACATTAATGCCAGCAAGGCTTCCCGTAGAGCGATTTTACTTCGCACGATTCTGCGATCCGTTTTCTTCGTGATTTGTGACATTTCTGTTCATTCCTTTTTGACGTTAGTGAACAAAATCAATCCTTTTGTACGATAGCTAACAAACAAGCGTTTTTTACTGATTGTATCACTTCTGATACTCTATTATACTCCAAGTGAAAGAAGTTCTACAGGCACAATTCAGTGAGTTATTCGCACAAAAATACATGACATTTGGAGGAATTACACATGAAGCTTTCTGGAAAAGTAGCTATCGTTACAGGTGCAGCGTCAGGTATGGGGAAAGCAATCGCGGAGTTATTCGCAGCTGAAGGAGCTAAAGTTATCGTTTCAGATCTACGCGTTGAAGCGGCGCAAACGGTTGTTGGGGGCATTGAAGCCAAAGGAGGTACAGCGGTTGCTGTAGCTGCAAATGTTGCGAAAGAAGAAGATGTCGCACAAATGATCGATACGGCCGTTAAGGAATTCGGGACCGTTGACATTTTAATAAATAATGCTGGTATTATGGACAACTTTGTCCCTGCTGGAGATCTCACAGACGAGCTGTGGGAACGCGTTTTTGCGATTAACACAACAGGTGTTATGCGTACAACACGGAAAGTTCTTCCGATTTTTACAGAGAGAAAAAGCGGTGTTATCGTAAACATTGCATCCGCTGGTGGATTAAATGGATCTAGAGCAGGTGCAGCATATACAGCTTCTAAACACGCAGTAGTTGGATTCACAAAGAACGTCGGGTTCCAATATGCGAATCTCGGCATCCGTTGCAATGCGATCGCACCTGGTGGGGTGAGCACGAACATCGGAACCACAATTAATGCACCAAATCCTTTTGGTATGGAGAGAGCAATGGTCGGAATGGGCCTAAATCCACGTGCTGGCGAGCCGGAAGAAGTGGCAAAAGTAGCCTTGTTCTTAGCTTCCGACGATGCGAGCTTTGTTAATGGAACAGTGGTTACTGCGGATGCAGGCTGGACAGCTTACTAAGCGCAACCGAGTATTATGTAGAGAGAACACACTAATTCATCATTTGAAGGCCGATTCAGAAGTAGATGTCTACTTTTGGACGGCCTTTTTGTTTTGGGTTGTTTTCAGGACATATCCCTCGTCCACTCGCATATACTTGTACAAAGTTTCATCTGTGGCTTTGATTACAAACATGTACAAGTTCGCTCGTGTAGGAGGATAACCCAACCCATGAAAACCAAACGCCAGTTCATCATTATTTGCTGTGCCTTGATTGGATTATTAATTTCACCATGGACGCATGTAGATGCCGCACCGCCAAGCATACATACCAATGCGGTCGGTGCTTCGCTCGTCGATGTGGAGTCAGGACGTGTGCTGTATAGTGAAAAAGGGGACACGCCTATGCGAATAGCAAGCTTGACCAAAATTATGACAGCGATCATTGCCATTGAACAAGGCAATCTCACGAGTATGGTGAAGGTCAGTAAGAATGCTTTTGGCAAAGAAGGATCATCGATTTATTTGAAGTTTGGGGAAGAAATGCGGCTGCATGACATGCTGTATGGGCTCATGATGCGCTCTGGTAATGACGCCGCGACAGCAATCGCTGAACACATAGGCGGCAGTGTCGATGGGTTCGTCTATTTGATGAATGAGAAAGCCAAAATGCTGGGAATGGATCATTCCCACTTCACGAACCCATCGGGGTTGGATGAAGGTGAAGGCCATCGCTCAAGTCCGAATGATATGGCTAAGCTTACGGCATATGCGCTCAAGAATAGCGTATTTGCCGACATTGTATCCACCAAGCTGAAGAAAGTGCCCAATCCCAACGAGCCATGGGACTATTCGTGGCTAAACAAAAATAAAATGCTTTCCATGTTCGAAGGTGCAGATGGTGTGAAAACAGGATATACGAAGCTCGCTAAGCGATGCCTAGTATCCTCAGCAACCCGGAACGGCCAACAGCTAGTTGTCGTTACCTTAAATGACGGCGACGACTGGGCAGACCATGCGAAGCTGCTCCAATATGGTTTTACTCATTTCCCATTGCAGACACTGGTCAAAAAAGGCGACGCAATCGAAGGCACCCCTTGGGTAGCGAGCCGAACGTTCAAATATCCACTCGCGGAAGGTGAATACGCAAACTTAACGCATCAAGTTACTTTGGTAGATCCCATGGCGACTGAGTATCGCTTAGCCGAACGTGGTGCGCTCCGTGTTTCCTTGAAAAATAAGCTGATACAGACTATACCGATCTATGATCCTGCCAACCCACTGATGCAAGTGCCAGAGAAAGCAACCTTCTCCTTTCAAACGAGCACGCCTTATCAAGAGACATTGCTGACCAAATATAGCTATATCTGCAGAATGCTTGTTCAGGGGTTATTCCATATTTCTGGCTCCAAATGGGCGGATTAATGTGATAGACGCAAAGCTGAGAAGTAAGGAGTGCTGACCTATGGTGAATTGGATCTGGCTGTTTTTTATCGTCGTTGGTTTTCTCGTCGCGGCTATTAATGGTGATGTAGAATCCGTTACACAAGCGGCATTTGATGGAGCGAAGAATGGTGTTACTGTATGCTTCGGATTAATAAGTGTATTGGTTTTCTGGATGGGCATGATGCGTATTGCGGAAGATGCAGGTGTGTTGCAAAAGTTAGCAAGATTGCTGCAGCCTGTTGTACGCTTTCTTTTCCCAAGTGTACCCAAGAATCATCCGGCTCTTGGTTATATTATGTCGAACATGAGTGCTAACATATTAGGTTTAGGTAACGCTGCGACCCCGATGGGGATTAAAGCTATGCAGGAGCTCCAAAAGCTGAATCCGAACAAAGATGAGGCAAGCGCGGCTATGGCCACACTTCTTGCGCTCAATACGTCCAGTATTACTTTAATTCCGACAACGCTTATAGCCATAAGGATGAATTTCAATTCCGTGAACCCGGCTGAAATCGTCGGTACAACTCTTATTGCGACGATCATCTCGACAACAGCGGCCATTTTCGTGGATCGATGGTATCGCAGATCGCGCTCACCTATCCCTCCGCTGAAAGGATGAACCGGCATGTACGCACTCGTTTCACTAATTTCTGCCTGGGCAATCCCCATCATGATTGTGTTCATTCCACTGTACGCTGCTTATCGCAAAGTTCCAGTCTATGAATCATTTGTAGAGGGAGCCAAAGATGGATTCGATACAGCAATCAAAATTATCCCTCATCTCGTAGGGATGATGGTCGCAATATCCGTTTTTCGTGCCTCTGGTGCGATGGACATGCTGATCGGCTGGATGCGGCCTTTTTTCGAAAGTATTGGCGTGCCTACGGAAGTGCTGCCTCTCGCTATTTTGCGGCCTATCACAGGAGCGGGTTCATTGGCATTCACTACAGACTTGATTGAGCAATTTGGTCCTGATTCGATGATAGGACGAATTGCTTCAACAGTTCAAGGGAGCACGGATACAACTTTGTATGTGATAACGGTCTATTTTGGCGCGATTGGGATTCGTAAAGCAGGTTATGCGCTCAAAGTGGGATTAATTTCGGATGCTGTTGGCTTTATTGCTTCTCTTGCAATTTGTTATTTTGTGTTTTCTTAAAAGTCAGTCAGACATGTAAGTGGAAAAGCCATCATTCTGTCACCTTCTGTCAGTTATTGTGGGTTGCCGCTTGAGATTTGTGGTTAAGTCCGTTATCATTAGCTTGAGGTGAAAGCGGATAATGGAAAGACTGCAAAAGGTATTAGCCGAAGCTGGGATCGCATCCCGCCGGAAATGTGAAGAAATCATTACAGCGGGACGCGTGCAAGTGAACGGTGAAGTCGTCACGACGCTGGGTGTGAAAGTGAATACAGAAGAAGATGAAATTCGGGTAGATGGACGTGCGATAGGTCAGCAGAAGAAGATCTATGTCATTTTGAACAAACCCAAAGGTGTTATTACGAGTGCGACGGATCCAGAAGGCCGTAAGGTCGTTACGGATTTCTTGCCGGGAATCAGAGAACGTGTCTATCCTGTTGGTCGATTGGATTATGACACAGAGGGCTTACTCATTTTAACCAATGATGGGGAATTTGCGCATTTGCTGACTCATCCGAAGCATCATGTACCGAAGACCTACCAAGCGACTGTCAAAGGAGTGCCGCACGGCACGTTATTAGATAAGCTCAAAATGGGCATACAGTTAGAAGACGGCATGACCGCACCTGCTGAGGTCGAGTACGCGGATGTGAATATGGAGAAGAATGAGTCCGTTATTCAGATCACAATCTATGAAGGAAGAAACCGCCAAGTCAGACGGATGTTTGAGGCGATTTCGTTCCCCGTAATCAAGTTAAAGCGGATTAAATTCGGTCCCATCTTCTTAACGGGCTTGGCAAGAGCGAAGTATCGCCACTTAACGCCCAAAGAAGTTGAAGAGCTTAGGAACGAAGCGCTAAGGACACATAACGTTCAAAAAGGCCAATAAGAATTGGCCTTCTTTTCGTTATAATAAGGGTATAATTCGATATGCCAAAACTAACATTGACGACAAAGCGAAGGTGATTAACAATGGGTCGTAATAAGAAGTGGGTACAGATTGGGATCTTTACAATTGTGCTCATTATTGGTGTGTTTACGATTATTACAAATTTGTCTGCCTCAGCAAGTAAGAAGTACCCGCAACAAGGAGAGAAAGCAACTAACTTCTCTTTGATTGGATTAGATGGTCAAACGCACGAGCTTTCTGATTACAAAGGGAAAGTGGTGCTAGTGAATTTCTGGGGCACATTCTGTCCGCCTTGCAAAGAAGAAATGCCTGATCTCCAGAAGCAATACGATAAGTGGAAGAGTCAGGGTGTTGTTTTCTTAGAAGTAAATGTGGACAAGAATAAAGTAACAGTCCAAGGATTCATGGAGCAATACAAATTAAACATGCCAGTTCTGCTCGATGCTAATGAAGTAGTTCGTAAATTGTATGGCGTCATGGACTATCCAACAACCTTCTTTATTGGGACGGATGGCAAAATAGCTGTGAAAAAAATTGGCCAAATGGATGAGAATTTCATTAATGAGACGATTTCAAGTTTGGTGACTAAGTCTTAAATAGCAAGTCTTATGTATGTTCATCGTTTTTAGGAGGTCGTCATGTTCTACAATACCAAATGCGATTGCGGACATCAGAACCCCACTGGCACCACCCTGTGTGAATCCTGTGGTAACCCGTTGATCGATACCGATGGCAGAGACATACTGGAAATGCGTTATGACGGTATGGCTAGAAGGTCTCAGAAATCAAATCCTTCTCTGCTCGATAAAGTCTGGAATTTCTTCTCCTCAGTCAAAATAGCCGTATGGATCATTCTTATCACCACGTTAGCTTCGGCTGTAGGTACGATATTCCCGCAAGAGAACACCTTCCTGGATATGGATCCATCCCAATATTACAGCGAAAACTACGGAACACTGGGAAATATTTATCATGCTCTTGGATTTTCCCATACGTTCAGTTCATGGTGGTTCATTACATTACTATTCATGATTGGTACTTCGCTTGTCATTTGCAGTCTGGATCGTGTTCTGCCTCTTTATAGGGCACTTTCAAAGCAGCAAATCCGTAAACATATTAATTTCTTGACGAGGCAAAATGTTACACTCGTGACTGATCTGCCTGCGGGGACAGATGAAGTTGCTTGGACGAACAAGTTGGGCACACTCCTGCGTAAAAAGAATTACCGCGTACATACCGATGGCTCCGCACTTCTTGCTGAGAAATATCGCTTTAGCCGCTGGGGTCCTTATATCAACCATATTGGACTCATTATTTTCTTAATCGGTGTGCTAATGCGTGGGATACCTGGCTGGCATATGGATCAATATATGGGCATCCTTGAAGGTGAAACGAAGCCAATCCCACATACGTCGTATTACATTAAGAATGAGAAATTTACACTCACGTTATACGATGAGCAAGATCTTCCCGAAAGTATCAAAGCCAAAGGTCAGATCGTTCCGAAGACGTATGAAACGCAAGCTGTCTTGTATCATTGTACGGCGAATTGCGATGGCGGGTCAGAAGCGCCTGTACTGGAGGAAGTTCATAGGGACAATATCATTGTGAATCATCCGCTGGATTACAAAGGTCTGCAAGCGTATCAGTTTGATTATAAAGCAACACCCTTACTGATCTCGGTGAAGCCTACACTTAGCAATCCAACTACGGGTGAGTCTTACGGCAGCTTCGATCTGCCAATGAATAACCCCAAAGAGTCATATAAGGTAGGTGCCTATACACTTACGCTGAAAGGTTTCTTCCCAGAGTTCAGCATTGAGAAGGGGCAACCGATCTCATTATCGAATGAACCGAAAGCACCAGCTTTTATTTTTAGCATTACAGGACCGGGGCTATCCGAAAAAGGGGAACCATATCTGTATTTCCCGAGACAAATCGATAAGGAAACGTTCTCTCAAGATACCATCAACGGTGCGATAAGCCAGAAGTTGAAGATTTCGGTTGGCTCTATGGAAGGCGTTCAATTTGCCAATTATACGACATACTTGAACATTCGAGTGGATAAAGCGATGCCATACATCTGGGTTGGTTCTGCAATCTTTATGATCGGTGTCATTATGGGTTTCTATTGGCAGCATCGACGCATTTGGATTCGAATTGATGGGGGCAAGTTGACGCTCGGCGGCCATACGAACAAGAACTGGTTTGGACTTCGCAATGAAGTCGCCGCAGCGCTGAATAAGAATGATCTGGACATATTACCGAAAACATTAGCAAATGGAGGAAATCAGGGGTGAATGTAAACTCTGTCAGCAGTACCTTTCTGCTCATCGCTTTTTTTGTATATTTGCTCGCATTCTTCCTGTTTGTTGTTTCGATTACGGGTAAAGTATGGAGCAACCGGAAGCCTGAAGACCACACGAGAAAGTGGGGCTTCGTTGCTTATATCACATCGGTTGTCGGTTTCGCTTGTCATGTGACGTTCTTCTTCACGAGATGGGCAGAAGGGGATCATATCCCAACTTCGAATATGTATGAATTTATGACCTTCTTAGGTATGATGATCATGTGTGCTTTCTTGATCCTGTATCTCATCTATCGGACACCTGTTCTAGGCGTCTTTGCACTGCCAATCGGTTTTATCATTATTGCTTATGCGTCTGTTTTCCCAAGTGAGGTACAGCCATTGATTCCTGCGTTGCAGAGTTACTGGTTGAAGATTCACGTGACTACTGCTGCTGCTGGAGAAGCATTCTTTGGCGTTGGTTTTGCCGGTGGATTAATGTATCTGCTTCGAGCCGTTGACTATACAGGGACGACGAAGAACGATAAGAAGGAACAAAGAGGTATTGAACTTACCCTATTCTTTATCCTTATGCTCGTTGCATTTATTGCTTCGATTTTTACTTTCAATGGATCAGGTTACAAAGCTGTATTCTCCAAAGATGTGATTGTTACGAACGCACAAGGTGTACAGGAAACCAATCATACAACAGAAACTTATGTATTGCCTCCAATTGTGCAGCCATATGAAATGAACGTCGTAGAGATGAAGTCATTCCTTGGCATGACTGAACCCTTATTTACAGCGCCATCGTGGATGGAAGGGGCAAGTGCAGGTCGCAAGTTAAACACCGTTATCTGGTCAATTCTCGGCGGTTTAATCCTGTATGGACTAGCGCGTCTTGTGGCACGCAAACCATTAGGTGCTGCGATTGGCCCGATTGTAAAAGGAATGGATGCCGAAGATCTGGATGAAATCAGTTATCGCGCGATTGCGATAGGTTATCCGATCTTTACGCTGGGGGCACTCATCTTCGCGATGATTTGGGCTCAGGAAGCGTGGGGCCGTTTCTGGGGATGGGATCCCAAAGAAGTATGGGCTTTGATTACATGGTTATTCTATGCTGTATTCCTTCATCTTCGACTTTCAAAAGGTTGGCAAGGTAAGAAATCCGCGTGGTTAACTGTGATTGGATTTATTGTCGTTATGTTTACATTAGTAGGAGTAAACTTAGTTATAGCAGGACTGCATTCCTATGCAGGTGTTTAAATCCAAGTACGTACAAGAATAGAGGATGTGACACTAAATGGAATTGAAACCAAGTATACTTGTTGTTGATGATGAAGAACGTATTCGCCGATTGCTTCGCATGTATTTAGAGAAGGAAGGCTATCTCATTGAAGAAGCGGAAGATGGTGAATCCGCATTGCGGATGGCAACCGAGACCGATTTCGATCTTATCTTGCTTGATGTGATGCTGCCAGGCATCGATGGTATTGAAGTCTGTGCACGCCTTCGTCAAGTGAAGTCCACACCCGTCATCATGTTGACTGCGAAAGGTGAAGAGACGAATCGCGTGAGTGGTTTCGAAGTGGGGGCGGATGACTATGTCGTCAAACCGTTCTCGCCTCGCGAAGTGATTTATCGTGTGAAAGCGATTCTTCGTCGCTCTTCAGCTACTGCGTATCTGTCCAAAGATGCAAGCTCCAGCAACAATATCGTATTCCCGAACTTAATTATTGAGCATGATGCACATCGTGTGACAGCTGGTGGCCAGGAAGTTGCGCTGACGCCGAAGGAATATGAATTGCTTCATTACTTGGCTGTTTCACCTGATAAAGTTTTCTCACGTGAAGAGCTTCTGAAGGATGTTTGGAACTACGAGTTTTTCGGTGACTTGCGTACCGTTGATACACATGTAAAGCGACTACGTGAGAAATTAAACAAAGTATCCCCGGATGCTGCAGCGATGATTACAACGGTATGGGGTGTAGGCTACAAGCTAGAGGTGCCTAAATAAGTGTTTATTTTCAGAAGTGTCGTAGGTAAGCTATGGTTAACCATTATAGGCCTAGTTGGGGTTGTCTTGCTCATACTGGGCTTTTTCCTTGTCAAATATATGGGGAATTATTTCTCGCAAGCAACGGATCAACGTGAGAATATGAAAGCAATGGCACTCAAGTTTTCGGAAGAAGCAACGACGCATATGTACAATGAGCAATTCTATAAATTAAGTAATGAATTGCTGAGTTTTCAAGATTCCAGAATGCTTGTGATTTCGACGGATATGAAGGAAATGGTCATCCCACGAACTAATGGGAGTCAGTTAGCTGAATTCCATGTTACGGATTTCTATAATGCAGAAGAACTGAAGCCTGTATTTGCCGGCCAACCGATCGATAAGCAAGTGAATAAATCACGTACAGGCCGCTTCGATGCAGAAGCCGAATACCTCGTTGTGGCAGTTCCTCTTTTCAATTTGGAGGGGGCCATAGTAGGGGCGACATTGTTGTATCAATCTCTGCAGTCGTTAGAAGCCACACAATCGTATATGTTAAGATTATTTGTTTATGTGTCCATTGTTGGATTTCTCATGACAACCTTCTTCGCTTTCTTCTTGTTCTCGCAAATTACGCGACCGCTTCAGCAATTGAAGAAAGCAGCTGATTTCATCACACATGGGGAATATGGTACGCGCGTTCCTATTCTTTCCAAAGATGAGATTGGTGAGCTTGCCAAAACGTTCAATCACATGGGCGAGAAGGTTCAAGAGAGTATTCATGCCCTCAGTCAAGAGAAAGAACATTTATCGAGCATACTTCGAAGTATGACCGATGCTGTAATCACCTTGGATGTGAATGGCTCTGTGATGCTAAGCAACCCGCAAGGCGAGAGAATTGTTGAAGAGTGGAGCACGATCGAGTGGTCGGACGATGAGGGAGAGCCAAGACGATTCCCGAAACCGGATATAGCGCTAGGCGATTGGGGACTCATGAGCTTCAATAATCCAAGCTCGATGCCAATACCGGTACCGTTGATTCCGCTCTTTGAAGCGGTTGTTGATGAGTCAGCAGAGGCCGCTACAAAGCTTCATGTGCAAAATGGCGTGTGGTCCGTGGCGATGACGCCACTGTACTCCCGCGATCAAGTGCGCGGCGCTGTGGCCGTTCTCCGTGATGTGACGGAGGAGGAACGGCTGGATAAGCTGCGCAAGGACTTTGTGGCGAACGTCTCGCATGAGCTGCGTACGCCGATTTCGATGCTGCAGGGCTACAGTGAAGCCCTGCTCGACGATATTCCCTCCACGCCGGAGGAACGCGTGGAGCTGGTGCAGGTCATACACGACGAGTCGCTCCGCATGGGGCGCCTCGTCCGTGACCTGCTCGATCTGGCGCGGATGGAAGCGGGCCATCTCGAGCTTTCCTTCAGGGAGGTCGAAATCGACTCCCTGGTGAGACGGATGCACCGCAAGTTCGCGGTGCTGGCCAAAGAGCGCGGCATCGCGCTAAGCGTGACGCTGCCGGAAGAGCCGCTCATCCTGCAGCGTGCGGATGAGGATCGCTTGGAGCAGGTGCTGACGAACCTGCTCGACAATGCATTCCGCCATACGCCTGCAGGAGCGCGTATCGGCTTGAAGGCGGAGGCGTGCCTCTCCAAGGATCGGCCCGCGATTCGAATCGAGATCGCCGATGAGGGGCAGGGGATACCTGGCGAGGACTTGCCATTCATCTTTGAGCGCTTCTACAAGGCGGACAAGGCGCGGACCCGCGGATCTTCTGGGGGAACGGGACTTGGCCTAGCAATCGTGAAGAATATCATTGATTCTCATCATGGTACGGTAACTGTACAAAGTACGTGGGGGCAAGGAAGCACGTTTACAATCTGCTTGCCATGTGAACATAAATAAACAGAAAATTGTGCGAATTTCGACACAAAGAAAAAGGCGAATGCTGAGTTATCACTCGGCATTCGCCTTTATTTGTAGAATATTCAGAAATAATCTTGTTGTTCGTGAAACAATTTGTGCTTAGTACAGGAGTTACAGCGTAAGTGCGCGAACATTTACGATTTCTTCTTGGCTTGTAAGCTCAGCCAATACTTCAGCAGGAGCTGTTTTATCAATGGTTAGAACCATGATCGCGGAACCACCAATCACTTTACGACCAACTTGCATAGTCGCAATGTTCACTTGATTGCTTCCAAGAAGTGTTCCAACGCGTCCGATAATACCTGGTTTATCGTTGTGGGAAATTAACAACAAATTGCCGTCAGCTGCGAAGTCAACTGGGTATTGATCGATACGCACGATGCGCTCTCCAAAGCCTGCAAGTAATGTTCCTGCAAGTGTTTTTTCCTCTTGCTTTGTTTTAACCGTAACGGTTACAAGGTTTGTGAAACTATTGGATGCATTGGATGTTTGTACGACGATGTTAACACCGCGTGATTTAGCCAGATGCATGGCATTAATGATGTTGATGGATTCCAATTGATTTTGGAAAATGCCTTTGACGATGTAGCGAGTTAATGGGCTTGTATCTACATCCATTAAGTCACCTGCATAGTTAATTACGATTTCAGATACAGCACCTTGAGCGATTTGTCCAAGGACAGAACCGATTTTTTCACCAAGGCTGAAGTATGGTTGAAGTTTGTTTAATACATCTGCAGGTACAGGAGGCATGTTTACAGCATTCTTAAATGGTTCATTACGAAGAATATGAAGAACTTCCTCGGAAACGTCGATTGCTACATTTTCTTGTGCTTCAATCGTCGATGCACCAAGATGTGGTGTTACGATTACTTTCGGATTTGTTAAGAAAGGGTGATCTTTCGCAGGCGGCTCAACTTCGAATACGTCGAAAGCTGCTCCTGCAACGATGCCTTGATCAATCGCTTCAACCAATGCTAGTTCATCAATAATACCGCCGCGCGCACAGTTGATGATGCGAATGCCTGGTTTCATTAATTCGAATTGTGGTTTTGCAATCAAGTGACGCGTTTCTGGCGTAAGTGGCGTATGAACTGTAATGAAATCAGCTTGTGCCGCGATTTCGTTAACAGAACCTAGTTTAACGCCCATTTTCTCTGCGCGCTCTTCTGTCAAGAATGGATCATAACCGATAACTTCCATACCGAATACTTTTGCACGTTTCGCGACTTCACTACCGATACGTCCCATACCGAGAATACCTAGCGTTTTGTTGCGAAGCTCGACGCCGATGAATTTACGATCCCATTCGCCGCCAACTGTTTTCTTATATGCTTGTGGAATCATACGAGCTGTTGCCATCATCATAGCAAATGTAAGCTCACATGTTGCGATTGTGTTGCCGTCTGGTGCGTTGATAACGATAATACCGCGTTTCGTAGCTGCTTCCAAATCGATATTGTCGACGCCTACACCAGCGCGTCCGATTACTTTCAATTTTGAGCCAGCATTCATGATTTTCTCTGTTACTTTCGTTTGGCTGCGAACTAAGAGGGCATCGTACTCACCGATAATGGCAATGAGTTCGTCTTCGGATAGACCAGTTTGTTTAACCACTTCAACATCAGCTGCATCATAAAGCATTTGAATTCCCATGTCACTAATTGGATCGGATACTAGAACTTTAAACATAATTCGGTTCCTCCTTAGATTTGAACATAAAAAAACTCCCAGCCCTCGGCTACAGACAGTTAGCCTGTAGCCAAAGGGACGAGAGATTGCTTTCGTGGTACCACCCTAGTTCGCTGCCCATTCGCATGGGTAGCCTCAATTGGTCTTGCGACCTGGAACTGTAACGTGTTCCTAACCCGATTGCATCTACTTAATTCAATGCAATAACTCTGGAGTGCTCCGCAATATGTATGCTACCGATTCTCACCTGCCATCGGCTCTCTGAAAGCAACATCTCATGCTTGGCTCCGTCAACGCTGTACTGTGATATAGAATTTTAACTAGATTACCATGCGTACGAAATCGTGTCAATACATGTCGAACGATTTTTACTAAATCGTCATAAATGTTCGGATTGACAACAATTTAGAAGCTTTTTGTTTATTCTAAAGGAAGAATGTACAGAAAGCAATGGTCATTTACGAATATTTGAGCCCTTGTTTCTGGTGTGGTACAGTAAATGTAGGAACTTATGTTATGTATGCAGGAGTGTGTAAACAAATGGAAATTAAACGCATCTATCCGCAAATTTTTCTTCAAGCTGTCGATCAGCATACACTAGGAGACAGTGTTATTATCGATGTGAGAGAACCTCACGAATGGGAGTACTATCATATGGAAGAAGCCAAGCTCATCCCGATGCAACAAATTCCGCTTCGCATGGGCGAACTTCCTGATGATAAGGACATTTATATCGTATGCGCGCATGGGGTGCGCAGTATGCGTGTAGCCGAATATCTGCAAGAGAACGGCTTTGAGCGCGTTATCAATGTCGACGGTGGAATGGCTGCCATCGGGATGTTCCGCGGCTTCCAATACGATTGAAAGAAAAGCTGATGACTTCGTCCTTGGGGACCAAATCACCAGCTTTTTTCTTAAAGTAAGAATCATTACAGGTACCTTTTATTTTGCATCAGAGAAGAATGGTAATTGAGGTAAAGTTTCATTGGCATACCACTTCGCTTTGCCTTTGACAAAATCACCTGTGCGAACAGCATTCGTGCTTAATAATAACTCCATGGTTTGATTTACATCATTCACATTTAATTTCTTAGCTTGTCCAGAGGCGATGAATTCATCAATTCTAATTGTTAAATCTTGCGGATAAAATGGCGAGAACGCTTTGTTTTTTAATAATTTGGCAGTGATATATACATTCTTTACATTGAAATTCATAGCGCGCCACTGGTCGAGATTAGCCGTATTGTTCGAATCGAAATACTCAATGTCCGGATCCAACGTACCGTTCCACACTAAGATGGAGTCAAAATAGTTTTTTTGTGCCGTTAACGCTTGCGTTTTGGCTTCTAGGAAATAAGCATCCTTCTGAATGGCGTCAAGCAACTGCGAATGACTTTGCGCATTAGCTTTAGACTGATATGTATTTAATGCATCGGTGAATAGTTTAAGGCTTTTCAGATAACCTTGATGTGATTGCACGAGCAGTGGGGAAGAGGCAGGCATGCTTTTACTTTGAAGCGTATTGTATTTGTCTGCTGCAATTTTACTTAACTCTTTCAGAACTGCCGAAGCATCCACGGCCCCACTATCCATTTCAATTTGAGACAATAATTCAAACCATTTATTCTGAAATTCCCTAAAGGGTAAAAAGATGGTATGGTAATATGATACGAGTACTTGTTGGTCGTATGCACCAACTTCAGGTTGGGCTGATACTTGGTCAGCATGCATGATTTTATCGTACTTCAAATCGGATTTCGTTTGTCCTAATCGCAAGCCGTAGAAAAAAGCGCCAAGGATACAGACCAGCATAAAGATGAACATGAGGGCAAATAAATAATCAGTGCGAGTAAGACGCTTCTCCATAAATCAAGCTCCTTGTTGTGTCTTATTATTGTTTTAGTATAGGCCAATCTCCATGAAAAAGGAATAATATAAGGAAATGAGGCTAGTTCCTTTGAAAAAATTTGACTTCAAGAATCTTCGTATCGGGAAAGTTGATATTAATGAACTGAATGATAAGACATTATTACTGAATCTTTACATTACTCAACTTCTTACGCTTATTATCGGAATTATCATCCTATTATTTCAGAGTAATTCAAAGATTCTTTCCGCACTATCGTTTCACGGTGGACTACGGGTTATCATTTGGGGTTGTTTGTTTGCTGTCGTCGTACTTGGTGTTGACTTGCTTATTTCACGTTGGGTCCCCAAGGAAGTGTCTGATGACGGCGGCATTAATCAAATGATTTTTGGAAATAGGGCCATTTGGCATATTGCACTTATTTCATTTATTGTGTCAGTCTGTGAAGAAGTCTTATTTCGTGGTGCGATTCAACATGCCTGGGGCCCATATTGGACTAGTATTTTGTTTGCCGCTATCCATGTTCGATATCTGCAACATTGGCTTATGACGGGCATGGTTTTCTGCATCAGCTATGGCTTAGGGTGGATTTACCTTCATACGGGAAGCCTATGGACACCAATAATTGCGCATTTTATGATTGATATGGTGATGGGTTGTATACTTCGTTTTAGCAAGGAGGAAGATCAAGGTTCATGAGTGTTGGAGAACGAGTAACTTCAAGGTCGAATCCTGTCGAGGAGGAGAATCAAGGGGATGATACCTATTTGCCGCCGCGTAGAGCCGTACACCCTTCAGAACAAGGTAAATGGACGAATCTTTTTTATTTGACGTTGCTTTGGTTGTTTATCGCTTTGGTTGTGAGTTTAACTGTATGGGGAATCAAGTATTCTTCGATGTAACCAATAAAAGAGCCATACCTGCCACGATGCGAATCACTTCGCGGCAGCGTATGGCTCTTCTTTCATTCTTATCTCATTTCTAATTCTATTGCATTAGGATCTACAAACGAATACCCTTTTTCCTCAAGTTTTGTGAGCAATGTATCAAGTGCACTTACCGTCCATGGGAGCTCATGCATGAGGATGTTGCTGCCACTATGAAGCTGCCCCAATACATTCTCTATTACTTTATTGGAATCATTATTTTTATTCGTCATTTCCCAATCTAACGATCCATTGGACCATGTCATATATAGCATTTTGTTGTTTTTTACTTTTGCTTTAACATAATCATTGCCTGATCCGAATGGTGGACGGAAAAATTGCGGGGACTGACCCGTAATTTCTTTGACGATTTGCTGAACATCATCGACTTGTTTATCAATTTTCTCGTTCGGCATATCTTTGAGGTTGTCATGATCCCAAGCATGATTGCCAATGATATTGCCACTTTCGTGAACAAGCTTAACGAGCTCAGGCTTCTGCTTAATACGATAACCATTCATGAAGAAGATGGCTTTCGCCTTATGCTTATTCAGAATGTCAATGAGAGATTGATTCATCGCTTGCACTTTGGGTCCATCATCAAAGGTTAATAAAATGACTTTTTTATTACCGTTGGGGTCATTTGGCACGATATCGTAGTTTTTATTCATATGGTAGGTCTTTTGCACTGTTTCTTGGGCGGGAATAGTTGGTGTCGGTGAAGGTGTTGGTGTAGGCGCCGCGGTAGGTGTTGGAGATGGACTCGGGCTTGTTGTATCCTGAACAACTGGCGCTGAACTCGTTGTTGCAGCAGGGCTTGTTTTCGTTTGATCTGCATTGCAGGCAGCCAATAGAAGCATGACGGTTAAGATTAGTGTGCTAGCTTTCTTTTTCATAAATTAAATTCTCCTTAGATCCTTACATAATGGTCCTCCCTTATAGTACCACAATTAGGTTTATAATTCGCGAGGCCGATTCTCCTATGTTTTCCTTCTCATGTTGTGTATGTCTACTTCTAAACTCGCACACCCTATAAAGGATTCATACTACTTATCATGGAGGGAGATCCAATGAAATTAGGAACATTTATGCTAGGTGGCATTGTAGGAGCGGCTGCTGTCGTGTATCTCAATCGTAAAAGTAAATCCATGCTTTTCTCCGCCTTTAGCTCATCTAGTCAATCTATGGGCAATGTGGTGGATAAAGCGAAAGAATCGTTCACAAGCCCTTCCTTTGGAAATTCTTCAGCCCGAAATTTCTCTTCAACGAGTACAAATGGCTTAAATCAGGTAGAGAAAATCGTCAAAGAAGATCCTAGTTTGAAGGCAACTGTCAATGAAATTTTGCAGGATAATAAAATAAGTTCCTCTACAATTCAATAAAGATAAGCTCGCAGCACAGTCTGGTATACCCACGGGGCCGGCTGTGCTTTTTCTTTTTATACATAACTTAAGCGTGCAATTACTCAGATTTAGTGTTAACATGATAGGTGAAAACAATAGATGGATGCATGTCCATTTATTGATTAGTGGTTCACCTTTTTATGTTTCTAACATATTCTGATTGAAATAAGGTGACCATGCTTTCGATGCAAGCTTTCCAGTTGGAGAGCTCAAAGGAGGATCCTATCATGAAAATAGAACGCTTAAGTCAGGATAAGATACGGATTTTCCTAACATTCGATGACTTAACTGAACGTGGAATTCAAAAAGACGATATGTGGAGAGAAATTCCGAAAGTACACGAATTGTTTAGTGAGATGATGGATCAAGCCTATTCGGAGCTCGGATTTGACCCGTCCGGCCCGCTTGCTGTTGAGGTATTCGCCCTCCCAGCACAAGGGATGGTTGTTATCGTAACTAGAGGCAAGCTTGATTTGTATGCGAGTTCAGATGCATATGAAGATCATGAAGCCGAAGAAGTGTACGAAATGGAAGTTACGCTTGAACAAAGCGATCTAATCTCCTATTCTTTCCGTGATTTTGAAGATCTGCTGCGTGTATCCAAAGTAATTAATCCCCTTCTGATGGAAGGTGGTACCCTGTATTCGTATAAAGGGAAATATATTTTACAGTTAGAACCTGTAGAGCTTGAAGAAAATAAGTATCAGGCGCTTATCGCGGTCTTATCTGAATTCGGTGAAGCATCCTCAGTGACCTTGGCTGTTCTTGAGGAATATGGGAAGACGATCATTGCAGACGACGCCGTTAAGGTGCTCTGCCGCCATTTCAAATAATCGGGACTCACGTCCTGATGCATGAGAATGAAACAAGCATCTTCCAAAAACAACCGTTTTTGAGGATGCTTGTTTTGTTTTCCATTATACGCAATGAAGGTCGTTAAGGTTACACGTAGAAATGTTGGGACATACCGACTATAATAGATGTATATATTCTTACTTAGAGGGGAGCTGGAACATGCATATCGTGCCTATCTTATTGGCAGCCATAGCGCCAGGTCTCTCATTGCTCGCTTATTTCTATCTGAAGGATAAGTACGAAACAGAACCTATTCACTTAGTGATACGTATGTTCCTCTTCGGTGTACTTCTTGTTTATCCGACGATGGTTCTGCAGAATGCATTTATACAGGAGTTCGGCAATGGCACGATCATGACATCCTTTTTCCTCTCTGGCGGAATTGAAGAGTTTCTGAAGTGGTTTATTCTGTATCACTTGATTTTCCGTCATGAAGCCTTCGACGAGCCATACGACGGAATTGTGTATGCGGTAGCTGTAAGCCTTGGCTTTGCAACCCTGGAGAATATTATTTACGCATTCTTGCATGCTTCTTCGTTCTCAGCCTTGATGCTCCGGGCGCTTCTGCCCGTATCGGGACACGCTTTATTCGGTGTCATGATGGGGTATTATATGGGCAAAGCCAAATTCGTTCCACATAAGCAAAATAGGTATCTATGGCTATCGTTGCTGCTTCCTATTGCTTGGCACGGCGCATTTGATTATATTTTGCTTATTTTCACAAACAGCTGGATTTGGATCATGATTCCCCTTATGACTTTTCTGTGGTTGCGCTCGATTTGGCGCGTAGATCGTGCTAATGCACATTCTCCCTTACGCGTTGTGACTGTGGAAGAGAAGATTAAAGTGGGAAGATTTGGGTCATAATGACTGTATATATGTTGAACTCCATTACATGGATGGGGAAATACCGGGAGGGTATACATGTCATTAACGACGCGCGTGAAAGTGAAGATCCGATGTCGATTATGTGGTGAGAAGTTCGTATTGCGAGGCAAAAAGGAAAAAGATAAGATCGAAACGGGATTTCGGCAATGTATCTGCAGCAATGAGCACGATTTTGAAATAGAAACGGAAAGTTAGCAAAGGCCATTCTTTCGAATAGGCCTTTTTTGTTGTATATCAAATTATGCACCCTGCTTATTTTGTGACAATCTTGTATAAACCTGCCTCCACGCGTAAAAACTAAGCGCAAGATTGGGTATGAAAGGAGCAGTTTTGTGTATAAAAGATTAAGTATCGTCATGTTTCCATTTCTTTTGCTGGCTTTAATCGGGGCTTCTGTGTGGGGGTATTTGGAGCACCAAGAGAAGAATACGATATTGATTAAAGCGGAGAATCAGTATCAGCGCGCGTTTCATGATCTGTCTTTTCACATGGATAAGTTACATACGGAGCTTGGCAATACATTAGCCGTGAATGAAACTTCGGAGCCATCTTACCGGAAAGGTTTGGTTAATGTTTGGCGATTAACAAGCCAAGCGCAAAGTGATATTACACAATTGCCATTAATGCTGCTGCCTTTTAACAAAACGGAAGATTTTCTAGCGAATATGGCTAATTTCTCGTACCGAATGTCTGTTCGGGATATGACGAAACAGCCTTTAACCGAAGCAGAAATGACTACGTTAAACACGTTGTATGCACATTCTGCTGATATAACCAAAGAAATACAAGGCGTACAAAATAAAGTAATTGCTAACAATTTGAGATGGATGGATGTGGAGACGGCTCTAGCATCTGAGAATGAAATGCACGACAATGCAATTATCGACGGCTTTAAGATTGTGGATAAACAAGTAGGCGGATACAATGAGTTGAATTGGGGGACAGGCAGTTTAAATGTGTTCTCCAAAAACGATGTGAAGATGCTGACAGGCAATGAGATGACAGCCGAACAAATTAAAAAGAAAGCAATTGATTTCCTTGGTGTGAAAGATTCATCCGGTATTAAAGTAGTCGAGAACGGTGGAAGTGCACCTGAGTTTCAAAGTTATAGTGTTGTAATCCCAAGCGGTGATGCTACGAAAACAGATACCCAAATGGACTTCACCAAAAAAGGTGGTCATTTGATCTATTTTATGAAAACACGTGATGTACCTGTTGCGAAGTTTAATCTTCGTCAAGCTAGAGATGTAGCGAATGAGTTTTTGGATGGGCATGATTACAAGGATTTAAGTGCAATTAGCTATGATCAATATCAGAACACGGCGACGATCCTCTTTGCGAAGAGAGAAAATAATGTCACCATCTATCCGGAACAAGTTACAGTTAAAGTAGCCTTAGATACCCTTGAAGTTACAGGCTTGCAGGCGACCAATTATATATATTCGCAGAAGCAACGCACGATCGGCCAACCGAAAATTACGGCGGATCAAGCTCGCAAACAACTAAGTTCGAAGATGAAAGTGACAGGGGAATCCTTGGCGATTATCAAAAATGATTTGGACGAAGAAGTGCTCTGCCATGAGTTTATCGGAACTTTGAATAACAATATCTATCGTGTTTATGTGAATGCAGATGTGGGCATGGAAGAGAAAATCGAAACAATTCGTCAAGATCAGGTAGACGCTGCTAAAGGAAAATCATAAACTGGAGTGGCAGGATATTATCCTGCTTCTTTTTTTTCTATCCAAATCGTGAGGTCATGTTATAATTAACGTATAATACTTCGCGGAGGTGCGGAAATTGCTTCCTAAGGTCAACCAGATTTTACATATGCAAATGAATAGTATTGATGAAGAAGAGTCCAAAATCGAATATAAGTCAAGGATTGCTGATGTGACAGAAAGCACGATCATTATTGAAATTCCTCTGAATGAAAAAACAGGGCGATTGAAAAAACTGTATCAAGGTGATGAGATTAGTGCTCATTTCCTAGGTCAAGGTGGCGTGAAACATTATTTCACGACAGAGGTTGTCGCTTTTACGGAGGACGTTATTCGACTAATCGAACTGAGGCTTCCCGAGTTGAGCGCGATTACTCAAATCCAGCGCAGAAATTTCCTTCGCGTTTTAGCAGAATTAGAAATTGCCGTGAAGCTGAATGATCAGATCCAATTTATCGGCTTAACTGATGACGTCGGCGGTGGAGGTATTTCCTTTATTTGTGATGGCCATATTCCAATAGGTCTGAATGCGATAATTTCATGTTGGGTTCTTGCGCCATTTAAGAATGGCTCAATTGAGCATATTCCGTTCACGGGTGAAGTTGTGCGTGTGAAAGTTACCGAGACAGGAAAGCAGTTAGTGATGATCCGATTTGCAGAGATTGCGGATCGAGAGCGTCAGAAATTGATTCGTTTCTGCTTTGAGAGACAGATGGATTTCCGTAAACGCTAGGGATTGAGATCTATACACGAAGGGTATACTGCTATGCATATCGGATGCTAGCGGGAGTGATCTCATGTCGAAGGAGCAAGATACGGAGCCTTATGAACAATTGTTTTTGCGATTTTCTGAGAAAGTAGAGAAAGTCATAAAAAGAGCTGTGATTTTCGTTGTTATTTTGTTAGTTTGTGTACAAGCTTTGCTGCAAAATGCGTATATTCGCAAGCATTTCACTCGCGTTGAGCCACTTGAAGGACAGCCCTATATCGTGCCAGAACACCCTCATAGAGAACGCTCATAAGCGCCTGAAATCAAGGGTGATTACTACCCAAGTTTTGCATATGACTATGTTGTGTGATATAATTTTTATTAATTAGCAGGCAAGTGCCTGCTTTTTTGTTCGTAAGGTACTGCGAAGTATTGTTAGGAGGAACAGCAGCTTGGATAAGTTCAATATTGCCATAGATGGTCCTGCTGGAGCCGGTAAAAGTACCATTGCACGGTTAGTTGCCGGTGCACTTGGTTTTATTTACGTGGATACAGGAGCCATGTATCGAGCAGTAACGTGGAAAGTACAGCAAGAAGGGCTGCTACCTGAGCAAGAAACAGAAGTGGCTGCGCTCGCTAAACGAATGCAGATTGAGCTCATTCCTGGAGATGAAGGCCAACAGGTCTTCGTTGATGGTGTTGATGTGACGAAAGCGATTCGATTGGCAGAAGTAACGGCTCATGTTTCACAAATTGCTAGCTATGGCGCTGTACGTCATTTGTTAGTTGCTTTACAGCAGCAAATGACTGTTTCCAAAGGCGTAGTCATGGACGGCCGTGACGTTGGCACGCATGTCATGCCAGATGCAGAGATCAAAGTTTTCTTAACAGCGAGTGTGAAAGAACGTGCAGAGCGCCGATTCAAGGAACTAGAACACAGTGGCACGAATACACTGACTCTTTCCGAGTTGGAGCAGGATATCGCACGTCGGGATCAATTCGATGAAGCAAGGGAGATTTCACCACTGCGTAAGGCGCATGATGCCGTGTTGATGGACAGTACGTCAATGACGATTGAAGAAGTTGTGGACGAAATCCTTGGACTTTGCAAGGACAAAGTCGGAGGTGGCAAATAAAGATGCTATATCGCATCGGAAGAGCCTTATTTCGATTTATATTCACCGTATTTTTCCGGATGCGTGCCATCGGAATGGAAAACGTTCCATCGCAAGGAGCTGTTGTATTGTGTGGTAATCATACTAGCTTCTTGGATCCCCCATTCTTAGGTTCACCATTGCGCCGCAAGGTGCATTTCATGGCCAAGGCGGAGCTCTTTGATATACCAGTGCTTGGGTCAATCATATCCAAAGTAGGTGCATTCCCTGTGAAACGCGGAGGCGTAAGCAGAGAGTCAATCCGACTTGCCGTACAATTGCTGCGCGACGGCAATATGCTAGGTGTATTTCCAGAAGGATCAAGAAGTAATGCGGGTGGAATGGGGAAAAAAGGCGCTGCTAGTCTTGCGCTGAAATCAGGCGCTGCTGTTGTTCCGGTAGCTATCGTAGGTACCTACTCATTATTCAGACGTATGACAATTGTTTATGGAACACCACTTGATATGACCCCTTATGAAGGCGGTAGTTCTGAGGATCTGGAGCAGGCGACTGAGGCAATTATGAAAGAAATTCGCCGACTACATACAGTTACTAGTAAAGGCTAAGCAGAAATGTATGGAAATGAAAGCTTGGAATTATACTAACCATAAACTGATTTGAACTTATTACTCGTGTTTGAAACAGAGTAGGAGCATGACTTCTACCCTGTGACTTATAAATTATTTTTGTTGGTTGTAAATAGAGGAGGCTAATCTCATGTCAGAAGAAGTAAAAGTTGAAGATCAATCACAGGAAGTTCAAGAAACGGCCGTATCACAAGCAGAAGCAGAGCATGCACTTAACAATGTGGCTGTGTTGAAGAAAGGCGCTACAGTTAAAGGCAAAATCGTTAAAGTAGACGCTGATCAAGCATTCGTAGATATCGGTTACAAATACGATGGTGTTATCCCAGTTCGTGAGCTTTCTTCCGTAAGCCTGAATGACGCTGCACAAGCCGTTGAGCTTGGTCAAGAAGTTGAGCTGAAGATTGTTTCCATCAACGATGCTAAAGAAACATTGGTATTGTCCAAACGTGTAGTTGACAACGAAAAGGCTTGGGAAACGCTTCAAGGACAACTTGACAGCAAAGAAATTATCGAAGCTGCAGTTGCTGAAGTTGTTAAAGGCGGATTAGTTGTTGATATTGGCGTGCGTGGTTTCGTACCGGCTTCAATGGTTGAACGTCAATTCGTTGAAGATTTCTCTTCTTACAAAGGTCGCACGTTGCGCCTTCGTGTGAAAGAAATTGATCGCGAGAAAAACAAAGTCATCCTATCCCAAAAAGATATTTTGGATGAAGAATTCGAAGCAAACAAAAAGAAAATCATCGAAGGTCTTCAAGTTGGTCAAGTGCTTGACGGTACTGTACAACGTTTGACACAATTCGGTGCTTTCGTTGATATCGGCGGAATTGACGGACTTGTTCATATTTCCGAACTTGCTTGGCAGCATGTTGAACAAGCTTCTGATGTTGTTAAAGAAGGCGACAAAGTTAAGGTGCAAATCCTTAAATTGGATCCATCCAATGACAAAATCAGCTTGAGCATCAAAGCTACACAAGATGGCCCTTGGTCCAATGTTGAGCGTGATTTCAAAGCTGGTGATATCGTAACAGGTACAGTTAAACGTCTTGCAGCTTTCGGCGCGTTCGTTGAAGTGGCACCAGGTGTTGAAGGTCTTGTTCACATTTCCCAAATCGCACACCGTCACATCGGTACTCCGCATGAAGTGTTAAAGGAAGGTCAAGAAGTGCAAGTGAAAATCTTGGAGATCAACCTTGCTGAGAAACGCGTGAGCTTAAGCATCAAAGATACAGAGGATGCTCCTGAAGCACCTGCTGGTGCAGCAGCTCCAGCAGCTGGCAAACCAGAGAGAGAAAGACAACCTCGCGGCGATCGTGACCGCGGTAACAGCGCTAGTCACCAAAAAGAAATTGCTGGCAACGAAAACGTATCCCTAAGCAATCAAGGTTTGTCCATGACACTTGGTGAGCGTTTCGGAGATAAACTAGCTAAATTCAAAAAATAATGGGATCCAATTGCTAGGGAGGGTACAGAAATGCGCATCTCACGCAAAATGGAGCATGTCCATTACGCGCTGGAGCTTGGTCAAACTCGTCAGCAAGGGTTGGCGGATATCAAGCTTGTGCATAACTGTCTTCCTGAGACATCGACGGATCATATTGCTTTAACAACAACAATCGGCGATCTCACTATGAGTTCGCCGATTTTAATTAATGCAATGACCGGCGGAGCTCATGAGACAGAGAGCATCAATCGCGAATTAGCCATACTCGCGAGGGAAAAAGGTTTACCTATGGCTGTTGGCTCCCAAATGTCAGCTATTAAGAATAGCGAAGTGGCTTCTAGCTATGAAGTGGTGCGAAGTGAGAATCCACATGGTATCATCTTTGCTAATCTGGGTAGCGAGGCTACAACAGATCAAGCATTACGTGCGGTAGATATGATAGAAGCGAATGCACTTCAGATTCACTTGAACGTTATGCAAGAATTGATTATGCCAGAAGGTGATCGCAGCTTCATAGGCATGCTTAAACGGATTGAAAATATTGTTCGTCGTATACCCGTTCCGGTTATTGTGAAAGAGGTAGGCTTTGGCATCTCACGCGATAATGCGAAGCAATTAAGAGATATTGGCGTTCAAGTGTTAGACGTAGGGGGCTCAGGCGGCACGAACTTTGCTGCCATAGAAAATGCAAGACGTCCTGAAGCATTAGATTGGCTGAATGATTGGGGGACACCGACGAGTATGACTTTACTAGAGACCCTGTCTGTTTATCCATGGGGATCTGTTATTGCGTCTGGCGGTATTACGAATGCATTGGAAGCCGCGAAAGTACTTACTTTAGGCGCATCGGCAGTGGGTATGGCTGGAGCATTCCTCAAAGTATTACGCGTAGATGGTGTTGATGCACTTCATGCTTATGCCGAAGAGCTTCATCAAGGACTTATTTTAATTATGACGGCCTTAGGCGCTAACTCTATACATGATCTTACAAAATGTCCGGTAGTTATTGTTGGGGATACTGCAGAATGGTGCCGTGCGAGAGGAATTGACTTAACTTCATACACAGAGCGAACTAATCAGAGTAAATAATCAAATTATTGCCATACTAAGGATCAGGCAGATCTCCCTTGTTATGCAGGTGAGGGGGAGTCTGAAGATCCGCAAGCTCATCGATGACAGAGCAAGTCATTTGATAGCTAAGCAGGCTAGGTGGTTTGATTATGAATGCCGGTTATCTGTCGCTTATTCTCCTTTGCATCACGCTGATCTTGTTCGCCAGCGGCTGGAAGGAGCTCTACATTCGAAGTATATCGCATAAAGGCATGCTTCTTTTTTTTGCCTCTTGGCTGGTTGGATCGAGAGTAACGGTGACGTTACATCAGGTACATATCCAACTTGTCTATGTTGTTGTACTTTCGATCGCATTTAGTATTCTTTATGTCACACAAGGTTTTATACATAAGCTTCATTTGCTTTCCATAGGACTACTGATCGGTTCGCTCCACTTTCTATTTCAACAACTGCTGGAAATGGATCCAATTCTTATTATTCGAAATTCAGAATGGCAGACGGCTCTTTTAATTGCTTTAGTGGCTGTCGTTGTACAGCGCAATGCTTGGGAGCAAATTGCAGCTATTTCGATCGGTTATTTGATCGGTGATATGTATCAAGCAGGAATTCATCAAGTAAATGGTTTTCATCAGCTGGGGATGGCTACCTTTCAAGACCAATGGTGGCTTTCTATTTTTACAGCAAGAACGATAACAATTGTCATACAAGCCGCATACAGTGGTTGCCGTACCGTCGTGAGAAGTTGGCTAGACCGCAGGGGGGGCAACTAAGATGGATATGGATTGGTTACATGCGCATCGGTATACGATTGGCATAGTCATTGGTGTAATATTTGGTATTTTGTCACGACTGAATATGTTACGAACGGATTATCGGCAATATCCAACGTATCCACATGGCAAAATCATTCATGTCTCCCTTGGCGTGATCGCTGCTGGCCTTGGAGCGGTTGCCGTACCTGCTCTTTTGGAGAAAAATTACACGGCTGTCACATTTCTTTCTTTGGCCGCACAACAATTCAGGGATGTGCGCAACATGGAAAGACAGAGCTTAACGAAAGTGGACGAATTAGAACTTGTCCCTCGAGGAGCAGCTTATATCGAAGGGATTGCAATGGTATTCGAAGGCCGTAATTATTTGGTCATCATGACTGCGTTTTTGGCCTCCTTATTTAGTATTATAGGAGCTTGGTACTGGGGGATCGCTGCGGGAGTTATCTCGATATGGCTGGCGAACTTTTTTAAATCAGGCAGCAAATTAGGAGATATCGCCGATATTGAACCTATTGATATTCAAATGGAGGGGCCGGACGTCTACGTGGGTTCTATTTATATAATGAACGTAGGGCTAAGGGATTCAAGAGAGAAAATAATGAAATATGGTCAAGGCTTTCTTATTAAACCGAAGAATCGAAACGCTCGTGTAACGATTTCTCATGTTGGTCAGAGACAAGCAATTATGTATGATATGTCCACATTGTTTGGCGTCTATCGAGATGAAGGAGAACCTTCGCTGCGACCGATGGCCAAATTGGATTTGGACTCAGGAACGATTGGTTTACTGTTGCTCCTGCAGGAACATGACAAAGAGAAAACATTCACGGCGCTTCATCGTGTACCTGTTCTTGAAAGTGCTGTGCGTATGCCTTCTGAAGCTGGAGTCAATAAAGAGAAGGAGGGGTAATGCCCTTATGTCGCAAATTCTCGCGATCGTGACATTATCGAAAGACCGAATTGCTGGTGGTGCTCCTATCTTTGTAGTTGAAGGTGAAGAAGAGATGCAGAGAACGGCGTTCTCTTTGGAGAAAATGTTAGATGCGAATGCCCATGATTTAAAAAACGGCACGATGATTCTGGTGAAACATTCCTGAACATCCGATGGAAGAGCGCTTGTGAAATGTGGTAGTCTCAAAAGTGATTAGCCAAGGCGCTTCTTTTTTGTTATGATGTAAGTTGCGTAATTTTCCATGGCTGAACATGGAATCCGAAGGAGAGATGTCATTTGGCTAGACCGGTACTTGCAATTGTAGGCCGACCTAACGTCGGGAAATCCACCATTTTTAATCGAATCGTAGGCGATCGTATGGCGATCGTAGAAGATAAACCAGGTGTCACGCGAGATCGTTTATATGGTGTTGGTGAATGGCTGAATACATCGTTTAGTGTCATTGATACGGGCGGTATTGAAATTGATGGCGAAGATGTCATTCTGAAATCTGTTCGTGTACAAGCTGAGCTTGCCATCGAAGAAGCGGATGTTATTGTGTTCATGGTCGATGCCAAAGCAGGCGTTACACCATCAGATGAGGAAGTAGCGCAGTTATTGTTTCGTTCCAAGAAGCCAGTTGTCTTGGCGGTGAATAAAGTGGATAATTTGGCACGTCAGGATGATATCTATGAATTCTATTCCCTTGGTTTCGGTGATCCTGTTGGGATATCTGGCTCTCATGGAATTGGGATTGGCGATTTGCTTGAGGTCGTTTGTAATTTGTTCCCTGATAAAACAGATGATGAGTATGGGGAAGAAGTTGTTAAATTTGCCTTGATTGGTCGACCGAATGTAGGGAAATCTTCGATGACGAACGCGATTCTAGGTGAAGAACGGGTAATTGTAAGCGACGTTGCAGGAACAACTCGTGATGCGATCGATACACCTTTCGAACGTGATGGACAGAAATTCGTTATCATTGATACGGCGGGTATGCGTAAACGCGGCAAAGTTTATGAGAATACCGAGAAATACAGCGTGATGCGGGCAATGAAAGCCATTGAGCGAGCAGATGTGGTATTGGTAGTCATCGACGGTCAAGAAGGCATTATTGATCAAGATAAGCACATTGCTGGCTATGCACATGAAGCGGGTAAAGCGATTGTGATTGTTGTTAATAAATGGGATATCGTTGAGAAAGATGATAAGACGATGCAACACTTTACGACGACGATTCGCGATCATTTCTTGTTCTTGAGTTATGCTCCTATTGTGTTTGTTTCTGCCAAAACAACGCAGCGCCTTCATAAATTATTGCCTGTCGTTGTACAAGTAGCTGAGAATCATGCTTTGCGTGTACAAACGCATCTCTTGAACGATGTTGTTTCCGATGCGGTTGCCTACAATCCACCGCCAACGGACAAAGGAAAGCGTCTACGGATTAACTATGTGACGCAAGTTGCTGTTAAACCGCCGGTGTTCGTACTCTTCGTAAATGAGCCAGAGCTTATGCATTTCTCATACGAACGTTATTTGGATAACAAAATTCGTGCAGCATTTGGCTTTGAGGGAACACCCATTCGCATCTTGAGCCGTAGAAAAACTTCGGACAAAGAATAGGAGATGTTGTATATTGCTTTCGATAATAACAATTGTAGTGGGCTATTTACTAGGATCCATCAGCTTTAGTTATTTATTCGGAAAATGGTTTAAGGGCATTGATATCCGCAAGCACGGAAGTGGGAACGCGGGGGCTACGAATACGCTCCGCGTTCTCGGGAAGGGACCAGCAATTCTCGTCCTGCTGCTGGATGCTTTCAAAGGCGTGCTAGCTGTCTTGCTGGGAGCTTGGGCTGCTCCTGGTCAAGATGATATCGGGATTAGTGTACTATGTGGTTTAGCTGCCATTGTAGGGCATAATTGGCCCGTATATTTCGGTTTCCGCGGTGGCAAAGGCATTGCGACTACGATTGGGGTCATGGCGACGCTATGTTTTGTCCCAACATTAATCGCAGGTTTAACAGCAATCGTTATTATCGCTATCACACGATTCGTATCGCTTGGATCCCTTATTCTTACAGCACTTTTACCTTTTCTTATTTGGGGGATGGACCGGCCGTTACCTGTATTGTGGATAAGCATTTTGCTGTGTGTTTTTGCTTTCATTAGACATCGGACGAATATTGTGAAACTTATTCAAGGTAAAGAAAACAAGCTGGGCCAGAAAAGAGCCTAACGAAAAACTACTACGCGTAGGAGGGGTAACCGTGACACAAAAAGTATCAGTCCTTGTAGCTGGAAGTTGGGGGACGGCACTCGCCTCGGTATTGGCGGATAATGGCAAAGAAGTCCTTCTATGGTCTCGAAATGAAGAACAAGTAGCGGAAATTAATGAAAAGCACACGAATACTCGGTTTCTGAAAGAAATATCACTTTCACCTTCGATTATTGCAACGCATTCTTTGCAAGAAGCGGTACAAGATGCAGACGCGATCATTATGGTGGTACCATCTTCAGGGATGCGTGAAGTGGCAAGTCGTATTCGACCTTTTCTCAAGAAAGATACACTTATTATTCATGCGACGAAGGGGTTTGAAACAGGAACGCTCAAGCGTATGACAGAAGTTCTTGCAGATGAGCTCCCTGAGATGGATCCGAAACGGTTTGTGGTTCTTTCAGGACCGAGCCATGCGGAAGAAGTCATTTGCAAAATGCCGACAACAGTCGTTGTTGCTGCCGAGGATATCGAAGCAGCTGAGGCTGCTCAGGACTTGCTCATTACGCGATATTTTCGTGTGTATACCAATCCGGATGTAACAGGCGTTGAGGTAGGCGGAGCGCTGAAGAATATCATTGGACTGGGTGCAGGGCTCACAGATGGTCTTGATTTCGGTGACAATGCGAAAGCAGCACTCGTAACTAGAGGGCTAGCGGAAATCACGCGATTAGGAACTGCCATGGGAGCAAATCCTCTTACATTTGCCGGATTAGCTGGAATTGGTGATTTGATCGCAACTTGCACAAGTAAGCATAGTCGCAACTGGCGGGCGGGCAATAAATTGGCCAAAGGCATTCCGTTAGACGACGTCTTGAAAGAGATGGGAATGGTTGTAGAAGGCGTCAAAACGACTAAAGCAGCTTATGACCTGGCGCAACGCTATGAAGTCACTATGCCGATTACGAATGAATTACATAACGTTTTATTCGAAGGGAAATCTCCTCAGCTTGCAGCTGGGGATCTCATGGGACGTGTGCGTACGCACGAAATGGAAGAATTGCCGCTGACAAGATAAGAAAAGGTTGGAGATAGCCTACACCAGATCTTCTCCGCACTCATACTATACCCTATCAGGACTTCTCATTAGTTCAGGGTACAGGAGGCGGCACAATTGGCGAATAAAGATATGTCAAAGGACATATTAAGTGTGGTCAAGAAGAAGACGGGCAAGTCTGTGACATCTAAAGATATCGAAAAAATTGCAAGTGGAGTGAAACCTTCGACGATGCAGAGCGAAGTGCAATTAAGAGCTCTCATTAAACAAGTATCTGGCTTAGTGAATGTCAAGGTGTCCGAAGAAACGATTAATGACATCGTTCAAGCCGTTAAAAGCAGTAAATTAGATACCAATAATATGCAGCAATTAATGAGCATGATGATGGGCAAGAAATGAGAAGCATGAAGGGGTTCATCCCCTTTATGCTTTTTTCTCATTCTGTGCTATACTTACATGTGTTTCATTTTTACGATTTTTACATAAGGAGTTTATCATATGTCACCTTTAGACAAAATGTGGGCCTCGTTTGTTGCCATGGGATTGATGGTCGTTGCATCATTTCTGATCTCGTATGCTCGGACAAGAACATCAGGCGTGTGGCGCGGCGTATTATCTTTTATTGCTTTCTTAATGTTTATTCCAATCTTACTTTTCATGTTATCTTCGTTGTTTTAACCAACCGGAGGGGAAATCATTATGTTAGAACTGAAAACACGCAAGACGCAGATAAAACTAACGCCTGAAACAGGACTAACCATTCTGGACCATGCTCTAAAGGCAGATGTGGATTGGGGATTTTCCTGTACGCGAGGAACTTGTGCAAGATGCCGCTGTTACGTGGCTGAAGGTCGTGAATTGCTTGCTGAGGCATCCGAAGCGGAAGAAGATCGTCTAGAGCCAGAGGAGCTTGCACAAGGCTACCGCTTAGCTTGCCAATGTGTAGTGAAACAAGTTGGAACGATTTCAGTTACGCACAAGCCTTACTTTTAAAAATTTACTGCCTGAAAGGTGTGGGCATGATGAAACTGCTGGAGCCACTACTCCCATCGATTTCGACTATTCATACGCGGTTACAGCAAGCCCATAATGTACAATGGCTGATTGGCGGAAGCTGTGGGTTACTCATGCATCACGTTGATATAGGTAGAACTCCTAGAGATTTGGATATATATGTCGATCTGAAGGATGTACACACGGTGCATAAGCTGCTGCAGCCATACGCATTGGATACCCCAGAATTCAGTGAAACACCTATATATGCTTCGACGCTGAGTCATTATCAGATCGATGGACATGCTGTCGAGGTTGTTGGTGATTTTAAAGTAAAGGCACTTGGATCCTTCTATCAAGTTGAAGTCGATTACTTGTTGGAGAATCACTATTATCCATTCTCCATGGAGTCGTGGGAAGTGCTTGTGATGCCGTTAGCGCATGAGTTTCTCTTTAATGTGCTCCGAAATCGGCCTGATCGTTATGAACCGATTCTCAGAGAAATGCAGGATCAACCTGACAAACATAAGCAAGTGTTGCGTGATATAATGGACCGCAATCAGTGGGGATATGAATTTCATGTAAAGATGAACGAATTGCTAGATTGGAATCGGTGACGAGTATGAGTATGTTCGAAATTCATTTTTGGCCAGATCATAAAAAAATTAAAGTAAGAGCAGGCACAACATTGTTGGATGCTGGCAATAAAGCCAAAGTCCACATACGCACGCGTTGCGGAGCTAAGGCTGCTTGTTTAATGTGTAAAGTTAAAGTAAGTGACCAAAGTGGTCTTGCACCTCTAAACACGAACGAACGGTTAAAGCTTGGCTCCCTAGCAGATGATGGAATTCGCCTTGCCTGCCAAGCACGCGTCACTGGTGATGTGGACGTACACATTCCCGAGGACCCCTTAAAGGCAGCAATTCGAGCACAACTGGCTAGACAAGCGGAAGACGATGACTTCATTTAGACAAGATAGGATGGTAAAAGGGTGAACTTAAAACGAAAACGACCCCAAGGTAGAAGCTTGCTTCTGGTACTTATCTTGGTTATTTTGCTTACAGGCTGCGCATACCCCCAGGAACTACGGAAAGAGAATCAAATAAATCCAGCAGAATTTATCACAGTTGTGGGGCAAGCTGTTAATACCTATCATGAGAAGACTGGTGTACTTCCCATTAAAAATAGTGACATGACAACGCCACTCTATGAGAAGTATGTCATTGATTTTCCAAAACTTAAGAAAACCAATCTTCTCAGTTCAGTACCCGCAAACGCATTTGAAAGCGGTGGTGTCTTCATTTATGTACTTGTTGATGCCGAAACGAAACCTACGGTGAAACTAATGGACCTCTCCGCCTATCAAAGTGTGGAAGATGTGCAGAAGAAAGTAAATGATTACATAGCGAAACATGGTGGGAATATGCCGCAAGGGATTGCCATTAATGATGCCTTTGCTTATGTTGATTTGAAATTGATAGGAATGAAAGCGCCTGATATTAAATCGGTGTATAATCGAAAAAATGCCATCACCTACATGCTAAATAGGCAAACGGGCGAAGTATCAATTGATTATGCGATGGATATCAACACGTTTATTAAGAACAATGCGCTAGAAAGTTCCTTGAAACCGGATCAAGATCTACGGCAAATACTCGTTGATAAATCGTACTTCGTACCGATACGAAGTGTTTCATACCTATGGAAAAACAATCAGCCTATGCCTCAGAATTAAGTTGGAACGAACCTCTTACCCTTGTGTAAGAGGTTTTTTTGATTTTAGAGAATAAGAGCAACCGACTGATCATATATTCTTTCGAAAGCCGTATGTGCTTCATAAAATATGAGCGAAAAAAAGTTGGAACGCATCTATCATATTTCTATCGAAAGTACATATATTTTTACTAGTCCAAATGAATGTACGAGTAGTCAATTGTTACCGTCACTAGAGTCAGTTGACGACCAAACTGTAGGAGGGATTCTCTTGGAGAAAGTGGATATCTTTAAGGACATTGCAGAACGAACGGGAGGGGACATTTACCTGGGGGTTGTCGGCGCAGTCCGGACAGGGAAATCAACCTTTATTAAGCGTTTTGTGGAATCTGTAGTGCTTCCGAACATTCAAAGCGAAGCGGATAGGATCCGGGCTACCGATGAACTCCCGCAGAGTGCTGCTGGCCGCACGATTATGACAACGGAGCCGAAATTCGTACCGAATACGGCGGTTCAAATTTCTGTGGCCGAAGGGTTGAACGTAAACGTTCGCCTAGTTGATTGTGTTGGATATGCAGTCGATGGCGCCAAAGGCTATGAAGACGAGAACGGACCTCGGATGATTAATACACCGTGGTTCGATGAGCCGATTCCTTTCCAAGAAGCGGCAGAGATTGGAACACGCAAAGTTATACAAGAGCACTCTACATTGGGTGTTGTGGTTACGACAGATGGCACGATTTCGGATATCCCGCGGTCTTCTTATGTATTGGCAGAAGAACGAGTAATTAATGAACTCAAAGAGGTTGGAAAACCTTTTATTGTGATCATTAACTCTCAGAAGCCCAACAGTGAGCCAGCACTTGAGCTGCGCAGCGAGTTGCAAAGCCGCTATGATGTTCCTGTTGTAACCATGAGTGTAGCTAGCGCAGGGGAAGAAGAAATGGTCTCCGTACTTCGTGAGGTCCTGTATGAATTCCCAGTTCATGAAGTCAATGTGAACTTACCTAGTTGGGTGATGGTTCTGGATGAGAATCATTGGCTGCGGACACAGTTCGAAGCTTCCGTTCGCGATACGGTACAGGATATCAGACGCTTACGTGATGTTGATCGTGTTGTCAGTCAATTTGCTGAATATGAGTTTATCGATAAGGCGGCTTTAGCCGGGCTGAGTATGGGGCAAGGGGTAGCCGAAATAGATCTCTTTGCACCTGATGAGCTCTATGATCGCATTCTCGTCGAGGTCGTAGGTGTTGAGATTCGAGGGAAGGATCATCTTCTTCAGCTTATGCAGGATTTCACACATGCTAAGAGGGAATACGATCAATTCGCAGAAGCGCTTGAAATGGTCAAGACAACAGGATATGGTATCGCGCCTCCTACGCTCGCTGAGATGGCGTTAGATGAGCCTGAATTGATCCGTCAGGGCTCTAGATTCGGCGTACGTCTAAGAGCGACAGCGCCGTCCATTCACATGATTCGTGTAGACGTAGAATCCGAGTTCTCGCCGATCATTGGCACAGAGAAGCAAAGTGAAGAACTTGTCCGCTATCTCATGCAGGATTTTGAAGATAACCCGCTTAAGATTTGGGAGTCCGATATTTTCGGCAGAAACCTTCATTCCATTGTTCGTGAAGGTATACAAGGCAAGCTAGCTCAAATGCCTGATAATGCGAGATACAAACTTCAAGAAACACTAGGGCGTATTATTAATGAAGGCTCTGGTGGCTTGATCGCCATTATTCTGTAAGAAAATGTGGACAAAAAACACTCGAAAGGGTGTTTTTTGTCGTTTTCTAGCGGAAAGACCCACATAAATTGGAAATAGATACTTGAAATTGCTCCCTGAGTGTATTACTATGAATTTATTCGTCTGCTTTCAAAGTTCATTTTGCTTAGAAAATCAACGATTTTTCAGAAGTTTATGTATAATTTTTGGGAAAACGGTGAAAACAGGAAGTAACGGTAGTGAGAAATTTTGGGGGGAGGTGAATGGCATGAATAAATCTGAATTGATCAACAAAGTTGCGGAAACATCTGAGCTTTCCAAGAAAGACGCAACGAAAGCAGTAGATGCTGTTTTTGATGCAATTTCTGAAGCATTGCAAGGTGGAGATAAAGTACAATTGGTTGGGTTTGGTAACTTCGAAGTTCGTGAACGTTCTGCTCGTAAAGGACGCAATCCACAGACTGGTGGAGAAATTGATATCCCAGCAAGTAAAATTCCAGCTTTCAAACCTGGTAAAGCACTTAAAGATGGCATTCAATAATTTGTATTTATACATAGGATTGAACGTTACATAATGATAAAGCCGTAGCCGCTAAATGCGGATGACGGCTTTATTTGTTTTGCCTGAAAATGGCTTTACAATTTGAAATTCTCCTACTATACTTACAAAAGTGAATGCGTTATTTGTGGCTGTAAACGTGACGGGGTATGGCGCAGCCTGGTAGCGCGCACCCTTGGGGTGGGTGAGGTCGCACGTTCGAATCGTGTTACTCCGATTATGACTGAGACATCGGCGTTCGATGTCTTTTTCTATTGCCAAGATATTGTGTTAGTGCACATTCATGTGTTTGAATCTCTTGGGATACGTAGGGGGTACGGGATTGACTAAGTTGAAGTGGAATGAGCTTATGAAGTCAATGGATTGGACGATGTTCGGAATAATTGCATCGATTTTCTTGATATGGCAAATTGGCACGGTAGGGAACTGGAGCACGGAATGTTGGATATTATTATGTATTTGTTTATTAGGCGTGCGGCAGGATCAGATTAATGTGGATTGGAAACGCTTTTTTCTAATCGGCATTCCACTCCTAGGCGTTTTTTATTATTTTTATGGGACAGGCAATGGATTTTGGTGGAAGATTGCGAATTGGATGTTTGAAAATAATCGGCACCCTTGGCGCTGGGATAGCTATATGAATGCGATCCCGTTGAATTCCGGAGGATGGGCAAGATGGATCGCAACACCATTTTTGGATAGAGCGATGGTGTGGGTATATAATTACGGCTTTGTACTCTCGCTTTGGATCTGTATAGTTCGCAGTTTTTGGACCCGTAGTGTTAGAAAAATGTTGTCTTATGCACTCTCTGGCCATATGCTGCAATTTCCGTTAATCTTACCTTTTTATAATTTGATTCTGCTTCATGAGGTATGGTATGTAAATAAGCAGCCTGATTTACTGCATCGAGTGTTTACGGATGAAAATTCCTTATTAGTGGCCGTGATGAATTGCTTTCCAAGTATGCACACGTCCATTTCATTTGCCATGCTGTTACTTGCACTTCGTGAGAAGGATCGTATTTTCAAATACATGATGGTGATGTACTGCGCGGCTATTATTTTTTCAACGTTGTATTTGCAAATTCATTGGGTGATCGATGTCATCGCGGGCATGTTATTCGCTTACGGTACTGTTAAATTGACGGATTTTCTTATTCGTATAGGGGCGACTCATATTGTACCGGCGAAGTTCAAACGGTTCTATGACAAACGTGCAACTGCATCATCTTCTGAATTAACTATGTAGGACATGTTGACTTCTGGTTACTTTTTTTGGCATCATTAGGTAAGAGATTTATGGGTAGGTTAGAACGGAGGATGGATATGGAACAATCGAATAAGTCAGATCAATCAAGTACGAACGGTAACGAGTATTTTGTCATTAAAGCGAAAGATAATGGTGTTCATGTAATTGGGTTAACTCGTGGACAAGACACACGTTTTCATCATACAGAGAAGCTGGACAAGGGTGAAGTAATGATTGCACAATTCACTGAGCACACTTCCGCGGTTAAAGTAAGAGGCAAAGCTTTGATTATGACCAAGTTTGGCACGATCGATACAGAAGAATAAGAGATAATAATGGAAAAGCAGGCATAGCCTGCTTTTTTTCTATGTACAATGGTGTATAGGACTTGTTTCTTTAGATAACCTGTTGGTTATTTGCTCCTACATATGCTTAGGAGGTGTTGATTGTGAAATGGCCAATGCGCATTGTGATTACATTAGGCATTTCGGTTGTTGTGGCGATAAGTCTATCCCTGTTACCGAAGTTGGATCTTTCATCAGGTTTAGGGTCGGACTACACGTGGTCCAATAATCGGGGGGGACAACTTACTGAAAATAACTTGGCAGACCTCTTAGTGCAAATTCCGCTGCAGTTGCGAATAAGGAAAGTTGAACTGAGTACGTCTCGATTGTCACTTGATTTGAGTTTGCCCAAGAATGCGGAGACGATAGCGGTATATCGTGATTTGTATACAATTGCACAAACGATGCTTGTAAATACTAAGAATGTCGATCAAGTGTGGGTGCGGATCATTGACTATTCCGGTACAGTCGATACAACTTCAACGCAGCTTGTCTTGGCTATGGTTGCTCAACGTGAATTTGGCAAAGATATGGAAAAGAAACCGTCGGAGCTTAGTTTAATCCAATTGGAGCAAGAGCTTCAGAACCGTTTTCGCATCACGTATACTTCCAAATGGCAGCAAAAGTATCCACTATAATTTATTGTGCTTCTATTAACGTGTTATGCTATAATAATTTGGATTGAGACATCCAGTTTCATAAAATGATATTTGGCATACGGTTACGGAGGCTTTTGCATGAATTCTTATCGGATCCCTGAGATCGCTAAGCAGTACACGGAGTATGATATGATCCAAATTCACACAGACTTGCCCGATTTTCCCGAGTTGCGCACACGTCTGTTGTTTGCATTCTTGAATGAAAATAACAAACTAAGCTCCTTAAGTGAATTATTTACTGTAGCAACAGCTCTTGTGCAGTTAGGTCTCGATACGCATGATCTTGTGACAGCATCCAATGAAGCCAAGGAGAAGAAAGCATCAAGGTCCAGGCAGCTCAAAGTGCTTGCAGGCGATTATTTTAGTGCGAGATTTTATCATCTGTTAGCTAAAACAGGGCAGATTGAGATGATTAAGCAACTTTCAAATGCGATCTGTGAAGTCAATCGGTTAAAAATGAGCAGCTATACGAAAATGAAACAGCTGAAACTGACGGCAGAAGATTACATTCACCTAACGGTGGAGATTAAATCTCAGCTTTTTTTGTCTTTTTCAGAGGTCTTGCATGGGGCAAACAAACAAGCATGGCCTGAAATTCTACGAGGCTTTGTAAGATGTGAGCTCTTGTTCACTGAAATTTTCCGGATAGAAACGATTTCTAAGTTCAGGGGTAGCTGGGGTTATTGGCATATTAACCAGAACGGCACACGAGAAGAGCGGAAGTTATTACAAGGTGAAGAGATAGATACGACGAAGATACGTACACTTCTGCATAAATACAATATATCTTCACAATTGTATAAATTGCTAAGCGCGCAAACGAATCAATTGCAGGACTTTGTTAAAAAGCTGGAATCGGATGTGCTACAAAGTGAACTCTTTCACATGGGAGAGCCCTTTTTACGATGGACTGGGGAGTATCCTAAAGTGTTAGAAGAAATTTAAGGGGACCTGGGAATGAGTGTAAGCAATACGAATAGTGATAAAAAAGGAAAAAGTAAAGAAGAATTTGTACATGGTGTTTTTGAAAGTATCGCACCTAAATATGATTTGATGAATAATATTATTAGTTTTAATCGCCATAAAGCTTGGCGCAAATTTGCAATGAAGAAGATGAACGTGCAGCCTGGGGATACAGCCATTGATTTATGCTGTGGAACTTGTGATTGGACAATTAGTCTCGCTCAAGCGAGTAGAACAGGGAAAATGGTTGGATTGGATTTCAGCCAGAATATGCTGGATATTGGTGCGGAGAAAATTAAACAATTACGTTTAGACCAGCAAGTCGAGCTCATACAAGGCAATGCGATGAGTCTTCCGTTTGACGACAATACGTTTGATTATGCTACAATCGGGTTTGCTTTGCGTAACGTTCCCGATCTTGAGCAGGTCATTCGTGAAATGCAACGTGTCGTTAAGCCCGGAGGGCTAGTTGTGTCTTTAGAGTTATCCAAACCAACGTGGCAACCGTTTAAGTCCATTTATTATGTATATTTTCGGCATATCATGCCGTTCCTAGGTAAATTGATTGTCAAGAAATATGAACAATACAAGTGGTTACCGGAATCATTAATTTCTTTTCCAGATCATAAGCAACTTGCGGCCATCTTTTCGAAGAATGGTTTAGATCACGTACAAGCCCATCCACTCTTTGGTGGTGTCGCCGCGCTACATGTAGGGACTAAAGGGAATAAGAAATCAGGAGTGTAATACACATATGTTTACTAAACTAAAGATTTTTCTCGAGATGATTAAATTTGAACACAGTGTGTTTGCGTTACCCTTTGCATTCATGGGAGCGATACTCGGATCCGTTGTATGGCAGGGGCACTTACCTAGCTGGGCACAGATCGGTTGGATCACCTTAGCTATGGTGGGGGCAAGAACTGCCGCGATGGCATTGAATCGCGTTATTGATCAGGCTATTGATAAGCGTAATCCAAGAACAGCGAATCGTGCTATTCCTGCCGGTCTCATTTCAATACCGCAAGTTATTCTCTATATTGTCATTTCATTTGCTGTTCTTTTCTGGGCAACCTATCATCTAAGTGCATTATCCATGAAGCTTCTCCCTATCGCTGTTTTCTTTCTTGTGATTTATTCCTATACCAAAAGGTTCACGTGGACATGCCATTTCGTCCTGGGTTTGACGTTGGGGCTTGCCCCGCTTGGTGGTTGGATTGCCATTACAGGTGAATTTACATGGGCGTCGATCATCTTTTTCCTAACCGTGGCATGTTGGAGTGCTGGTTTCGACCTTATATATGCTTGCCAGGATGCCGAGTTTGATCGTAAGGAAGGGCTGCACTCACTACCAAGTCGATTTGGTATTAAAGCAGCACTACAAACAGCACGTGTCTTACATGTCTTAACTGCGATCGGTCTAGTCTCCTTATTTTTCATAACGCATCTTAGCTGGTTATATTTGATAGGATTAGTTATTGCTTATGTCCTGCTGTTTAAAGAACATAGGCTCGTGACTCCACAGGATTTGTCAAAATTAAATACGGCCTTCTTCACGATGAATGGCGTATTGAGTTTAGTGATGTTTACTTTCACATTGCTTGATGTTCTTGTGAGCAAGCACTCATGAGTAACGGCAACTGGGTTATTGGCATTTCTGGTGCGAGTGGGGCTATTTACGGCGTTAGATTATGTGAAGTGCTATTGGATCTCGGTTTAGATGTACATCTTATTATTACAGATGCCGGATGGCGTGTTCTGCAAGATGAACATGACTGGCATGTAACGAAACGTGTTGAGGTACTGGAGAAACACTTCGGTGGACGAGCTGGCTCGTATGAATATCACCCTGTAGCAAACATTGGAGCGACAGTGGCGAGTGGTTCTTTTCGCACCAAGGGGATGGTCGTCATTCCGTGCTCAATGGGGACATTATCAGGTATTGCACATGGTTCGTCCGATAATTTGCTTGAGCGTACCGCGGACGTCATGTTGAAAGAAGGAAGAAAATTAATTCTGGTGCCGAGGGAAACTCCTCTGCATGCTATACATTTAGAAAATATGCTAACCCTAACAAGAATGGGAGTGCGAATGATACCGGCTATGCCAGCCTTCTATAATCGTCCGCGCTCAATCGATGAGATGGTTGACTTTTTGGTAGGCAAAGTAATGGATAGCATGGAGATTGAACATTCCTTGTACCGCAGATGGGGGGATATTGATGAGCAGCCTAGACCCTAAAATTCGAATAGGTCGAATCAATTATACAAATGTGTGGCCGATCTATTATTATTTTCCTGAGGAAATGAATAGTTCAGAAGTCGATATTATTGAACAGGTACCTACATCACTGAATAAAGCGATGGCTGAAGGCCGAATTGATATGGGCCCGATTTCTTCATTTTCATATGGTCAATTTTTTGAAGATTATATGCTTTTCCCGGACCTATCCGTTAGCTCTTATGGTGAGGTCAATTCCATTTTACTTTTTCATGACAAGCCTTTACGGGAAATTGTGAATGGGAAAATTATTCTTCCTACGACGTCTGCGACTTCCGTTAATTTACTCAAAATTATTCTAGAAAAGTTCTATCAAGGCAAGCCGACGTACGAGTATGCGAACCCAAATTTAGAGCAAATGATGGAGGGGGCAGATGCTGCTCTTCTCATTGGTGATGATGCGATTAAGGAAAGCTGGCGGAATCAGAAGTATATGATCACGGACCTTGGTCAAGAATGGGCCAAATGGACGGGGAAATGGATGACATTCGCTGTCTGGGCAATTCGTAAAGAAACGATTCGTAACTATCCAGAACTTGTTTCTACGATCTTTGAAGCGTTTAAGGCTAGTAAGGAAAAGGCTCATCGTGAGCCGAAATATATGATTGAAGAAGCACAAGCTACCGTTGGTGGCAGTGCCGACTATTGGCATCATTATTTTCATACGCTGTGTTATGATTTCGCTGCTGAGCAGTGGGAAGGACTTCAATCGTACTATCAATACTGTTACGAACTTGGTTTCTTGCCGAAGCCAGTTCAGATTGGCATTTGGGAAGATAATAATTTGGCACGGGTGACCGAATGAAAAATTTGTTGGAGATTTACGCCAGAAAAAGAAAAGATATTTCAGCGATAGAAAAAGAGCTGGAAGAGAGTGTGAATAACGATCATTCTCTACTAAGAGAAACTTCGATTCATCTACTTAAAGCGGGAGGGAAACGGATAAGACCCGTTTTCGTTCTGCTGTCTGGTGAATTCGGCACCTATGAACTTCAAACCATGAAAAACGTAGCAGTACCATTAGAACTTATTCATATGGCTTCGCTTGTGCATGATGACGTGATTGATGATGCAAACACTCGGCGTGGTCAATTAACGGTTCGCTCCAAGTGGGATAATCGTATTGCGATGTTTACAGGAGATTTTATATTCGCAAGAGCGTTAGGTGTAATTACTCAGATTCCAGATCCGAGAGTTCATCAGATTATGTCCAAAGCGATTGTTGAAATGTCCATTGGGGAAATGGAGCAGATTCGTTTTTTCTTTCATTCCGAGCAAACCATACGCGACTATTTACTTCGTATCAGGCGCAAAACTGCCTTGTTAATCGCCATCTCTTGCCAATTAGGAGCCATGGCTTCGGGCGCTCCTGACTGGATGAGCACTAAATTGTATAATTTTGGTTATAATGTAGGTATGGCCTTCCAAATCAGAGATGACATTCTGGACTTGACAGGTACCGAGAAACAGATCGGGAAGCCCCCTGGAAGTGATGTCAAGCAAGGGAATATTACGCTGCCTATCATTTTGTCTCTGCAAGATCCAGCTTTAAAGCCAGCGATATTGACAGAACTTGATCGAATACATAAACTGGATGGACAAACCGATGTAAGTCGATTCTTAGAAATGATTCGAGGCAGTGCTGGTATCAAGGAAGCCGATCGACTCTCCCAGGTGTATATTGATAAGGCGATTTCGTCATTAGACCAGCTGCCGAATAACCAAGCGAAGAAAGATCTTATCGAAATCGCTCATTTTATTGGGAATCGATCTTATTAACGAAGCGAATGCTTACGAAGCTAGTTTTCTGACGAAAACTTTTAGGAGGTAGTCTTCCAATGGAAAAAACATTTCTCATGGTTAAACCAGATGGTGTACAACGGGGACTTATTGGCGAGATTGTAAAACGGTTTGAGCAGAAAGGTTTCCAATTGATTGCGAGCAAGTTGACGGTCATTTCCCGAGAACAAGCCGAGATCCATTATGCGGAGCATAAGGGAAAAGATTTTTTCGAGAGACTTGTGAATTTTATTACATCAGGACCAGTTTTTGCAATGGTATGGCATGGTGATCAAGTTATCACATTGTCCAGAACCATGATTGGCAAAACGAATTCATTGGAAGCCGCACCTGGTACCATCCGCGGTGATTACGCTGTACATACGAATCTCAATCTGATTCATGGATCTGATTCACCCGAAAGTGCCGAACGTGAAATCAATAATTTTTTTCAGCCTAACGAAATTTTTACATATTCAAAGAACATTCAAGAATGGATCTAAACGCATCATGCAAAGAATCTGATATCTGAAACGATTCAGGTTCTTTTTGTTTTTATATAAAGGAATTTAGTAAATCCACACAGAATGTATCAGGGTACATAATGATCAAGGTGGGTGGCCAGCATGGAAGATCAAGATTTTTTGTTGTTTATTAAAAAGATTAAGGAACACACGTCCATAGATCTTGCGTTATATAAAGAAGCGCAAATGAAGAGACGACTAACTACCTTGCGGATGAAGCGGGGTTACAATACGTTTATTTCTTTTTTTGAAGCGATGATGAAGGACAAGGAACTGTTCTATGAGTTCTTGGATCGGATGACGATCAATGTTTCTGAGTTCTGGAGAAATCCGAACCGCTGGGAGCTTGTGGAACAGAAATTCATTCCAGAGATGCTTAAACGTAATCGACGGTTGAAGATTTGGAGTGCAGCCTGCTCTACAGGTGAAGAACCGTACACGTTAGCTATGATTTTAGCGGAGCAAGGGGCATTGGGTGAAACGAGCTTGCACGCCACAGATATTGACGATGGCGCCTTGGAGAAAGCTCGTAAAGGGATGTACTTGGATCGTTCTGTGCGTGATGTACCAAGCAACTATGTAAAGAAATATTTCAAACAAGATGGCCTGATGTTCCATGTTTCAGATGAACTCAAAAGGTCAGTGAAATTTCAAAAGCAAAATTTGCTTGTTGATACATTTGATAGCGGTTACGATCTCATTGTTTGCCGAAATGTTATTATTTATTTTACAGAAGAAGCGAAGCATGTGCTGTACCAGAAGTTTGCCAAAGCGCTAAAACCAGGTGGTCTACTTTTCGTTGGTTCGACAGAGCAGATTTTTTCCCCTGGTCAATATGACCTGGAAGCAGCTGAAACGTTCTTTTATCGGAAAAAGGGAGTATAAGAACTTCCTTATTTTCCAATACTAAGATGTAGCAGTGCAAAGTGAGGGGATACCAAGCTTTGAACAATGCATACACGCTTAGGGGGCTATCATGGACAAACGCAAGGTGATTACCGCTTATCGCAGAGGAATGATTTCCATTCAAGAATGCGCTCAGATCTTAGGAGTGGATTCCTCACAAATTACGGGACTAATGAATGATCCTCAGCTTAGTGAGCCTCCGAGGGTCGTCCAGAAGCAGCATATGCACGGGTAATTGTGGTTCCTGATTAGATAATGACACGCTTGCGCGGAAGGGATTCTCCCTTGCCTGTGAAGCGTGTTTTTGCATTTGTGTTGTTGCCAAACATGAGTAGCTATACTATAATGACAACAGATAATCGCGCGTCAAAGCGCTAAAGTGCTTGATGTTGCGTCTTTTCATGGCACATTAAGTACATAAGCTCGGTTTTTCCATACTAGTATGTTTATATACGGAGTTCGATGTTCTTCGTAAAATTCTTAGGGGGTAACGGATTGTGAGATATTTAACAGCAGGTGAAACGCATGGACCGCAGCTCACTGCGATTATTGAAGGTTTTCCAAGCAATGTAAACCTTAACTTTGAAGATTTAAACCATCAATTACATAGACGTCAAAAAGGCTATGGTCGTGGTCGTCGGATGCAAATTGAGAAAGATACAGCTACTATTGCAGGTGGCGTGCGTCATGGCAAAACAACAGGTGCTCCAATTGCACTTGTCGTTGTGAATAATGACTGGAAACATTGGACTTCGGTTATGGGAATTGAACCCGTTGAAGAAGATAACGAAGGCAAACGCCGTGTGAACCGTCCTCGTCCTGGACATGCGGATTTAAATGGCGGCCTCAAATATAATCAAAAAGATTTGCGTAATATTTTGGAAAGATCCAGTGCGCGTGAAACAACGATGCGTGTAGCTACTGGAGCAGTTGCTCGTCAATTGCTTGCTGAGTTCGGTATCAAAGTAGCTGGACAAGTTATTCGTATCGGTGATGTCGAAGTAGAGCGTCAAGAGCTTCCTGTTGATGAACTTATTCGTATTACTGAAGAATCACCAGTACGCGTTGTTGACAAAGAAGCAGAAGCGAAAATGATCGCTGCCATTGATGCCGCCAAAGAAGATGGCGATACATTAGGTGGTATCGTAGAAGTAATTATCGAAGGTGTACCTGTAGGCCTCGGTAGTCACGTGCAGTGGGACCGTAAACTGGATGGTAAAATTGCGCAAGCGGTTCTTTCCATTCAAGCTTTCAAAGGTGTGGAGTTCGGAATTGGTTTCGAAGCAGCAGAGCGCAGAGGTTCTAATGTTCACGACGAAATCTTGTACACACAAGAAGAAGGTTTCAGACGCAGAACGAATCGCGCAGGCGGATTCGAAGGCGGTATGACAACTGGCGAGCAAATCATCGTTCGCGGTGTAATGAAACCGATCTCGACGTTGTACAAGCCTTTGCAAAGCGTTGATATCGATACGAAAGAAGTATTTACAGCTCAAGTGGAGCGTTCCGATACTTGTGCCGTGCCAGCAGCAGGCGTCATCATGGAGAATGTGATTGCTTGGGAAGTGGCGAATGCTTTCTTAGATAAATTCGGTGGAGACTCCATTGAAGAGATTCGCACGAACCTTACGAATTTTCTCAAGCAAGTGGAGAACTACTAAGATGAGAGAACTTACCGTAGAGCTTGGAGAACGTTCTTATCCCATTTATATTGGCCAAGGCATTCTTACCAATATCTCGGCACTGTTCGATCGCGCGAAGCTCAGCCGCAAGTCGCCGCTGCTCATCGTCACCGACGAATCGGTGGCGGCCTTGCACTTGGAGCGCGTCCTGACGCTGCTCCGCGACGGCGGCTTCGCCGCGACAGCCTGCGTCGTGCCTGCAGGCGAAACATCCAAATCCCTCGCGCAGCTCGAGGGAATCGTTACCGCCGCCCTCCAGGCGGGCCTTGATCGCAATTCTGCGATCATTGCCCTCGGAGGCGGCGTAGTCGGCGACCTCGCCGGCTTCGCTGCGGCGAGCTTCATGCGCGGGATCCGCTTCGTGCAGATCCCGACGACCATCCTTGCCCACGACAGTTCTGTCGGCGGCAAGGTCGCGGTTAATCACCCGATGGCAAAGAACATCATCGGGGCGTTTCACCAGCCTGAGCTTGTCCTCTTCGACATCGACTTGCTGTTAACTTTGCCTGAGCGTGAAGTGAAGGCAGGCCTGTCCGAAGTGATCAAGCATGGCTTGATCTGGGATGCTGCTTTCACACAATGGTGCGATGAAAATGCAGATAAGCTGCTGGGGCTAGATCCAGAAGCATTAAGTTATGCACTTTACATAGGTTGTCGGGTGAAAGCCATCGTTGTTTCCCAAGACGAACGTGAGAATGATCTCCGTGCGATATTAAACCTTGGACACACCATTGGTCACGCTTTAGAAGCCGTAGCAGGCTACGGAGAGTTGTTGCACGGTGAGGCGATTGCCATTGGGATGGTTGGCGCAGCGAAGCTTGCACAGCAATTTGGCTACAGCGAGGACATACACACAGTTACCAAAGGTTTATTTATGAAATACGGATTGCCTGTGCGTATACCATCACATTTGGACACAGATCGCATTATGAGCGCTATGATGCATGATAAGAAATTCAAAGAAGGTACGATGGTGTATATCATCCCGACCGAAATTGGTAAAGTCGAGATTCGTAAGGATGTTACTTCTCAACAAGTGAGAGAGATTGTTGACCTTCTAAAAGGGGAGAAATAACCGATGTACTTAAGGGGAATTCGTGGAGCAACGACGGTTGAACGTAACGAGGCAGAAGAGATACTAGCGGCTACAAGCGAGCTTCTGCAAGCTATTATAGAGGCGAATGATTTCCTTCCTGAAGATATTGGATCTGTTTTCATTACAGTAACAGCAGATATCACAGCGATATTTCCAGCAGTAGCGATTCGCTCGCTAGTAGGGTGGGAGCTTGTTCCTTTGATGTGTTCCTTGGAAGTACCCGTTGAGAATGCATTACCCAAATGTATTCGTTTGATGGTTCAGGTGAACACCACCAAATCCCAAGCGGAGATTAACCATGTGTATTTGAAGGAAGCCAAGAAACTTCGTCCTGATATTGTTAAATTGACAAATGAAGCTACCCGGTAGTATAGTGAAGTTAGATGAGTTTAGGTTAGTAGAGCAGAGTTTAGTCGAGTAGAGCAGAGCCGAGTTGAGATGAGAAAAAGCAAAGTAGCTATATGACCATTGGTTCGTTCCCATGAGGGATCGTCTATTTGTTCATACCTGGGCTTCATTTTCTTTTTTCACATTCATCCTGATCGTCTACTGAAACTAAATTCAACCTCTACCCTTGGTAGAGGTTTTTTTGTATTCGAATAGAGTTTTGAGCGCCGCAGACAGTGAGCAGCTCACAAGCTGAGAGGGGATGTTTCCATGTATACACCTGAATTGCAAGAAGTCATTCGTTTGTCCAAAGATTATAATCTCATCCCAGTGGTGCGACATTTACTAGCAGATACTGAGACGCCTATACGTGTGTTCCAACATTTATATCAAGAGCCTCGTGCTTTTCTATTAGAAAGCGTAGAAGGAGGAGTGAAATGGGCCCGTTATTCCTTCTTAGGCAGCGATCCATTCTTGATGATCACGGCGAAGCATGGAAAAACAACGATCGAAACGGGATCCGAGAAAAAAATCACGGATGAGAGACCGATCGAAGTGTTGAAGGCTTACCTTCGTTCCTACTCCAGTCCTCAGCTTGCTGACCTTCCACGCTTTACAGGTGGTGCGGTTGGATTCTTCGGATATGATTTGTTGCAATACTATGAGAAACTTCCAGCTCATCAGATTGATGACTTACAAATGAATGATATTCAATTTATGTTTTGCGATCAGGTCATCGTGTTCGATCATTTCAAGCAACAGATCAAAGTGATTGCGAACTTGCATGTTCCCCAGTTTGCAACGGATGCAGACATCGCGAGAGCTTATCAGGCAACTTGTGAAAAAATCGATGCTACGATTGAGAAAATTAAAAGACCACTTAGTTCGGAAACGATGACACACAATCCAATTGTTTCTGAACCAGATTTAGGTGAAATTCGCTCAAATATTACGAAGGATAAGTTCATATCCAATGTGAACAAAGCGAAGGAATACATTCGCGCCGGCGATATTTTCCAAGTCGTGCTCTCGCAGCGGTTTGAAATGGAAACAACAGTTTCTCCTTTACAGGTGTATCGTGTGTTACGAACCATGAATCCATCGCCTTATATGTATGTGCTCAAAATGGATGAAGAGATTATTGTGGGCACCTCTCCGGAACTATTAGTTCGCGTTGAGGAAGAAAAAGTTGAAACGCGGCCGATCGCTGGAACAAGACCTAGAGGGAAAACCCCAGAGGAAGACCTTGCCTATGAGAAAGAGTTGCTTGCTGATGAGAAAGAACGCGCTGAGCATCTGATGCTTGTTGATCTTGGACGCAATGATATCGGGCGTGTCTCCGAATTCGGTACGGTGAAGTGTGATACGTTCATGGACGTTGAACGTTATTCTCACGTGATGCATATCGTTTCCAATGTGTCTGGTAAAATTGCCAAGGATAAAGATTTCTTCGATGCTTTCCTTTCCTGTTTGCCTGCAGGTACGGTGTCTGGAGCACCGAAACTGAGAGCGATGGGCATTATAGCTGAGCTGGAGCCAGAGTCTCGTGGTTCTTACGCGGGTGCGATTGGTTATCTCGGATTCTCCGGGAACTTAGACACGTGCATTACGATCCGAACGATTGTATTCAAAAATGGTAAGGCCTATGTACAAGCAGGAGCAGGAATCGTTTGGGATTCTGTACCTGAGAGTGAATATCAAGAAACCGTGAACAAAGCGACGGCTTTGCTGAAATCAATTCGTATGGCAGAAGCCATGTTCAGTCCTGAGCCTAGACCTGTTAGCGAGATTAACAAAGATTACTGGGTTAACTCCTAGAAGGAAGGGGCATCGATGAATATGAGTGGAAATAATTTGATGCAGCAAGCTCTTGGTAAAGTAATTAGCGGCAAACATTTATCCCGGGAAGAAGCACGAAGTGTCATGTCTGAAATTATGGATGGGACTGCTTCTCCAGCACAAATAGGTAGTCTATTAACTGCGCTTCGAATCAAAGGGGAAACTTTTGAAGAGATCACTGGGTTTGCGGAGACGATGCGGAGCAAAGCTATGCAAGTGAAGGTACACCAAAGCGACCTCCTTGATACGTGCGGAACAGGTGGGGATGGAGCGGACACGTTCAATATTTCAACTACAGCAGCTATTGTCGCTTCAGCAGGCGGTATCCGAGTAGCGAAACACGGCAATAGGGCAATGTCAAGTAAAAGCGGTAGTGCGGATGTCTTGGAAGCTCTTGGCGTTAAAATCACGCTCAGTGGGGAGCAAGCTGCAAAATGTCTAGATCGTACTGGCATTTGCTTCATGTTCGCGCAAGCTTATCATCAATCGATGAAACATGTTGCAGCACCGCGCAAAGAACTTGGTTTTAGAACGGTTTTCAACTTACTTGGACCGTTAACGAATCCTGCTGGCGCAGATCGCCAAGTCCTTGGTGTCTTCGACAGAACCAAGACCGAGATGTTAGCGCAATCGCTGCAGGCACTTGGGTTGAAACGCGCACTTGTTGTGGCCAGCGAAGATGGCCTGGATGAGTTCAGTATCTCAGCTCCTACCAAAGTGACAGAGTTGAAATCGGATGTAATCACTACGTATACCATTACACCGGACGATTTAGGTTTACGTGCACATAGTATCAAAGATGTAGCTGGCGGGGATGCTTCACTCAACGCTGAAATCATTCGTCATATTTTTGCCGGTGAGAAAGGTCCTCATCGTGACATTGTGCTAGCGAATGCAGCAGCATGTTTCTATGTAACTGGACTTGTAGGAACGCTTCAGCAAGGTGTTAAATATGCCGCTGACGTAATCGATTCGGGACGTGCGGAGCAAAAGTTAAATGATTTAATCCAATATACAGGAGAATTATGCCATGTTTCTTGATAAAATTGTTGCTACGAAACGCATTGAAGTAGATGCAATGAGCCATTTTTCGATTGGGGAGGCTGAAAAGCTAATTTCTCAGCTTCCTCCTTGTTTAGGCTTTGAGCGGGCGTTAACGCTAGGCAAAAACCGCTCCATGGGGCTTATCGCGGAAGTGAAGAAAGCATCGCCGTCCAAAGGATTAATTCGCGCGGATTTCGAACCTGTTGGATTGGCTCAGTCCTATGAGCGTGCAGGTGCCGATTGTATTTCGGTATTGACTGATGTTTCGTATTTCCAAGGAAGCAATGAATATTTGCAAGCTGTGCGTAAAGCGGTCAATGTTCCATTGTTACGCAAAGATTTCACCATTGACCCCAAACAAATTTATGAGGCTAGAATACTTGGAGCCGATGCCATCCTACTTATTGCAGCGATTCTGACAACAGAGCAGATGAAGCAATATTTGACGCTAGCCAAGGATCTTGGCTTAGATGCACTCGTCGAGGTGCATGATCGTGAAGAGTTGGAGCGCGCATTGGAGCTGGATACTCAAATGATAGGTGTAAATAATCGGAATTTAAAAACTTTCGTAACTGATCTAGGTACAACGGAAGAACTAATAAGTTTTATGCCAAAAGGCAAAACGGTTGTGAGCGAAAGTGGTATTTCTACGGTTGAAGATATGGCTTATGTCGAGAAAGTAGGGGCACAAGCTGTACTCATCGGTGAGCATTTCATGCGACAACCCGTCGTTGAACAAGCAGTCCATGAGCTGATGGGTGAGCTGACCAACAAGGTGTAGTTATAGGTAGAAAGAGGCGAATTTGATGACTGTAGGAACGATTCCAACGGTAAAAATTTGTGGACTTCAAAGCGTTGAAGTGTTAAAATCAATCGTACATTTGCCGATAGCTCATATCGGCTTTGTTTTTGCACCAAGCAAGCGGCAGGTCACGCCAGAGAAGGCGGCTGAGCTGATTGGTTACTTGAAAGCTGAAGAAGCGAAAGGCCAGACAGTTCCGCGTTCTGTAGGCGTATTTGTCAATCCAACGAAGGAGCAGCTGATCGAAATCCTAGCTGTTGCACCTTTGGATATCGTGCAGCTACATAGTCAGGAAACACCAACTTTCTGTGGTTGGGTTCGTGAGCATTTTCATGTACAAGTATTCAAATCCGTATCCATTTCCAAAACAGAAGATGCCATACCGTCTCTTTCGAAGGTAGCAGAGCAACTAAATCCTTATATTAGGCATGTAGATGCCATCTTATTAGATACTTTTGACCCCGTATATGGTGGGGGTTCTGGGACAACTTTTGCATGGGATTGCATTCCTGTGTATCAAGAGTGGGCTCGAAGTGCTGGCATTCAACTGCTAGTTGCAGGTGGACTCCGCCATGATAATGTAGATCAATTAGTACATGCATACGCACCTGATGGTGTTGACGTATCGAGCGGCGTGGAGACAGATGGCGTGAAAGATATTGCGAAAATAACTGCGTTTGTGGAAAGGGTGACCCGTAAGTGACACAAGTACCTGATCAGCATGGTAGATTTGGCAAGTTCGGTGGCCGTTATGTGCCAGAGACATTGATGAATGCCTTACATGAGCTTGAAGAAGCTTATGCCAAATATAAAGATGATCCTGAGTTTATTGCTGAAGTCCGTTATTTGCAGAAGCAGTATTCCGGTAGACCTACTCCGCTTTATTATGCAGAGCGCTTAACCGAGCTTCTTGGCGGAGCCAAAATTTATTTGAAACGTGAAGATTTAAACCATACAGGCGCGCACAAAATTAACAACACCATCGGACAGGCAGTTCTTGCCAAACGCATGGGCAAAAAGAAAATTATCGCAGAAACTGGGGCAGGTCAGCATGGTGTAGCTTCAGCAACCGTTGCAGCTTTAATGGGTTTCGAATGTAAAGTATTCATGGGCGAAGAAGACACGAAGCGTCAACAATTGAATGTGTTTCGCATGAAATTGCTTGGCTCCGAAGTCATTCCTGTTACATCAGGAACTCGCACATTGAAAGATGCTTGTAACGAAACTTTGCGTTACTGGGTAAGTAACGTGCAAGATACGTATTATATTCTGGGATCTGTTACTGGACCCCATCCATATCCGATGATGGTTCGTGATTTCCAACGTGTTATCGGGGATGAGTCCCGTGAACAAATTTTGGAAACAGAAGGCAGATTGCCAGATGCAGTAGTTGCTTGTGTAGGCGGAGGCAGCAATGCCATGGGGATTTTCTATCCCTTCGTTGGTGATGAGTCTGTGAAATTGATTGGTGTGGAAGCAGCAGGACGTGGCGTTAACACGGAGGAGCATGCAGCAACGATGACGAAGGGAACGCCAGGTGTATTCCAAGGGTCACTCAGCTATTTGCTACAGGATGAGTATGGTCAAGTTCTGCCAGCACATTCGATCTCAGCAGGTCTAGATTACCCAGGAATTGGCCCCGAGCATGCCTATCTCAAAGATGCTGAACGTGCTACCTATTATCCGATAACGGATCAAGAGGCCCTGGATGCACTTCAATTACTGAGCCGTACTGAGGGTATTATTCCTGCATTAGAGAGTGCACATGCTATTGCGCAAACGCTCAAATTAGCACCAACTATGTCCAAAGATCAGATTATTATCGTAAGCTTGTCAGGCCGCGGTGATAAAGATGTGGAATCCATTATTAGCTATCTTGGCGAGGGGGTATAGGCGATGAACCGTATTGACAGTCGTTTTGCTGAACTCAAAGCGCGCGGTGAAACCGCAATGATCCCTTTTTTAACAATCGGTGACCCTTCGATCGAGGCATCCTTGGAGTTAATCCTAGAAATGGAACGCGCAGGCGCGGATTTAATCGAGCTTGGTGTACCGTATTCGGATCCCCTCGCAGATGGACCTGTAATTCAGCGCTCCTCTGAGCGCGCGTTGCAGCGTAAAATCTCTATCTTTGATGTCATTGATGTTGCGAAACAAGCAAGGAATCGCGGCTCACAGCTGCCTTTCATTCTTTTCACCTATTATAATCCGGTACTCCAAATAGGTTTGGAACGTATTTTTAAAGTGATGCAGGAGAATGAAATTAGTGGCATTATTATTCCAGATCTCCCGCTGGAAGAAGATAGTGAGACTAGAGGCATTGCTGAGCAATATGGTGTTCATTTGATTCCTTTAGTTGCACCAACTTCGAATGAACGTGTACAACGGATTGCATCGAGTGCACGTGGTTTCGTTTATTGTGTATCTTCTCTAGGGGTAACTGGCGAGCGTGCCGAATTCTTTGGAGGTATAGAAGATTTCCTGACAACCGTTCGTGAAGCTGCGTCTGTTCCGATTGTTGTGGGTTTCGGCATATCTTCGCGTGAACAAGTTGAACGATTTGAGAAATTGTGCGATGGTGTTGTCGTAGGGAGTGCGATTGTCCGTACGATTGAGAGCGCGTTACCACATTTCACTGAAGATGCTGCGCATCCAGAAGGACTTAAACAAATCGGTAATTTTGTAGGACAATTAAAACGTTCGAACTAATAATTGATGAGGTGACTTCATGAAACCGAAACAAACGATTATACATTTACCCGTGTATCAACCAGGCAAGCCGATTGAGGAAGTCAAGCGTGAGCTTGGACTGACAGAAGTGATTAAATTGGCATCCAATGAGAATCCATTTGGTTCCTCTCCTAACGTGAAGGCGGCCATCGAAGCAGAAATAGCTAATATTAGCTTGTATCCAGATGGAGGCGCCGTACAATTAACAGAAGCTGTAGCAGCTTCTCTAGGCGTTGAAACGAATCAACTAATTTTTGGTGCTGGCTCTGATGAAGTTATTCTGATGCTAGCTCGTGCTTTTCTAGTGCCAGGTGATGAATCCGTTATGGCTTCTCACACATTCCCGCAATATAAACACAATTGCGAAATCGAAGGCGCAATCTCCATTGAAGTTCCATTGAAAGATGGAACGCACGATTTGGATGCAATGGCTGCAGCGATTACGGATCGTACGAAGATTGTTTGGATCTGTAATCCTAATAACCCAACGGGTACGATGAATACAGATGCGGAAATTAAAGCGTTCTTAGCTAAAGTTCCTGCACATACGATTGTTGTTCTTGATGAAGCGTATTGCGAGTACAACACTACGGGTGAGTTCCCTGACAGTATTGAGCTTATTGGTCAGTACAAGAATGTGATCTCTCTGCGTACGTTCTCCAAAATCTATGGGTTGGCTTCCCTTCGCATTGGTTACGGCATTGGGCATCCAGATGTCATCCGCTCGATCAATCAAGTACGTGAGCCTTTCAATACGACTCGCTTCGCACAAGCTGCTGCGCTTGCAGCGATTAAGGATCAAGATTTCATCACTAGCTGCCGTGAAGCGAATTCAGCTGGTTTAACGTACTTAGAAGAACAATTCAAACAACTTGGGCTGCACTCATTCCCTGCACACGGAAACTTTATAATGGTGGATGTTGCTCGTCCAGCCTCAGACGTATTCAATGGCTTATTACGCCGTGGGCTGATTGTTCGTGGTGGACATATGCTGGGCTTCCCAACATCGCTGCGTGTCACGATCGGTTCAAGTGAGCAAAATGCCAAATTCATTGCGGCTTTAACGGAAGTTCTTGCAGAGGTTCCAGTTCTAGTCTAATTCAGAAGATAAAGGTTGATTCTTGCCATGACGAAAATAGCAATATTCGGAGTAGGTCTGATCGGTGGATCTCTTGCCTTATGTTACAAAGGAAAACCAGACTTTACAGTTATCGGTCATTCACCCAATCCGAACTCTGTCGATAAGCTGTTGAAACGGAATGTTGTTGACCATGCAACTACAGATATGGCTGAAGCCGTTGATGGGGCTGATTATATTTTCCTCTGCGTACCCGTTGGTAATTTGGAGGAATATGTTCAGAAGCTGATGAAGCTACCCTTGAAACAAGGCTGTATTATTACCGACGTGGGCAGTACGAAAGCATCGATCACAGAAAGCGCAGCAGCGCACTTGAAGGAAGGCTACTATTTTATCGGAGGCCATCCGATGGCAGGCTCTGAGCGACATGGGGTGGAAGCAGCTTCATCTCATCTGTATGAGAATGCGTTCTATGTCTTAACTCCAGCAGAAGGCACGCCACAGGCTGAGGTGGATCGCCTGACAAGCCTGCTTAGTCATACGAAGGCTCAAATCGTGCAAGTCGATGCTCGCGAGCATGATGACATTGTTGGTGCAATTAGCCATTTGCCGCATATTATTGCCGTTGCGCTTGTTAATCAAGTAAGGGGCTATAACGAGAGTAATCCTTTGTATCAAAACTTAGCAGCTGGTGGTTTTCGAGATATTACGCGAATTGCCTCGAGTGAACCGACGATTTGGCGCGATATTCTAGTCAATAATCGTGCTGTGTTGCTCAAGCTGCTTAAGGATTGGAATGAAGAGATTTCACGATTCGTTCATTTGATTGAACAAAGTGACGGCGAAGGAATTGCTGAGCAGTTTCGAATTGCTGGCGAATTCCGCAAAGAGTTGCCGGAGCGTCGTAAAGGTGTTCTTACTTCCTTATTCGATATTTATGTGGATGTACCCGATCACCCGGGTATTATAGGTTCAATTACATCGCTGCTCGGAAATGCTCGAATTAATTTGAGTAATATTCAAATTATCGAGAGCCGTGAAGATGTGCCTGGTATCCTACGATTGTCGTTCCGTAACCAAGAGGAAGCCGATCGCGCTTCGGCGTTATTAGGCAAAGAATATGCGGTACATGTATAATTTTTGAATACTCGCAACATTTTAGGACTTTCTTTGTGTTGGTATTTACCATCGCGAAGGAAGTCCTTTAATTTTTTATTAACAGATTCACAGGTCAAAAGGCTCATGCTATAATGGGTCTTATTATTTATATACATACTATTCATTGTTATGGGGCGGTTGATCTGAAGTACCGAATGTTCATTGTAAGCTTGCTGACAGTCATGATTGTCTTTCTTAATTTTTCACCTATTTTGGCAAGTGCGAAAGATGTGTATTATTCGAACGAGGTTGCCGTACTTGTTTATCATCACATTGATGAATTTGAGCAGAGTTCAGTCACCATAACGCCAAGGCTGTTTGAGCGGCAGTTAGTTTCGTTACAACGGAAAGGTTTCCATTTCATTAGCTTGGACCAGTTCAAGGACTTCAAAACGACAGGCAAGCCAATACCCGATAATGCCATTCTGGTCACCTTTGATGACGGCTACGAAAGCTTCTACACACATGCTTTTCCGATTCTCAAGAGGCTTCAAATCCCTGCTGTCAATTTCGTTATCACGAAAGATTTGGATGATCCCAAGAGGCCGAAGATCGCGTCTCTATCCAAGGATGAGATTAAGCAGATTACAAGAGAAGATCCTAATATTGAATTTCAGGGGCACTCCGACGAACTTCATGCCATGAAAGATGGCAAACCGATCCTATCCAACAAACTATTGCTAAATGGAAAGCTAGAAACTGAGGTTGAGTTTAAGAGCAGAGTTCTTCAGGATACTCGCAAATGTATCGCCAAACTGAAGGAACTGAATCCTTCGAAAAATGTGGATGCTTACGCTTACCCCTACGGAAGTTACGACGATACGACAATTTCCTATTTGAATGAGGCAGGGATACAATATGCTTTTACAACAAAAGCTGGTATTGCGACAGAATGGACAGACGCTATGCAAATTCCGCGAATCAATGGTGGTAGTCCGTTTGTTCGTCCGCATTCCATTAGTAATTTGATAAAGCAAGCCAAGAGGGAACAAGCTCAATTCACTGATTCAAAATAGCGATAGTAAACGTTTTCAAATAAGTGTTGACAGAATGAAACCGTATACATATAATAAAAGTACAGTATGGTTTCTCTCCACTCCTATCCGATAATCGCACCATAAGTGCAACCGCCGATTCGGCGGTTTTTTTTTTGTCTTTTTTCTTTTCTAATTACATATAAAAGGAAGAAGGGTAAATGTCGATAGTAGAGTAGAAGCAGAAATATGAACTTTAACCAACAATTTGTCGAAACTAGCAGGAATCTCGCCTTTAATCGAGAATAGATTAGAGGCTTATTGTTTGCCCAATTCCACATTTATATTTTTTGCAAATACAACGCAACTTTTCACTCCAACACAAGTACAACATGTATGAACAGTTGGAGTGGTACCCGGAATCGCGAGGAGGGTCGCCACGTAATGACCGATTCCCAATTGATCAGAGAAATCAAGGATGGAAATGTTCAGCTGTATAACGAGCTTATGCGTCGTTACGAGCGTAAAATCCTTGCCTTTATTTTTCACATGCTGAAGAGCACACAAATGGAAGCTATTGCGGAAGATTTGTGTAATGAAACATTTTATAAAGCGTATCGCAGTTTGCATTCTTTCCGTGAGATCGAGGCATCTTTTTCTACGTGGTTATATACGATTGCCCGCAATACCGTATTGAGTGAGCTGCGCAAAAATAAAAGTGTCCAAGTATCATTAGAGCAGAGCGGGCTTACCCCTCATGCTTCTTTTGATGCGATGCCAGAACAAGCCATGTTGAGGAACGAGAAGGTATCCATGGTTCGCGAAGCGATTAATAGCTTGCCTGAAAAGCAGAGGTCGGCTTTGATTTTACGCGAGTATGATCAGATGGATTATCAGGAAATTGCCAACATACTTGGTCAAACGGTAAGCTCGGTGAAATCGCTGCTATTTCGGGCGAGAGCATCCGTCAAGCTGCATCTGGATCCTTATTTCAGTGAGCCGATATTCGAAGAATCGAAGGGATGACTAGCGATGAAGTGTAGTGAGATCCAGGAATTATTTGGAGTCTACTGGGATTTGCCGAATGATGACCTGCGTCGTCAAGCAGTGGATAAGCATTTAGAAACGTGCGACTCTTGTAACGAGGAGTTTCAAATATGGGAAGAGAGCATGATTCTGATCCGCACTGCAGCAACGGACGAGGAGCTGACGGACTTTGAGCCAATAGTCTCCACCAAAGTAATGAGCCGAATTTATGAGGATGAATCATGGCGAATTCCAGTTTCGGAGCGGATGTATGCCATTTCCTATAAATTAAGAAGAAATTTAACCGCGGTTATTGCGTTTTGTTTAGCTCTTTTTGTATTTAGCTTTTTATTTGCCATCGTATATGAGGGATCTCCACAGTCAACAATGGCATCCGCGGATAATTCACTATATGACCTTGAAGCGCCTCAAGCACTCAAAATTAGCGGTACTGAATCTTTGAATGGACATAAGTTAGGTGATGCCGTGGCTAGTCTGAATCCAAGTTTCATGGAACCTTTACGGTTTCATGTAGGACCGATTCATTCGTATCCCCATTACTTATTAGTCGTATCACTTCTAGGTTTAGTAGCAACGATAATAATCATGAATTGGTTATCGCGAACCAAATCATAGTGCTCCTCATGGGGCATTTTTCATTTCTAGCGCTGGAGGTTAAGAATGACGACGATCGGGTTTATACGGCACGGAAGTACGGAGTGGAATCGTTTAGGCAAGTTACAGGGGCAGCTGGATACAGATTTGACAGACGAAGGCAGAGAACAAGCTAGACTGCTTGGACTGCGATTATCTCATGAGAGTTGGGATGGGATTATTAGCAGTGATTTGAAGCGAGCGAATGAAACTGCACAAATTATTTCCTCGCTCTCTGGCATTCCTTTCCTGCATAAGGATAAAAGGTTAAGAGAACGTAAATATGGGTTAGTTGAGGGAACTACAGTCGCTGAGAGAGAAGAACGCTGGGGAACCGAGTGGAAGCTTCAGGATCTAGGTCAGGAGTCGGACAGTGCGCTCTGGGCAAGATGGCTTGATCTAGAAACAGAGATATTGAATCTCTACCCTAGTAAGAAAATTTTACTAATCTCGCATGGTGGTTTTATTGTTCAAGTTCTTCGCGTGTTGAAATTGAATCAAGAGGAATTCCTGCAGAATACCTCATTGACTCTTCTATTACGACAAAGTGATCAATGGGAGCTGCAGTTGTATAATTGTTTAACCCATTTACAAACAGCATCGGAACCAATGACATAAAGTAATCATGAGTAAACATGACTCTATCGAGTCATGTTTTTTTGTTTGTCACGGAATATTTTCGGAAAAAAATCCCATAATGGTTACTAGAAACATTGGAGTAGAAAACTCCGCCAGATAGGAGTTGTAGGATGGAAATGAACCTAGCGGATATGCTTAGCTATGCCGATATCCATGAATTAGGCCGAATTGCACATACCTACGAGTGTGAGTGCAATGGTCATTCTAAAAATGATTTGATTCAATCGATCCTGAGTACGGCCATGCGCAAAGACATATTCGAAAAACACATTCAAAATCTTAGTTTGGAAAACATCCGCTTCCTTAACGCATTGCTCTCCGATCCTCGTAATTCATTTAGTATGGAGGAACTTATCGCTAGAGCCCAGCAATCACGTTTTCAGAAAGAAGAATCATCAGAAGATTGGAATCCGAGGGATATGATTCTGAAATTCAAGAAACTAGGTTGGCTGTTTAACGGGTATTCCCAACAAACCAAATACCTATTTCATGTTCCAGCGGATTTAAAACGAAGATTTGGTGATGCATTGGCCAAGCAATTTAAACAAGCTTTGGTGAAAACGGAAGAACCAACGGTCTATCGTGATGAGCAATTACTTCTAGTTGACGACATATTTCTTTTCTTAACGGCAGTTGCACAGCAAGAAATGCCTTTAACAGCCGAGGGTTTTATGTACAAAAGACAACTTGGGCAGCTCCTCAGTCTATTATCTGTTCAAGAGGGATTGGTAGCCAAGGGAACGTGGAGATTTGGGTATGGACGAATGTTTAAGGAATATCCGAATCGATTTTCACTCATCTATGATTATTGCTATTACCACGAGCTCATCAGTGAGCATGGTATGGTGCTACATCTAACAGAAGCAGGTAAGGAACGGTTAGTAGAAGGCAAGAAAGAAACAGTATCGGATATCTATAAGTTTTGGCTGAGGCTATACAAAAATCCGATTCCAAGTTTACAAAGCATATCCGTGTGGCTAGATCGCCTTTGTGATCAGTGGGTGACGATGGCTTCTGTTGTAGATTTATTTAGTCAATTAGTTAAGCCATTCTATTATGATGGATCAGAATCCATTGTCGAGCAGCGAATCCTACAAATGATGATGCACATGGGATTGATCCGAATAGGCGAAGATCACACGCATGGGGTTGTTATACAAGTTACCAAGATAGGCTCCAGAGTAATTCGTGGAATTAGCATTGCAGAAGAAGACAAAGTAGTTCTCTTCTGATCTAGGTATTAACACATTCCCGTTCAAACGGGCATTTGAATGAAGCGTTGAATTAACTAGTGAATATGATGTAATAGGAGCATAACAACGGGTTGGCGTACACCATAATGCAAACATATTTTTGCGAAAAAGAAGCTCCTGACAAACCGCGGACAACATTTGGAGGTAGGTCTCATGGGAAAAATGAATGTATCTAACGATGCGCTGCTGGCACTTTTCGCGGAAATGATTTGGGATAATGCCTTACGCAAATATAGGGAAGAAAATCTTTATAAGGAAATTGATAGCGCACTTGCTAAAGGAGATCAGATATCTTTCTTGGCGCTAACGTCTGAACTAAGGATTTTACAATCACTAGGGTAATTAGCTGCGCATGAATAAGTTAAACTTGAAGACATGTGGATACCAATCCAATGTCTTTTTTGTATGATGTAAACCATGTTCAGATCCAGGACGAAATCGTGGATTGACAGCTAAGGGAGGACGGATTACAGTACTTAAAGTACAAGTTGAGCTTACGCTACATAGTGGAAGTTCTTTTGGTAAATGATAGGGAGGCGCTACACCTTGAAATTTAATGAGATTGTTTTACAAGAATGGAAGGAATTGAAACCCTATTTGGATACGTGTCTTCTACCTGTTACTGGATTGGCAGGAAATGAGGATCCGATGCAAGTGACAACAGTGTTGGAGCGGCTCCGTGATGTCATGGAAATTATTGAAATTCCTTTCAAGGGCAGAGTTGTTACATATCCAGCTCTTCATTACATAGCAGATACGGGTGCAAGTGAGCAAGTGGATTCCATTGTGCATCAATTAAAGAAAAGCGGATTTCGTTACATCATTGTAGTCACTATGCATTCGGAAGCCGTCCACTGGAAATCTGCCGAGACAGATTTGTTGATTGTTGTCGATATCGAGCAATGGGCAGAGCAATCAGAGGCGATTAGAGCGGGTATTTCCAAACAAGTACAACAACTATGGTACCCTGTCTAAGCAACTTTGGTGATATCATGTATTAATGGAAAAAAAATGTGCAAGATAAGGGTAGTAATGGATGATTGTGGCTTGCAAAAAGTTGTGACAATTTCGTTAAAATTTGTCCGAAAGCGCAGTTTTCAATCCAATAAAAGGAGTTATGAATTCTTGACGACCTAGTAGACGTAGGCTATTATTAGAAATGTCCTAGTTATGTAGTGTAATGTCGAACGACACGTGATAGAGGTAGCTGATGTTCGAGAGGGTTCGGACTTCGGCCAATGTAGGAGGGTAGGCCTGAGAATGAGTGATCATAACAATCACAATGAAGAACAGCATGGGAAGAAACCCGGGACCAAACGCGAAATGTCTCGTCGACAATTTCTTTCTTATACCCTTGGTGGCGCTGGTGGATTCATGGGAGCCGGGATTATCATACCGATGATTCGGTTTGCCATTGATCCAGTCCTTCAGCCTAAAGCAGCATCGGATTGGGTTAAAGTTGTCGAAGAAAGTAAAATTACGAATGTTCCACAAGCGTTTACGTTCCAAGTCCATCAGGTAGATGGTTGGTACGAAAGTGAAGCTGAACTCGTAGCATGGATTTCCAAAGATAGTAAGGGTGCTCTCTTTGCGTTAAATCCAACATGTAAGCACTTAGGGTGTACGGTTAACTGGAACGATAACCCTGCTTACAAAGATCAGTATTTCTGTCCTTGTCATGGTGCGCATTATACGCAAGACGGCAAGAACCTTGCTGTTGCTCCTAGTCCATTAGATGAGTACACAACAAAAGTAGAGAATGGTTTCGTGTATGTTGGACAACTGCATGCTAACACTAGAGTATAAGGGGGCGTCACGATCAGATGTTTAAAAACGTATACAACTGGATTGACGAACGTCTTGATATTACGCCTATGTGGAGAGATGTAGCGGATCACGAGGTACCAGAACACGTTAACCCTGCTCATCACTTTTCCGCATTCGTTTATTGTTTTGGCGGTCTGACGTTTTTCATCACAGTCATTCAAATTCTGTCAGGTATGTTCCTTACAATGTACTACACACCTGATATTATCAATGCTTATGCGAGTGTTGATTACTTACAACATAAAGTAGCTTTCGGTGTTATCGTCAGAGGTATGCACCACTGGGGAGCTAGTTTAGTTATCGTAATGATGTTCTTACATACCCTGCGCGTGTTCTTCACAGGTTCTTACAAAGCTCCACGTGAAATGAACTGGGTAGTAGGCATGCTCATTTTCTTCGTTATGTTAGGTCTTGGTTTTACGGGATACCTGCTTCCATGGGATAACAAAGCTTACTTTGCAACACAAGTAGGTATGAAAATTGCAGCATCGGTACCATTCGCTGGACCGTACATCGAAACATTGCTGCAAGGCGGAAGCATTGTTGGTGCACAAACACTAACACGGTTCTTTGCTATTCATGTGTTCTTCCTGCCTGGCGTTCTGCTCGCTTTGCTTGCCGGACACTTCTTCATGATTCGCAAACAAGGTATTTCCGGACCGCTATAATTTAGGGAGGGGCGAATAGCGTGGCGCATGGTCATAAGTCTGATGAAAAAATCGTTTACGTAGGGGATTCCCGCGTAATTAAGAAAACGCAAGAACAACGACTCATTCCTAGAGATTACTCTGCTTACCCAGGTAAATCGGAAGCCTTCATTCCTAACTTCTTGTTAAAAGAGTGGATGGTTGGTGTCGTTGTCTTGGTCGGTATGCTAGTTCTAGTCATGTCCGACCCAGCTCCGTTAGGTTATCCTGCGGATCCGAAGAACACGGCATTCATTCCAATGCCAGACTGGTACTTCTTGTTTATGTATCAATTGCTGAAGTATCCATACACTTCAGGTGATTACGTAGTTCTTGGAGCGGTTGTAGTACCAGGTTTACTATTCGGTGGTTTGTTGCTAGCTCCATTCTTGGATACTGGTAAAGAACGTCGATTCTATAGAAGACCAATTGCTTCAAGTCTTATGATTCTATCTTTGATCGCTTGTACATATTTAACGTACACGTCATGGGCTCATTACCAAGTTGAGCTTAAAGAGAAAAACATCATTCCAGAGCACATTAAGCGTGAAGAAGAAATGCACGCGAATAAAGGTGGCGCTGCTGGCGAGGGTGCGAAGAAAGAAACGAAGAAAGCTGCTGCAATCGTGGCTGCTGATGATCCAGGTGCTGCGATCTACGCGAAAGCAACTTGCTTGGCTTGTCATGGTGCGGGGTTAAAAGGAATGCCAGCTTCTGGTGTACCTGCTTTGTTAGGAACTGGTGATACACATACGAAGGAAGACATTATGGGTATTATCAAAAATGGTAAAGGCAATATGCCTGCTATGTACAAACCTAACATTGATAAAGGCTTGACGGATGCCGATATTGATAAATTAGCAGATTGGTTATCCAAACAAAAAACTCAATAACATGTGAACCTGGTCGCGAGAGTGATCAGGTTTTTTTTGAGAATTTTCAATGGTCTACGTATTGAATTTGATTCTAATGGAGGGGCCAACATGTCCATTTCCTATTTGTGGAGCAGTAATTTCTTACTAAGTAAAAGAATGCTATGGTTGCTTTTCATTAGTAATTTACTAGGAACCATTTATGGCTATGAATGGTATTGGATTCAGATGGTAGATACCCTTGCAGAGAATCCGATATGGTATGTATTTTTTGTGCCAGACAGTCCGACTGCCAGTTTGTTTTTCACCCTTGCTGTTGGTTACTTGATCGTAGATCGTTCCTTTGCCAAACCTGCGAGTAAGCTATATAAGGCTATTCGCGGCTTCGTTGAGGCTTTCGCGCTGATTACATCATTTAAGTATGGCATATGGGCTGTAACGATGATATGGGCAGGAGCTACGCAGGGGGCATCTGTTGGATGGGATGGATGGATGCTGACAGCGTCTCATTTGGCGATGGCCGTGGAAGCGCTGCTATTTGTTCGATGGTTTTCTTTCCGATTGCCTGCTATTGTCATTGTGGCGATATGGACGTTTTGGAATGATTACATGGATTATGAAAAGGGTGTCTTTCCAAGACTCCAACGCGAGTTGCATCCCTATTTGGGAACCATTCAATTCTTTACGATATGCTTGAGTATCATCGGAATTTGGATTGCGATTACTTGCTTAATGGTAAGAGAGAAAAAAATGTTGAAAGCGAGTACGTGATGGTCTAAAGTGGGACGAACCTCCATATGATGATGGTGAAGGAGGGGATGTCCCATGTTTTTCGATAAAAGGTTAAGAGGGATAGCGGTGACGATCTTACTCGGCTTTGTTCTTTGTCTACTTGCAGCTTGCAGTACCAATCAACATAGAGTCGGACAAGCTAGTAAACCTATAGACCCAGTTCAAGTAGAGCGGATAGCATTTTTAAATGGCATTGCTGAAGAATTGTATACACTAACGATGTCTGGACAAGTTGCTGAGGCAAGAAATAAATTGATTCAACTATCCGATCAAATCCCAAAGATTTCATGGGAAGGAATTACGTCCATTGAGGGATTGAATGCATTGACTGCGACAGTCACCGACGCGAAACGAGTGTATAACGCCGTCAATTACTCGCCAAATGAAGGACAATTAGTTGTAGCCAAGATTCGTCTAGCAACAGATGCACTTTCACATAAGAATCAGCCGATGTGGCTGCAATATTATAAGGTTCTGCAGAATGATACGCAACTGCTAAGTCAGCATGTAAAGGCGAATAAGCAGCAAGAAGCAATCGAACAATTTGGCAAGTTGTCACAACACATCGCTATTATTCATCCTTCATTGATTATTAGCCGTGATCCATCAACCGTTGAGAAATTGGATTCATTGCTCGTCTTCCTTCGAACCAATGTGAATACGAAACCGCTGCCGATAAGACCGTTAGAGGCTGGGATCGTGAATGTAAACCAATTGTTAGATGAAATTTTTATGAAACATAAAGATGCTCTGGCTTATGTGCCGCTCACAGATCCGAATCATCCTATTATTTGGTCAATCAGCATAGGCGTTATTATCATAGGTGTCCTCTCGTATGCAGGTTGGCAAATGTATCAATCTGGACGTCATATTGTTCCTGTTCGGCAGACAAGGGAAAGTGAAAATAGATAAGAAAAAGTGGATTTACAGGCTCACAGGAGCTGTTAATCCACTTTTTTTAATTTGTCTTAAAACCTTCTCCGATGACCTCATGTACATCCCCAACAATGATGAAAGCACGTGGATCAACGGCGTGTATTAACTCACGTAATTGCCTTGTCTCATGACGATAAACGACACAGTAAACGACTTCTTTCGTGTTTCCTGAGTAAGCGCCACGTGCTGGGAACAGTGTGACTCCGCGATCGAGTACTTTCGTGATGGATTCCGCTAAGATACCTGGCTGCTCACTAATGATTGTAAAAGCTTTGGCCGCATAAGCGCCTTCTGATATGTAATCAATAATGCGAGATGTGACGAATACGGCTACAAGTGAATAGAGTACTTTTTCTTTTGGCAGATAAATTAAAGAGGAACCAATCACGACGACATCAATAATGAGGATGACTTGTCCAACACTCCAGCCTCTCTTTTTGTGCCCAATGCGAGCTAAGATATCTGAACCACCGGTTGTTCCACCGAATCGGAATACAAGTCCAAGCCCCGTGCCTAACGTAATCCCAGCATATAGAGTTGCTAGGAAGTAGTCTTGTGTCGTTTGAAACGGGACTACCCAGCCCATATGAATGAGCCATTCCATCACCCATAGAAAGAACGAAAGACAAATGACGCCGAAAATCGTATACAACATGGGGCCCTTACCGAAATTCCGCCACCCTAAGTAAAATAAAGGAATATTAAATACGAGTGTTGAGACGGATGGAGGGACATTAAACACGTATTTGAGCAGGAGGGAAATGCCCGTTAATCCGCCTTCCATCAGCTCATTGGATATTACAAAATAATGCAAGCCAAATGCATAAATCGCAGTTCCAATCCCGATTCCTAGCACATTAAGAAATTGATCTTGAAACCTTTCTTTAAATATCATGTGAATTCCTCCATGCCTAAAATGCTTACCTTATCAAACAAAAAATTTGTCAACTATTCTCGTTTAGTTTAACATAAGGAGGATAACCTTTGTGAAGAGGATAGAAAGAAGGATGCCGATGTCAGAACGATCACTCAAAGACCTGCAACAAGAGGTTGATACTTATATTTCCCAGTTCAAGGAAGGATATTTCAGTCCTCTTGCAATGCTGGCCAGAATGTCTGAAGAAGTTGGTGAATTAGCTCGTGAGGTGAATCACTCTTACGGTGAAAAACCGAAAAAAAGTACAGAAGCGGACAATTCAATTGAATTGGAGCTTGGTGATATTTTATTCATTACGATTTGCTTTGCGAATTCACTTGGCATTGATTTAACGGAAGCGCATGACAAAATCATGCACAAATTCAATACCCGTGATGCAGGGCGTTGGACTAAAATTAACACCGAAACGAATTGACCTTCATAAACTAAACCATCCCCATGAATCGGGAAAACCGCTAATGGCAAGGAGGATGGGCAGATGAATGGAGAAAATCAAATACAGAAAGCATACGAATCCATACTTGGGCATGATTTTGAAGGAGCCATTGAATGGTTTGAAAAAGCGATTGCGGAAGAACCAAACAATGCTGTCTATCATCACAAACTTTCCATTACTTTCGCGAGGAGCAATAAGCTTACTAAAGCTGTGGAACATGCAGCAAGAGCAATTGAACTCGACCCTGCGAATGAAGTGTTTCGATTTCAGTTGCAAGTGTTGAATGCACGTGAGCTTGTTGAACAAGCCAGTAGGCAGTTGACGATTAAATCGGATCATACAGAGCGCGCAATTTTTCTATTAAAAGAAGCGATCACGCTTGATCCATTAGCAATTGAAGCGTATCTGATGCTAGGTGAGGCCTTCGCAATGCGAAAGGACTATACCAGAGCTTATCAAACCGTAATGGAAGCTGTTCGCTTAGAGCCGCATCACGAGCTTGCTATGCAGCATGCCACGATCTATAAGATCAAAATGAATACAGAGTTAGGCCCGAAACAAAGATAAAGGAGATCACCACAATATGGAGCGTAGTATACGAGTAGCAGTTATCGGAGCAAGTGGAAGAATGGGGCGGGAAGTCGTCAAGACTGTTCTGCGAGAGCCAGATATGGAGTTAGTTGGGGGAGTAAGTCGTACTTCCGGCCCCATTGATCTTGGAAGAATGGTTGGCATGGATGAATGCGGAATTCTTATGGGGAACGACATTGAGAAAGTATTGACCGAATCCAAGCCAGATGTTTTAGTTGATTTTACAGGACCGCAAACGGCGGTTTCACATACCAATCTTGCAATTCGCTTAGGGATTCGTCCTGTGATGGGAACGACGGGATTCACCCCTCAAGCTATTGCAGATTTGGACATGCTATGCCGAGATAACAATATCGGTGGATTAATTGCACCGAATTTCTCGATTGGTGCTATTCTTATGATGAGATTCGCTGCACAAGCTTCGAAATATTTTCCGCACTTGGAAATTATCGAGTACCATGGAGACCAAAAGCTGGATGCACCTTCAGGTACAGCTGTGAAAACGGCTGAACTCATTTCAGAAGTACGTGAAGAAATCAAGCAAGGTAATCCGAAAGAAGAAGAAACAATTGAAGGTTCCCGCGGTGGGTATTACAATGGATTCAGAATACATAGTGTACGTCTGCCAGGTGTATTTGCGCAACAAGAAGTGATTATGGCTGAACAAGGTCAAGCGCTTAAGATTAGACATGATTCTTATGATCGTGCAGCCTATATGCCAGGTGTGGCGATAGCGGTACGTAAAGTCATGACCTATATAGGTATGATTTATGGTTTCGAGCATTTTATAGATTAGAGATCCCTAGGAGAGTGGAAGTTAGATGTTAAGCATCGCACTTATTGCCCATGATCGAAAGAAAGATGAAATGGTGAATTTCGTTACAGCTTATGAGCATGTTTTCGAAGGGCACAAACTATATGCAACAGGCACGACCGGTACACGAATCATGGGAAATACCAAGTTGGATATTCATCGATTTATGTCAGGTCCACTTGGGGGAGATCAACAGATTGGGGCATTGGTTGCCAAAAATGAGATGGATTTGATCATCTTCTTGCGTGATCCTTTGATGGCTCAACCACACGAGCCAGATATCATCGCTTTGCTTCGTTTATGTGATGTGCAAGGGATTCCGTGCGCAACGAACATTGCGACTGCGGAGTTGCTTGTAAGAGCTTTGGATCGTGGGGATTTTGCTTGGAGAGAACTCGTACATAAATATAAGCCAGGAATTGAATAAGATGAGTGAACAATTAGATATTCTTATATTTGGTGCCCATGCAGACGATGCTGAAATTGGGATGGGTGCAACCATTGCCAAGCATACGCAGCGCGGACTTCGTGTCGGGCTCTGTGAGCTAACGTATGCAGAAATGTCCTCGAATGGGACGGTAGAAACTAGACTAGAAGAAGCAGCGGAAGCAGCTCAAATTCTTGGTGTGGCAGTCCGTACGAATCTGGGCTTACCCGATCGAGGATTATTGGTTACGGCAGATCATATCGAGCGCATTACACAGGAAATCCGGAAGTTTCGTCCGCGAATTGTGTTTGCACCGTATTGGCAAGATCGTCACCCGGATCATATTGCCTGTTCAACGCTCGTACAAGAAGCTGTTTTTAACGCGAAGCTGCGTAAATATTTGCCAGACACTGAAGCGGTGAATGTGGAGCAACTATTTTTTTATTTTATAAATGACGTGTATGAAGCTGATGTGATTGTAGATGTAACAAATACGTATGATATTAAAATGGCAGCACTGCGTGCGTACCAGTCACAATTTGTAACGGGTGCGGGCACCGTTGCGACGCCACTCAATCAAGGTTATGTCGAACGTGTAGAAGCTCGTGATCGCGTCATGGGTCAGAAGCGTCAACTAACGTATGCGGAAGGGTTCGTTTCCAAACTCCCTTTGGTGATAGAACATTTTGATTGATCGGAAAGAGGTGTGAGAGATGAAAGACAAATTAAAGATTGGTATTACGTGTTACCCAACACTTGGAGGATCAGGTGTAGTCGCGACTGAGCTTGGAAAACTGCTAGCTGAAAAGGGACACGAGGTCCACTTTATTACACATAGCATGCCATTTCGTTTAGGCAAATTTCATAAAAATATTTATTATCATGAAGTGGAAGTTAGCCAATATTACGTCTTCCGCTATCCACCTTATGATCTATCGCTCGCTAGTAAGTTAGCTCAGGTTGCCAAAATGGAAGAGCTTGATCTGCTTCATGTGCATTATGCGATTCCGCATGCCGTTTGTGCCTTACTTGCTAAGCAAATGGTAGGATCCAATCTCAAAGTTGTTACGACACTTCACGGTACAGATATCACGGTATTGGGTCAGGATCAATCGATTTCGGACCTAATCCAATATGCCATCAATGAAAGTGACGCGGTAACAGCGGTTTCTAAGGATCTTATAAAAGAAACACGGGAATTGTTAGCGATTGAGCGTGATATTGATTTGACTTATAACTTTGTAGATAAACGGGTGTATTACCCGCGAGATATATCCAAGCTAAGAGGCGAATTCGCGCGACCAGATGAGAAAATCCTTATCCATATTTCCAATTTCCGACCGGTGAAACGCGTGCAGGATGTTGTAGATATTTTCGCAAAGGTAAGTAAAGAAGTGCCGTCCCGACTTTTATTTGTAGGGGAAGGACCGGACCTTTCGAAAATGATTTCTAAAGTGAAAGAACTTGGATTATCCGATAAAGTGACGTTCTGTGGAAAACAGGATGATGTCGCACAAGTGATTTCACTTGCAGATGTCATGTTGCTTCCTTCGGAAAAGGAAAGCTTCGGACTCGTTGCGCTTGAAGCTATGGCTTGTGGGGTGCCTACGATTGGTTCCAATGCAGGTGGAATTCCTGAGTTGATCACCCATGGTGAAACAGGCTTCCTAGCTGAAGTCGGTGATACAGACCAAATGGCTAGTTATGCGATAAATCTGTTGAAAAATCAAGTGATGTATGAACAAATGGCACAGAATTGTTTGAATCGTGCGCGATATACGTTCTGTAACGATATTACGACTGTTCAGTATGAGGAGATTTACTATCGGGTGTTAGGACGGGAACTCCCTGAATCACACCGCATTTCAGCATCTTCGTGCCAATAAGGATGCCAACTGGATAGGAGAATGAAGTTGGATGCAAGCAAGGGTATAAATGATCCAGGTGCTGCTGAGGTATTGGCTAGGTTAGTGGAAGCAGGGTATGAGGCCTATCTGGTTGGAGGCTGTGTACGAGACGCTGTGATTGGTCGGTCGATCAAGGATATCGATATTGCGACTTCTGCTTTGCCTGAACAAGTGATGGGAATTTTCCATCGAACCGTGCCTACGGGTCTTCAGCATGGCACTGTAACGGTATTAATAGCGCAGGGCATGTATGAGGTAACGACCTTCCGTAAGGAGGCAGCGTACGAAGGCTTTCGTCGTCCTGCCTCTGTTGCCTATATTTCAGATTTAACTGAAGATTTAAAGCGAAGGGATTTCACAATGAACGCAATGGCTATGAATATAGCTGGCGTTCTGCAGGATCCTTATGGCGGACAAGCTGATCTAGCCGCTGGTGTGCTTCGCTGCGTAGGTATTGCGGAGGAACGATTTGGGGAAGATGCGTTACGCATGCTTCGCTGTATTCGTTTCGCTTCGACGTACGATTTGGAAATCGAGGCGAGTACTTGGCAGGCGCTGCTAGCGAATGCGCCACTGCTGCGCCATATAGCGATGGAGCGCGTGCGCAGCGAGCTGCAGCGCATGGTAGAAGGCCCAGCCCCTGCGCGGGCTGTGCGGCTAATGCTGGCGAGCGGCCTGCTGGCCAACCTCAAAAAGCAGCTTCCGCTGCCTTTTGAGGCCTGGCTCGCCTGGGACGACGCGCTGGATGCTCTCAGCGCGCTGGAAGGGCAGCATGACCGCTGGGCCATGCTGCTCATGCTTCTGGAGGTGCCAGCGGACGTAGTCCGCGCGGCGCTCCAGGACTTGACCTTCTCCCGCGCCGATGGCACAGCGGTCGCGGACGTGCTTGCCCTGCGCGAGGCGATCGCCGCGCAGGTGGCGGTGGAAGACCCGGCTCCGCTGGAGCGGGTCTGGAAGCTTGGCGCGGTGCGCCGCGGCGAAGCCGCAGCCAGCGCGTTATTGCGGCTGCTGCGCGAGCTGCCGCAGGTGGAGGGGAAGCGCGGCGACTTGGCGCGCTTCTTGAGTGAGACCGCGCCGGCGCTGCTGCGGCGCGGGGAGATATGGCTGAAGGAGGTCCCCTGCTTCAGCCTGAAGGAACTCGCCATATCCGGCCAGGATGTGGCGGTGGCTCTTGATCGGCAGCCCGGCCCATGGATGGGCAGGCTGCTGCAGGATCTGCTCGAGCGAGCGGCTCTCGGGGAAATCCCGAATGAGCGCGAAGCTCTGATTGACGCCGCGCAGGCTGCGAAGTAGCAGCGCTGTGCGGTTTTTCTTTTGAATGGCGGCTAGGATGGCATTCATGAAATCGAATAAGTGTAAAAACTACAGTTATTATCAGGGTTTTTCACTTGAAATTGCATTTAACTGTAAAAACTCCAGTTAAATAGTGGATTTCTTGTAGAAAAGGTAAGAAATTATGAAAATACCTACATAAAATCCAGTTAATTTTAATTTTGCTGCTTTTTCAGTCAAAATACCTACATGAAATCCAGTTAAATTTAAAAAATTGGTGGATGTGAGGAAGGTAGGCAAGCCTACTGAAGTAATTACTTTAGTTTGTTAGTTTGAGTTAGAGGTATCTTGTCCGCTGGAGTAGCTAGTAAATCGAGCTAGAGGTACCTTGTACGTTTAAGTGATAAATCAGTTGTCGTGTAAAAGCAATCCTACTCACCAAAGTAGCTACTAACTTGATATTGTGGTATCTAGTATCACCCCACCGAAACAACCAGTAAGCCAAGTCAGAAATCAAGCGCATCCTGCGCTGCTATAGATTAAATTAAAAGATTGCGAGTGAATTCGTATGAATGAACGAATTTTAGAGCTTTTTGAGCAAGCTCCGGAAACTTATGTATCAGGAGCGGAAATCAGTCGACGGATCGGTGTGAGTCGAACGGCAATTTGGAAGCACATTGAGGAACTTCGTGCGGAAGGATATGCGTTTGAAGCGGCTCCACGCAAAGGGTATCGTCTTATCAGCAAACCAGCGAAGTGGCAGCTCAGCAAATTAATGAGCGGGATGAAAACGAAGGTACTCGGCCAAAAAGTACATATTTATGATGAAGTAGACTCGACTCAAACGATTGCACATAAGCTGGTCGCTTCAGGGGCGCCTGAGGGCACGATCGTGCTTGCGGAGAGACAGACGGCAGGCAGAGGCCGAATGGGGCGCAGCTGGCATTCTCCTTCGGGTAAGGGGATCTGGTTGAGTCTTATTCTGACTCCGCGAATTCCGGTATACTTCATGCCACAGCTAACCCTGCTTAGTGCTGTTGCGCTATGTCGTGCCATTCAAAAAGTGTGCCAAGTTGATATTGGCATCAAATGGCCAAATGATCTTCTGATTCATGGGAAGAAGGTCAGTGGTATTTTGCTGGAAAGCAGCGGCGAGGATGAGCGTCTGAAATATGTGATTGCAGGAATTGGCATTAGTGTTAATTTGCTAGAAGAAGACTACCCGGAGGAGCTGCGCACCAAAGCAACTTCTTTAGCAATTGAGTCCGGTGGCGAGGTTTCGCGCGAAGGGTTAGTGCAAGCATTTCTATTGGAATTTGAGGAAATGTATGCACTATATCTGGAGAAGGGGTTTGCCCCAATTCGGCTGTTATGGGAAGCGTTAAGTGTCACCTTGAAAAGACCGATTCGGACATCAACACCGACAGGCTTCATTGAAGGTATCGCAGATTCATTGGATGATACAGGTGCTTTAACCGTGATAACCCCGGATGGAGAACGTGTTAAAATTTATTCCGGAGATATTGAACTTAAGTAGTGGGAGATAAAGGGTATCCTCGCGAAGCAAGCTTTGGTATAATAGAACCATAAGGCGGTATCCTTATAGGAACTGCACTTGCTTATCTTGCAATAACATTGCACGCAAACCGAAATAACCGAAACAAGATGTTGGATTCTGCTCTGAGCCTTACAGGACCGAGACAGAGGGATCATTGATTCTTTCTGCATGCGCTCCTTTTAGCTCTTAGCTAAAAGGTTTTTTATTTTATATGAGGAAGCTGGGATACCTGTGGAACAACGTAAAGCGCTAACGACAGCAAAGATGAGAAAGATGAAGGGAGACGGCGTACCGATTACGATGGTAACGGCCTATGATTATCCCTCAGCACGTTTGTCGGAGGAAGCTGGAATTGATGTCATTCTAGTTGGAGATTCGCTAGGGAATGTCGTGCTAGGCTACGATTCTACACTGCCCGTAACACTGGACGATATGGTTTATCATACACGTGCAGCTGTGCGTGGTGCCGCGAACACGTTTGTGGTCGCTGATATGCCTTTCTTAACGTACCATGGCAGCTTGGATGCAACTTTACAAGGTGTTGGACGTTTGATGCGTGAAGGCGGCGCTAAGGCGGTTAAATTAGAAGGTGGGGCAGAGATCGCGGCGACCGTCAAAGCGATTACGGAGGCAGGAGTTCCTGTCGTTGGTCACTTGGGATTAACACCGCAGTCGGTTCACCAACTCGGAGGATTCCGTGTACAAGGGCGCAACTCGGAGCAAGCAGAGAAGCTGCTCAGTGATGCTAAGGCCATTGAAGAAGCGGGTGCGTTCGCAATCGTACTGGAACTCGTGACGGATGAATTGGCAGCATGGGTCACGAAGCAACTATCTATTCCCACAATTGGCATAGGCTCTGGTGTGCATTGTGATGGGCAAGTGCTTGTGTATCATGATTTGCTGCAGTATGGTTCTGACAGTGCTCCCAGAAAGTTTGTTAAAGCCTATGCAAATATCGGGGAAACTATCCGTGCAGGGATTGGCGAATATGTGAAAGAAGTGAAAGCGCGGACGTTCCCAGCGCAGGAAAATACATTTCATATGGACAACGATGTTGTTCAATATCTATACGGCGATAAGGAGTGATTGGTCATGGCAGCGATCCATACGATGGAAGTGGTTCAGACAATTGCCGATTTACGGGCTCGGATCAAAGCTTATCGACGGAAGAATGATCAGACGGTTGGTTTCGTTCCGACGATGGGTTTTTTGCATGAGGGACATGCGAGTCTTCTCCAAAAGGCTCGTTCCCAAAGTGGATTAGTTGTGCTAAGCATTTTTGTGAATCCCTTGCAGTTTGGTCCAGGAGAAGATTTCGAACGTTATCCTCGCAATGAAGAACAGGACTTGGCTGTAGCTGAAGCGGCAGGTGTAGATATCGTATTTATGCCATCTGTCGAAGAGATGTACCCAACACCAACACGCACCACTGTGAGTGTGTCGGAAGTGACCACAAGGCTATGCGGGGCTTCGAGGCCAGGACATTTCGATGGTGTAGCAACAGTTGTTAGCAAGTTGTTCCATATGGTTCAGCCGGACCAAGCATTTTTTGGTTTGAAGGATGCCCAACAAGTGGCTGTAATTGAGCAGATGGTTCATGATTTAAACATCCCGGTTGAGATCGTACCTTGCCCGACCTTGCGCGAACATGATGGCTTGGCGATGAGCTCACGCAATGTGTATTTGTCGGCAGAGGAGCGTCAGCAGGCGTTGGTTTTGTCGCAGTCTTTACAGCAAGCTAAAGCATTCATTCAAAATAACGAATCAGGTTCCTTCACATCAGAAGAGCTGCAGAGGCTTGTTAGCGATCATATACAAACGGCGCCACTGGCAGTAATCGATTATGTCGAAGTTTTGTCTTACCCAACTTTAGAGCCTTTTGAACATAGCGATGCTATTACTACTCTTATTATTGCGCTCGCAGTGAAGTTTGGGAAAACCCGTTTGATAGATAATCTTATTCTAGAAGTCAGGAAGTGACGTCTTATGTTCCGCACAATGATGAAAGCGAAAATTCACCGCGCCACGGTTACAGAGGCCAATTTAAACTATATCGGGAGTATCACGATCGACGAGGATTTGATCGATCTTGTGGATATGCTGCCTAATGAGAAAGTGCAAATCGTGAATAACAACAACGGTGCGCGTTTAGAGACCTACATTATTCCTGGGCCACGCGGCACAGGCGTAATTTGCTTGAATGGTGCGGCAGCTAGACTCGTTCAAACCGGGGACACCATTATTATTGTTTCTTATGCCATGATGAGCGATGAAGAAGCCAAAAAGCATCATCCAACGATTGCCATTATGGGACCAAACAACACAGTTGCCCAATTGCTCAAGGAAGAAGAACACTCAACAGTTCTCTAAGCGTGTCTGACTTCCCCTACCATGCATGAAAACGTCCCTGTTTACAAAGAATGAGGGTAAGCTTTCGAAGCAAAGGTGGGGATGCCAAATGTTTAAGCATTTATTTTCCACAATGAATGAGGTTTTGGAAGAAATCCAAAAAGAATATCCGAACAGCGATGTGGAGAAAAAGGCCGAACTTGACGAACAATTGCAAGTATTAAAAACGATGAGTGATGAATTCATCGAGGCGTGGCTGCTTTTTGAGGAGAAGCTGGGAAAGTTTTACGGGGAGGCGCCGATCAGCCCTACTCAAACCTTACATGATGAACTGCTGGAGCTCGACATGTCAGGCAAACAAACAGAAGAATTCATGCGCGGGCAGGGATATTATAAGCTGTACATGTATGATCAAGCGATCAAAGAATTCGAGGTCCTGATACAGCGTCAGCCAGATTTCTTGTTAGCGCGAGTGTATTTAGCAATGGGACATTTGCGAAAAGGAGAGTTTGGCGATGCGTATCAGCATTTCAAATTCCTGCTGCCACTGACGGAAAATTCAAAGATGAAAGCAATTTCTTATAACGCTATGGGCTGTATTCAAGTGCAAAATCAGAACCTAGAGAAGGCTTTCGAATATTTTCAAAAAGCGTATCATACCGACCCCTCTTTCATGGAGCCACTTATCAACCTCGATGAGTCCTAAACCGAAACGGTAAAACAAGGTATTCCCTTTTCCTAATGGAGTTTGGTATGCTAGGAGAAGTGTAGGACGAAGGGATTGAAGATAGACGTTATGAAATTTGCAGTTTTGGATTTTGAAACGACAGGAAGTCAGCCTGGGGACGAAATTATTCAGGTTGGACTCGTCATCATAGATCAATTTGAAATTACAGACAGGTATACTTCTCTGGTGAACCCAGGGATTAGTATACCTTCTTCGATTACGACACTTACAGGGATTACCAATGAGATGGTGGCGGATGCACCCTCACTCGATCAGGTGATGTCGGACATGTTCCCGCTTTTGTTTGATTGTGTACTTGTAGCACATCAAGCCGCCTTTGATTTGTCTTTCTTGCAGCGTGGTCTTACGAGAACAGGGTATCCGCCTTTCTCTGGACGTGTCCTTGACACCATGGACATGCTGCGCATTCTATTCCCGTCCATCTCAAGTCTACAGCTTAGCATGGTGGCGGCGTTGTTTGGTATTGACCATGAAAGACCGCATCAAGCAGATAGTGACGCAGAAGTTACGGCATTGATTTGGATTCACTGCTTGGATCGCTTACTAGGTTTGCCTCTCTTAACGGTACAACGTTTGAATCAAATTTTCGAAAACGGTAACACGGATCTAGGCTGGTTTTTGGACGAAATATGCTTGTATAAAGAATCAGTCACCAGTGTGGACATGGATACGAATCGTTACTTTCGTCAATTTACTTTGAATGTAACCGATTGGGGCGAGGAAGAAGAACTGCGATCGGAATATCAAGTTACAGAAGCGCTGGGCGCTTCCTTTCAAGCATTTCAGCAAGGATTGAAGTCTGCACTTCAACAACGATTTGAGGTGTACGAAGATCGTGAATCCCAGGATCAAATGATTCTGGAAGTAGAGAGATCACTTGAAGCAGATCAACATCTGATGATAGAAGCGGGAACCGGTACAGGCAAATCGTTAGGATACTTGATTCCTTCGATTTACTACGGTTTGAAATATGAGAAGAAGGTCGTCGTTTCGACGCATACGATTAATTTGCAGGAGCAATTGCGTGAGCGGGATATTCCTTTGTTGAAAGAAATATTTCCTGTCCCGTTCAAGGCAGCTGTGCTCAAAGGAAGAAGCCACTATCTGTGCCTTCGCAAGTTTGAAACGAAGCTCACAACTAGGGACTATGAGAATGGCAGGGAAGACCCGATAACAGCCGCGCAAATGGTTGTTTGGTTAAGTGAAACCGAGCACGGGGATGAGGAAGAAATACATTTTGGCAATAAAGGTGCCCAGTTCTGGTACTCGGTTGCTAGTGATACGGATTCCTGTTTAAATCGGATGTGTCCTTGGTATAAGAAGTGCTTCTATCATAGAGCTCGCAATGACGCCAATACGGCTGATGTGATCATCACGAACCATTCCCTCCTCTTTACCGATATGAAGGCTGAGAACCGACTTCTACCGTCTTACAAGCACCTTGTCATTGATGAGGCACATCACTTCGAAGAAGTGGCAAGTAAGCACCTCGGGATCGAGCTGCATGCCTCTGCGTTTTACCATTCATTATTGTGGTTGTATAAAGATAATCGAAGTGGACAGCTTCCAATGCTTCGTTTCCGATTGCAGAAATCAGATGAGGCTGGAGAGCGTGCGGCAGCATGGAGCCAAACGATAGATGGTCTTTTTCCGAAAATCATTTCGATCAAAGAAGACTGGGAACGTTTAAGTGAAGCCTTGTATGAATTGGTCTCTTCCAAAAGTGATCCTTCGCAATCTGAAAATTCACAATATGTTCTGCGATTGAAGTCGGACACATTGCCTCCGAATTGGCGCGAGATGCTGATTATGGAGGATAACATTTATCTGAATGCCAATGAATTATTACGAACATTAGATAAATTGTTGAATGAGTTAAAAGAGCAGCAGGATGGACTGGGTGTGCAAGGGTTAGTCACCGACCTGAATGGGACTGTGAAAGAGCTGTATGCACATCGGGATGCACTTCACTTCTTTATGAAAATGGCGGATGAAGGGTACGTTTACTGGGTTGAAGCGGGTACGTATGCGAAAGCGAAATCCGTTCAGCTGAATTCCGTGCCAACGGATGTCAGTGGACTGTTGCAACAGCATTTCTTTGAAACGAAAGACAGTATTATTCTGACGTCAGCAACGCTTTCGGTGAATAAATCGTTCCAATACTCGGCGGAGCAATTAGGATTAGCTATTCCAGAGGACGAAGAGTCAGGTAAGTTGAAAACGGTGCAGCTGCCTTCTCCTTTTAACTACCGGGAGCAGGCACTGGTCGTCATTCCAAGGAATTTTCCTACGATCAAGGGAGCAGGAGATCCTGTTTTCATCGAAGCACTGATCAACTCTCTGAGTGATGTGGCCAAGGTGACGAAGGGTCGAATGTTGGTTCTATGTACCTCGAATCGGATGTTGAAACTTGTTCATGCTGGGATGAAAGAAAAGCTAAGCCCTCATAGCATCACAGTGCTCGGTCAAGGTGTAGACAGCGGCAATCGCAGTAAGCTGACCCGCATGTTCCAAGACAATAAAATGTGCGTGCTACTGGGCACCAGCTCGTTCTGGGAGGGTGTAGATATTCCAGGAGATGCTCTAAGCTGTCTTGCGATTATTCGACTCCCGTTTCAACCACCGAATCACCCGCTTGTCGAAGCAAAGTGTGAGAATATTAAGAAGCGCAATGAGAATCCATTTATGAAGTTTTCTGTACCTCAGGCAGTTATTCGATTTAAACAAGGTTTCGGTCGATTAGTTCGGAGAGCGTCAGACAAAGGGATCGTCATTATCTATGATACACGTGTTATCGAAACGTATTATGGCAAGCACTTCCTCTATTCGTTGCCTGGTCCGAAGATTGAACACATGACCTGTGAACAAATGCTGCCGAGGATTGAGGAATGGATGGGAGGGGCTTAATACGTGAAAACACAAAAAATTTCGGAAGCTGTTGTCCGCAGATTGCCTATCTATTTGCGTTATCTGAACGAGTTGCAAATGAACAATGTGTCCACGGTGTCTTCTCAGGATTTAGGTCAAAAATTAGATCTGAATCCTGCTCAAATACGGAAGGACTTAGCTTATTTTGGAGAGTTCGGCAAAAAAGGAATCGGCTATGATATCAATTATTTGATCGAGAAGATTCGCCAGATTCTTAAATTAGATCGACATATTCAAGTTGCGCTTGTTGGGGCAGGTAACTTAGGTCGAGCACTTTGCAATTATAATACGTACTTACGCAATGATATGAAAATCGTGGCTTTATTCGATGCCATGCCTTCTAAGTCTGGCGAAGTGATTAATAACTTAGTTGTGCTTCCTATGGATAAAATGAAAACGGTCATGTCTGAGCTCGGTGTGCGGATCGGTATTATTACCGTTCCCGCGGCCGAAGCACAGAATGTAGCGAATCAATTCGTTGCTTGTGGCATCGAAGCGATCTTGAACTTCGCGCCTGTCATCATTAAGGTGCCGCCAGAAGTGCGCGTACATTATGCAGATTTCACGACAGAGCTTCAAAGCTTGGCCTATTACCTGGACTAGTAAAATAAAAAGGCACGACCCGCGCAGCTCAGCGGATCGTGCCTTTGTTTGTTTTATCATTACATGATTAATCGGAAAATCGCAAAGTACAGGGTATAAGCAAGAACCATCGAAATGGGAATCGTAATAACCCAAGTGATCAACATGCGACCTACGGTACCCCATTGGACATCATGGAAACGCATGACACTGCCTGTCCCGATAATCGCGGAAGAAATGACATGTGTTGTAGATAATGGTTTACCGATGAAAGTCGAGATTTGAATGACGATCGATGACGTTAAGTCTGAGGCAAAACCATTAATCGGTTCAATTTTGACAATTTTACCGGAAACCGTTTTGATAATGCGCCATCCGCCAATGGATGTTCCAAGGCCCATCGCGAGTGCGGCAGCAATCTTTACCCAAATCGGCACGTTCAAATCATCTTGCACACCAGCAGCCACGAGACCAAAGACAATAATCCCCATTGCTTTTTGTGCATCGTTACCACCGTGAGAGTACGATAGTAATCCGGCAGAAAGGATTTGCAGCGTACGAAACCCACGATTAAGTTTGGATCTAGAGGTATTCCCAGACCAAATTACGATATATTTGATCAAAACCATGATGAGATAACCTAGAGCGAAAGCGATAATTGGCGATAGAATGAGAATGATAATAATTTGTGTGAAACCACTCCAGTTAACGCCACCAAAGCCTGCACCAGCAATTACAGCACCAGCTAGAGCGCCAAGCAACGTATGGGAGGAGGATGATGGAATGGACAAGTACCAAGTAAGCAAGTTCCAGATGATTGCCGCAAGTAAGGCAGCAATAACGACTTCAACCCCATTTTCGATCTTCGCAGGATTGGCAATACTTCCGCCTACCGTTTTGGCAACTTCAGAAGATACCATGGCACCAACGAAATTAAGTGAAGCCGCCATAAATATCGCAACACGAGGGCTTAATGCTCGTGTAGAAATGGAAGTTGCAATCGCATTAGCTGTATCGTGGAATCCATTGATGAAGTCGAAGAGCAGAGCTAGTGCAACGATGATAATCAAATAAGTTAACATGAATTCCTCCTAGCGTTTTCCAATAGGAAAACTTTCTTCGTACGCACAGACATCTCGTCTTAAGAGTAACGAAGTACTACGCTGTCTAGAATGTTAGCAACATCTTCACAAGCATCGGTCGTTTCTTCCAAACGCTCGTAAATTTCTTTCAGTTTGAAATCTTCGTACGGATCTTTGCGCGTGATGAAAATTTGGCGGATACCTTCACGCATCAAACGGTCCCCATCATTCTCTAATTTATTAATAGCCACTGTGTGCTCTGGAATTTGCATATATTTTTTCTTTGCTAAAAGCTTAAAGGCATCTAACATATGTTGGCAGGAATCGACAATTACACCTGAGAAATCTTTCATGTACGCATCCGTATGAGAAACGTTCAAATAGTCGAAACGAGCAATGGTTGCCTCAATCCCGTCTGTGACATCATCCACTTTGGAAGCAAGAACCATGATATCTTCCCGATCAATCGGAGTGATAAATACTTTGTTCAAACCTCTGAAAATGTCGTGTGTGATGGAGTCTCCTGCATGCTCCAGATCATGAATCGCTTTGACATACTCAATTGGGGGCTTATCACCCATCATGGCGGTTCGGAACAATTGAGCGGTTTGCAAAGCGTTCTCTGCAGCACGAATAAGAAGTTGCAAGAAATCGACTTCGTTCTTTCTGGTGAATAACGTTGTCATAGAATCCTCCTAAATTTTACTATATGTACAAGTTTTTGAACGAATTTGCGAATCGAAATTGACCAAATTGTAGAAAAAACTCACAATGATTAAAGTATCATACTCGTAAGGTTTAACGCAACGAAAATTCCGTGACAATTTACAATTTCTTAACATTGTGGAATATGTGCGGAGCTTCCTTGATTTTACAAGCATGAAGATGTAAAGTTTATGGAGCAGCAACTGTTTATAGAATGAGCATAGAGAGGGTTTTTTACTATGAAAAAAACATTAATTTCCCATGGTATTTTTATTTCTAATAAGGAAGACAAAACATCGATCAAAGGCTGCATGGTTATTGAGGGCAGTCAAATTACATACATCGGGACAGAAGTGCCTGAACCTTTAGACAACTATGATGAAGTGATTGATGGAACGAACAAACTGTATATGCCTGGACTTGTTAATACCCATGGACATGCCGCGATGTCATTGCTTCGCGGTTATGGGGATGACCTTGCACTGCAAGTATGGTTAGAGGAAAAAATGTGGCCTATGGAAGGGAAATTCACTTCACAGGACGTTAAATGGGGAACACGTTTGTCGATCCTTGAAATGATCAAAGGCGGGACAACGACATTTGTCGATATGTACGACCATATGAATGAAGTTGCCTTTGCGGTCGAGGAGTCGGGTATGCGCGGTGTTTTGACCCGTGGTGTGATTGGACTATGTCCACCAGATGTACAAACAGCTAAGCTGATCGAGGCAACTGAATTTGCAAAGAACTGGCATGGCAAGGCCGATGGACGCATTACAACGATGATGTCGCCGCACGCGCCATACACTTGCCCGCCCGATTACATCGAGCGTATCGTACAAGCAGCACATGATCTCAATCTTCCTATTCATACCCACATGTCCGAAACACGTCGTGAAGTCGAAGGAAATGTCGAACAGTATGGCGCTAGACCTGTGGCCCACTTGGAGAAGCTAGGCGTATTCTCACGCCCAACGCTTGTTGCACATGGTGTTCACTTGAATGATGAAGAGATAGCGATTCTCAAACAATATGATGTACGTGTGTCTCACAATCCTGGCAGTAATCTCAAACTTGCGAGTGGTGTTGCTCGTCTTCCTGAATTGTTGCGTGCAGGTGTTAAAGTTTCATTAGGAACGGATGGAGCGGCATCCAACAACAATTTGGACATGTTCGAGGAAATGCGATTGGCAGCACTTATTCATAAAGGAGTTACAGGTGATCCATTAGCAATCCCAGCGAAGGAAGCTTTATTGCTGGGAACTCGCATGGGTGCAGAATCCATTTGGTTAGAGGATGTCGGTTTGCTTGAAGTTGGCATGAAAGCTGATTTTATTGCGCTGGACATTGATCAACCTCATTTCCTTCCGAAAACGGACTTCGTTTCCCACATTGTGTACTCCGCTTGTGCGAAAGATGTTGTGGATGTCTGCGTGGATGGCACATGGATTGTCCGTAAAGGTGAATGCCTAACATTAGATGAAGAGAAAATTAAACGCGAATTTGAAATATGCTTCGATCGCCTAAAAGGCTAATGAGCAAGCAAGTAAGTGGCTTTGGGGAGGTGCGCGGCGATTATGAATGCGAAGCGATCAATTACACTTGGTGTTTTCATAGTAGCGACATTAGGTGTTGTGCTTAGCCGATTCTACCTGAATGTACAGAACGAACACTGGGAAGAGAAACGTGTAGCTGTTGAGAAAGCCTACAATGGAAGTATGATGACCAAGGCATCCAAGGTAGATTTTTTCTATGGAGACGAGCCGGTTCAGATTGTTTATGGGGAAAATAAGTTAGGACAACATCTCATTACTTGGGTATCAGGTGAGAATGTTCATTCCGAAATGACGGATGAAGGCTTCCCAGAGGAGCAAGTCCGCGCTGCTGTATTGAAAAAGGCGCCTAACAGTGAAATAGAGCGTGTCATACCTGGCAAATTAGGTAATGACTATGTTTGGGAAGTATTTTATAAGTCGAAAGATGATAGAGGTACGCGGTATTTCTATGATTACTATCGATTCAATGATGGAACTTATCTAGATACGTATCGACTCAGCCTTCAATAAGAGGGTTGAGTTTTTTTAATTAAAAGAGTTATTTTGCGTATTTCCACTGTTTACATAAGGCATTGCGTGTATATGAGATGATATACTAATCGTATTGCAACAGAGGCATACAAATAACTTATTACAGAAAGGTGGACGCCAAACCATGAAGATGAAACTGCGCGTTTTACCTGTTATTTTGAGCGTCATTATTTCGGCAGGTGTACTGTTTGGAGGATGGTTCGCCTATACAAGCTTTGCGATGGAAAATCCATTATCACATATAATTGATACTGCACCTGGTGTAACGAATTCAACGATGAAACTTTCTTCTAGTCATGTGGATGTAGAGTTAACTTTGAAGCCGGAAGCTAATGTAAGAGAAGTTGTACAGAGAATTAATGCCGAAGGCGCATCGATTATCGGGAAACGAACGATGAATATTACAATCAAGAATCAATCTTCTGATAAGCTGGATCAATGGTGGTCTAAAGCGTTATTTGAGGTTGCTCAAGCCATGGAAACGAAGCATTATGCAGATATTCCAACAACGTTACAGAAATACGCAGATGGTGTACCCACAATGAACGTTGACAGCGAAATGGATGAGCACTATGTTTACATTCGATTAACAGATGGTGATGCGACGAAGTTTATCATGCTGCCAAGAGTCTCCCCGCAGATAGGAGTGTGGCCGAATGAGTAAAATATATAAAGAAATTGGGATTGGTTTTATTCCTGTGCTACTGGTATTCTTAGTTTTCCAAGGTGTGAATGTGATTCCAATCTTATTCGTGAGTGCGCTTGGTGTTTCGTTATTCTATATGTTGAAAACACGCGGCGGTATCGGAGCTGCTGCTGGCGGTGGAGATCGTAAAAGCAAAAATCGGACACCGTCTTTTCTCACATTCGATGAAATTGGCGGACAAGATCGAGCTAAGAAAGAATTGATGGAAGCACTGGATTTCTTGATTAAGCATGAGGAAATTAAGAAGTTGGGTATTCGCCCCCTTAAAGGGTTGCTGTTGACAGGGCCTCCAGGGACGGGGAAAACGTTGATGGCGAAAGCCGCTGCACATTATACGAATTCTGTATACATGGCTGCTTCAGGTAGTGAATTTGTTGAGATGTATGTTGGTGTCGGGGCAAGCCGTGTCCGTGATTTATTTAAAGAAGCTAGGTCTCGTGCACTCAAAGAAGGCAAGGATAACGCCATTATTTTCATCGATGAGATTGATGTAATTGGTGGTAAGCGAGACGGCGGACAGCAACGTGAATATGACCAGACGTTGAACCAACTGTTAACGGAGATGGACGGGATTCATACGAATGACGCGCCGCGTATTCTTATTATTGCTGCGACGAACCGTAAGGAAATGCTGGATAGTGCATTGCTGCGACCTGGGCGATTTGACCGACATATCGAGGTTGATCTGCCGGATAAAAAAGGGCGTTTGGCTATTCTTCATATCCATGCAAAAAACAAACCCTTAGCTGTCGGTGTTACGTTGGAGCAAACGGCGGATCAAACTTTCGGTTTCTCCGGTGCACAGCTCGAAGGCGTATTGAATGAGGCCGCTATCTATGCGATGCGTGAAGATAAACCAGCGATTGAACAGTCCCATCTGGCATCTGCCATTGATAAGGTGATGATGGGGGAACGAACAGATAAAGAAACGGCGAATGATGAGAAAGAACGAGTGGCTTATCATGAGTTAGGTCATGCTATTATTGCTGAGCTTGTTCGACCAGGTTCTGTATCCCAAGTCACAGTGAGTCCTCGAGGAAAAGCGTTAGGTTATGTACGTCACAATCCGCCGCAGGATCATTATTTATATACGAAAGATTATATCGAAGATCAGATCATGATTGCCTTAGGTGGAGCTGCTGCGGAAGAGATGATTTACGGTGGACGTAGTACCGGCTCTCGGAACGATTTCGAACAATCGCTTTCTATGGTTCGTAACATGATGGATGCTGGACTTACCAGCTTAGGGATTATTGATCGTGAAATGGTGACGAAAGAACAACTGATGAAAGAAAATGCTGCCATTCTAGATGCACTCATGCTGCGTACGAAAAACATGTTAGAAGCGCAGCGAAGCGTGTTTGAACATTCATTTGCTATTCTCATGAAAGAAGAAGTACTATCGGGTGATACATTCCGTACATTATTTGACGCTTCTGTGTCACAAAGTGCATAATAACGACCGTTGGCCAATTAGGTCAGCGGTTCTTGGCTTTACTTCGGGTATGCAGGATACATATACTAATAATAAGGTGCTTATGAAATTGGACAACTAGCACCGACGAGATGGATAAGACTTAAGAATCAGAAGCTGATATACTGGCAGCTGCGCGAGATAGAGTAAACAGTAGTTCGGATGAAGGAGAAGACAAGCTATGATATTCAGAACAATAGGTGTAATTGGCGGAGGGACGATGGGGCAGGGTATCGCAGAGATGCTGGCCGCTCGTGGACTTGATGTCATTCTAGCTGAGAAAACAACAGAAAAACTTGACCGTGCCATTGAGCTCATTACGGTCAGTTTAGATAAGCAAATTGAGCGTTGGGCATTGACAGGAGCGGAGAAGAAATCCATCTTGTCCAAGATTAAAGGGGCTCATTCGATTCAGGACATGGCTGCTTGCGAGCTCGTCATTGAAACGATTTCTGAAGATTTAAATGCGAAGAAGCATGTCTTTTTCCAGCTCAATCAAATATGTTCCCCCCACATCATACTAGCAACGAATACTTCGACATTAAGTGTAACGGAGATCGCGGCAATCATAACGCATCCAGAGCGCGTCATAGGTATGCACTTTCTTCATCCTGTTGCGAAGGTGAATCTTGTTGAAATTGTGAGAGCGATGAAAACGTCGGATGAAACGTATGATCGCACACGACAATTCGTTGACGATATCCTCACCAAAAAAAGTATCAAGGTGAATGAATCACCGGGTTATATTACGACGCGCTTGATTTGTACACTCATAAATGAAGCGCTGCACACCTTATCCGAAGGTGTCGCTTCTGCAGAAGATATCGATCAAGCGATGCGAATCGGCTATGATTTCAAACATGGTCCACTGGAAATGTGTGATCGATTTGGACTAGATGCTGTTCTAGCTGCGCTTGAGGGAATGTTCCGCGAATATGGGGATATTAAGTATCGGCCATCTTACTTGCTCAAACAAATGGTACGCGCAGGTCATCTTGGCGCTAAGACGGGGGAAGGCTTCTTCCGTTATGACAAGGATGGTGATCGGTTATGAACATTCTCGTGATTAATGCCGGCAGCTCTTCTGTCAAATATCAACTCTATGATATGGACAATGCGATCGTGCTTGCCAAGGGAAGAGTTGAGCGGATTGGCATGGATACGGCCATTCTGATGCACGAACCGGCGAATAAACCTGAATTTCATAAGGTAGATGAAATTTTGGAGCATACAACGGCCATCCGCAGAGTGCTAGATGTTCTTGTACATCCAGAGCATGGCGTGTTGAGCGCCATCTCGCAGATCGATGCCGTAGGCCACCGTGTGGTCCACGGCGGCGAATCTTTCAAGAGCTCTGTCCTCGTCACGGACGAGGTGAAGAAAGAGATTCGGCGCCTCTTCGATTTGGCGCCGCTGCACAATCCAGCGCACATGCTGGGCATCTCGGCGGTAGAAGTAAACATGCCCGGCGTTCCCCAGGCTGTCGTCTTCGACACCGCCTTCCATCAGACGATGCCGGCGAAGGCCTATCTGTATCCGGTGCCGATGGCCCTTTACCGGAAGCACAAGGTGCGACGCTACGGCTTCCATGGTACGTCGCACAAGTACGTGAGCGAGCGTGCCGCTGCCTTCCTAGGACGCCCGCTAGAGCAGTTGAAGCTCATTACCTGTCACATTGGTAATGGGGCTTCCTGCGCCGCAGTATGGGGCGGCCAGTCCGTTGATACGAGCATGGGGATGACCCCGCTCGAGGGTCTGATGATGGGCACGCGCAGCGGCGACCTAGACCCGGCCATCGTGCCCTATGTGATGGGCAAGGAGGATTTGACGATCGGCGAAGTAAGCTCCATGCTGAACAAGCATAGCGGCCTTCAGGCCATCTCAGGCATCTCCAGCGATATGCGGGAGATCGTGGAAGCGGTAGAAGCGGGCGATAAGAACGCTACTTTGGCTTACGAGATGTATACATACCGGCTGCGCAAATACATCGGAGCTTACGCAGCGGCCATGAATGGCGTGGATGCGATTGTGTTTACAGCAGGCGTAGGGGAGAATTCCGCGCCTCTGCGCAAAGCGGTTTGCGAGGGCTTGAGCTTCCTTGGGGTTGATTTTGATGAGGGAGCGAATCTGCTTGGAAGAGGTATAGAGAAGCGGATTACGAAGCTAGGTTCCAAAGTTGAAGTGCTCGTAATTCCAACGAATGAAGAATGGGTTATCGCGCAGGATACTTACAGTCTTTTGCAAGCACAGGCCGACTGACATTTTCGTGGAATTCGTGAAATAGTGTACAATAGGAATGATCTTCAGTTCTAAGGAGGAAGGATGACCATATGAAAAGTACAATAGGTGAAGTTAAACATCATGTCGGCGAATCCGTAACCATCGGCTGTTGGCTTAACAAGAAACGTTCAAGTGGTAAAATTCAGTTTTTGCAACTGCGCGACGGTTCGGGATATATACAAGGCGTTGTTGTTAAAAGTGAAGTGAGTGAAGAAGCGTGGGAAGCAGCCTCCAAGCTAACCCAAGAGAGCTCCTTATACATAACGGGAAAAGTAAAAGAAGACACGCGTTCCAAAGGTGGTTTCGAACTCGATGTGACTGGTGTAGAGATCATTCAAATCACGGAGGAATATCCGATTACACCGAAAGAGCATGGCGTAGATTTCCTTATGGACAATCGCCACCTGTGGATTCGGAGCCCGCGTCAGCGTGCAGTACTTGTGATTCGCGCAGAAATTATCAAAGCGGTTCAAGGTTTCTTCAATGACAGAGGATTCCATTTGGTGGATCCGCCTATCTTGACACCGTCTTCTTGCGAAGGAACAACGAACTTGTTTCACACGAAATATTTTGATGAAGATGCCTTCTTGACGCAAAGTGGGCAGTTATACATGGAAGCAGCCGCGATGGCACTAGGTCGCGTATACTCCTTCGGTCCTACCTTCCGTGCAGAGAAATCCAAGACACGCCGACATCTGATCGAGTTCTGGATGATTGAGCCGGAAATGGCGTTCGTAGATCATGTTGAAAACCTTGAAGTACAGGAACAATTCGTATCCTATATCGTGCAAACCGTGCTGCAGAACTGCCAAGCAGAGCTTGAAACGTTGGAGCGAGATACTTCCAAGTTGGAGAAAATTAAAGGCAGCTTCCCACGTATCACCTATGATGAGGCTGTTGACTATTTGCAAAAGAACGGGCATGAATTCGCGTGGGGAGAAGATTTCGGAGCTCCGCATGAGACAGCGATTGCCGCTCAATACGAAACACCCGTATTCATCACTCATTGGCCAACAGAGATTAAGGCTTTTTATATGAAACCAGATCCAAGTCGGCCAGAAGTTGTCCTATGTGCCGATATGATCGCGCCAGAGGGGTATGGTGAGATTATTGGGGGAAGTCAACGTATTGATGACCCGGAATTAATGGAGCAGCGTTTCAAGGAACACGAACTTTCGCAAGAAGCGTATCAGTGGTACTTGGATCTTCGCAAATACGGAACCGTGCCGCATTCGGGCTTCGGTTTAGGTTTAGAGCGTACGGTGGCTTGGATATGTGGTTTGGATCATGTGCGTGAAACGATTCCATTCCCACGTTTGTTATACCGTCTATACCCTTAAATATGGGATTGTCCATGGGGAGAAAGGGGAAAGACGTATGAGTACGCAATCGAATACACAGATGAAGGTCGAAGCGATCCTGATGAATAGCTTTCTGGAGGGGAGTGTCGCGGTACCGAGTTTACTACTCAAGCATTATCGTGCACTACTTTTGAGTGAAGTGGACGTCATGACACTGATTCATTTTATTTCCTTTGTTGAAAAGGAAGGGAACACGTTCCCGACACTGGATGAAATTCAGGAGCGGATGTCGGCTTCACCGGATGTCGTTATTGCCAGTGTGCAGAAGCTGATTCGCGAAAAATTTATCGCCATCGATGAGGATACCCACGAAACAACTGGGTTTCGTAGCGAGCAGTATAACTTGACGCCGCTCTATAAAAAACTAGCCAAACGTGTAGCTGAGCAGCAGCTCAAAGAGTTAGCAGAGTTGGCGACAATTGCTCAAGTGCCTAGTGATGATCGAGTTAAGAACATTTATACAACGATCGAAAATGAATTCGCAAGACCGCTCACGCCAATGGAGCTGGAAACCATCAGCAATTGGTTGGACAAAGATATGTACAAAGAAGAACTGATCATGACAGCTTTGAAGGAAGCTGTGTTTGCTGGGAAAGTTCATTTCCGATATATTGATCGGATTTTGTTGGATTGGAGTCGCAATCGCGTCTCGACAGTGGATCAGGCAAAGGAATATTCGCAGCGATTTAGGCAATCGCGGTAAGATGAAGCCCATTTTTACTCCGCAAAGGAGGAAAATGGGCTTTTCCGTTGTCCGATTGGAGATGGATCGGTGTACCTACCAAAACCGGATCCTTATCCGTGCTCATTCCCGCGCCGGTCCCGGCACCTGCGCTCACGCAAGCTTCCGCCACCGCAGGCCCCACGCCAGCAGCCACCGCCACCTGCTCTCACGCCAGCCCCCGCGCCTGCTCCTCGCCTCCCTGACACCCGCCGCCCCGCGCCCGCCCCCGGCACCCACGCCTGCTCCCGCTGTCCCCGGCCCCCGCTACCGCCCCCGCTGCCATCCTCCACCAAAAATGCGAAAAGGCATCTTTTTGTTCACTAATCGAGCAAAAAATAAGAAATGGATGCAAAAAGGCAACCTTTTTCGCTCTACAAGCTGATTTCTCCTCATTTCAGCATAAATAAGTGCCTATTCGCACTTTTGCGCAATAAAATCCATTGAAGAGCATAAAATAAGTGCCTATTTGCACTTTTGCCAATTCACTCCATGGAAGAACAATAAAGGTGGCATTTGCCCAAACCGTATCCGTACTCAATCCCCTGCACTGCAACCGCAACTGCAACTGCTTCCGGCTACTGAACCGCATACCGCTCTTCACACCATTTACCAGTACCTCGACCACCACCTAGCGAATCCCACCACTTAACTCCGAACCTCAGACTACCCCATTACTCTCACACAAAGTAGTAAAAGAACGAGAGGAGCTATTTGAGCTCAAATAGCGAAATAAAAAAAGTTGCGGAACGTAGTTCCTCTATTTCGTCACGAATGCAAGAAATGCGTTCGAAATAACAAAATAGCGGACTGACGTTCCGCAACTAGATGTAATTGGGTGCTTCCCGTATCTGCACACTAGAAAATCCCCAGTTGCACGTGGATAGAATTACTTCTTCATTACATGCAATCGGTACACATATTCGAATAAGAATTCGAATGCCTCAAGATGCCTTTTGGCCTCAAAAGCATTCGCGCCCCAAGCGTAGATGCCGTGCTTGCGAAGAACGATACCAGGAATACGCGGTACGATCGCACCTTCAACCAGCTCAGCAATGCGTGGGATCTCTGCATAGTTCGGCAAGATTGGAATCTCAATTTGAGCTTCTTCATCCCAAATATTGAACGCTTTAATGAGCTCAACGCCATCAACGGGAATGCTCCCGCGTTCAGCGTATAGTTCAGATGCTAGATTGTTAAAAATCGTATGCACATGGAAAATAGCGCCAGCGCCTGTTAAGCGGTATATCTCACTATGGATCAAGGTCTCCGCAGATGGCTTAAGGCTAGTAGCTTCTGTCGGCAAGCCTTTCTCATTGACGAGAAGGAAATCCTCGGGAGTTTGGACGGATTTATCTCTTCCGCTAGACGTAATAGCGAAGGTGAAAGCGTTCGGCTCAAAGCCGCCAACACGAACAGATAAATTACCGCTTGTCGCTGGGAACCATCCCCGTGCTGCCAGGTTCGCTTTGATCTCACGTAATTCAGCGAAGGCACGCTGTTTTTCTTCTAGTAAAATACTCATTTGACGGGCTCAGCCTCCAATTGCTTAATGATGTCGAAGAACGATTCGAAGGGATGGTATGCATAGCCAAGTTGCTCACAACGCTCAATAAGATGTGATCTAGCAAAAATGGTATCTACAAGCTTAGCCCCTTCAAAATCGGTGATGCTGTCTCCGATAATAATGCGTTCATACCGCTCAGAATCGTAGGAACGAATGATGCTTGTTTTGCACATGCCGCAGTCGGTGTGACAGTGAGCATCACAGGGATTCGGCCATAGAATCTCGATCGTTTCACCTTCGAAAGAGCTAGCGTTGCAATAGATATGATCTTCAGGAATCGCGAACGCGCGAAGCAGTGGATAGATAAAGAAATCGATACCCCCGCTTGTGATCAAAAGGGTAATGCCTTGCTCCTTGCAGTAGGAGACGAATTCTTCAAATCCATCACGAATCGTCGCATTGTTGATCGCATAATCCACAATCTCCGCTTTGCGAGAAGTAGGCAGGAGGGCAAACATTGCCCCAACACCTTCACGAATGGAGATTTGCTGTGTCACAATCTTCTCGACAATGCCTTCCCAACCTGCTGGATTGAAATGCTTCATAATCGCTACAATGTTATCGTTAACGGTGATCGTACCGTCAAAGTCACAAAAGATGATGCGTTCCTTGCTCATTCTCTAATCCCCCATGTGTCAATAGCTGTTTGTAGCTCTGGATGTGTTAGGGCGTATTCACGCAATGTCTTACCTTGTAAAGTCGCATCAATTGCTTGACGGAAAGCATGTCCCCCAGCGATCGTTCCCATTGGGTGACCATGGATACCTCCGCCTGCATTCACGATAACATCTTGACCGAAATCGCGTAAGATGAGTGGCACAAGACCAGGATGGATCCCCGCGGATGGGACCGGGAAGCTGGGAGCTAATGTTAATTCTACATCAGACGGAGCCTGATACGTGTAATCTTTGCGTAAATCATTCGTCAACAACACATGCTTAATGGCCAAATTCTCTTCCTTCGGCATAACAACGGAGCCATAAGGAGAAGGGAATAATACCAAATCAGCACCGGCAAGGCGCATTAATTTGCCCAAAAGGACGGAAGGCGAGATCCCGTAGTGTGGCGATGGATACATAGCGCCAGCCATTGCAGGATGTGCCATGATCGGAATGTTGATCTCTGGGTCTGCGCTTAATTCATGCAGCACATCGAAGCCGTATGCCAACACGTTGAATAATAATGCGTTTGCCCCTTCGGCGATCGCTTTCTTCGCTTGTGAAGCAAGTTTAGACGTTGAACCGGTCAAATTTACTGCATAGAGCAATTTTTGACCTGTCTCTTTCGTGGCTTGCTCAGCGGCTTCGAGACAAATCGCAATGCGCTTCTCCAAAGGTGTTAAGGGATTTTCGAATAAAATCTCGTCATCCTTAATCAGATCAACACCACCAGCTGCTTGTAAATAAAACTGTTCGCGCAATGCTGGCAATTCATACCCGACAACGGATTTGAAAATGCTCATGAGCAGCGGACGATCATGTACGCCAAGGAGATTGCGAACGCCTTGCATGCCAAATTTCGGACCAGGGAACCCAGCTAAGAAATCAGAGGAGAAGGCAAGGTCGATCAGTTTGATTTTGCCATCCATAGAAAGCTTGCCGAACACCGTTACTAACAGCGCGGGGATGTCGCGGCTATAGTTCACATCGGGATAAGCGATCGTGATATCTGCGTAGCGTCCCGAAATGGGTTCACCAGGTGCTGGTTCGTGGACTTCAACGGAAACGACCTTGCCCAAATGCTTCTCCATCGAAGCTTTCTGCGCCTCTGGGAGCTCCGTCCAACTGCCGACGGTAAGCCCAACTGCGATGCCAGTTGCTTTTTTATGAAAATCGGCTTTCTCATCGAAACTCCGATAGGTTGCTAAACAATATGAACTCATAACGAACCCTCACCTGCTTTAACTTAGAATTCTACTATTAGACCGATTTACCTACAGGACTGTTAGGCGCAATTTGTTCGCCCATTTCTTTCGTGCGAGCGGCGCAATGCAACACAGCTTGATGGACAGCTTCGTCGAACTGATAGCGATCCAAAGCTTGAATAGCAGCATGTGTAGCACCGTTAGGAGACGTCACTTTGCGGCGTAGCTCCGCAGGGTGTTCTTTGGTACTCTGAACCATGTGCGCAGCACCAAGCACCGTTTGAAGTGTTAATTGATTTGCGTCTTCTGGGGATAAACCGCCTTCGATACCCGCTTTAATCATTGCTTCCATCAGGTAATACACGTAAGCAGGTCCACTTCCGGAAATGCCAGTGAGGATTTCAAGTTTGTCTTCTTCTACAATCGTAACAGTTCCGACGGCTTCAAACATTTGGATAGCAAGCTGCTTGAATGTATCATTAACCTTAGAAGAGAAGCTCATTCCTGTCGCGCCTAATCCAATGGTGGAGGAAGTATTTGGCATGGTACGAACGATTGGCGAGTTGGATTTCAGAAGTCTTTCGGCCTTCTCGATAGATAGGCCTGCAATGACGGAGATTATCAGTTGTCGCTCGTTCAAAAGCGGGCCAAGTTCGGCAAAAGAAGACTCCACATCTTTCGGTTTCATGCAGAGGACAACAACATCGGCTTCTTGAATTAGTGTGTTCTTCGTCGCTTGATCGGAAGTGGCTCCAACGCCATATTCCGAACATAGAAAGGCCAAGCGATCTTGATTGGAGCGATTCATCATTGAAACATTTTGCGGATTCGCGACTCCCGTCTGAATTAGTCCGCGGACGATAGCTTCAGCCATAGAGCCTGCACCTACAAAAACGATTTTCGTTTGCGATAACATGAGTGACATCCGTTGTTCCTCCTCCTAAAGTTTATTCGCGTATTTGTCCGCTTCCATAGACGCGGTATTTGGTTGAAGTTAGCGAAGGCAGCCCCATAGGACCACGTGCATGAAGCTTCTGTGTGGAGATGCCGATCTCGGCACCGAAACCAAACTCAAAGCCATCGGTAAAACGTGTCGAAGCATTATGATAAACAGCAGCTGCATCCACTTCTTGCAAGAATTTCTCCGCATTGGCAGCATCTTCCGTTACGATACACTCCGAATGCATCGTACCATAAGTACGAATGTGGGCTAACGCCTCATCTAGATCCTTAACTACTTTGATGGATAAAATATAATCCCCGTACTCCGTACCCCAATCGGCTTGTTCAGCAACTAGCATACTAGGGACTAGTTCTCTGGAACGCTCGTCGCCTCTAAGCTCAACGTTAACCCCTTGGAAAGCGTCAGCAATGGCAGCAAGATGTTTCTCGGCTATCGCTTCATGCACAAGCAACGTTTCCATACTATTACAAACGGATGGGCGCTGTGCTTTGGCATTAATCCCGATGCGAACTGCCATATCAAGTTGAGCACTCTGATCTATAAAAGTATGACACACCCCTGCACCTGTTTCAATGACTGGGACGGACGCGTTATTGACAACATTTTGAATAAGTGAGTGGCCGCCACGTGGGATTAGCACGTCAATAAGACCGTTGAGTTTCAGCATTTCATCGACGGAGCTGCGATCGGCGCTAAGAATTAATTGCAGAGCATCTGCAGGCAGGTCAGAACGCTCTAAAGCTGCATGCAGGACCTCCACTATTTTCTCATTCGAAAATAGGGCAGAGGATCCGCCACGAAGTACAACGGCATTGCCGGTTTTGAGACATAAACCTGCAGCATCGACCGTCACGTTCGGTCTTGCTTCATAGATAATACCGATGACGCCTAGAGGTACACGAATTTTACGAATGCGTAATCCATTTGGGCGATCGAAAGATTCGAGCGTATCGCCAATTGGATCAGGTAACTCTGCAATTTGACGAAGGCCTTCGGCCATCGCAGCAATGCGTGTTTCGTTTAGAGCCAATCGATCCAGTAGCGAAGCGCTAGTGCCTAGCTCTTTGCCTCGCTGCAGATCCTTGCTATTAGCTTCAATAATCGCTTGTTGTTCCGTAATTAAGGCGTCTGCCATCAGCAATAAGGCTGTATTTTTTTGCTCAGTTGTGAGATTGCCCATTGCTTGGGCAGCTTGTTTGGCCAGCTTGGATTTGTTAATAACTTCACTCATGGGAAGACCTCCTAGTTGAAAAAGGTTTGGCAATGCGTTAACAATTGTTCCACGTTCAGCTCATAGGCAGAACCGCTGCGTCGTTCTTTACACTCGACTATGCGTTCGTTTGCCTTTTTACCAATAGTAAGTCGTAAGGGGAAGCCGAGTAAATCGGCATCATTAAATTTCACGCCTGGACGTTCCTCGCGATCATCCCACAGGACCGAATAGCCTGCGCTAGTTAACGCGTTGTAGATTTCCTCGGATAGAGCCATGTGGGTTTCATCCTTAACTTGAACAGTTAATAGATGAATGGAATAAGGGGCCAGCGTGTTTGGCCAAATAATGCCTCGCTCATCATGATGCTGTTCAATGACGGCAGCTAACACGCGTGACACGCCAATGCCATAACAGCCCATAATCATTGGTTCGGAGAGCCCGTTCTCATCGGTGTAAGAGGCGCCAAGCCCCTCACTATATTTGGTGCCGAGCTTAAATACGTGCCCAACTTCAATGCCTTTTGCAAAAGCGAGTTCATGTCCGCAGTGAATACAGGATTCTCCCTGGCCCACATTGCGAACGTCCACATAAGTTAATGCACCAAGATCACGCTGAACGTTCACGTGCAGAAGATGATAGTCCGCTTCATTGGCACCAACAACGGCATCTGCAAGTCCTTGAATCGAATTGTCTGCAATCAATTTGACGGAAGTTAAACCAATTGGACCAATGAAACCCGCAAGGGAACCTAGCGCAGTAATTTCCGCTTCAGTTAGCATGGTGATTTCATCTACACCAAGAACGTGTTTTAACTTGATTTCATTAATTTCGAGATCACCACGTATAAGCACGATCACAGGTAGGCCTTCTGCTTGCACAGCGACGGATTTAATAATGTGCTGCGGTTCAATCGTGAGGAATTGGCTTAATTGTTTGATGCTCGTTACGCCTGGTGTATGAACTTTCGTAAGCTGTGCAAGGGACACGTCAATGGATGATGTTCCTTTATTTGTGATGACGCCAGAGGCTTTCTCCAAATTAGCAGCATACTGACAAGAAGGACAGTGTACGATCGTATCCTCTCCGACATCCGCCAAGGCCATAAATTCGTGCGTATCCGTACCGCCAATGGCGCCAGAATCCGCTTCGACCGCACGGAATTGCAACCCGCAGCGTGTGAAAACGTTGACATAAGCGTCATACATCGCTTGATAGCTAGCATCAAGACCGCTCGCTGAGCGATCGAAGGAATAAGCGTCCTTCATTATGAACTCACGCCCACGCAGCAGGCCGAATCGAGGTCTGCGCTCATCCCGGTATTTCGTTTGGATCTGATATACCGTGAGCGGCAACTTTTTATAAGAATGAATCTCATCTTTGACGAGTGTAGTAATTACTTCCTCGTGCGTCGCACCTAAAGCAAACTCGCGTCCGCCTCGGTCTTGGAGTCGCATTAATTCAGGACCGTACACGTCCCATCGACCAGAAGCTTTCCATAATTCGGCAGGATGGAGGGCAGGCATGAGCATTTCTTGGGCACCTGCGCGGTCCATTTCTTCGCGTACAATGGTTTGAATATGTTGTAAAGCCTTGAGACCCGTAGGTAAGTAGGAATAAATGCCGCTCGATAATTGTCGAATGAGCCCTGCTCGCAGCATGAGTTGGTGACTGACTGCCTCGGCATCTCCCGGTACATCTCGTAATGTTGGATTTAGTAATCGTTGTTGTCTCATTAGTAAGGGAGCACCTCGCTTTCTATCACATCTGTTTACAATTAAGTCAAAGGCACCCATTCATCTCGGTGAATAACTTCGATGCGTGACACTTCGACGCGTTTCTGGACTTCGTCCGTCGAAAGGCCTGCTGCGGCTTGAACTTGCCAAGCCGCATAATTGACGACGCCGCGGCCCAGCAGCAGGCCTTCACTACAGATCACCTCGACGACGTCGCCGGGGTGGAAGTCGCCAACCGCTGACGTGATGCCAGCGGGGAGGAGGCTCTTCCCACCGTTGACCAAGGCAGCCTTGGCGCCTTGATCAACGATGATTTGCCCTTGGGGCAGCGAGTGGAAGCCGACCCACTGCTTTTTGACCGGCAGATTGTTCAGCGCCGTGTCGAAGTATGTTCCCTTGCCGGTGCCGTCAACGGCAAGGTCCAGATCACCGGGCTCGAGTACGCGCCCGATGAAGACCGGCACGCCCCCGCGCATCGCGATGCGGGCGGCTTCAACCTTGGAGCGCATGCCGCCGGTGCCGACCGCGCTCCCGGAGCCTCCAGCGAAGGAGAACAGCTCGTCGCTGATGGCGTCTACGCGATCGATGCGCTGTGCGTTCGCGTTCTTGCGAGGATCGTCCGTGTATAGGCCGTCCATATCCGTAATAATGATCAATTTGCTCGCCTTGACCAAATTGCCCACTAATGCTGACAACGTATCATTGTCACCGAATTTCAGTTCATCTACCGAGACGGTGTCATTCTCGTTAATGATCGGAACGACCCCGCGTTGCAGGAGCTCGTCAATCGTCATCATCGCGTTCTGCACGCGCTTGCGGTTGGAGAAGTCGTACCGAGTCAGCAGAATTTGCGCCACGCTTATGCCGTGTGACGTAAATGCTTCATGGTACGCCTGCATTAAGAGCGCTTGGCCGACGGCTGCGGCGGCCTGCTTCTCGTGAAGCACCTTGGGCCGTGTACGATAGCCCAAGGAAGTGAAGCCGGCGGCTACTGCGCCAGATGTCACGAGCAGCACTTGGCTGCCGCTGCGTTGCAGTTCTGCAAGTTCCGCCGCAAAAAAACGTATTTTATCCGGGTTCAATCCACCCGTGTCTGAGGTTAATGAGGAACTGCCGATTTTGACTACGATTCGCTGAGTCATGTTCATCCCATCCTTCGATTTCCAACTATGTAGATACAAAAAAGACTCCCGTCCTTAAAACATAAGGACGAAAGTCTGTTGCTTCCGCGGTACCACCTTAGATTAGCGCATATCAAATAGAAGCGCTCTACTCTAGATTCCCTGTATAACAGTAGGGTTCTGTTCAACTCATCGTTGACGGTTCAGGGGCGGGTTCAGATTCGGTTCACGGCAAGCTCTCTCAGTCGGTGGAGCTTACTCCCTGGTTACGTGCGGTCACGATTCCTACTATTCCCATCATAACGTTGCTGTTTGGAATTTTGATTCTATCTAGAATAGCATGGTAGGTAAGGCTTTGTAAAGGAGAAAAAGACCAAATTCTTGTCCCAATTCCTTAAAAAAGGTTCAACTTTCCAATTCGCTGCACAGCCTCTGCTAACCGTTCTTCCGAAGACAGAAGCCCCAGTCTAACATAACCTTCGCCATGCGTTCCGAATCCTACACCTGGTGCTACGACGACTTTAGCTTCTTCCAGAAGCAAATCGGCGAGACTCTGGGAGGAGTGCCGTTTGGGCACGGGCAGCCAAGAGAAGAATGAACCTTGTGAAGGCTTAGCGTTCCAACCGATGCTTGCAAGTGCTGTGTACAGCGCATTTCGACGACTTTCGTACACGTCACGCAGCTCTGTCACACATTCTTGTGAAGCCGTTAATGCAGTAGCAGCCGCTGCTTGGATACCACCAAACAAAGAGCAATAGTAGTGATCCTGCATTAAGTTGATGAGACGAATAACTTCTTTGTTACCTAGGGCAAAGCCAACTCGCCAGCCGGCCATGTTGTACGTTTTGGACAGCGTATAGAACTCGATTCCTACTTCTTTGGCGCCAGGGGTTTGCAGGAAGGAGATTGGTTTCTGACCATCAAATCCAATTGCCCCATAGGCGAAATCACTAGCAACAACAACGCCATTTTTCTCAGCAAATGCAACGGTTTCTTCATAGAAGGAAGCGGGAGCCGTCGCACCCGTCGGGTTGTTCGGATAATTAATGAACATTAGCTTGGCACGGTCCAAGTCAGACTGTTTTAGCTGGGAATAGTCCGGCAGGAAGTTATTTTCCTCACGCAGCGGCATGAAGGCCATTTCCGCACCTGCTAGTGCGACACCTGACCAATAATCCGGATAGCCAGGATCGGGAACAAGGCAGACATCGCCTGGATTCAGTAAGCATTGAGCAATTTCGATAAGTCCCGTTTTGCCGCCAAACAAGATAGCCACTTCAGTATCGGGATTCAAATCTACGTTGTGATCCTCTTTGTAACGCTGTGCAATCGCCTGTTTCAGGAATGGAAATCCGCTAAATGGCGGGTATTTATGATACAACGGATTGGCAGACGCTTCTTGGATGGAAGCCACAATATGCGGTGGCGTAGGACGGTCAGGATTACCTTGACCCAAATTAATAACATCATGGCCAGCGGCGATTTGTGCATTTGCTTTGCCAACGAGCGTTGCGAAGAACTGTGTAGGTAGACCCTTCATTCTTTCAGCAGGTTGTATGGCAAATCGAGAAGATGTTGAGGATACGTTTGTCACGGCTTAATTCACACTCCGGAGGTCGGGATTTTAAATGATACCCTAAATGTAACATGATTAAACTTTTTTTCATAGTCGATGAAGATAATCAATTGTACTTCATTTTGCCCTTGTCATATGATGAAAGCACAGATTAATGAAGGAGGTGAATGAGGATGACAGATCACGTTCAAGTTGCGGATGTATTTCTGCAGGAATCCCTACGTGCATTTCAAAGTATGAAGAAGCTCGGGGATCAAGCCTTTGCCCAGATGAGTGAGCACTGTTTCTATCAGACATTAGATGAAGAATCTAATTCACTTGAAGTGATCATCAAGCATATGCATGGGAATATGTTGTCCCGTTGGACCGATTTCTTAACCACTGATGGTGAAAAGGAATGGCGTGATCGCGATAGCGAATTTGAAGGGGAGCGTCACTCCCGAGAAGAGTTACTTGTTCTTTGGGAAGAGGGATGGCAGGTTCTGTTCGCGACGTTGCAAGACTTGACTGCTGAAGATGTACTTTCACTAGTTAAGATTCGTGGAGAAAGCCACACGGTTCTGCAAGCGATTCAGCGTCAAGTATCACATTATGGTTATCATGTCGGGCAAATTGTGCTGCTTTGCAAACATTGGGCCAATCACGATTGGCAGACGCTCAGCATCGCGCGAGGTCAGTCCAAACAATTTAAACCTACGTTATAGTTAGTGGCCGAATCGGAACATCGGATCAACAGAGTGTTGAGTTAGGCGCACATTTCGACTACTATGTACACATACATGCATTTTTTTGAATTGGAAGGAGTCATCAGAAATGTCCCAAACCCAACTACTTAACCTAGCACTTATTCAAATGGATATTGCCATTGGTGATCCAGATTGCAATTTTGCTCACTTAGAAAAGCTGCTGCTTGAAGCCGTGAATGCGGAGCCGAAGCCAGATGTGCTTATTTTTCCAGAGATGTGGAATACGGGGTATGCGTTAACTGAAATTCATCAGTTGGCTGATGTGAACGGGGAGAGGACCAAAGCGTTCTTGAGCACGTTTGCTCAAACACATCAGGTGAACATTATTGGTGGATCGATTGCGGATAAGAAAGAAGAACGTGTGCTGAATACGATTTACGCCTGGGATCGCCAAGGTAATGAAATCGCCGAATATTCCAAAATCCATCTCTTCCGACTTATGGATGAGGAGAAATTTTTGCACAGCGGGGAACAGTTAGGCTTGTTTGAGCTAGAAGGGGTACCTGCTGGGGCGATGATTTGTTATGATATTCGTTTTCCAGAACTGTCACGTAAATTGGCGTTAGATGGGGCACGCATTCTGTTTGTACCTGCAGAGTGGCCGCATCCGCGACTTCATCACTGGCGTACTCTTCTAATGGCTCGTGCGATCGAGAATCAAATGTATGTCGTATCGTGTAATCGTGTGGGAACGAGCGGAACGACGAATTTCTTCGGTCACTCGATGGTTATCGACCCTTGGGGCGAGGTACTGGTTGAAGGCGATGAGAACGAGGCGATACTTCGAGCTACAATTGATTTAGAGGAAGTTATCCGTGTACGGGGCAAAATACCCGTTTTTGAAGATCGTCGGCCCCATTTGTATTAGGGAAGTTGATTTTTGTGTCGAAATTTTGTAAACTAAAACCAATTGAATGATCAATTGTGGCTATGAAGGATGAATAGTACTTGAAGGACTTCATGTTCAGCGAACTGGGGATGGTGAAAGCCCAGAATGAAGCTCAAGGAAACGGCTATCCGGAGCCAATACGATAAAGGGGATGCATACATGATTGTATGTATCAACTAGGGTGGAACCGCGGGTGCTCAAGCTCTCGTCCCTAGGCATTATTTGATGCCTTTGGATGTTGAGCTTTTTTGATGTTTGCTCATATCCAAACGGTTGTCATCGGGCGCAGTCCCACTAACTAGAAAGCTTAAGGAGCGATTGAACAATGAGTGTAACCATGGAGCAAGTCGTCGCGTTAGCGAAGCACAGAGGTTTTGTTTTCCCAGGTTCAGAAATTTATGGGGGTTTGGCAAATACGTGGGATTACGGTCCGCTTGGCGTAGAATTGAAGAACAATATCAAACGTGCTTGGTGGAAAAAATTCATTCAAGAGTCCCCATACAACGTAGGTTTGGACGCAGCGATTTTGATGAACCCGCAAGCATGGGTGGCATCTGGTCATGTCGGAAACTTCAACGATCCGATGATCGATTGCAAAAGCTGTAAAGCCCGCCACCGTGCGGATAAATTGATCGAGAATAAGCTGGCTGAGAAAGATATTGAAATCATCGTCGATGGTATGACGTTTGATGACATGATGAAACTGATCGTGGAACACAACATCGTGTGTCCAGACTGCGGAAGCAAGGATTTCACAGATATTCGTCAGTTCAACTTGATGTTCAAAACGTTCCAAGGCGTAACAGAAGCAAGCTCTAACGTGGTTTATCTACGTCCAGAAACGGCACAAGGGATCTTCGTTAACTTCAAAAACGCACAACGTACGATGCGCAAAAAGCTGCCATTCGGTATTGGCCAAATCGGTAAAAGCTTCCGTAATGAGATCACGCCAGGTAACTTTACGTTCCGTACGCGTGAGTTCGAACAAATGGAGCTTGAATTCTTCTGTAAGCCAGGTGAAGATTTGAAATGGTTCGAGTACTGGAGAAGCTTCTGCCACAACTGGTTGCTTACGCTAGGTGCTAAAGAAGAAAACCTGCGTCTTCGTGACCATAATGACGATGAGTTGTCACATTATAGTAATGCAACAACGGATATCGAATACAAATTCCCGTTTGGTTGGGGCGAGCTTTGGGGTATTGCGGACCGTACGGACTACGATTTGAAGCAGCACATGGCGCATTCAGGCGAAGATTTCAACTACATTGATCAAGAAACGAATGAGCGTTATGTTCCTTACTGTATCGAGCCTTCGCTTGGAGCAGACCGTGTCACTTTGGCGCTTCTAATCGATGCGTTCGAAGAGCAGAAGCTTGAAGGTGATGACAGCCGTACAGTGCTTCACTTCCACCCCGCATTGGCACCTATGAAAGCAGCGATTTTCCCACTTTCCAAGAAATTAAATGAAGGTGCGCAGGCTGTTTTCGCCGATCTTGCGAAGCATTTCATGGTTGATTATGATGATACAGGTTCTATCGGTAAAAGATACCGTCGTCACGATGAGATCGGTACGCCATTCTGTATTACGTACGATTTCGAATCCGAGACGGATGGTCAAGTAACGGTACGTGATCGTGATACCATGGAACAAACACGTATGCCGATTTCGGAATTGAAAGCCTTTATCGAGAATGCGCTACAATTCTAATCATTGATAAAATAGAAAACCCCTTGTGAGCTCGTCAATATGACGGCTTGCTAGGGGTTTTTCATTAGATAACATAATCTAAGACATCACTATAGGGTAAGTAACGTCGAACTTCACGCAGCGGCGGTGTATAGACATGGATTGAAACAGCCGGCTCATGAAATGGATTGCTTAATTGGTGGATTTGCTCAGCAGGCGCAGTGAAATATTCCCCGGCTTGGATGAAGTCATCCTTATGAGCAACTGGGTAACCTTCTGAATCTAACGAGTAGGTTGAATTCACTAAGGAACCTAAGACAAGATAAGCTACACCAACGGACAAGCCATGGTTATGGATGGCTGTTGAACGGGAAGCCGGAATATGAATGACGATAACTTCTAGATGGGGTGAGCTAAACACGACATTTCGGCCATAAGGCAGTTGTGTTGGCTCGGTCTTAAACTCTGGAACGAAAGATAATTTGTGTTCTATCGATTGAAGGGCCTCGATTAATTGCTCCAAAGTTGGTGTATGCAACTTACAGAATGTCTGTTCAATTGCGTGAATAAGCGTCATTGGCATCTCGCCTCCTAGGCATTCTTATCTCTTTATCAAATATTATTTGTAAAAGGATAAGTTTTGTTTATATAATATGCCTCGGCGATTCATTTGGTTAGGGTTAAATGTAGTCACCTATTATTATTCAAAGATGGTTCATGAACAAATCCAAATCGAAGGTTGTATCCAAAGAAGTGAAGAGAGTTATGCTAACGAATCGTTTGCATAACCTCTTTCATTGTTGAGATAAAGGATTCGGCAGCTTTGGAAATATAGCGACCTTTGCGATAGGCAATAACGAGCTTGCGTGAAGGTCTGCCTTCTAAGATGACGTTTACGGGAGAAAGTTCGTGTAAGCTTCTTTTGGAAATTAAATAGGGAACGAAAGCAACACCCATCCCTGCTGCAACAAGCGATTGCACAGTTTCCATATTACTCGATTCGAACACAATATTCGGTGTGAAACCAGCTTCTTGGCATAGATCGAGGGTCAGCTTCCGGAAGCCTTGTCCTTTCTTCAATGCGATGAAGGGTTCCTTTTCCAGTTGAGAAATTTGTACATGATCCTTACTTGCAGCTAGTGGGTGCAGCGGCGGTACGGCAAGGATAATTTCTTCTTCTAATAACGTCTCATAGACGAGAGATTCTTCTCGTAGAGGCAAAGACAACAGAGAAATATCGGTTTGCCCGTTCACGGTTAAGGTCTCCAGGTTAGATGAAGTTTCTTCAACGAGCGATATTTCTATATCTGGATATGCAGCTTGAAACACGGGTACCACGTAGGGTAAAATAGTCGATCCTGTAATTGGCATTGAGCCAATCACGAGGCGGCCTTTTTTCATTTGAGAAATATCTTCCATTTCTTTTTTAAGCCCCTCGATCATATCGAGAATCTTTTGGGATTTCTCGACAAACAGAGAACCAGCATGTGTCAGCTCTACGGAATTCGTACTGCGCTGAAATAGAAGGACACCGAGTTCCTTCTCAAGCTTAGACAGTTGTTGGCTTAATGAAGGTTGTGCTATATGTAACTTCTCCGCTGCGCGTGAGAAATTTCGTTCTATGGCGATCTGAATGGCATACTGTAATTGACGTAATTCCATGCGAAGAAGTATCCCCTTTATTCATGTCTTGATGGTTATCATATCAAGCTTTTTGGGGTGAAACAAGGTGGACATAGGAACAATTAACCACAAAAGGCAATGAAGACCGGTAGCGACCAGTTTCATTGCCTTTTATGATTATTAATTATTTGCGAACAGTACTTCTATACATAAGGAATAATAGATACGGAGCGCCTATGATAGCTACTACGATACCTGAGGGAATTTCTTTGGGGATAAGAATTGTTTTCCCTATAATATCCGCCAATGTGAGAAGGAATGCCCCTAAGATAGCGGATAGAACTACGGATTTCTGATGATGCTGTCCCATGAAGAGGCGAACAGCGTGTGGTGCTAATAAGCCAACAAAACTTACTGTTCCAACTGCCGCTACGGCAATTGCCGCAACGAACACACCGATGGCAGCGGAAATTAATCTCGTTTTTTGTAATTTCAGACCTAGCCCAATAGACACGTGGTCACCGAATGCTAATAGATCTACACGGCGCCCAAGTAACCAAGCACTTGGTACTAGAATGACCGTTGTAACCAGAAGTTGGATGACTTCTTTCCAACCTCTAGAATAGGTGCTTCCTGCTAACCATGTAAGTGCAGGAGCGGCTCCAAGTTTGGACTGGATCACAAGAAATTGAATGACAGCCGAGCCGATTGCAGAAACCGCAATTCCGACAAGAATGAGAACAACGGGATTCAGCCCCTTTTTCCAAGCGAGCGCATAGACGCTGCCGGCGGAAATGAGTGCGCCGACTATAGCACCAATAGGAACCAAAGTTGCTGAAGCAGTTGGCCAAATCGTCAATACCAGCAAGGCGCCCATTCCGGCACCAGATGTAACGCCGACGACGGATGGATCAGCAAGTGGATTGCGAACTGCTCCTTGCATCATGGAGCCAGCAACAGCCAAGGAGGCTCCAGCGAGCGCAGCGACCAGAATGCGAGGCAGACGCAGATTCAGAATGACGTTGCGAGCCATCTCTTCTCCTTGCCCTGTAATTACAGCGATAACATTCGATATAGGAATATGCAAAGCTCCAGCTGTTAAACCGAATAGTATCAAGACAACTAGTGCAATTGCAGATACCACGACGATGATGGGATATGGAATTTTCGTGCCTACGTAACCGACGCTCATCGAGTTGCTTTCAGCGGAAGCTTTCATTCGAGAGCCGCGAATTGCGAGCCAAATCAGCCATGGTGCACCGATCAGGGCAGTTACGGAACCTGCAGGAAGCTCGCCTAGTGTACTGTGGAACATTTTGGCAATGGTGTCTGCTCCAAGCAGAACTGCCCCACCCCAGATCGCACTTCCTGGAATCAACAGTCGATGTCGTTGTAAGCCAATTAAGCGGACAAGATGCGGCGCGATAAGCCCTATAAAACCAATAGGTCCTACTACACTAACAGTCGCACCTGCCAGTAGTATCGCTGTAGCTAGCGCAACTAATCGGACTAGGTTGATATTCTCTCCTAACGAAATAGCAGTTTCTTCACTCAGAGCTAGCATATCCAGCTTTTGATGGAACAGAAAGGCAACGACGAGCCCGATGCAAGTCCATGGGAGTGCAAATCGAACCCCTTGCCAATCGTTCTGTCCTAATGCACCTGAACCCCACATGAATAAGCCATTGGTGGCATCCTCGAACATGATCTGCAAGCCGTTTGTGAACGCTGACAGTACGAGCGTTACGATCATACCCGCGAGTGCCATACGTAAAGGCGAGCTTTTGCGGCCGCCAGACATGTAGTAAGCCATAACGGCTGCGCCACAAGCCCCAATTAATGCAAGAGGTAAAGCATGATCCGACTTCAATGCCGGGAAGAAAACAGCAGCTAGAACTATAATGAAATAGGCGCCTGCATTCAAACCTAGCGTTGAAGCGGAGGCAAGTGGATTACGCGTGACAGTTTGCAGTAGTGCACCTGCAACAGCAAGTGCTGCTCCGGCAAGCATACCTATCACTGCGCGCGGCATGCGAAGCCCCCGCACCATTAAATGGTCGGGGGTATCTTGTGGAGATATCAAAGCTTGTATAACCGTATGAACGGTAATGTTCGCTTCTCCTTGCGTTATATTGAGAAAAAGCAAGAGGAGGAGAGTGAGCCCCCCACCTCCAAATACAAGAAGTGATTTCCACTCGATATTAGCGAAACGGTTAGTTTTCGATGTCATCGCGGATTGGATCATTTCGTAAGCGCAGCAGCAGTTAGCTCAGCGAATAATTTGGCAGATAAAGGTCCACCGAAAGTCCAAGTGTTACCTGGAAGCTTAAATGTCTTGTTGTCTTTCACGAATGAAAGACCTTTCCATACGGCATTGTCTTTCAATTGTTTCTCGAATACATTGTCCGCATCTTGAACAATATAGAAGAAGTTTGCATTTTGAACAGCAGGTAAAGCTTCTACAGAAGCAGTTGAGAACCCATAAAGCTCGAATTTAGTGGACTTAAATACATTTTTCAAACCGATACGATTCATAATCTGAACGACCATGGAGTTATCAGTGAACATACGAAGAACAGCATTGTTTTGATTGCTGAACGCTTGTGTTAAAGCAAACTCAGCGCCATCTTTTTTCGCAGCAACTAATTTCGCTTTCGTATCTGTGTAAGCTTTGTCTAGATCAGCTAGGACTTTGTCACCTTCCGTTTTCTTACCTACGATATCGGAAATTGTTTTGAAAGTAGTAATCATATCCGAGTATTGATCGCCTTTACCTTCAGCCGGGTAGGATTCGAATGCGATTGTTGGAGCAATCTTGGAAAGAGCTTCATAGTTCTTGCTTGAACGCAATGTGCTAGTAATGATAAGATCTGGCTTCAAACCAGTGATTGTTTCTAGGTTAGGTTCTTGACGAGTTCCTACATCAACGACAGAAGCATCTAATGCAGGTTTAACATTTACCGCACCAAGGTAACCTTTATTATCAGCTTGCCCTACAGGTTGAAGGCCAAGTGCTAATATATCTTCTGTGTATGCCCACTCTAATGTTACAATGCGTTTCGGTGTACCTTTAATTGTTGTTGTTCCTAATGCGTGTGTGATTGTTTTATCAGCAGCAGGTGTTGCTGTTGGTTGAACAGTTGCTGCAGGAGCAGGTGAAGCAGTTGATGAAGATGAGTTCGAAGTTCCGCATGCTGCTGTAAGGAATAGCAACATAAGTGAAAGTGTGAAAGTAACTGGTTTAATAAGTTTACGCACAATAAATCCCCCTGTTTATGTATTCAAATAATTGGTGAATCGATGGTCATTTCGATAACCACTAGGAGAATGATAATCATTATCATTGTGGATGTCAACAACATTTTGTAGGATAGTGACAACTTTTTTCGCTATATAGGAGTTATCTATCAAGCTTATAGTTATTATATCTTGGAACTATGACGTAATCCGTGCTAAAGTACGTTATGAGGGTAAGACATTAGCAAACTAATGCGGATAATGACAAGAGGTGACTGGTATGAGTAAAAAGACAATGTTCGAGAAGATTTGGGATAATCACGTTATTAACCAGGAAGATGGCAAGCCTAGCGTTATTTATATTGATTTGCATCTAGTACATGAAGTAACTTCACCACAAGCTTTCGAAGGGCTTCGTATGTCCGGTCGTAAAGTTCGTCGTCCTGATTTAACTTTCGCAACGATGGATCATAACGTACCAACGAAAGATCGTTTCAATATTACAGATCCAATTTCGAAGCAACAGATCGATACACTTTCACAAAACTGCCGTGATTTCGGCGTTACACTTTTTGACCTGGACAGCCTAGATCAAGGTGTTGTTCACGTTATGGGGCCAGAACTTGGTCTTACACACCCAGGTAAAACAATCGTATGTGGCGACAGCCATACTTCAACACACGGCGCTTTCGGCGCACTTGCTTTCGGTATCGGAACAAGTGAAGTTGAACACGTTATGGCAACACAAACACTTCAACAATCCAGAGCGAAATCCCTGGAAGTTCGTATCAATGGCAACTTGAAGCCAGGCGTTACTGCGAAGGATTTGATCCTTGGTGTTATCGCAAAATACGGCACAGACTTTGCAACAGGTTATGTTATTGAGTACACAGGCGAAGCGATCCGTGGTCTTTCCATGGAAGAGCGTATGACTGTTTGTAATATGTCTATTGAAGGTGGAGCTCGTGCTGGTCTAATTGCTCCTGATGCAACAACATTTAACTACCTGCGTGGTCGTGAATATGTACCTCAAGGTGCTGATTTTGACGCAGCGGTAGCTGAGTGGTCCAATCTTGTAACAGATGAAGGCGCTGCGTATGACTGGGTATTGGAATTCGATGCAGAAACGTTGATTCCACAAGTTACCTGGGGTACGAGCCCTGGTATGGGAACAAGCGTTACTTCCTTGGTTCCAGATCCACAAAGTTTCGAAACAGAGAACGAACGTAAAGCTGCTGAAAAAGCACTTGAATATATGGATTTAACACCAGGAACACCAATGACAGAATTGAAAGTGGATTATGTCTTTATCGGTTCTTGTACAAATGGACGTATCGAGGATCTTCGCGCAGCAGCTAAGATTGCGCAAGGATATTCCGTAGATCCAAGCGTAACAGCAATTGTTGTTCCAGGTTCAGGGCGTGTTAAAATTCAAGCTGAAAAAGAAGGTTTGGACAAAATCTTCTCCGACGCTGGATTCGAATGGCGTGATGCAGGTTGCAGTATGTGTTTGGCGATGAACCCAGACGTGCTTCAACCAGGTCAACGTTGTGCATCCACATCCAACCGTAACTTTGAAGGTCGTCAAGGCCGCGGCGGACGTACGCATCTTGTTTCCCCAGCAATGGCTGTTGCTGCAGCGATCAAAGGTCATTTCTACGATGTTCGTGACTGGGAAATCAAAGAATACCAACAAGCTTAATTTCTAATTGAAAAAATGTTTATGATGCTAGTTTTGCTGTAGCAAAACTTTAAGGAGAATGAGAACATGGAAGCTTTCAAACAACATACAGGACTTGTAGGCCCTGTTGATCGTGTAAACGTAGATACGGATGCAATTATCCCTAAGCAATTTCTTAAACGCATTGAGCGTTCAGGTTTCGGTCAATTCCTTTTCTTCGAGTGGAGATGGGATGAAGCGGGTAACGTGATCGAGAATTTCCCATTGAATCAAGAGCGTTACCAAGGAGCTTCCGTTCTTATTTCCAGAGCTAACTTTGGTTGTGGATCATCCCGTGAGCACGCGCCTTGGGCAATTCAAGATTTCGGATTCCGCGTTATCATCGCACCTTCCTATGCAGACATTTTCTACAACAACTGTTTCAAAAACAGCATTCTGCCAATCAAATTGTCGGAAGAGCAAGTTGAGGATCTATTTAGGCGTACTGCGAAGCACGAAGGATACAAATTGAATGTCGATCTAGAAAATAAAAAGCTGACTGATGATTACGGTCTTGAAATCCAATTTGATTTGGATGAACACCGTCGCCAATTCTTGCTGCAAGGTTTGGATGACATCGGATTGACACTTCAACACGAAGCGAAAATCACGGCATATGAGCAAGCTCACCAAAAGCGTTTAGCTTACAAATAAGCAAATGGCAGAAGACGTATCCCAAGGGGATGCGTCTTTTTTTGTTTTCGTTTTAAAGTTTTCTACATAAATCTTGCAACTTTTGGCAATTTGCTTCGTCTAATAGATTACTAGAATGTCGAAGTAGAGGAGGTTGTGCTGTCAGGTAGAGGTTAATTTTGCTATAATATATAAGGAACTTGATAGTTTCGTAGAATTTGCTGATTGGTTGCGTTCCTACATCCCCCGAAATCCCCCAATTCCGACATTACATAGAGGTGAATGATGAAATTTCCTGCATTTTGTTTGTTTTTGCTAGCATGTTTATTGCTGCTGCCTACTACCGCCCTTGGAGCCGAAGCGCCAAAACCGATTAAGCTTTATATGAATGAGAAACAGCTCGAAGTCGAAGGTGTTCAACCGCGCATTGTGAATGATAATACAATTGTACCTGTTCGAATAATCGTTGAACAAATTGGTGCCAAAGTCAGTTGGGACGAAGCTACAAGTAAAGTAACCATCGTGAAGGATAAAGTGAATATCCAACTCGTGATCAACAATGTAACTGCACTCATTAATGGTAAGAAAGAAACATTAGAAGTAGGTCCTAAGATAGAAAATGGCTCTACCATGCTTCCACTGCGTTTCATCGGTGAAGTATTGGGTATTGAATTTAAGTGGGATGGTGCTACATCATCTGTACATATGTTCAAGCCAACGGAATCAGATTCAAAGCCAGTAACAGGTCCTGTTGAAGTTGACGTACCTGACAGTGGTACTTCAAATCCAGAGACCAAACCACCGGGAACTAAGCCTTCTACGGGGACGGGTACAGGCAACGGATCTGGAACAGGTACAAGCCCAGGGAGTGGGTCAGGAACAGGAACAATCAAGCCAGATCCATCTGTACATGTGATAACCTCTATTTCACTTTCTGAAACAGAGCTAACAGTTGTTGCAAAGGATGGGACCATAAGTCCGAAAGTTTTAACGTTATCGAATCCTTCGCGTCTCGTGTTTGATTTCCCTAACACCATATTGGACGAATCCCTGCAGAAGCTTCTTGTTAAAAATTCCGGAGAATTACCATCCAAACAACCGTTAGTATCCAAGGTGCGGTTTTCAAATTTCAACGATAATCCAGCTACAGTACGAATTATTTTGGATTTGAACGCGCCAACAGAGTATCAGACAATTCCTTCTAAACTTACTAATCAATGGAAGGCTTCGATTGGCGAGAGGAAATTAACTGTTATTATTGATGCTGGTCATGGTGACAACGATCCTGGCGCACTCTCCATTACAGGGAAGCATGAGAAGGAATTTACCCTCTCTACAGCGAAGAAGGTAGAGGCACTATTAGCGAAAGATAAGCGGATGCATGTTATGATGACCCGTTCTGATGATACTTTTATTCCATTAGATGATCGCGTTTCTTTTGCCAATGATATTTCAGCAGATCTCTTTCTATCCATTCATGGGAATAGTGCCAAAGCAACTGTATCAGGAACGGAAACATACTATAACAGACCAGAGAGCTTAGATTTCGCCAATGTAATTCATAAGTACGCTGTTCCAGCTACTGGCTTTGCTGATCGAAAGGTTCGTCAAGCTGATTTCCGCGTTATTACCAAAACGAGTATGCCTGCAGTCTTGCTTGAAGTTGGTTATTTGTCCAATAAGAATGATGAATCTGCGATGTACAAAGAGGCATTCCAGGACAAATTAGCTGCTTCACTTGTAGCCGCTATTAAGGAATATTTGGACCTTAAGTAAATATGTAGACCATCAAGCGGATCAAAATAGGCTAGCCTGTCTAGGCATAATGCTAAGGAGTGAAGAAGATGAACAAAACAAGACGCCTAGTTCAAGGAGCACTCCTTGTAAGTGCCATCACATTATCGGTTACAGCTTGTGGCCAGAAAATGCAATTATCTGGGGCTGCTACTACGGCACCGCAAACAACATCTGCACCGATTGCAACAACGCCTACACAAACGGCTACACCGAAGCCTTCAGTTGCACCTCTGAAACAGTTGCAAGTGAAAGCTTACTACAGTGACCAAGAAGAGATGAAACTCGTTGAGAAAGTGGTTACCGTGAGCGTAGAGAAGGATTCGGAAGCGTATGAAGCAGCACTTAAAGCACTTCAGAAAAGTGAAGATCCGAAGGCAGTTCCCTTATTTGATGATATGAAATTTAACAGTGTGAAATGGGATGCTGTCAAAGGTGAAATGAAGTTGGACATGACATTTGGTCCCAAAACACAATTAGGTGCTCCTGGGGAAGAGTTATTCCTACAAGCATTGAAGAAAACGATTTTCCAATTCCCAGAAGTAAAAACATTGTATGTCCTTAAAGATGGTAAGCAAGTAGATAGTTTGATGGGACATGTGGAGCTTCCTTACCCAATTAAACGTCCTACTAATTAGGAATTGAAGAGGAGTTAATTTAGATTATGAAAAATAAGCAATTGGCGAGTGCTATCGTAAGCTCTCTAATCATCACAAGTCTAGCAGGTACGCCAGTCCTTGCAGCATCCGTGAATAATTCAACGACTTCGACAACTTCAACAACAACCTCGAACTCGAATGTTCGACTATCATTTGACGATGTAAGTAGTAATTATTGGGGGATTCGCCACATTTCCAAGCTCGCCTTGGAAGGGGTTATTGAAGGAGTGGGTGATGGCATCTATTCACCGGAAACTTCAGTAACACAACAAGATGTGCTTATTATGGCTACACGGATGATGGGTCTACAATCAGAAGTCGATAACTTGAAATCTGATACCGTTTTTCCAGGATTCTTATTAGTTGATAACTATGCACGCAACTATGTAGACATCGCTGAAAAAAAGGGCTTAATTTCGTGGGAACAAGAGAAATTGAGAAACCCAGGGGCTACTACAGCTGTTAAATGGGGACAACAAAAAGCGACGAGGGAATGGGTTGCAGAAGTCGTCATTCGCGCTATTGGTAAAGCTTCAATTGCGCAAAGCTTATCGAGTAATGCAACTTCTTTCACGGACAATTCACAGATTAGCAGCAGTGCACTAGGTTTCATCAATGCAGCTGTAGCTTTGAAAATCGTAGATGGATTCGAAGATGGATCTTTTCAACCGAAGGGCGCGGTCACACGTGCACAAATGGCTGCCTTCTTAAGCCGTTCTCAGAAGGATTCGACTACTTTACCAGAGCGCGCTAAGAAGGGTTATATGACTAGCTTAACGAGCGAAAGCATTGGCCTCATGGATAAAGACGGAAATACAAGTACGTATAAGATTTCGTCGAATACCGTCTTTTTCGGAAACAAGAATGATCTAGCTATTTCATCAAAAGAATTGCAAGAAACATATGAAATCTCTATTGTTCAAGTAAATGGTACAGCATATTATGCGGAAATCCTAAGTGATAAACTGCAAATGGATATTCATGAAGGTCAGTTATTAAAGCTTAATATTGCTACGATGAAAGCAACCTTAGACGATTATGAAAGTTATGATTTAGCTTCGGGTGTTACTGTAACAGATGCTGATGGGCGAGGACTTAGCTTGGGTGAAATCGTTACAGGAAGCACGATCCAAATTCGTAAAAGTCAGCTTGTAGACAGCGACAAATATACATCTATTATTGTGAAACAAGTACCGGTGAACAAAACAGCTCTAGGTGATATTCAGACGTTGAATAAAGAGGCTATGCAATTGACGTTACTTGCCTCCGAAACAGGTGAGCCTGAGACATTCGGTTTCTCCAGTAATGTCGTTGCGACACTTGCGGATAATACTTTAATTAGTGTAGATGCGATCCATATTGGCGATACGGTAGAGTACACGGTCAAGAATAGTGAGATTGTAAAAATTATCGTTAAGAAGCAAGCTGATGTTGGAACAAGTGTAGAAGGAACGTTCAAACAATTTACGGACGATCATTCTACGATTTTGATCAATAAAACATCGGGCAAGACAGTCGATGCCTTTGAATTGAGTAATAATGTCAGTGTTGTTATTGATGGTTTAACTAATGCAAGTATTTATGATCTGGCTGCTGGTGACCAATTAAAGCTGGACGTGCTGAATAATAAGGTTACAACGATTACGGTTATCAACCGATCGATTGAGAATTTATATTTTGCGAAAATTATTGATTATAAGGATTCATCTAAAATTTTAACCGTTACAGATAATGCTGGAAATCCAAATGCTTATATTTTAAATGATGGAATCACAATCATGTTTAATGGCAGTAAACTCCCATTTAGCTCTTTTAATAGTGTTTTTACTGCTGGTAAATATGTAGATGTCCTCGTTTCTAATAAAAAAGTTTTGAGCATTCAAATGTCCACTCAGTTAGATGGTGCTCTAACACAATTGAATTTACAGACTAATGATGTTACGTTAAAAACAGATAGTGGGCAAAGTTTGACGTTTAAACTGAACTTTACTCCCATTGTAGAAGTTGCTAATAAGCCGAACAGTACACTTGCTGATTTGAAAGTAGGAGATAAAGTAAGTCTTCTACTTAGCTATGATCAAACGACAGTAACTAAAATCGTCACAACGAATACGACAATTTATAAAACTCTACTAACCAATGCGAACTTGAAACAAGCTACGGTTATGGATACCAATAATACGAACTATACGATCGCATTAGATGGTATTTCATTAGTGAAAGCTGATGGTACTAGCGCAGTGTTCGCTGACCTAGCGATTGATGATTATGTGAAACTGACATTCAAAGGGCTGACGATCACGAAAGCAGAGTTGATAACTCCGATTCGTGGCAAAGTAACAGCTGTGAATGCAGCAGGTACAAGCTTGACTGTTCAAGATTTTACAGGTAAAAGCCAAGTCATCAATGCAGGCAGCAATTACAGCGTGAAAGTGAACGGTGGTGCAGACTTGAGCTTCTCCTCCATCAAAGTGGGGGATCGTGTTCAATTGATGAAGGATATCAATGATAAAATGCTTATCCAAGTCGCTACACTTTCTAAACGTGAGTTTGATCAATATAGCTCTACGCTGAACCAAGTGTATGTGAAAGCAACGAGTACAGATGCTCGTACAGCGTACAATGTATTCCCGAGAGCTTACTTCCATACGGGTTCCACAGTTGTACCGTTGACTTCTTATGTATCTGGTGATCAATTGAATTTGTATATCCTTGATAATAAAATTGTTGAGATTGAAAAGTAGAAAATTGAACAAATGTTAGGAGACAACCGTCTGTATTTGAGAAGATATTTATCTCAAACAGATGGTTTTTTCTGTTTTTCAAAAAAAAATGTTTATTTTTTAGAAAATGTTCGCATTTTGACGCTTTCAAGGATTGATTCTGTTCTAACAATTCGATAAACTGGAGAATATTACGACCCTAAGGAAGATTAGCTATGACACAGAAGACAGTAAGACATATTCTCGATACGATCGGTGAGCTATACCCGGATGCACATTGTGAGTTGAACCACAGTAATCCATTTGAATTAACGATTGCTGTATTGTTATCAGCTCAGTGTACGGATGAAACCGTGAATAAGGTTACTAAAGACTTGTTTGCGAAGTACACATGCCCTGAAGACTACTTGGCTGTTCCGTTAGAGGAATTGGAGCAAGACATTCGGAGGATTGGACTGTTTCGTAACAAGGCTAGTCATATTCATAAGCTGTGTCAATTGCTACTGGACAAGTTCGGTGGTGAAATTCCTGAGAAGCATGAGCAGTTAGTTGAATTGCCAGGTGTTGGACGTAAGACGGCAAATGTCGTTGTATCGAATGCTTTTGGCGTGCCGGCAATTGCTGTGGATACGCATGTGGAACGAGTCTCTAAGCGATTAGGACTTGCTGGCTGGGACGATTCCGTGCTGGAAGTTGAAAAGAAGCTAATGAAGAAAGTACCTCGAGACGAATGGACGCAAACACATCATCGACTCATATTCTTTGGTCGATATCACTGTAAGGCACAGAACCCCAATTGCACGTTCTGTCCATTATTGGACAAATGCCGTGAGGGGAAGAAACGTATGAAACCACAGCCAACTAGGAAAACTATTACAAACAAATGAAATGCTGACAAAGGATGGGATTGAAATGAAATGCATCGCCGTATATACGAATAGCTTCGAATTGTTCTCTGATATCTATGAGCAAGTTATCAATACACCGCTAGCTGATAATGAGGAAAAAGTCATTGAAGGTGTAACAGTCAGTGAATCCGGTGAGGTTCCTCAGAATTACATAGACAAAATGAAAACAAAATCCGAGGTTGTTGTGATGAAAGTGAAGGATTCGGATATTACGATTCTTCAACATCGTGACGTTTTTGAAATTTTCCTACCGGAAAAAGAAAAAATCGCCCTCACGTAAGTCCAGAATCTCCCTTTGGGAGATTTTTTTTCTGTATAGCTGAGAAGTAGTAAGAAAGAACAACAGATCATAGAGGAGCGGAATGAACGAATGACGCAATTAGTAGCAGGAAGCATCACGGTCATGCCGGATGCACTTAAGAAGATGGAGCAAGTGCTGGGTCATGCAGGTGATGGCGATAATGCCACGAAAATGGGGCAATTGCTAGATAAGCTGGATAGTGGACGGATGAATATTGCGTTCTGCGGGCATTTCTCTGCTGGAAAATCAACACTTATTAACCAGTTGTGCGGGCATGCCTTACTACCTTCGAGCCCGATTCCAACGAGTGCTAATATTGTTAGCATTCGGAATGGGCAACCAGGTGCGCATGTGACGCATCGTAGCCAAGAAGGGAAGGTCAACCAACAAGGAAAGGCTACAACCATCCCACTCAGCGAGCTAGAAGCATATTGTGTGAATGGAACGGATATTGAAACCGTTGAAATTACGTACCCGATCCCCTTCCTAGGCGAAAATACAGCTTTGCTGGACACTCCCGGTATTGATTCAACTGATGATGCGCATCATCAATCTACCGAATCCGCTTTGCATTTAGCAGATGTGGTATTCTATGTCATGGACTATAACCATGTACAATCAGAAGTGAATTTAGCATTTACGAAGAAAATGAAAGAGTGGGGAAAACCGCTCTATCTCGTTGTTAATATGATTGATAAACATAAGGAATGGGAGCTTCCCTTCGGGCAGTATCAGAGTGGCACGAAACAAGCTTTCTTAAATTGGGGTATTGAGCCTGATGATTTGTTGTTTGTGACGATGAAAGAGCCAACACATCCCCATAATGAGTACGCTAAACTGCAATGGCTGTTAAGCCGTTTAATTGAGCGTGGCGATCTCTTGCGAAGTTATAGTATTGATGCTTCTGCACGTTACTTGGCGGCCGAACATAGCAAATGGTTGGCGGAGCAGCATGAACCGCAGAAGGCAGAGTTGCTGGAGGCGATGAACGAGGAAGGCAATGTTGAAGACGTTCAAGCTTTGGCTGTAACCAAGCAAAGTGAGCTGAATACGTTGAATAACTTACCCGAAACATTGACGACCGTACTTCGCAAAGAAGTTGGCGCGATTATTGAAAATGCTAATATTACGCCAGCACTTACCCGAGATTACGCACATGCTTATCTAGAGAGTCGCAAGCCAGGATTTAAGGTTGGATTTTTCTCGCGCGCAGCACAAACGGCTGCGGAGCAAGAGAAGCGGCTAAACGCATTTCAGGCCGATTTGGCAGAACAAGTAGAAGCACAATTGGATTGGCATTTGCGCGATGCGCTGAAAAAGGCAGCAAACGAACAAGGCCAACATGATGTGGACTTAATTGCTCAGATTGAAGCGTTGAAAGTTGAAGTTACTGGCGCTTTGATCGGTTCGCAGGTGAATACAGGGGCGACGTTTGGCGGCGAGTATACGCTGAACTATATGAAGCAGCTTGCAGGTGAGCTGAAGCTGCAGTACCGCAAACTGGCGTTTGCGGTGATTGACATCATCGCGGCCGCGGTCCGCGATAATTCACGTGCAGCCGCCGCTGCGTTAGCGGCTGAGCTGCAAGCCCTCAGCGGCCGGCTGAGCGCCAGCCGCGAGCTCGCTCGCCTCGAGGAAGCCGAGGCGGCGGCAGAGACCCAGCTGCTGCGCATGGCCAGCTGGGCAAGACCTTCTGCGCCGGCGCTGCCGGATGCGCAGCTTTTCACGGCCATGGAGGAGCCGGCAGCAGCCCCGCAAGGCGGGGCTAACCTGCACGTGACCTCCATGGGCACGATTCTGCAAGCCGCCGCGAATGCGACGGCGGCAGCAGGCACGGACTCGGCTGGCCCCGCGGTGGCAGCCGAGCAGCCGTCATCCGTGTTCACCTCGGGTGAACACGGCAAGCGCATGGAGCGCAAGGCCGCCGACTTGCAGGCGGCCTCCGCGCTTATCGACGGGCTGCCGTCGATGCGGTCCCTTGCACGCGCCATGCGCGAGAAAGCGGACCGTCTGCGTCAGCGGACGTTCACGATTGCGCTGTTCGGAGCGTTCAGCGCGGGTAAATCGTCGTTCGCCAATGCGTTGATTGGCGAACGGGTATTGCCAGTGTCGCCGAACCCGACTACGGCGGCAATCAATAAGATTATGCCGCCAACAGAAGGCTGGCCGCATGGCACGGCTAAGGTCAAGATGAAGAAGGCAGACGCAATCTTGGAAGATGTGCTGTACTCGCTTCAGATTCTTGGCGTAGAGGCGTCCGATATGACTAGCGCTTTGAAGCGAATCAGTCAGCTTTCACCTGCGGATGTGACAGCCAAAGGAAAACCGCACTTCTCTTTCCTGAAAGCCGTTGAGAAAGGTTGGGAAGCAGCCTCAGGTCAGTTGGGTAGCGAACTTCGGATTACAAAAGATGAGTTCTCAGGTTATGTGGCGGAAGAACATAAGTCCTGCTTCGTAGAATTTATTGAATTATACTATTCCAATCCACTGACGGATCAAGGTATCATTTTCGTCGATACACCTGGGGCAGATTCGATTAATGCTCGACATACTGGTGTCGCTTTTAACTATATCAAGAATGCAGATGCTATCCTTTTCGTCACTTATTATAACCATGCCTTTTCCCAGGCAGATCGTGAGTTTCTGCTTCAGCTTGGTCGTGTTAAGGATAGCTTTGAAATGGATAAAATGTTCTTCATCGTCAATGCTTCTGATTTGGCGGCAAGCTCGGAGGAGCTTGCGGGGGTTGTGAAGCATGTGGAAACGAATTTAGTCCAACATGGCATTCGCCATCCGCGAATTTATCCAATATCCAGTTATTTGGCGGCTGAAGGGAAAATCAATGGCAACGAAAGCCTAATCGCACAATCAGGGATTCAGCCATTTGAACAGCAATTTGTTCAGTTTACTCTGAATGAACTCAGTGATGTGGCTATTCATTCGGCTAATCTAGAGCTTCATCGAGCAATTAGCACCATGCAGAATTGGCTGGAACGAGCACAATCAGGTGAGGAAGAACGTAGACAACAGCTTATTATGTTGGATAAGTCGGAACAACAAGGCTTAGATCTACTGGATGACACACGCTATGATGCTGAACTGAAGGAATTGAAAAAAGAAATTCAAGAATTGATGTACTATGTCAAACAACGAACGATGTATCGCTTTGGCGAGCTCTATAATTTCGCGTTCAATCCATCCACGTTCCGTGATGAAGCTAAGGATCCGAAAGTAGCCATTCAATTCGCATGGAATGAATTATTACGTATGATTGGGCATGATTTATCCCAAGAAGTACTTGCTACGACACTGCGAGTAGAAAATCGGATGAATCTCATCTCCACCAAACGTATGAATCGCTGGGGTGAGGAGCTGAGCTTGCTGCTAGAAGGCTTTGAGAAGGCTTCTTATGAGTCTAATACGTTTGTAACGCCTGAGGTAACAACGAAGCTAGAGGCATCGGAAGTAAGCCTGAAGCTGCTTCAAAGTTATTTCAAGAATGCCAAGCAATTTTTTGAAGGGGATGGCAAAAGTAAGCTAAAAGCAGAATTAGAGAATCGGATTAATGCGCCGGTCAGTGCTTTTATCGAAACGCAAACGCTAGAACTTGAACGAGCTTACGGCGTACAGCTAGAAAATTGGTTGATTTCTCAGAAATCGATCATGGAACAACAGGTGAAAGAGCATGCAGAAGGGCTTCGAGATGCACTCCAAATGAAGATTGATTTGGATGAACTTATATCTAAACAGCATCAGTTAAAGGCGTTTGTTTAGCTATTAAACAAAAGGGTGACTAGGTTCTTCGGAACTAAGTTGCCCCTTTTTTTGGATTGCTCATGTAAGGGCTTTCAATGGCGGGTATCCCGATGATTTAAAAGAATAGGGGGGATTACTACACGAATTTGTGAATTTATGCCTAATTAAGCGTTTAAATCCGAGTATCCTCGAATTGCTCACATATAGTGATGGTGTTAAGATTCATAAAGTGTTCACACATTATAAGCGTTTCAAATCTATCCTTTTAAGGAGGGCCCAAAGTGGATGTATTCAGGCAACTGAAGCCATATTTTTGGCCAGAGAAAAAACTGTTTTTTGGAGCAATTGCATGTCTTGCAATCGCTACCGCGCTCGGCTTGGTGTATCCCAATTTACTTCGGTATCTGATTGACGAAGTGATCACCAAGAAGCAATTTGACTTAGTTCCACGATTGGCACTATTTGTTGTTATTGTCGTTTCTATGAAAGGGATGTTCCAGTTTCTACATGGTTTGTGCGGGGGTCGCTTAGGAAACCGTGTTGCATACCACTTACGGAATGCGCTGTACAACAAGCTGCAGTATTTATCATTTCAGTACTATGATCAAGCGAGAACAGGAGATCTGATGTCAAGATTGACAGCCGATCTAGAAGCGATTCGCCAGTTTATTGGCTTTGGCTTCGCACAGATTCTGAACGTTTTGTTAATGCTTGTTTTTGGTATGGCGATGATGTTCTCTATCAGTTGGAAGTTAGCTTTACTTACAATGATTACGATGCCATTTCTAGCATTTACTGCTGTTCGCTTTGAAGGTAAAATTCACCCGGCTTTCCGGATGGTGCGTCAGTCTCTGAGCACGATGACGACTGCTGTTCAAGAAAATATTACAGGCGTTCGGACCGTTAAATCTTTTGCTCGCGAACCGCATGAAATTACCAAGTTCGCAGAACGCAATGAAGATTACAAGTCCATGAATATTGGATCGTCAGGGATTTGGGCGAAGTACTTCCCGATCATGGAGATTCTAGCGAACTTGAGTGTCGTTATACTACTTGGTGCTGGCGGTTACATGGTTATTGATGGGTCGATTTCACTAGGGGATTTGGTAGCATGCTTTAGTCTTATTTGGTACATAATCGGGCCGATGTGGGGACTTGGTTTTCACATTAATAACTTTACACAAACAAAAGCTTCTGGTGAGAAAATCCTTGAGGTTCTGCATCACTATATGCATGTCAAAGATAGCGATACCGCTGCGGCCTTGACCAAGGTTGATGGTCATGTAACTTTTGATCACGTAACGTTCGCTTATCCAGAGAAACAACCAGCGTTGTATGATTTTTCATTAGATGCCCCTCCAGGTTCCGTTATTGGTCTTCTAGGAAGCACGGGTTCCGGTAAAACAACGGTGATCTCGCTCCTCATGAGAGCTTATAATGTCAAAGAAGGCAAGGTAATGCTCGATGGGAAGGATATTCGTTCCTTACAGATAGAAAGCTACCGTAGCCAGATTTCAACAGTTTTTCAAGAAACGTTTCTATTTTCTTCTACAATTCGCAATAATATCGCTTACGGTCGCAAAGATGTGACGATGGATGAAATTATTCGGGCTGCGAAACTAGCAAAAGCGCATGATTTCATTTCGGAACTTCCTGAAGGCTACGACACCTTAGTTGGTGAACGGGGACTTGGACTTTCAGGGGGACAAAAACAGCGTATTGCGATTGCCAGAGCTTTGATCAAAGATCCGAAAATTCTCGTACTAGACGACGCCACAAGTGCAGTTGACATGGAAACAGAGCATGAGATTCAAGCTGGTTTTGGTGAAGTTATGGCAGGTCGAACAACGTTCATTATTGCCCACCGAATTTCTTCATTGAAACACGCGGATGAAATCATTGTCCTGGATAAAGGTCGCGTCATTCAACGAGGTAAGCATCAAGAATTACTGCAGCAAGATGGCTTGTACCGTCAAACGTATGATATTCAATATGCGGATGGTCCACAAACCCAAACTGCTCAAAACCAAGCAGCGGTTACTCGAGAAGAGGGGACTTCTGCAGACTCAGAAGTTTCCGAAGGCAATCCAATAACCCATTCCTCCAAGCCAGAAAGAAGGTTGGCAAATTGAGTACTCCATCGAAACAAGCTGAGGCGGCTGCGCCGAATCCAGATTCACAAACAGGCCATCGCTTCGTCTATCAAGATGATGAACTGATCGAAAAGCCGTTTGACTGGGGCCAATTAAAACGCTTGTTTGGCTATATGAAACCTTATCGTAAACAAATGCTGCCTATTATTATTACAATGATGCTATTAGGTGCGATTACGAAGTTGACAGTACCACTACTCATTAGTAAAGCAATTGATAATGCAATTATCCCAAAAGATAAGAATCTGCTCTTTCTCATTGTTGGCATCATGCTAGCTGTTTATCTCATTCAATGGTTAGCCAATACATTCCGCATTAAGTTTACCAATATGATTGGACAACGGGTTATCTATGATCTTCGCCATGACCTTTTCAGTCATATTCAGAAGCTCTCATTCCGATTCTTCGATACACGACCAGCGGGATCAGTCCTTGTTCGTGTTACGAACTATGTGAATTCCTTACAGGATTTATTTACGAACGGTGTTGTCAACTTATTGATCGACGTTGTTCAACTTGTAGGTATCATCATTATTTTGCTCTCATTTAATTTTAAATTAGGTGCTTCGATCATTGTAACGGTTCCGATTATGTTTATCATCTCGACGAAACTGCGGACCAAAATCCGCCGCTCATGGCAGGATGTTACGATGAAGCAATCCCGATTGAATGCCCATTTGAATGAGTGTATTCAAGGGATTAAAGTGACACAGGCTTATACACAGGAGAAAGAAAACATTCAGTTCTTCTCCAAAATGAATATGACCAATCGATTGTCTTGGAACCGAGCATCCATGCTGAATCAATCCTTTGGACCTCTTATTGAAATTACAGGTGCGATTGGGTATTTTATCTTGTTCTGGTTAGGCGCCCATTTGATTCAAACGGGAGAAATCAGCGTTGGTTTACTCGTTGCGTTTGCGACTTACATCGGTTATTTTTGGGAGCCGATTACACGTTTGGGGCAAATGTATTCGCAGTTGTTGATTGCGATGGCTTCGGCGGAGCGGATTTTTGAATTCATGGATGAGAAACCAACGGTTGCAGAAATCGAGGGTGCCAAAGATTTACCTACAGTACAAGGAAATGTGAAGTTCAAAGATCTTGTATTCGAATACGAGCCAGGACGTCCAGCATTGAACCGAATTAACTTGGATGTAACTGCCGGACAATCTATCGCTTTGGTAGGTCATACCGGATCAGGGAAAAGTACGATTATGAACTTACTTTGTCGCTTCTATGATCCTAACGAAGGGGTAATCGAAGTCGATGGGTACAACATTCGTAACGTCACAATTCACAGCCTTCGCTCTCAAATCGGGGTCGTCCTGCAAGATACGTTTATTTTCTCCGGTTCGATCCGTGATAACATTCGATTCGGTCGCCTAGATGCAACGGACGATGAAATTGAGAAGGTAGCGAAGGCTGTTCATGCACATGACTTTATCTCCAAGTTGCCTAATGGCTACGATACAGAGGTGCAAGAGCGCGGTAACGTCCTATCAATGGGGCAGCGCCAATTGATTTCGTTCGCCAGAGCATTGCTAGCCAATCCTCGCGTACTTATTCTGGATGAAGCGACAGCCAGTATTGATACGGATACAGAGCTCAAAATTCAAGAAGCGCTGAAGACACTATTGGCGGGTCGTACTTCCTTTATCGTCGCACATCGCTTGTCAACGATTCGCAATGCGGACAAAATTGTTGTGCTAGATCACGGACGGATGATGGAAATTGGCAATCATGATGAGCTTATGAAGGAGCAGAAGATTTACTACGGTTTGATCCAAGCTCAGTACAAATTTTTACAAGACGCTGTTTAAGAAAAGAAGAAGCTGCTTAGCCACTTGATTGTGGTTGGGCAGCTTTTTTCTTTGTGGTTACGAGAAAGTGTACACCTTTAAATACGCTCAAACCGCATTCACATCCCGTAAATTCATCTAATCTGTCCAATGTTTGCAAAATTTGACGAGAAGCTATACTCTTAAATTGGAAATATGCCAAAGATTCGCAGGAGGGGACAGCATTGAAATCATCTCGCTTCATCTGGGGTGCCATTGGTTTGACCGCGTCAATTTCTACGATTGTTTTCGCTGTTGGCTTTGCGTACGCGGCGAATCAAATATGGTTTCCTAAGGCGTCTGGAGACTTGCAACTCGCGACTCCGGCACCTACGAAACCATCGGTTATTGAAAGCAGCTCTAAGCTGCAAATTGTCGCTTTAGGAGATTCACTGACAGCTGGAACTGGCGACAATACAGGCAAAGGTTATGTTGGACGTGTGCGTGAGAAGCTGGAGAAAGCAAGTGGTAAGCCAGTCTTTGTACTTAACAATCTCGCTATTCCCGGTTACAAAAGTGATCAATTACTTACTGATTTAGCATTGAAAAAAACACAAGATGCGCTAGCGCAAGCCGATATTATTTTGCTTACGATCGGTGGAAATGATATTTTTGCAGGAGGGGAAGGGCTCTTTAAAGGTGATAATCAAACTGAATTTAATCCAGAGGCAGCTGAGAAACGAGTAGATCCAGCACTAGCCAAAATGGAAAAGATTATTGCGGCCATCAATCAAGCCAATCCCAAAGCAACGCTCTTATATATCGGTTTATATCACCCTTTCCTAGATCTTGATCCATCAAGACAGGGTTCTTTAACCGTGCAGCGCTGGAATAACGGTGTGTTTAAACTGACGAATCAATACCCGCAGATGCTCATTGTTCCTACCTACGACCTATTTGATCAAAATTTGATCAAATATTTATCATCTGCTGATCATTTTCATCCGAATGGGGATGGGTATGAGCGAATCGCAGATCGGATCGTCCAAATTTTAAAATAGGGAGGACATGGTATGGCTATAGCTGCAACGCCTAAAATTGTTTTATCTGTCAATAATCTTAGAAAAAGCATCAAAAACAAAGAGATTATTAAAGGCATTTCTTTTGACGTATACGCTGGCGAAATATTTGGTTTCCTTGGGCCTAATGGCTCAGGCAAAACGACGACCATTCGTATGCTCGTTGATTTAATTCGCCCTACGGAAGGGACTATTCATATCTGTGGATTTGATGTACATAAAGAACATGATGAAGCGATGCGAAAAGTGGGTTGTATCGTTGAAAATCCTGAGCTTTATTCCTACCTGACAGGGTGGGAGAATCTCGAACATTTCGCTCGCATGCTTCCAGATGTGGATGAGAATCGGATTCGAGAAGTCGTGGAGATTGTTTCGATGGATGCACGTATTCATGATAAAGTAAGGACCTATTCCCTCGGGATGCGTCAACGTTTGGGGATTGCTCAGGCTTTATTAGGGCGACCAAGTCTTCTGATTCTGGACGAGCCTACTAATGGGCTTGATCCGCAAGGTATCAAAGAAATGAGGGAGTTTATACAACGATTAGCAGCGGATGGACTGAGTCTATTCGTTTCAAGTCATTTGCTTAGTGAACTTCAGCAAATGTGTGATCGTGTAGCGATTATTAGTCATGGTGAAGTCATTCAAGTAGGAGCTGTAGATGAACTCATTGCACAAGGTGGCAGGGTCGTATGGACGGTTTCACCAGGTGAAGAAGCGTACCGCGTACTGCAATCATCTGAGGTTGTGCTTTCAGCGATCTCCGTTGAGTCGGAAAGCCTAACAAACTTACCTCCAACGGTTAAGCAGATTTCAACGCAGATGAATCAAGAAGACATTCCTAAGCTAAATCAACTCCTTATCGAAAAGGGAATTAGTTTATATGCCGTAGAAATTAAAAATCCAACACTTGAAGATTTGTTCTTGCGTCTAACTGAAGGGGAACGAATTGAGTAGGAGAAGGTGAATGAATTGACAGGACTCTATGCTTTAGTTAAAAATGAAATGATAAAAATGATTAAGAAAAAGCGATTTTATGTCATTCTACTTATTCTTCTTGCTTTAATTCCCATGTTCACTTATGCTCAAATGCGAGTTGCTCAACATACGCAGAAGCAATTTGGTACATCGGATTGGAAGGCAGATCAGCGGCAGAAAGTGACCGATTGGGAGAAACGCCTCAGTTCTGCACGAACACCAGATGAATGGAAGCAGCAATTGCGAGTTCAAATTCAAATTGCGAATTATTATTTAGATCAAGACGTGAATCCAAGTTCGCCGAATGCGGTTACATTTACACGTGAATTTGTGAAAAATGCTGTAGGATTATTTATTCCGTTGATTATTATGGTCATTTCAGCAGATATCGTATCATCCGAGCATTCTACGGGGACTATTAAATTATTGTTGACAAGACCGGTCAGGCGTTGGAAAATCCTATTGAGTAAATTAATTACCGTGATCTTCTTTACCTCACTGACTGTGTTGTCGACGGGATTGATATGCTACTTGATTTCTGGCGTTGTATTTGGTTACAACGGATGGAACATGCCGATCTTCACAGGCATACAGTTATCAGGGGCAGATGTCGATTTTAGTCGTGTCCGCGCCGTGGATCAATGGTTCTTTCTCTTGATGGAATTCGGCTTAGTATGGTTTACAGCAATCGTCGTAGCGATCATGTCGCTTATGCTTTCTGTACTAATTCGATCAACCGCAGCAGGTATGGGGGTCATGCTTGCCGTATTAATATCAGGAACCATTTTATCGAACATGGTTTCTTCGTGGGAGACGGCTAAATATTTGTTTATGGTCAACTTGGACCTAACCAAGTATTTGACTGGAGGCATCCCACCGATTCAGGGAATGGATTTAGGGTTCTCGCTTAGTGTACTAAGTGTATGGACCATACTAGCGCTTATCGTTTCGTTTACGGTATTTTCGCGCAAAGATATTTTAAATTAGAGATCAAAGAGATAAAGGAGGGCTCCAATGGCTGAGCAGCTAGAATTTGCGAAAGGGAAAGCCCCGACTCCCACGACAGATTACGAAGCAGACGATATTCAAGTCCTGGAAGGGCTTGTTGCTGTTCGTAAAAGACCAGGGATGTATATTGGCAGTACCAGTTCTTCAGGTCTACATCATTTGATCTGGGAAATCGTAGATAATGCAGTCGATGAGCATCTGGCAAAACATTGTTCCAAAATTAATGTCACGATACATAAAGATCAATCGGTAACCGTCCATGATAATGGCCGCGGTATTCCTACAGGTATGCATAAGACTGGTGTTCCAACGCCTCAAGTCGTATTTACGATTCTTCATGCAGGAGGTAAATTCGGTGGTTCAGGGTATAAGAAATCTGGTGGTTTACATGGTGTAGGGGCTTCCGTAACGAATGCACTATCCGAGTGGTTGGAAGTTGAGATTAACCGTGATGGCAAAGTGCATAAGATGCGCTTTGAGTATTGGGTTGATGATAAAGGCATAGAACATGTGGGTGAACCGGTTACAGGACTTGAAGTTATCGGCAACACCAATCGTACAGGGACGAAAGTAACGTTCAAACCAGATAAACGCGTCTTCCAAGGTGGAACGACGATTAACTACGATACACTCGCTGAGCGGCTGCAGGAAATTGCCTTCTTGAACTCGGGACTTCAAGTAAACCTCAAAGACGAACGCACAGATAAAGTCGATCAGTTTCAATATGAAGGCGGTGCAAGCCAGTTCGTAGCCTTCTTAAACGAAGAGAAGACCGTACTGCATCCTGTCATTCATTTTGCCTCGGAGAAGGACGAAATTGAAGTTGAAGTCGCACTCCAATACAATGATGGCTACACGGAGACGATTGCTTCGTTCGTCAACTCGATTCCAACACGCGGTGGGGGAACGCACGAGACAGGTTTTAAGACAGCTTATACGCGTGTCATGAATGAATATGCCCGTAAAGGGGGCATTCTCAAGGAAAAGGATAAAAACCTCGATGGAACCGATCTCAGAGAAGGTATGATGGTCGTCATCAATATCAAAATGGGCGATGTCGAATTCGTAGGTCAAACAAAGGACCAACTAGGAAGTGCTATTGCACGTAGTGCCGTGGACGCCGTGGTATCCGATAAAATGACCGTTTTCCTTGAGGAAAATCCGCAAATCGCTCAAATGATGCTGAAGAAGGCCGTACAAGCATCTAGAGCGAGAGAAGCTGCACGTAAAGCGCGTGAAGAAATTCGCAGCGGGAAGAAAGGCAAGAGCGAGAGCTCGAACCTGAATGGTAAGCTTACACCAGCGCAATCCAAGGATCTGCAGCGGAATGAACTATTCATCGTGGAAGGTGACTCTGCGGGTGGATCAGCGAAACAAGGGCGCGATTCGAAGCATCAAGCGATATTACCGCTCAAAGGCAAGCCGATGAATCCTGAGAAAGCCAAGCTCCTTGATATTTTGAAAAATGAAGAGTACAAAGCCATTATCGCTGCGATTGGAGCAGGGGTAGGATCGGAGTTCGAAGCAGAAGAGACGAATTACGGCAAAATCATTTTGATGACAGATGCCGACACAGATGGTGCGCACATTCAAGTGCTGCTGCTCACGTTCTTCTATCGTTACATGAAACCGTTGATTGATGCAGGCAAAGTGTATATTGCTCAGCCTCCGCTGTATAAAGTGACGAGAAAAGGTAAAAATGGTGGTCATAAATACGCTTGGACGGACGATCAACTGCAGGTTGTCGTGAAAGAGCTTGGTAAGAACACGGAGCTTCAGCGCTATAAAGGATTAGGCGAGATGAATCCGGATCAGTTGTGGGAAACGACGATGAATCCGGAGAGTCGAACACTGCTCCAAGTGCAGATCGAAGATGCAGCCAAAGCAGAACGACGTGTGACAACATTAATGGGCGATAAAGTAGATCCACGCAAGAGATGGATTATCGAAAACGTTGATTTTACGGAATATGTTGAGTAATCATAAAGAGTGGTGACGAGAAAGTGAGCATTTTAGAAGAGTTTTTACCAGCCTTCCTGGAGGAGATCGTAGGTGATCGCTTCGGTCGGTATTCCAAATATATTATTCAAGATCGTGCGATACCTGACGTAAGAGATGGCTTGAAGCCAGTGCAACGTCGTGTGTTGTATGCGATGTATGACTCCGGCAATACGCCAGATAAGCCTTACCGGAAATCTGCCAAAACCGTTGGGGATGTGATGGGTAACTACCATCCACATGGTGATTCATCGATCTATGATGGTATGGTTCGTATGGCACAGCCATGGAAAATGGGTCACACGCTCGTCGATGGACATGGTAACTGGGGTTCCTTAGACGATGATCCGCCTGCAGCGATGCGTTACACAGAAGCAAGGTTGTCCGAAATTGCTATGGAATTACTGCGTGATATCGAGAAGCGCACGGTCCTATTCAAAGATAATTTCGACAATTCAACCAAAGAGCCAGTTGTTCTGCCTGCTCGCTACCCGAATTTGCTAGTTAACGGCGTTAGCGGGATCTCTGCAGGCTTTGCAACAGAAATTCCGCCACATAACCTGCGTGAAATTATTGACGCTTGCATAGCAATGATAGATAAACCGGAAATCACGGTTGACGAGTTAATGACGATTGTCAAAGGACCTGATTTCCCTACTTCAGGGATTATCATGGGAGAAGAAGGCATTCGCGAAGCTTACCGCACGGGTAAAGGTCGTATATATATTCGGTCCAAAACAGCGATCGAAGAGATGCGCGGCGGCAGACAGCAAATCGTGATTACGGAAATCCCTTACCAAGTGGTTAAATCCCGGTTAGTGACCGCAATGGAAAATATCCGTTTGGAGAAAAAAATCGAGGGTATTGCCGAAGTGCGGGATGAAAGCGGACGGAATGGGCTTCGTATCGTGATCGAGCTTAAGAAGGAAGCGGATGCACAAGGGATTTTGGCTTATTTGCTGAAAAAAACGGATCTTCAAGTTACGTATAACTTCAACATGGTTGCGATTGTGAATAAAGCACCTCGTCAGCTCGGTATCCGCGAGATTCTGGAAGCTTATATTGAGCACCAGAAGGAGGTTGTAACGTTCCGCTCCCAATACGAGTTAGAAAAAGCGGAAGATCGTGCACATGTCCTCGAAGGACTTGTGAAAGCACTGAACATTTTGGATGAGGTTATTGCCACGATCAAAGCATCGAAGAACCGGCAGGACGCTCAAAATAACCTCGTAGAGAAGTTTCATTTTTCGGAACGTCAAGCTGATGCGATTCTCGTCCTGCAATTATACCGTTTAACGAATTTGGAAATAACAACGCTGGAGAAGGAATTGAAGGATGTTCAGAAAACAATTGCCTATTTGCGCGGAATTCTGGGCAGCTTGAAGAAACTCCTGGGTGTGATTAAAGATGAGATGGGCGAAATTCGCAAGAAATATGGGATTGATCGCCGCTCGGAGATTCAAGGAGAAGTCGAAGAACTGAAAGTGAATCTAGAAGTTCTTGTAACAGCGGAAGATGTGCTTGTCACCTTGTCCAATGAAGGCTACTTGAAACGTACAAGCAAGCTATCCTTCACGCGTTCAGGTGGGGAGCTTGAGAATACAGGCATGAAGGAAGGGGATTACCTTCGTTTCTTGCTGGACGTGAATACGATCGAGAGCTTGCTGATCTTCACGAAGAAGGGGCAATACTACTTATTGCCTGTCCATCAAATTCCAGAGTATAAGTGGAAAGACAATGGAACCGCGATCGTGAATGTCATCCCGATTGCCAAGGAAGATCGCATCGTGAATGTCATTCCTGTGAAGGGCTTCGAGGATCCGACGAAGTCACTCGTGTTCGTTACACGGAAGGGACAAGTAAAGCGGACTGAGCTGAAAGAATACATGACGAATCGATCTAATGCGATCGTTGCGTGTAAGCTGGGCGAGCAAGATGAAGTGCTGCATGTTCAAATGAGTGACAATACGAAGGAAATTCTTCTCGTCACGAAACAAGGCATGAGCATTCGATTCCGTGAGGAAGAAGTAAACCCGATGGGCCGTTCAGCCGCAGGTGTACGCGGCATCCAGCTCAAGGATGACGATGAAGTCGTGTCAGCTGAGTGGATCTATGGGGATGAAGGGGAAGTACTAGTAATCTCGGACCTCGGGTATGCGAAGCGATCTCTTGTGGTAGATTACCCAATTCAAGGTCGCGGCGGTAAGGGGATTATTACCTTCGAATTCAAAGAAGGCAAGCGTGTCAGACCGAACGGTTCAGCGTTAATCCGAACTTTCATTGTGAAGATGGATTACTTAATTACAGCTGTTATGAGTAATGGCGAGAAGCTGCGCTTCTCAACGGAGACAGCTCCATTAGAGGATCGTAAAGCTCAGGGTAAATCACTTATTCCTGTGACGAAAACAGAATCGATTGTTGAAATTTTACGCTTTCCTCAATCGTAACTAACGGTTGGTGGATCCAACTTTTCAATCAATGCAAAAGCTAATTCCAATAAGACCCACAGGGGCATCGGTTCGTCTAATCGATCCAGCCACTGTGGGTCTTTTAGCATACCGGCTTCCAACGCTTTGCGGCCTAGCTCTACTTTCCAAGCTTCCAATGCAATCACTCCTTGAACGTAAGTTGGCAGCCATGCAGGTTAAGTTTCTCTGGAATGAAAGGGAAGCAACGTAATTTGTAGGGAGCATGACACCTTCGATTAGTATATGTATGTACTGGGCAACTTGTTAAAAGAAGTCGATTCGCTTGTCATTCTGCACAAGACTAGACAAACTATGGGAAGGCTCGACAACAGGTATCAGCAAACCACAGCATGTCCATGAATCTCGCAATTTTTGTAAGAAAATATTAATGGCATTAATCTTTAAAGTAGAGAAAAGGCATGCTATACTTGCTGTAAATAGGTGAAAATGGAAGTGAGTTGATGAGGATGTATTCCGATGAATTCGGAAAGCTATGGCTAAAATTATCGAAGGAATTGAAAAATCAGATGGAGGTAGGTCTAGCTCCTACGATTACGGAAGGACAACTGAATGTGCTTGAATTGCTCCTAATCCATGAACGTATGAAGCCTTCGGATTTAATCGAGTATTTATCCACGACACCTGCTGCCGTTACAACCTTGTTAGACCGGATGGAAAAAGCGGAGTTGATTACCCGTGTACGCGACGAGAAAGATCGCCGTATCGTTTGGATCCATGTCACGGACAAAGGAAAAGCGGAATGCGAGAGAGGCCGTGGAATCCGTGAAGAACTGTTGGATTCGTACCTGAATCGCGTTTCCGCTCATAATCAGAAATTGCTTATTTATTTATTGGGCAAGGTTGCCAATTAGATTGATGTAGAGCGTCATTCCCTTATAGCTCGGGAATGGTGAATGCGTTCCAAGGGCGCTGCGCAGGCGGCAGCGACCGGAAGTGCATGTTCTCTTTGAGCACAGGATGCTCAAAGGATAGTGCCGTCGCCCACAGCGCAAGCTGTTGGCCTGGTTTGTTGACAGCGCTGCCGTAGCGCTGGTCCCCATACAGCGTGCAGCCGATGGCAGCCAGCTGCACGCGGATCTGATGCGGCCGCCCGGTGTGCAGCTTGATCCCAATCAAGCTGAGCCCGTCATGGCTGCCGAGCAGCTTGTAGTCCAGCACCGCCTCTTTGGCGTCCTGCTGGCCTGCCTTGACCACGCTGACGGTATTCGTCCGCGTATCCTTCCACAGCCAGTGGCGCAGCGTAGCGGCCGGCTGGGAGGGTTTACCGTGCACGACAGCGACGTACGTCTTGTCGAGCTGCCTTGTTCTTACCGCGTCCGATAGTCGGGACGCGGCTTTTGACGTTTTGGCGAAGACCATCACGCCGCCAACGGGACGATCCAAGCGATGGACAAGCCCGAGGTAGACATTGCCGGGCTTGTTGTACCGCTCCTTGATGTCCGCCTTCAAGGCGTTCAGCAAGTCAAGATCACGTGACTCGTCTTCCTGCGTAGGCATGTTGACGGGCTTCTCAACCACGAGAATGTGGTTGTCTTCGAAGAGAATCGGTATTTGCGATGCACCGTTATCATTCTTGAGAGCCACTGCTTACGCCTCCCAGCGTCCAAGAATACCGCAAGGGAGCATAAGACCGGAGTGCGTGATCGGAAGGCCGATTTCACCGCTGGAGATCGTTCCGCCATGCTTGGCTTTCATCGCCATAGTCAAAATGTTCTGAAGTACAGTAGCCGAGATACCTGTCGTATAAGAATTAATTAACAGGAACAACGGGTTGTCCGTCAAAATAGATTGGCATGTCTGGATGAAGGGGAAGAGATCATCTTCCAGCTTCCAAGTTTCACCGTTAGGCCCACGTCCGTACGAAGGTGGATCCATAATGATCGCATCGTACTTGCTGCCGCGGCGCTGTTCTCTCTGAACGAATTTGAACACATCATCCGTAATGAAACGAACAGGCCTGGAGCCCATACCGCTAAGATGCAGATTTTCCTTTGCCCATTGGACAACACCTTTAGATGCATCGACGTGGCATACTTCCGCGCCAGCGTGTGCGCAAGCCAGTGATGCTCCGCCAGTGTAAGCGAACAAGTTAAGTACTTTAATGGGACGACCGGCACCTTTGATCTTGTCCATCATCCATTTCCAGTTCACAGCTTGCTCAGGAAAGAGCCCCGTATGCTTAAAGCTAGTTGGTTTAATATAAAAGGTTAGCTTCTGATCATACGTAATTGTCCAACGCTCAGGAAGCTCTGCGTTCTGCTGCCATTGGCCGCCGCCGCTAGAGCTGCGGTGATAATGCGCATCCGCTTGACGCCAAGCTGGTGTTTCTTTCTGTAGAGGCCAAATAATTTGTGGGTCGGGTCTGCGCAGCACAATCGTACCCCAACGTTCAAGCTTTTCGCCGCCGCCCGTATCGAGCAGTTCATAATCGACCCAGTCTTTTGCATAAAACATGTTGCAATCCATCCTTCAACTTGATTTCTTCACTAAACAACCATTGTACACCATTTATTGACCTAAATCGATCTTTTCAATCAAACTAGGCAGTTCAGTTTCGGAAAATTGTTGGAACAGTGCTTGCTCAGCTGCCGCACGAAGTGAATCTTTCACTGCAGCAAGTGGTTTAACAGAGCGAGAGTCAACTTTGATCACATGGTAGCCAAACTCTGTTTCAACGGGATCGCCAATCACACCAACTGTTTGTGAGATCGCTGCATTTTTGAATCCTTCAACCCATAGACTTACATCGGCATCCGCATAAAGGCCACCATTATCTTTCGAACCTGGATCTTCAGAGTATTGCTTAGCAAGCGCAGCGAAATCTCCGCCATTTTTGAGTTTCTGTTGAATATCCTTAGCAAGTGTTAGAGCTTCTTCTTTCGTGCGAAGAGCTTTACCTGATGGGTCCGTAAGTCCGATCAAAATATGACGTACAGAAGCAATGGTAAACGCATCTTTATTTGCAGCAAGTGCCGCATCATACTGAGATTTCAATTGAGCGTCCGTTACACTGGATTTCACGTAATTAGTCGCTGTCATACTGCCAACAAGGAAGTACTGAAGTTCGGTTTCCTTCACTTTTGCGTTTTTCAAATCCGCTTGAAACTTATCAACGCCCATTTGCTGCTTCCATGCAGCAACCTGTCCAGCAGCATTCTTTTTTGCAGCTTCTTGGTCAGCTTCAGACGCCCGACCATAGAGAATCCGGTTCGATACTAATTCTTTGAGAATACTTGTTTGATAGTCGATATTGTCCTTGGAGCTTGCATATGCACTATCTATCAGTGATTTAACGTTAAAGACGACATCAAACTCAGCTCTCGTCACCGTTCCGCCTGAGTAAGTTGCAACGACTTGATTCGGATTGTTGCCGATCCAAATGGTACTTGTTGCATCATCCCACGCAACTTTTTTGCCAAGGGAGTCGCTCATGAAACGCAGTGGAACATAGGTATCCCCTTCATAAATGAATCCTTTCGCACCCGTTGGTGCTTTCTCGACACCATCAAACATGTACGTCAGATTGCGGAAAGCGACTTCGATTTGTGTACCCGCTGCAAACGCTACGGTTCCGCTTAAAACAGAACCAATGGTTAAACCTACGATAAGTCCTTTTACTTTGTCTTTCATTATGAGTGATCCACCTTTCATATCATGTCCTACCATTAATTCACCGAAGGTTGAGAGATTTCCTTTTTTTTATCAGAACGAATTGAAGGAATTCATTACCTGTTTGTTGTATTTGTAGAGGTAGAGTCGTTTCATTACACGCATCTTTGGGTAAAGACATGTCGAAATAAGGGGGGATAATGTGGGAGCAAATGTTGGTATACCCAGCTCCGAGGATTTATTTCTGCTTCATGAAGGATCCCTTTTCCACAGTTATCGTATCTTAGGGGCACATGTTAGCAAAGAAAAAGGGCATGAAGGTGTTCGATTCGCCGTTTGGGCACCGCATGCGAGAACCGTGTTTGTCCTTGGTGATTTCAATGATTGGCAATCCGGCGAGCATACGATGGAAAGAATTAGTTCATTAGGTCTTTGGATGTTATTCATTCCAGAAGCACGTGAAGGTGACTACTACAAGTTCGAAATTCATAGTCAGACAGGGCAGATTTTGTTAAAAGCTGATCCCTATGCCTTCTATTCTGAATTAAGGCCCGGTACGGCATCACGGGTTGTTGATTTGGAGGGTTATGAATGGCAAGATCAAGCTTGGCAACAGCAGAAGAAAGAAGTTCCCGCTTATAACAAGCCGCTATCCATTTATGAGGTGCACTTGGGTACTTGGCGTAAGAAAGATCGTACAAGCGAGGAGCTCTATACGTACGAACAATTAACCAGTGAATTGGTGGATTATGCAGTAGAAATGGGGTATACCCATATCGAGGTCATGCCGCTTGCGGAACATCCCTTCGATCGTTCTTGGGGGTATCAAGCAACGGGATACTTTTCAGTGACGAGTCGCCACGGTGCACCCAAAGATTTCATGCGTTTCGTAGATCGCTGCCATCAGAAGGGAATTGGGGTCATTATGGACTGGGTCCCAGGCCATTTCTGCAAGGACAGTCATGGACTGCGTCAGTTTGATGGCATGCCTCTGTATGAGTATGAGGACCCTCGCAAAGCAGAGAAGCTGGAGTGGGGAACACTTACCTTCGATTTCGGAAGGCCAGAGGTCCAGAGTTTCTTGATTTCAAATGCCTTATTCTGGATGGATATGTATCATATGGATGGCATTAGGGTGGACGCTGTTGCTTCCATGCTGCATCTTAATTTCGGCAGATGGAATGAGGAGCCGATCTTTAATCAACTCGGCGGGGATGAGAATTTGGAGGCTGTTGCGTTCATTCGCAAGTTGAACCAAGTTGTGTTCTCCTATTACCCTGATGCGTTGATGATGGCGGAAGACTCCACAGATTGGCCGCTTGTGACAGCTCCTGTACACGAAGGTGGGCTTGGGTTCAACTACAAGTGGAATATGGGTTGGATGAACGATATGCTCAAATATATGAAGCTGGATCCCATCCACCGCCGATATAATCACAAGTTGATTACCTTCTCTTTCATGTATGCGTGGAGCGAGAATTATGTACTCCCTTTGTCACATGATGAGGTTGTGCATGGAAAGCGTTCACTCCTGCATAAGATGCCAGGAGACTATTGGCAGAAATTCGCTAATCTACGAGTATTATATGGGTACATGTCTGGACATCCAGGGAAAAAGCTGCTCTTCATGGGAAGTGAATTCGGTCAATTCGACGAATGGAAGGATCTCGAGGAGTTGGATTGGTTTCTTCTAGATGGCTACGAGAAACATGAGCAGATGCTTCAATATGTGAAGTCGCTCAATCAGTTTTATTTGAACGAACCGGCTTTGTGGCAGCTGGATCATGATCCAGAAGGCTTTGCATGGATTAATCCCCATGACGAGAGCCAAAGTGTTGTCACTTATATGCGAAAAGGGAAATCGCCGGAGGATGAACTTATTCTCGTGTGTAATTTTACACCTGTTGTTCATCCGGATTATCGGATCGGCGTTCCGAAATTAGGTCTGTATGAGATTGTATTTAATAGCGACGCGACAGAGTTCGGTGGTTCTGGTCAGGGGAATACACTGCCAATCACAAGTAAAGCAAGTTCCATGCATGGCATGCCATACAGTTTATCGTTATGTATTCCGCCGCTTGCGGCTGTCTATATCAAGTGTGTGAGTGAATTCCAATCAGAGATTGATGAAGGTGAAGGGGGAAATCAAATATGCGCAGTAAAGAATGTGTTGCTATGCTCCTCGCTGGAGGAGAAGGGCGAAGATTAGGCGTACTGACGAACAATTTAGCTAAGCCAGCTGTTCACTTTGGCGGCAAATATCGCATCATTGATTTTACTCTCAGCAATTGTACGAATTCCGGGATTGATACGGTTGGTGTTCTTACACAGTATCAGCCGCTCGTTCTGAATACGTACATCGGTATTGGAAGCTCTTGGGACCTTGACCGCAAGTATGGCGGTGTAACCGTGTTGCCACCATTCATGGAGCAAAAAGGCGGAGATTGGTACAAAGGAACTGCAAACGCGATTTATCGGAATATTGGATTTATCGAGCAGTATGATCCCGAATACGTCTTGGTCATCTCGGGTGACCATATTTATAAAATGGATTACGATCTCATGCTCTCCTATCACAAAGAGAAAAAAGCGGATGCAACAATCGCGGTTATCGAAGTGAAATGGGAAGAGACCAGCCGATTCGGCATCATGAGCGTAAATGAGAAGCAAGAGATTACGGAATTCGCTGAAAAGCCGAAGGAAGCAAACTCTAACTTGGCTTCAATGGGGATTTACATTTTTAACTGGAAAGCTTTGAAATCGTATTTACTTGAAGATGAGGCGAATCCAGAGTCTAGCAAGGATTTTGGGAAAGATATTATTCCGATGATGTTGAAGGATGAAGCAAGAATGTTTGCTTATCCATTCCAAGGCTATTGGAAGGATGTCGGAACCATAGATAGCTTATGGGAAGCGAATATGGACCTTTTAGATGACAATAATGAACTTAACTTAAATGATAAAGATTGGCGTGTATATTCACAGAATCCGTACCAACCTGCTCAATATGTAGCACCTACAGCAAATATTAAGCGTTCATTGGTGAATGAGGGTTGTGCGATATTTGGAGATGTTGATCATTCTGTTCTCTTCTTCGGGGTTCAAGTCGGTGAAGGCAGCCAAATTAAGGATTCCGTCATTATGCCGAATGCCAAGATTGGTAATAACGTAACGATTATCAAAGCTATTATTGGTGAGAATACGGTCGTTGAAGATGGTGCAGTTGTAGATGGCAATGGCGAAATTGTGCTTATTGGCGGTAACGAACGGGTAACAGGCTACGCTAATCAGAAGGGATGATATCGGATGAAACATGTGATGGGAGTCATTAATTTAGTCAATGAACCGGATGATTTGGAGGAACTGACTTATTTTCGCTGCCCGGCATCTGTGCCTTTCGGCGGTCGTTATCGGTTAATCGATTTTGCACTTTCCAATATGGTGAATTCCGGAATTGATAATGTGGCTGTTTTCACACAGCACAAATATCGTTCACTGATGGATCATCTGGGATCTGGTAAAGAGTGGGATTTGGATCGTAAGCGCGGGGGACTATTCGTTCTACCTTCCGTACTTGATGAACCGACGGGGATCTCGCGTGGAGATTTATACCAGTTCTATAGCCATCGCGACTATTTCTACCGAGGCAAAGAAGAGTTTGTAATCATTTCCCGCAGTCACATGGTGTGCAATCTTGATCTGAACGATGCCGTTCGTTACCATGAAGATATGCAAGCGGATATCACTGTCATTTATAAACAAACAGATGAAGAAATTCATGGGAAATTCCGCCGTATGGCTGTGAAAGAAACAGGTCAAGTCACTTTGATGGAAGATCATACCGGGCGCTTGCGGACGAATAACATCTCCATGGAAATGTATATCATGAGCAAGGCGTTACTTCTTGATATGGTTGAGTCCTGCTTAGCGCAAGGGTATGACCATTTGGTACGTGACGGTATTATGAAAAATATTGATAAACTGAGCGTGTACGGCTATAAGTTTGAGGGTCATTTGGGCATTGTGAACTCCATACAAGGCTACTACAAGCACAGCATGCAGCTGTTGAACCCAGCGATTTGGCGGGAGCTGTTCTTCCAAAAGAACAACCTCGTATATACGAAGGTCAAGGATGAGCCGCCTGCGAAATATATGGAATCTGCAGCTACCAAAAATACACTAATCGCGAATGGCTGCCAAATTGAAGGGAAAGTAGAGAACAGCATCCTATTCCGCGGAGTGAAAATCCGCAAAGGTGCCTACGTGAAAAATAGTATTATTCTGCAAAACTGTGAAATTGAGGAAAATGTAATTATCGAGAATGCGATTCTGGATAAGGATGTCTTCATTAGCCGGGGGCGCGTATTAACAGGTGACAATAAAGCACCGTTCATTGCAGCGAAAACCAAAGTGATCTAATTGCAATGTGGTGTTAGATCAGGTTCTAGCAAAGTTGGAGGAGTGGCATGATGAAAATACTGTTCGCGGCTTCGGAGGCCGTTCCTTTTATAAAGACAGGTGGATTAGCAGATGTGATCGGCTCCTTACCCAAAGAGTTGACACGTCAGGGACTTGATGTGCGTGTTATTTTGCCCAAATATGGTGATATTCCAGCCAAATATAGGGAAGAGATGTCACATCTAGCATCATTCGAAGTGCAATTGGGTTGGCGTAAACAGTTTATTGGAATTGATACGCTGGTTCATGAAGGGGTTACCTTCTATTTCGTTGATAATGAATTTTACTATAAGCGTCCTGGCATCTATGGCTACGGGGATGAGGCGGAGCGGTTTGGTTTCTTCTGCAAAGGCGTCATTGAGGCCTTGCCGTACTTGGATTTCAGACCGGATGTGATTCATTGTCACGATTGGCAAGCGGGAATGATTCCTGTCCTACTGAAGGCTCACTATCTCCATTTGCCATTCTTTAGTGAGATCAAGACAATGACAACCGTCCATAATTTGAAATATCAAGGTGTATTCAGTCAAGAAGTGTTTAAGGATTTGTTTGGCTTGTCCGATGATCACTTCTCAGGAACAGCCCTAGAACTTCACGGTGGCGCAAGCTTCCTGAAGGGGGGACTGCTCTATTCAGATCAGATCACAACGGTTAGTCAGACGTATGCAGAGGAGATCCAAACACCGTATTACGGTGAGTTTCTGGACAGCTTGCTTCGTCATCGCAAAGATCAATTGACAGGCATCGTGAATGGGATTGACTATGACGTCTTCGATCCTATGACAGACAAGAATTTGGCTGTGAATTATCGGGACTCTTTATCGAAAAAGACACAGAATAAGACGGCGCTTCAGGAGCGTCTAGGACTTCCTGTGAATGGGGATATCCCGATGATTGTACTCGTTACTCGTCTTGTTCAACAGAAGGGTCTAGATTTGATACAGCACGTGCTCCGTGAAATTCTTGCCTTGGATATTCAGCTAGTTGTTCTCGGTACTGGCGAACCTGTTTATGAGCAAATGTTCAGGAACGCTGCCGTCACACATCCGACTAAAGTGTCAGCGCACATTTATTTCGATGAAGCGTTAGCGCATCAGTTCTACGCGGCGTCTGATCTGTTCTTAATGCCATCCCAATTCGAGCCATGCGGCATTGGGCAGTTGATTGCACTGCGCTATCGTTCCGTGCCAATCGTCCGTGAAACTGGCGGTCTGAAGGACACCGTGCAGCCTTATAATGAGTTTACAGGGGAAGGTACGGGGTTCTCCTTCACGAATTATAATGCGCATGATATGCTGCATATCATCAGGCGTGCGGTTTTCTTTTATAAGAATGATCGTGACAGTTGGTTGAAGATTGGGAACAATATGAAAAAAGGTGACTTTAGCTGGCGCAAATCGGCACAGCAATATATCACGCTTTACAACCAAATGACCGTTCACGTATAGCAAAAAAGCCTCTAAATTCGAAAGAATGAGGAGGCTTTTTTCGTTTATTAGAAAATTCAGGTATAATAGAACTAGACGAGTAAAAAGAGTTGGAGTGGTAAGGGATGGGCATGGATTGGCTTTCACATGTATTGACGATGGTGTTCGTTGTAAATATTTTACTGGCGCTCACTGTGGTATTCTTAGAAAAACGTAATGTAGCTGCTACTTGGTCGTGGTTAATGGTGTTATTATTTATTCCTATTCTTGGTTTTCTATTGTACGTGATGTTAGGGCAAAACTTGAGCCGTCGAAAGTTGTATAAATGGAATAAGCGAATGCAGGAGCGCATGCAAACTGTGATTGGTGAGCAGCGGCAACAGCTCATGGAGGGAACTTTTCCATATATCGATCCGATGGTTATGGAGTATCGCTATTTGATTTATTTGAATGTAGCAACGAATGATTCATTTCTGACACAGGATAATGACGTACATATTTTCACAGATGGGGTCGAGAAGTTTAATGATTTGATTGATCGAATGGAAGCTGCTCAGCACCATATTCATATGCAGTATTATATTGTGAAAAATGATACCTTGGGTCAGCGCATTATGGAAGTACTCACACGCAAAGCGAAGCAAGGGGTCACTGTTCGGTTTCTGTATGATGATATTGGGTCCCGTACGTTGAAAGATTCTTTTTTCAAAGAATTCAAACAAGCTGGCGGACAAAAGGCAGCATTCTTTCCCTCAAGTATTCCTTTCCTTAATTATCGGGTGAACTATCGAAATCATCGCAAGCTTGTGATTATTGATGGGCAGATTGGCTATATTGGCGGATTTAATATTGGAAATGAGTATCTGGGCCTGGATCCGAAATTTGGTTATTGGCGGGATACCCATCTTCGATTGTCAGGCAGTGTCGTGCGGGCATTACAATCACGATTCATCCTGGATTGGAACCTCGCTTCGACAGAAACGTTGGATGTTGAAATGACGTATTTCCCAGCCATTTTGGAGAAAGCCAAGCAAGGACATGTTCCTATGCAAATTGTTGCTAGTGGCCCGAACGAAACTTGGCCGCACTTTGTGTATACATTTCTTAAGCTGATTCATTTGGCCAAAAGTCGAATTCTGCTGCAAACACCTTATTTTATTCCCGAAGAAAGTATGTTGAACGCTTTACGAATTGCAGCTCTATCGGGAATTGATGTAAGAATTATGATTCCGGAGAAGGCGGATCATTTATTCGTGCATTGGGCTTCCTTGTATTATGTCGGTGAGTTGTTACGTGCAGGCGTGAAATGCTATTTGTACGATAACGGATTTCTACATGCCAAAACAATTATTGTAGATGGCAAAGTGGCATCAGTCGGTACGGCGAATTTCGATATTCGCAGTTTAAGGCTTAATTTTGAGACGAATGCCCTGATGTTCCATGAAGAAACAGCGGCGAAACTGGAAGATACCTTCTGGATGGATATGGAGGGGTGTATGGAATTGACGTTGGAGGAATATGAGAAGCGTTCACTCCGCATCCGATTCTTGGAATCGATCTCGAAGCTGATATCACCAATCTTATAGCGAAATGCAAAAGGATTCCGTCATCTCACCTGAATTTGTGAGCTACGGAATCCTTTTATATTAGAGAGACTTATGTGAAATTCTTAGAAATTTTCACCACTGTCAAGATTGAACTGCCAAAGAATGCCAAACTTGTCCTCAACTTGGCCATACAACTTGCTCCAGTCCGTTGCTTGAAGCTCCATGCCAATTTTTCCGCCTTCTTTGAGCTTATGGAAAGCATTTTGGATGTCGTCAGCGTTCGCGCTAACGTAGGAAAGACTGATGTTGTTACCTACTACGTACGGCATTCCTGGGAACACATCAGAGAACATGAGCGGGCTTCCGTTAATATCTAGTCGCGTGTGCATAACGCCATTTTTGGCTTCTTCAGGAAGCGGATAGTCAGGATGTGCCGGCATATCGCCGAATGTAATGATTTTGGGAGTGGGCAAATTAAATACTTCAGCATAGAAAGTCACAACTTCGCGCGTGTTTCCTTGGAAATTTAAATAAGCATTAATTGACATGACCATTCTCCTCTAATTGTGATATGGGGACAACCTCCTATATTCTACCACTGGGTATATAGAAAATCCACCAAGCCTATAAGCGGAGTATAGGGACTGGAGTTGAGCTCTGCCTTCGGCGGACAACGATTGGAGTAACTGGCCCGAGGCTTGAGCCATCGCACGCTAGCGCACAAAAATCAAAACTATGCAATCGTGCGGTTGCTAGAAGAAAAGTCAGCATTTTTACGTATTCACAAATGTGGAATTGTCCTATATACTCCTATATATCGATAATGATTATCAGTATCATCTAGGAGGATTTATGATTATGATTCAAGCAAGAAAACTGGTTAATTTTACAGTAGTTCTACTCGTGTCTACGTTATTTCTAGCCGGTTGTGGAGCTGGTACGGATACGAAAAGTGCAGCATCGCCTGCGAGTACAACACAAGCCGCAGAGACAGCTGCAGCAAAAGCACCGCAAGAACGTGTCCTGACGGATGCAATGGGACATGAAGTGAAAATCCCTGGTGAGGTCAAACGTGTCATTGCTCCTTTCCTCGAAGATGGACTAACCGCAATCGGCATTAAGCCTGTCGCACAATGGTCTGCAGCAGGTGAGCCACAGCAGTATTTGCAAAATGTATTGAACGGAGTTCCAGTTCTTGACATGACAGGTGGACTCAAACCCGAGCAAACGTTAAGTCATAACCCAGATCTCATTATTCTAGTAGCACCAACGTACATGAAGAATGGAACGTATGAGGATTTCTCCAAAATTGCTCCTACTTTCGTCTTATCTAATGATGAGAATGACTGGCGCGGAAATGTTGCCAAACTAGGCGAAGTGCTGGGTAAAGTCAAGGAAGCTGAGCAGGCAATTAAGAAATATGATGAGAAATTAGCGACTTCCAAAGATAAGATTCGTGCAGCAGTCGGGGAAAAATCAGCCGTATTATTCCAATCCGCGAATGAAAAAGGGTTTAAATTGTTCGGAGCGAATTTCTATAGTGGAAAGTTACTGTACCAAGGCTTTGGATTTAAGCAGCCGAAAATGCTAAAGGGAGACTATGATACATACTCCTTGGAAACGCTGGCTCAGCTCGATGATGTGGATTACATTTTCGTTCTTTCTGGCAAAGGTCGTCCGAAACCTCCTGTGGATAATCCATTGTGGCAGCAATTGCCCGCGGTGAAGCAAGGTCATGTGTATGAGGTGGATTCGGGTCACTGGTTCAATCAAAATGTGATCGCTAATCAATTAATCATTGATGATGTTCTAAGTAAACTAATCAAATAATACGTGCAAGGAAGGACGGGGGATTCCCTCGTCTTTTACGCGTTTACATCGGTACAAAGGGAGCGAGTATAGATGAACGATGAGATCACTCCTTCAGAAGTAGAGGAAGAGCATCCATTTAACAGATTGTGGTACAAGTTGACCAACATTGAACGAATTGTGATTAAGGATTTGCAATGGCCAGTTGAACGAGATTTTATGAAGGCAGACTCACTTATGTTAGTTATCTCGGATACGACAGAAGGCCGTTTGGTCATCAATGGTCAATACTTCGCATTGCGGATGGGCACTGTATTCATTTGTAAGCCAGGACAACTTATTGAAGTAGGTCTGCCCAAAGACGAGGAGCATGGGGTATATGTACTTCGGTTCCAAGCAGCTGCTATTGAACATAAGGATGCTGCAGAGCCGAATATCCAATCTGTCATCACGTTCCCAGGTGAAGGTGAAGCCATTCATCTTCCCGTTTCTACGGTTATTCCATTAGTTAAAATGATTGTGACTCATTGGAAGAATGGTACCATCGCGGATCTGTTCCGGGCAGAGGCGGGTTTCTACGAGTTACTTAGTCTGGTTTTGCAAAATGAAGAACACAAAACGTCGATTGCGTTGGAATACGCGAAGTTCATGTTAGAACGGGACTATACGGAAGAAATTACGATTGATGCTTTGGCAGCAAGAGCAGGTTTAAGTCGTTTTCATTTTATGTGATTATTTAAAGAAAAATTTGGTAAAGGCGTTATTGAATACGTCACGGAATTACGATTAAGTAAAGCGAAGGAACTGATGCGAGAGCTCCCGAATGCCTCCATTCGTAAGATTGCTTTTCAAGTTGGGTATAAGAATGAGATTTATTTCAGCACTAATTTTAAGAAACATATGGGTATGGCACCTGCTGTGTATTTGAAAAATACGAAGATGAAAGTCGCCGCGTACAGTTGGGTGAACATTGGTCAATTGCTGGCACTTCAAATTATTCCTTATGCGGCACCGATGGATCATTATTGGACTGACTTTTATCGAAATAAATATGCCTTTGATGTAACGGTTCCATTGAGTCATCATTATGAGTTCAATTTATCGGCTTTGCGGCAGTCAGCACCTGATTACGTTATAGGCATTGACGCCTGGATTCCTAAAGATGAACAAGTGAAACTAACAGTAATAGCTCCGACTTTATTTTTACCATGGGACTGTGACTGGCGTGAACATTTGATCCGTATGGGCGATTTCCTTGGAAAGTCGAAGGAGGCAGGGAAATGGCTGCAGTGCTATGACCTGAAAGCTGCTGAATTAAGAGAGAACGTTAAGTTGTCGATACAAGAAGATAAAGTGTTAGTCATCACAGTTCATCACAACGAAATACTTGTGTGGGGCAAGCTTGCTGGAACGGTATTGTATGATGATCTGCAAGTAAACCCAGCGAATCAGTTGGATCAGTTTCATTGGACGCAGTCCGTGCAAGCGGAAGAATTAGCAAAATTTGAAGCGGATCAATTGATTGTGAATATTTGTAAGGATCCCATTTCCCAAGCGACTTGGGCAGATCTTTCTAAACAGGGGGAATGGCGATGTTTACCACCAGTAATGAGGGGGAGGGTTCATATTACCCCTGGATATGCGGGCTGGGAAGCGCCCTGGAATGAACATACGGCCTTCAATCATGAGCGCCTCTTACAGCAGATTGCGCAAATCCTACTTCCGGCAACATAATTGTTGCTGGATTTTATTTTGATTCTATTCGGATATCCGAAATCATGATAGAATTACTGGAAATTGGAAGAGTCTGTGGGTGAACGAATGAAGAAATTGATTGGGATTGCGATCATTGCCAGCAGTTTTGTTGCGTTGTCATTTTCTTTGTTCTATATGCTCAAGATTTATCAAAGCGATGTGAGTATGTCTACGGCAGGGGAGCCTATGGTGAATGTACATACCGAACGCATCGTGATTATTTCACAGGAGCAAGGCAGTTTCATGATGAATGCCATTCAGAAAGGGGCACGTGAAGCAGCGGAGGAACATCACATTCAAATTGACTTTTGGGGTGTATACCGTTCGAACTTGGAAGGGCTAATTAAGCAGATTGATATTGCAATCGCTTCCAAAGCGAGTGGGATCGTTGTAGAGGGCGTGGATCATCCGGATTTTGACCTCATGGTGAAGAAAGCGACAGTGAAAGGCATACCCATCATTACCATTAATTCTGATGCTCCTAGCAGCTTGCGCAAGTCATATATTGGTTCCGATCATTATCAAGAAGGCATTATTATGGGGGAATACATAGCAACTCAGTTGAATGGCAAAGGTGTCGTTGGTGTTATTAAAAACCTTGCGTCTCCTACAACGGATGATTTGCGATTGAAAGGTCTGACGGAAGTTTTTCGAAAGTATGAGGGGCTAAAGGCTGTAATCGCAGCTAATGATCCTGAAATTTCGCAACCGAAGATGCAAACGAACGATATTTTGAATCACTATCCGAATGTGACAGCCTTTGTCGGTTTAACCTCAGAAGCTGGCGAGAGCATCGTTCAAGCAGCACATGCGCGTTCACGAACCAAAGAATATCCGATTTTCCAATTCGATGATTCTCCGCAAACCATGATGTTGATTAAGAATGGTCAGGTGAAAGCAGGACTCTCGCAGCACTATGAAGACATGGGTATTCTAAGTGTTAATTTAATGAAACGTTGGTTAGTTGCTGCACAGCTGCCGCTCGAGAACAGCTACTTTACACCAATTAGCATTGTGACTTCATCGGGAGAAGAGGAGAAAGCGCCCTGAAAACCATTCGAAGTAAAATGATGATGTTATCGATCTTGATTTGGGTCATTATGGCTATTATTTGGCTCTCCATGAGCATCTATAATCAGCGGACCGTTGAGAAGTATAATGAGATTCTGCAGCGTTACATGCAAATGAATCAAGCCTCGCAATTAAGCCAGCAATCCTTAACCACGTTGAATAAATATCGGATGTCACCTACATTAGAAAGCATGAATCAGTATGTTTCGGACATGGGCAGTCTACTTCGAACAAAGGAAGAGATGAGTTGGTTGCGGAATCCGAGCAACACAATGCCCCTCAACAATTTGCAGAACATGCTGGAAAGTCAGGCCGAAGCGATGGATTTAGCTGTACGTTTTCAAAAAGATAATGATGAAGAAAACGCAGCCAAACAATTTGATGAGGCATCCAACATTTCCAAATACATTTCAGAAACTACGCTCACATTAATTAGCGGTGAACAGAACACCTATGATGCTTTTTATAGAAAGATTATTAAACGAAGTGAAAACATTAAGAAGATGGGACTTTGGACATTAGCGCTAGTTTCTTTGCTTTTGTTGCTGTTTTCCTATCGATTCGTTGATAGTGTGACACAGCCCTTGCTGAAATTAACGCTGTCTGCGCGGGAGTTGTCACGGGGGAATTTCAAGAATCCCATAGACTTGGGAAATAACGATGAAATATCTTTTTTAGCTATAACATTAGAAAGTATGCGTCTGAAGATCGGTCATTTTATCGATGATATTCAAAGTAAAGCCCAATTGGAATATGATCTGCATCGACATAAGCTCATGCTGAAGGAAAGCGAGTTAAAGAGTTTACAGAGTCAGATCAATCCCCATTTTCTTTTTAATACGTTAAATATGTTGTCGAAGGAAGCTTATTTGGCTGGCGCGGATAAAACAAGCGAATTAATTAGCTCTGTCGCCGGTATGCTTAGATATAATCTCCGTAAGTTGGATAGCCGAGTATCCTTGAAGGATGAGCTCGAGGTACTGGAGGAGTATTTGACTATACAAAAAGCTCGTTTCGGCGATCGCTTGCATGTCGTTCGTGAGATTGATGAGTCTCTACTAGGGATCGAGCTTCCTATTCTTGTTTTGCAACCGCTTGCAGAAAATGCATTTATTTATGCGATTGAACCCGCTGAAGAGGGTGGGACACTCACCATTCGAGTCAAGCAGGAAGAGAAACGAATCCTTGTTCAAGTACAAGACACAGGGCAGGGCATGGATGTAGAGCAATTGCATAAGCTGCTCTCCCACACGGAACATTCCGTATATAAAGGGCATTCAACTGGTTTAGGAATTTGGAACGTGATTCATCGCTTACAGCTGTTTTATGGAGTTGAAGAGGTTATAGAGATCGAATCCCATCCAGGAGTTGGTACTTGTATAACATTGAAGTTGCCGAGGGGGCAAGCTATATGATTCGTATGTTAATCGTAGATGATGAACACATTGAGCGGATTGCGTTGCAACGGATTATCGAAGAAGGTTCGCCAGATGTAGAAGTTGTCGGTCAAGCAGCGAATGGCAGGGAAGCGATTGAAGCAGCCGAACGGTTACAACCAGACCTGATCACGATGGATATTAAGATGCCGGGCATTAATGGGCTCCAAGCAATGGAGAAAATCAGAGAGTTTAATTCAACTGTGAAGTTTATTGTTGTTACTGCATTTGATACTTTTGAATTCGCACAGCAAGCCATTAAGTTAGGCGTTTATGACTATATGCTGAAACCAAGTCGAATTTCTGTCGTGCTCGAGACGATTGGACGGGTAGCGAGTGAGATAGTCATGATGCAACAAGAGTTGGCAAAAAGAAGCTTAGAACAAGCGCGGCTGCAGAAAATGACACCTCTCGTTGAGGCAGATATTGTGGAGCAGTTGCTATTTGATTATGTACAAACAGCGTCACTCCCTGGAATGATCGACTTAATTGGTCTTCCGACTGGGCGAGACGGATTCGTGATGACCTTGCAATTCTCACCTATTTCTTCAGAAGAAGGGCAGTCGCGGGATTTCGATGATGTGTATCTGCAAGTAAATGAGCTGTCCCTGGATGTGTCCAATCCGATCTGGTTAGGGAAAATGTCAGGCAATCAAGTGCCGGCCATCATCTTTATGGATGGTGAGTTCTCCTATCGTGCACAGGCCATAGGCATTGCGAGGAAATGGATCCAAGCGTTGGACGGGAAGAGTGGATTTCGTCTGTTTATAGGCATAGGCGGTGTATGTAAAGACGTGAGGGACATGCGGAAATCGTATCAGGAAGCCTTGTTGGCTTCGATGGATCACACACTGCTTGCTCGTTATTGTTTGTTTGAGAATTTGACACAGGATGAGATCCAGGCGATTGGTGGTCGTTCTCTTGAGATGGAGAAGAACGTTCTCGAGGAGATCAGACGGGGAAATCTAGACCAGGCTGGCGATCAAATTGCCAGAATGATTGATGTCTTCGAAGGTATAGGGCAAGGCGTTGGGATGTCGCAGCAGCGGATTTTTGAAGTATTGATTGTTGTGACCCGGCTGCTGCAAGAAATGGGGATGGAAGTTCGCACACCCTATTTTCCCTATTCAACGACAAGTTATATGCAACTGAAAGCGGAATCCCGGTTGTTGATTCATCAAATCGTTCAAGTGGGAGAAGTTGTTGAAACGGACTTACTCCAAACGATGAAGCTATATATCCAGACGCATGCGCACGAGGATTTATCGTTGGAGCGGATTGCCGCTACAGTTGATCGAAATCCATTCTATGTGAGTAAGCTGTTTAAAGAGCACTTCGGAATGAATTATATTGACTTCCTAACGGAATACCGGATTGAAATGGCCAAGCAATTGATGCAAGAAACAGATAAAAGTCTCAAGGAAATTACGTTTGAAGTGGGCTACAACGATCCGAATTATTTCAGCCGTGTATTTAAAAAGTTGGTCGGTCATTCACCTACGGATTATCGGAAATTGCTGATTCGACCAACGAAAAAGAAGCATAGTTAAGCTAATACTTATGATTTTAGATTAAGGATGAAACCAATGAGGAGGGGCTTGCGCTGAAACAAGTCAGAATCAAGAGTGGCCTGCTTGGCATCACTGTGATCATAGCCATCATGCTCTCGGCTTGCTCGTTCGTTGGGACGAGTACGCCGCCAACAAATCATGCTAGCCAACAAATTGATAGTAAGCCAAGCCCCAATCGGATTGTACAATCCGACCAAAAAGTAATTGTTGGTTTATCGATCGATACTTTGCTGGAAGAACGGTGGCAGAAAGACCGCGATTTGTTCAAAGCTGCGGTAGAAAAGCTCGGCGCGCATATTGAGGTTCAAGCTGCGAACGGTGATGATGCTCTGCAGCTTGCACAAGCGGAGAGCTTGATTTCGCGCGGTGTAAATGTGCTGGTTGTTGTGCCGCACAATGCGGAGGTATCCGCAGCGATTGTGGAGAAAGCGCACAAATCGGGCATTAAAGTCATTTCATATGATCGCTTGATTGTTGGGGCAGATGTTGATCTCTATGTCTCCTTCGACAATGAGAAAGCTGGTGAATTGCAGGCAAAAGCGATCATAAAGAAGGCACCAAAGGGGAATTATGTTCTCATTGAAGGTGCGGATACCGACAATAATGCACATATGTTCAAAAAAGGACAAATGAATATTCTGAAGCCTCTCGTTGAGAAAGGTGATATTCATATTGTATTTGATCAAGCTACGAAGGAATGGAAGCCGACGAATGCGTTGGCGAACATGGAGCGGGCTTTGATGGCGAATCAGAATAAAGTAGATGCGGTAGTTGCTGCGAATGACGCTACAGCTGGCGGTGTGATTCAAGCCTTGACTGCTCAGAAGATGGCCGGTCGCATCCCGGTTTCGGGGCAAGATGCTGAGCTTGCAGCTGCCCAGCGAATCGTCGAGGGGACGCAAACAATGACCGTGTATAAACCGATTAAGAAGCTTGCCGAGACAGCGGCTGAGCTTGCTGTGAAGATGGCAAAGGGTGAAAATGTCCACGCGGATAAAAAAGTAAACAATAAGAAAATTGACGTACCGTCCATTTTGCTCGAACCCATTGCCGTTGATCAGTCGAATATGGATGCCACCATAATTGCGGATGGATTCCATCTGAGAGAAGATGTCTATAAAAATGTGAGTCAAGGGAAAATAACAAAATAGTATAGCAATGTTAAAAAAAGTGCTAATTTAAAGCGGTTACATTGGAAAATCCCGGTGATATACTCAGTTTGTAGTTGGCGCAGAGCCAAAACAAATGAGAGGGGTATTTCAAATGAAACGTAGTGTGAAAGCGATTTCTTTGATGTTGGTAGTCATGTTCCTAGCCGTAATGGTTGCAGCCTGTGGGAACTCTGGCAGTTCGAAAGTGAGCGTCGGTATTGTATTGCCTACCAAAGATGAACCAAGATGGGTTCAAGATGAGCAACGTTTCAAAGATGCCTTGAAAGGTTCGAAATATACTACAGAGATCTTATTCAGCCAAGGTTCTTCAGCGAAAGAAAAAGAAAACGTAGACGCGTTAATCGCAAAAGGAATCAAAGTGTTAATTATTTGTCCACAAGATGGGGATGCAGCAGCAGCAGCTGTAGAATCGGCTAAAAAAGCAGGAATTCAAGTCATCTCTTATGACCGTTTGATTACCAAAACAGATGCTGTTAACTACTATGTGACTTTCGACAGTATCGCTGTTGGTAAAGCGCAAGCGCAATACCTCGTGGATAAAGCGAAACCAGGTCAGCCATTGTACTTGTACGCAGGTGCTGCTTCGGATAACAATGCTTTCTTGTTCTTCGAAGGCGCATGGCAAGTGCTTCAGCCGAAAATTGCCGATGGCACTTTCAAAATTGCGAACTCCAGTGAAGCAGCTGCTTTGAAAGGAACGGCCAAACTATCACGTGAGCAAATGAGTAAAATTATTGGTCAAGTTACGACAAACTGGGATGCAAATGAAGCCAAAAATAAAGCTCAAACCCATTTGACAGCTGCTGCCGCAGACATGAAAGGTGACGTTGCCATTCTTGCTCCAAATGATGGAACAGCTCGCTCCATCGCAGACGTTTTCGCATCAGATAAAGCGGTTACGAAATTCCTCGTTACCGGTCAAGATGCAGAGAAAGCTTCAATCCAATACGTCATTGATGGTAAGCAATCCATGACCGTATTCAAGGATGTTCGTACACTCGTGAAAGACGCGATGGGTATGGCTGTTGCGATCTTGGATGGCAAAACACCTGAAACAACGGGATCCTACAACAATGGCAAAATTGATGTCAAAGCCAAACAAACGAACGTCATCGTCGTAGATAAAGCAAATGTTAAATCTGCACTCGTGGATTCGGCATACTACCAAGCATCCGATTTCAAAGGCTTGTAGGTGTAAGATCACATAGTTTGGATGGAATAGTGATAGATCCGTCTATCACTATTCCTCTATTCCATGAGTCGGTTGGCTAAGGAGCGCTAGAAGATGAATAAATATCTCTTAGAAATGAACAACATTTCCAAAGAATTCACGGGTGTGAAGGCTCTTGCGAACGTTAACTTTAAAGTGAACACAGGCGAAATTCATTGTTTGGTGGGCGAAAATGGTGCGGGTAAGTCGACCTTGATGAAAGTGCTTAGCGGTGTATATCCTTACGGTACTTACGCAGGTGATATTGTTTTTGAGGGCAAAGTTCAACAATTCTCAAGAATTAGTGATAGTGTGAAGACGGGCATAGCCATTATTTATCAAGAATTAGCGCTATTTCCGGATCTTACTGTGTACGAAAACATTTATGCTGGCAATGAAGTGAGAAAAGGGATGATGGTTGACTGGAATCAAACGATTCGTCAAGCCAAAGCGATGCTTCAGAAGGTGAAGCTGGATGTGAATCCAGAGGTTCTCGTCAAAGATTTGGGCGTCGGGAAGCAACAGCTTGTTGAAATCGCCAAAGCTTTGAGCAAGGATGTGAAGCTGCTCATTCTGGATGAACCGACAGCTGCCCTCAATGAGAAAGAAAGCGAGAACTTGCTGGAGCTGTTGCGCGAACTCAAAAAGCAAGGCATTACGAGCATCATGATCTCTCATAAGCTCAAAGAAGTGACAGCGATTGCGGATCAACTCACTGTTTTGCGAGATGGCAGAACGATATGTACATTGGATGCAGCTAAAGGCGAGATTTCCGAAAGTGTCATTATCAAAAACATGGTAGGTCGCGAGATCGACGATATCTATCCGAAGCGAACAACGAAGTCATTCGGTACGAACATTCTTGAGATTCAAAACTGGACGGCATATGATCCACAGTTGGGTCGAGACGTCGTGAAAGATGTGAATTTGTATATTAATAAGGGTGAAATTGTTGGTATTGCAGGGTTAATGGGATCTGGCCGAACGGAACTGGCACAAAGTATATTTGGGAATCCCAAAGCGTATAAGCTTCGTGGTGACCTTCTTATGGAAGGTGCGAAACAAACATTCAACCATCCGAAAGATGCCATTCAGGCAGGTATTGCTTACGTAACAGAAGATCGCAAAGGGGACGGATTGTTCCTAATCCAAGATATTAAGCAAAATATTGCGGTTGCCAACCTGCAGCAGATATCTGAAAACGGCATCATTAATCATAATGAAGAAGTAAAAATTTCAAACCACTACAAGCAGTCCTTAAATATTAAAGCGCCTTCCGTGGAACAAATTGTTGGTAATTTGAGCGGGGGAAATCAACAGAAAGTATCACTCGGCAAATGGTTATTTGTGAATCCGAGCCTGCTCATCTTAGATGAACCTACGCGCGGCATAGACGTCGGGGCCAAATATGAAATTTATACAATTATGAACAAGCTGATCAGTGAAGGGATGAGCATTATCATGATCTCATCGGAACTTAGTGAGGTCTTGGGGATGAGTGATCGTGTCTATGTCATGGCCGAAGGTAAAATAAAAGGCGAGCTATCCATTGAGGATGCGGATCAAGAACGAATCATGAAACTTGCGACGCAATAGGAGGAAGAGCCGTGCAATTTTATAGTGAAGCGAAATCGCTAATTAAAGTGAATATTCGAGAATATGGCATGTACATTGCCCTATTCATCATCATGCTGACGTTCTCGATCATGACAGATGGATTGTTCATGTCATCCCGAAATATAAGTAATCTGATTGACGCAACGGGGTATATTGCGGTTCTTGCTGTCGGAATGACGCTTGTCATCGTTATTCGGCATATTGATTTATCCGTTGGATTCGCGGCAGGATTTCTAGGCGCAATCGCCGCGGTACTCCTCTCACAAGCAGGAGTTCCATTCTATATCACGATTCCAATCATTCTTGTGTTAGGTATTATCGTAGGGCTATTCAATGGGTTGCTAGTTGCGCAATTCGGTATTCCGTCATTCGTGGCTTCGTTAGCGGGCATGTTGATTTTCAGAGGCGCGTTGCTGCGTGTAACGGAGAAAACGGGCACGATTATTGTGAAAGATGAGCATTTCAATGCCATCGGGAATGGCTTCATCCCATCGATTGCCAAGGTAGGAGGATTAAATCTGCTCTCTTTAATTCTTGGAGCAGTTATGATCGTTCTGTACCTGTATAGTGAATTCTCGAAACGAAACAACAAGCTGAAATACAATTTTGAAGTTGTTTCTGCCAATATATTCACTGTAAAGGTTATTTTCGTCTCGGCAATCATTGCGTATATTACGTGGATTCTAGCTGGTTATAACGGCTTTTCCTGGACGGTCATCGTGGTGATGATAGTGGTTGCTGTGTACCACTTCTTGACGACTTCAACGGTTCTAGGCAGACACATCTATGCAGTCGGCAGTAATCCAGAAGCAGCGAATTTGAGCGGAATTAGCGTGAAGAAGATTACGTATATTGTATTCGGTTCGATGGGGATGCTTTCAGCGCTTTCAGGAATCCTCTTCACTGCGCGGCTGCAATCCGCAACAACGACTGCAGGCACTCTGTTCGAGCTTGATGCAATTGCTGCCGCATATGTTGGCGGTGTCTCTGCAGCAGGCGGCGTTGGTAAAGTGACGGGTTCCATTATCGGTGCCATTGTTATGGCTTCTTTATCGAGTGGTATGAATCTTATGGGCATAGGTATTTCGTATCAATACATGATTCGTGGTGCGGTCTTAGCCATAGCGGTTATTTTCGATGTCGTTACGCGTAAGAAGAGAGCTTGATTGATCGATGGAAGGATGGCGTCGGCGCAAAGGAGGGACAGGTGATGGCCATTTACACGCCACAGGGACTTAAAATAAGCCTGGATGTTCCAACTAGTTTTGGTCTAATGGCGAGATTGTACCCTGAAATCAAACCGAATAACATACTCAAAACCACAGAGTCCATTAGTCTGATGGCTTCAGCATTAGGTTTTGTCACAGGTATCTTGAGTTTTGTATTGCAAATAAGTCCTTCGAGTATTGCGATATGTACATTGACTGCGATGACGATCGGTATCTTACTATCCTTTGGTGGGGTCATGTTGTCCCCCATGATACAATTAGGCGCCATGTTCTCACATATCAATGGACTCTTCCTCCCCATGATAATTGCTGTTGCAGTTGGATTTATATTGACGGGGTGGGAGGGTGTAGCCGCTTATCTAGTCTCACGCTTTGTAGCGTCAGGTATATCTATCCTCGTTAGTACCGGGTTTGCGAAGCAGTCTCCCATTTATCAGGGAAGCCCGATTAGTTCAGCGGAGAGAAATTTTTACAATGCTTATCGTTATCATGCTAGGCAAATCGGCAAATCGATGAGTCTGGTACTGTCGAAAGACGAATTGGAGGAGGCTTATTGGGGTAAAACCTACCACGCATATGACAGTTCTCGTGGATGATGTATTTGTTAGCATGGAATAAAAGCGACTCCGACATACCATCCTATGTGTAGCTGTTTAATTTTTATGTAAATAGTGTAATGGATACACATAGGGGGAATTTACTTGAAACTAACTTCGGAGCAGATGATCACTCTGCATGGCTTTAATAATTTAACCAAATCCCTAAGTTTTAATATGTATGATATCTGTTTCACCAAAACAAGAGAAGAACGCGAAGCCTACATAGCTTATATTGACAAGCAATATAATGCGGATCGACTGACGGCTTTATTGAAAACAGTTGCCGACATTATTGGGGCGCACGTCTTAAATATCGCCAAACAGGACTATGTCCCACAAGGAGCTAGCGTAACGATGCTAGTATCTGAGGGGCCAATCGAACAGGAACCAAGCGAATCATTCGAAGAGTCTCCAGGACCGTTGCCCGACGCGGTAGTTATGCACCTCAACACGAGTCATATTACCGTTCATACGTATCCTGAATATCACCCTGATGAGGGAATTAGTACGTTCCGAGCTGATATTGATGTATCCACATGTGGAGAAATTTCTCCGCTCAAAGCGTTGAATTTTCTTATTCGCTCTTTCGATAACGATATCCTGACGATGGATTATAGAGTGAGAGGATTTACGCGTGACATTAGCGGCCACAAGCTGTTCATTGATCATGAGATCAGTTCGATTCAAAACTACATCCCTGAGGATATTCAAGATTTATATCAGATGATTGATGTGAATGTGTATCAGGAAAATATTTTCCATACGAAATGTAAACTTCGTGAGTTTGATTTGAACAACTATTTGTTCGGATACACGAAAGATACACTCAGCACAGAAGAACAGTTGGAAATCGAGAAAAGCGTCAAATGGGAGATGGATGAAATCTTCTATGGGAAGAATATGATATTTACCTGAGGTTTAAAAAGGGTTTGGAGGCAGAAACGACTGCACCAAACCCTTTTCGCGTTGGATTATGTAGGTTAACTTCAAATACTCGTTGAATTTCATTTTATAAGTTCCATCAGATATGGCGCCACGGATTGGCGGAACACTTGCAGGGGAATTTTGCTCTTCTTTCGTTGATCATTGGTCAATACAACGACTACATCGATAAAAGGGAGGATATAAATGCACTGGCCTCCAAATCCATACGCGTTAAAGTAATGCAACTGGGGAATGTCGTCGTCACTCGTTCGATCTGGATACGTGTCTGTCCACCAATGCCAGCCATAGCTGCCGCGGCGAGGGGACTCCGCTCGTATCGCAGGTTGTGTGGAACGGGCAACTAGTTCTTGGGATATCAGCTGTGTATGTCCCCACTTTCCTTGCTGCAGGTAGAGTTGACCAAATTTGAGCATGTCTATGGGACGAAGTGACAAACCGAAGCCTCCCGTATGGATGCCTTGAGGGTCTTGTTCCCAATGATACGATTCAATGCCGAGCGGCTCGAATAATGTTAATTCCGCAAAGCGGGCAACGGACATGCCCGTTGCTTGGACTAGGATCGCAGCTAAAAGTTGAGATCCACCCGAGTTGTATGACATTGTCGTACCGGGTGGATACGAAAAGGGCTGATCTAACACGAAATCTACCCAGTTCGGCGTTCTTGTCATATTAGGAAACGAATTCTGTCCACCAAATTCTGTCCAATTCATGCCGGATGTCATCGTTAGGAGATGAAGCAGTGTTATTTCACTCTTATGCGATGCTTTATCATTCACTAACTGTGGGAAGTAAACAGATGCAGGTGTTTCAGGTGCTGGCAACAGTCCCTGATCCATAGCGATGCAACAGAGTGCAGAGAGGACACTTTTGGTACAGGAATTGATTTTGGCAACAGTTTCAGCTAGATGCGGTTCGCGATATTGCTCGAATATGAGTTGTCCTCCTTGACTGATAAGACAACTGACAAGATTGGCTGGTACTAATTCTTCTCTCAAATTTGAAAAGTTCATGACATCCTTCTTTATATTACGACATTTTTCTCGAATTAGGGAGGATTTACCTTTTGATGGGGGAGTATCATGTGATAAACTAAAACTAACTAGGCTTACTCACGTGCATAATACAACCTCAAGAAAAAAGATTCCACCTCAGATGCAGTGTGTAGTCTTTTTGTCATTTTTTGACAATACCATTTTTCGGGTTTACTGGAAACAATTGTGTTAGGAGCTGCCGGAAATCGATGCCAATTAAAAGGAATCTAGTACGAATCAGCCTCGGGTTGATGGGTATCTGTGTGATCTATGTTGGGATTCATTCTATGTTCGGAAACACTCCGAGATTGGAGCGGCAAGTCAGCTCTCAGTATGGTCAGAACATGCAATTAATGGATAATCGTAACATGTTACTTAGCTTTATAAGTGACAAGCTCACAAGCAAGCATGGTGTTTATACGAATTTGAAGGATACCGATCAATTGGGTGCTGCAGCTTCAGGACATGAGGTTCTGAGTGAATCCGCGGGTCTTCTCATGCGATACTATGCACTAACTGGTCAGAGAGATAAGTTTGATGAACAGTGGCAGCAAGCTAAGTTAGTATTTGATACACCCTACGGCTTTAGCTATCGATACAGTCCTAAACAGAACAAACAATATCCTATGAATGCAATTGTAGATGATTTGCGTATCGTTAGGGCACTTGATGAAGCTTCTGTCGCTTTTGGAACAAAGAGTTACAGGAAACAAGCAGAAACATATGCCAAAAGAGTCTATCAATACAATGTTGCCCAGGGACAATTGCGAGACTTCTATGATCCCACATATAAAATGACAAATTCCTTCCTTACCTTGTGTTACATCGATGCTGCATCTTTGGAACTTATACCAACATCTCGCAAGAAGAAGGCGACACTTGAAGCTAGTATGCTGCAAATTGCCCAAGAAGGATACTTGTCAGATTCGTTTCCATTTTACCAAACCCGTTATGATTTTGAGAAGAATAGTTATCAATCGGAAAGCATTAACACAGTAGAATCGTTACTAACAATTCTGAATCTAGCTGAGGTTAAGCTGGAACAGCCTGCTAGTATCCAATATATCAAAGCTCAAGTCAAAGCAGGTACCTTGTTCGGTCAATATGATCAAAATGGAAAACCACTATCCGATGTAAGATCAACCGCAATTTATGCGATATCGGCCATGATTGGATCGGTTATTAAAGATCAAGAGCTATATACCGATAGTATTCTCAAAATGAATGAATTTCAAATCCATAATCCACAGAGCCCACTGAATGGTGGCTTTGGGGATGTCAATGTCGCACAAGCCTATTCCTTCGATAATTTGATGGCACTTCTTGCCTACACGTACTGATCAGAAAGGAGTGCGATCACATGTGGAACCATCGTTACATCCAGAAGTTGCTGCGCTATCTGACACCAGCTACTTTCGCTGCCATTATGGTATTTCTAATAACCGTGATCGCACTGTTTACGCCTCCTTATATCGGGATGGCTGATAATGGGGATTACTTTCGAATATTGTACAGTAACGGTCTGTATTTCAATGACCCGAATTATATGAATAATTACCTCGGTTATTTCGTTAAAAATTACGGTATTTATCAATATTATAATGAGAACGGTGCTACATTGTTTTCATCACAATCCATGTTTATTAAAGCATCACTCTTTATTAATATTTTACTTCATGATTCTCATATTTTTGATATTCGATTTCAAGCAGGGATGTACCTCGTTTTATACGTACTTGCTATTTACTTATTTGTAGAGGCTCTTACATGGAAAATGTCCAAGAAGAGAGGTTATTTAGTTTCGTTAATCACCATTTTCGTTTTAGGTGATACGGGATATACGGCTTATTTTAATTCTTTTTATAGTGAGAGTATCGTGCTCATTATGACAATTCTTATGGTTGCCGCGGGTATATTACTTTATCGGAAACGATATAACGATTACGTAATGTTAGCCGTATTTGTTATCAGTGCTATTTTTCTGACAACAAGTAAGCAACAGAATGCTCCTGTCGGAATGATTATTGCGGTTTTTGGCGTTTTCTTTCTTTTTATTCGTAAGACGAGATCTTTTCGTGCAATTACGGCAACTTTATTAATTGCATTATTTGGGATTGGTATTGGTAGTTATGTACTTATTCCACAGGAATTTGTAAATATCAATAAGTACCACGCGATGACACGCGGTGTGATCATGGGTTCAGTGAATCCTGAGAAAACGCTCGAAAGTTTTGGAATAGACAAGCAGTTTGCAGTTCTCGATGAGACCTTGTATTACAATCCTTACTCGTCAGCAGCAGTGGATTCAAATCTTATGCAAGATGAGTTTTACAATAAATATAATGTGGTGTCGATTTTGCTTTACTATGTAGTACATCCTGATCAAGCTGGTAAAATGCTCAATTTAGCTGCTCAAGATGCATTTAGTATAAGACCACATGCGATGGGTAATTATGAAGCGTCGACGGGAAAACCATTCGGATCACAAACCATTTTCTTTTCGAGCTACAGTTTGTTGAAAGTGTGGTTAGCTCCTAAAACATTTGGCTTTGTAATCATTTGGATGCTTATTATTATAGGACTATATTTACCTTCTTTTGTTAAATCCATCAGGTTGAGACAACGTAGGAATGCAGTTAGACTGCCGTTAATACTAATGATGATCACGATTGGACTCTCTGGGATTTTCGTTTCTATTGTTGGAGCAGGGGATGCAGATCTTGCAAAACATGAATTTTTATTCACGCTGGTGTTCGATCTCGTTTCACTTATTACGGTTTGTGATTTAATCGCTAAGAGATTATGGATTCAGGAAGTTGAAGATGACACTGACACTAAGGCTATGTAAGGAGGTAAGTATCGTGCATAACCTGCGATTCAAACGTTTAATTCTTTTCATTGTATGTGTCTTGCTAGTTATGTTCTGCTATCCGAGCATTACTTCTGCTAATCAATCAGAGAAGACGGCAGTCCTTCTGGTCTATGACAGCCTTGCTAAAGGCACACCAAAAGAAGGGAATGTCGAGGCTATTCAACGACTATTGGGTTCTTTTGGCATTCAAGTTACGGTGACATCTTATGACAGTTATAAGAAAGGGATGCTTGTTAATTTCAATAAAGTCATTATGATTCGAAATGTAGATGATTTAACACCACCGATAGATTTATTTAAGCAGGATATGATTGAGTACGTAGGGGAATATATGCATATAGGGAATGGACTCCCTGCCAATATCCGACAGGATATGAACCTGGAAGATATACGGTTAGATCAAGATAGTATAAGTATTTCGATTGGTAATTTTTCTCAAAATTCAATTGCAGCCAGTAATCTTGACTATATAACGAAATTTACGGGGACTGCAGTTGGACAGATAACATCAGAGAAAAAGAAATCAACTTCACCTTATGGTGTTATACACGGTAAATACGCATATATCCCTTACATGAATAAGGAGAATTTAAGCGAGCAAGCAGCAGCTTATGTCCTAAGGGACTGGTTGTCTTTCAAGAAAGAAACTCATAATTATGTATTGTTTGATGAGATATACCCCTTCTCTGATCTTGATATGCTAAATGAGATGGCGGATCGTCTATACGAAGCAGGAATTCCCTTTATCGTAAGCGTTCAACCTATATTAAATAACTTAGATTTTCCTGCAAGTCAGCGTTATTTGGAAGCAATTAAGCATGTACAATCTCGAAATGGTAGCATTGTTGTTAATGCACCTGTTGTAAACTCAACAATCAGTCAGGATGTAACAGTATTAAAATCACAAATGAGCTCTTTTCTGAATGCGTTAGCTGCGTATGGAATAGTTCCATTGGGTATTGGTACCGAACTATATTGGACTTATGACCAACATTACATTGGAAATGGATTATCGTTTTTTCAATCAGGCATTATATTTCCAAATCAACGCATCATGTATCGAGCACAAACTTCAATATCAAGTGCATTTTCGTCGGCTATGTATACTATTCAAGCAAAAGAAATCAGCAACTATAACTTGACTTCTAAAATGCTGGCTCCAATGCCATTGGATACTGCGATTGTCTATCCTTTTCCTAAAGATCGCCAGGAGTTGAATGTCACAGTTGATGCTTTACTAACAAATTGGACAACTTTCGCCGATTATAAGAATCAAGAGCATAATGTCCGTACGGACACCAATGAAATGTCTTCAAAGAGCGGCCATTTGCAAATTAACGGACATGCCATCGCACTAAACAATACGATAGCTGAAATCGACTCTGATCATGCTTATGTACAAGAAGTGAAGAAGAGCTTTACAACATTATTCTCAGTTCAAAACAATATCTTTATTGTTCTTATTTTAGTGACGCTTCTTATTTTTATGGTATTTCTTATTATTGGGTATCGCATGTATAAAAGAAAATTCACCCACCAGGGAAGGTCATTATGACAGTTGCAGATATTTTAATGTTAATTTCCGTCTTCTGTATTTGGTCACTATTGTTGGTTAATGTCATTCTCATTGTTGCGGGCTACTTATATTATATACAAATTGAGAACAAACCTGTTGCACCTATACCAGGAGAGTATCCATTCGTAAGTATTATGGTACCAGCACATAATGAGGCGAAGGTAATAACCAAGACGGTTGAATCTTTGCTCGCGCTCTCGTATCCTCATGATCGGTATGAGATTATCGTCATTAATGACAACTCTTCCGACAATAGCAGTGTCCTGTTAGGAAACCTCCAAGCGAAGTACCCTGGTCGCAATTTAATCATTTTGAACACGGATAATGTGATCGGTGGTAAAGGAAAGTCTAATGCTTTGAATTTGGGTTTTAAACTAAGTAAAGGTGAGCTTATTGCCATCTATGATGCAGACAACACGCCAGAGAAAACAGCATTGACTTACCTTGTATCTGAAATAACAAACGATGCAACTTTGGGAGCTGTCATTGGGAAATTTCGAACTCGTAATCGAGATGCAAGCTTACTCACTCGCTTTATTAATGTTGAAACCTTATCTTTCCAATGGATGGCACAAGCAGGCAGATGGAAACTATTCAAGTTATGTACGATTCCTGGCACGAACTTTATTGTCCGACGCTCGATCATTGAACATATGGGTGGATGGGATGTAAAAGCGATTGCGGAGGATACGGAAATTAGTTTCCGCATCTACTTAATGGGATATAAGATTAAGTTTCAGCCTAAGTCGGTCACATGGGAGCAAGAACCACAAACTGTTAAGGTGTGGTTTAAGCAGCGAACCCGGTGGGCGAAGGGCAATATTTATGTCATTGTCAAAAATATTCCGCTATTGTTCAAACGATCAGCCCGAAATATCCATTTTGATATTTTTTATTATTTATCCATTTATGTGCTTCTTTTAACTTCATTAGTCATGTCCGATTTACTTCTAATATTGCATGCATTGGGCTATGTAAGTACGACCATAGCGAGTTTTAGCTCCTTCTTGTGGGGGTTGGCTATTATCTTATTTATTCTCGGGACATTTATTACGTTGGTCACAGAAAAGGGTGAAATGAAGCTTTCAAATGTTTGGATTATTATGCTCATGTATGTAACTTACTGTCAGATGTGGATGGTTGTTGCTGCTTATGGTATGTATGCTTATTTGAAGGATTTGGTCTTCAAACGAGAAGTCAAATGGTATAAAACCGAAAGGTATTAGATTGGGGAGAATTTATGAAGAAACGATGGCTGTTGATTATGACCGTTTGTCTTGCACTCCTGATTAACATGCTAAGTACAACAGCAGGAGCGGAAGAACTTTCACCATCAACTGGTAATAAACAATACCAAACTAATTTTGCTGATACGTCGTTACTTGGAGGCGTAACTTATACATCGCAGTATTTTCAAATCGAGGACTATTGGAACGTATCAAGTGTTGAACTTCATCTCGACTATGAGATTTCAAAACTTCTGCAGAATGAAAGATCAAGTGTGACATTATCGATTAACGGTAATCCTTTTCACTCGTTCCGACCCCTGATGCAAGAAACAAAGCAACAACAATTGACTGTTCTTGTTCCTGTAGCGTATCTAGTAAAAGACGTGAATACACTGACTATTCAAGGGAACTTCGAAACGACCTTGCCGCTCGCAGTCAATGCTTGTTTGCCAACGGCTACGAGAGATAACTGGTTACAGATTTCCAAAACCTCTCGGATTTCTGTAAATTACGCCAACGCAGCTATTCAGAAGAGTATTCGCGATTTTAATGAGCATTTTATCGGGTTGGATACGATCAAAGAAGGGCTGAATGCAATTCTAATCACAGAAGGAGAAAGCAATTTGGCCGTGCTTGAGTCGGCTACGTACGCGCTCTCTGGATTTGCCAAGGTGAACCCTCTATCAGATAAAGGGATTCCCATTGCTTCTTACAGTGCGGAGAGTATGAAAGATAAGCAAGCCCTTATTCTTATTTCTTTTTATAACGATCTTCCTGAAGAAGTGAAGTCAACAATCCCTGCAAATGATGTGGATAGTAAAGCCGTTATTAAGTTAGTAAGCTTAGAAGGAAAACCGACGTTGGTGGTCACTTCATTGGACACAGCTTTACTCGTGAAAGCAGGGCGATTCATTGGGAATCAGGCGTTACTTAGTCAACTGGATACGGATACGAAAGTGGTTGATGCTACAACTGAGGTAGAATCCCCGATAGTGAGTATTAGCCGAAACATAACGTTAACGGAAACGGGTGATAAAATCGTAGGCGACCGTCATCGGGAGAAATTTTATTTCGTATCACTGCCTGGGAATCGTTCGATCGCGGATGCAAGTAAATTGAGCATTAAGTATCGTTATGCCAAAAATCTAGACTTCGACCGTTCTATGGTTACGATCCTAATCAATGATACGCCAATCGGCAGCAAGAAATTAACTTCCGAGCTTGCCGACAATGATCATATTGATATTGCAATCCCCAAAACATTGAATATCAGCGGGAATTTCACAGTAAAAGTTGCTTTCGATTTGGAATTGAAAAATGCTGGCTGCATTGAGAATCAAGAGCAGATGCCTTGGGCGTTTGTAGATAAAGATTCTATGTTACAGCTAAATACCAAAGATAAAGCGGACATGCTGTTTAACAACTACCCGTACCCATTTCTGCGAGATGGCAGTTACAATCAGTTGGCTGTCGTATTACCCAAAGAGCATGATACATACATATATCAAACGATCTCCAACATTTTTAATCTATTAGGGCGTTATGCACAGACTAATACGGGCGAAGTGCTTTTCTATCAAGACAATGTCGCGGCCTCTCAACTGAAGAATCGTGAGATCATCGCCATCGGCAGTTATCAGAATAATCAGGTTATCCGTTCAAATAATGACAAGCTCTATTTTCGTTATGATAGTAGTGGCAAAGGCTTCGTCTCCAATGAAAAAATGAGCATAGAAGCTAATTACGGTACGCGTATTGGATCACTGCAATTGATTGATTCGCCATATGGAAATGGCTTCGGTCTGCTCGCTGTGACAGGGGCTAGCTCAGAGTATGCGTATTTAGCCTCTAAACTTATCGGCTCGGAGGGTACGTTGTGGAAAGTATTCGGCGATGGTGCGGTAACGGACATTGACGGGCAAATTAATGCTTTTCGTTTTAAAAAAATAACGACGGCTGAGCCATCTACGGTATTGAGCGATGTGATGGATCGCAAAGATGTTCTAGGCTTTATGATTGCTGTTGTTCTTGTTGCCTTATTGGTTATTCTTTCCCTTATCTTGCTCATTCGTAAATACCGTAAGAAGCGGAGGGATGCTCGATGAGGCGTATACAAAACAATTTGGTTTCGGATGGCGCATTTATTTTGCTGATCATTGTCTGCTTCATTTGTATTGTTTTTACCGCGGGCAATCCGAACCTATATATTCAAAATATAATTTTCCTGAACCTCGCTTTTTTAATAGCGATCGTAACCTACTTTACAAATGTAACAACCGGTTTGATACTGAACATACTATTCATCTTCGGTTACGGGACATTTACACTATATCAAACGGTTGTGGTAGGAGGAGTCGTTGGACCTCAGAATTACTTCTGGCTTATTATGACGCCACTATTTACGATTTCAACGTGGCTGCTTACTTATGGAAATCATCAGCTACAGTTGGAGAATGAACAGTTGCAGAAGGCCAACAAATCTCTCGCAACGGTTGATGCGAAGACAAGCTTAAAGAATACGTTCTCGTTCCAATCCGATGCGACCATCTTCATGGCACTGTCTGTTCGTTATCATATCCCTTTAACCCTCCTGGTTTTCAGTGTGAAATATTGGGATGAGATCAGGCGTATTATCGGTGAAGACCAACTCATGGAAGCCGTTCTTGATCTATCACGAATGAGTCAAACCAACATTCGTACGAATGACTCACTTTATTTGCTCAATAAAGAGAATCCTATGTGGGGCATGCTGTTATTCACGGACCGTCCTGGCGCCTCTATCGTAATTGAACGATTAAAAAATAGCGTGGAGGAACGGAACAGGAATGAGTACAGAGATAAATACCGGGTCGAACTTATTTTGAAGATGGGCGCGATTGAGTATGATGCGAAGGAAGTTCCGAACCCATTGGAATTTATTACGCTTGCGAAGAAGCAATTGGAATATGACGTCTGAATAAGGCGTACATTTCCTAATCCTTCAAAAAGACACAGATCTCTTTAAGAGACCTGTGTCTTTTTTGTTTTTTTTAAATGATTAGAAATGATTAACAAAATAGAACTAAGCGAATACTACCTGTGATCTGTTAAACGATAGGAATCGGAACGGAGGAAACGCGTTGTCGATTGAGACCAGCTTGAAATATCATTTTGAACAAGACAGAGAGTATATTTCGCGCCACCTATGGATAGGAAATGATCAGATAACCCTACTAGGATTAAGAACACTTGTGAATTTCCCGCTATCTCTTACCATGGTACGCGAACAAATACAAACAGTTGATGATGTGAATAACTCCATACAAGATAGGCTGAGAGGGCTTGGCCACAATGTAACTAACTGTTCACTGGAGGAATATATCTCCGAAATATTAAATGGCATGCTTATTGCCATTCATGAGCCGTCGGGAACCTCCATAAGTATTATCCCGGTTGGACAACCGATTAACCGTTCAATCGGGGAGCCACTAACTGAAAATGTGGTGAGGGGATCAAGCAGCGCTTTTAACGAGGATATTGAGCTCAACATTGGCTTGCTTCGGAAACATATCAATTCAAGTGAATTGCAGATTGCGACGTATAGATTTGGGGAGTTATCCAAAAATTGCGTAGTATTGTCCTATTTGAATACGAAGATTGATCCTACACTGCTTAGATCTATTATCGACGCGATCGAGTCAAAATTACATAAGGATATTAGTAATATGCAAGAACTATCCAGAATGTTTGGATTCTCAGACTATACGTTAGTTACCCGTTACAATACCACGGAATTGCCGCAGAGTGCAGCACAAGCATTAAAGGATGGGAAAGCAGTCATTTTCATTGAGCGATTGCCATTTGCGCTGGTATTACCCAGCATTGTGTCGGATTTGTTCGTGATAACAGATGATTCCAATCACCCGCCTGTATTTGCCATAATGCTAAGCTTCATTCGCATTGTAGGTGCGCTAATAACGCTCATTATTCCTGGGTTGTATGTGGCATTAGTATCAGTTAATCCGGATGTGCTGCGGTTTGAGTTGGCACATTCAATTGCGAGAAGTCGTGTAGATGTACCTTATCCTGCCATTGTTGAGACTTTACTATTGTTATTTGTATTGGAATTAATACTGGAAGCGATTATCCGACTTCCGCCAAGTATTGGACCAACGCTTACCATGGTAGGTGGGATTGTCCTCGGCCAAGCTGTCGTAGAGGCGAAACTAGTAAGCAGTTTGCTCATTATTGTATTAGCGGCTACGACAATTTCCAATGCGACGGTAGTGGGTTATCAGAATTCACTCACATTACGATTGTTTAAATATGTATTACTAATTCTTTCTGCCATCTTTGGCGTGCTTGGTCTCCTATTCGGAATCGTCATTATTTGCTCCTACTTGGCAGGTGTCAAATCATTTGGCATTCCGTATTTGCAATTGAAATATCCAAAAGGTGAATGAGATGTTCAAAAATTTACAGGTTGCTGTCGTCTACATAATTACACATCTAGGGTTGGTATTCTTTGTATATCCAACAGATGTCATAGCAAGTACGCGGGAAGCTCATTGGGCACCTGTTCTGGTAGGGTTCATCATCCATATCACGGTAATCTTTATATATGTTAAGGGACTTAGTTATTATGGCAACCAAGACATTATTCAAATATTGGTCAACAAGAGTAAAATACTTGCCTGGCTGACGCTATTCCCAGCTTTCCTATACCTATCATTGGTTATTGTGATTACAATTAGGGCGTATGCAGAAATCATCTCGATCGTGATTCTCGCGGATACTCCGATCTGGATCCTCATGTGCCTATTATTGGGGATTCCCGTATTTATGGTTCTCCATGGTGGGATCAGAGCTCTATTCAGAGCAGGGATCTTATTTGGGGTCTTGTTTCTACCTCCCATGCTTTTCGTCATGATATCAGCATTTCAAAACATCGACATTTACTATGCACGTCCACTTATTCCTAAGGATCCCACGAAGCTATTCTCATTTGTAACCCATTTGTCCTATTATAAAAGTTTGTTTGCCTTCGCAGGTGGCTTTATATTTCTGGGGTTTATTCCATCTGTGTTGACCTTTAAGCCCAAGGCCATCTATCTAAGCAGTGTAGTCGTATTCTTATTTTTTCTGCTCTCCATTTATATCCCCATTCTGACATTAGGCGAAGAGACTGCGCGGCAGCTAGTGTTCCCCTTCATTTTTACAATAGATACGATTGAAATAAATTGGCTGATGTTTGACCGAATCACGATATTTTTTCTATTAAGCTTAATTGCATTTGTCATGCTGTTTATAGCGATAACTCTTTGGCAAATTGCCAGCTTGATGAGGGCTAAAGTGAAGAAAATCCCGAATCCCTATCTGCTGTCTAGCATTGCACTAGTCGTACTTCTCATTTGCTTATTTATACCGGAATGGGAGGATGTAGAGAAACTCTTGCAGTGGAATTCATTTCTACGATTATATGTTTCCCTTGTCGTTCCAGCCGTGATTTTCATTATAGGTTACCAACATCATAGACAAGTCAGAGGAAGTTGAAGTGATGCGCATGTTAAAATGGATCGTTGCAACTGTATTGCTGCTTATACTAAGCGGATGTTGGGACAACAAAGATATTAATCATCGCTCATTACCGATTGCAATGGGGGTTTCCTATCATGAAGGCAGCTATACCGTTTATCTGGATATTCCCAAAGTAAGTACGAAAGATTCCATCGAGGTTGTTTCTGGAAGTGGGAACACCATTAACGAAGTTATTGATCACATTAGTATGAATATGGAAACCGAAATCGATCTTCTCCACTTAAAAATCATTGTCGTCGACAAAGAGTTTGCCAAGACAGGTCTCAATGATGGTGTCGCGAGCTTAATTCGTTCTAGACATGTCTCACCGAAAACATTGTTTGTGATATGTGATGACTCGCCAGAACATTTTTTTCGTAAATTGGATCAGAATGCAAACGATGGGACAATGATTTATAATTTTTTTCAAAAGAATAGTGGTTTGAACCCTGAGATTGCTTATACACAAACGTGGAAAATATTTCGGAGCATTCATTCCTTCACCAATGATGTCGTGATTCCCATAATCAAATCAGGTAAAACAACAGCCATTGAAAGCACAGGTTCTGCAATCATGAAGAATGGTAAGATGGTAGGGCGCCTAACGAATGAAGAAACACTGTTACTCAATGTTTTTAATGGAAAGCAAACGCAGGGGAAAATCGAAGTGACTGGCAAGGCTACGGTTCAAATCGTAAGTAATAAGTTTAGTCATCGGAGTTCGTTCATTAATAACCAACCTTTATTGAAAAGCAAACTAAAATTAAAGGTCATTTTGCTGGATACTAAAGGGAATCTATCCTCAGCTAATATCAAAGAGGAATTGAGCAAACTGGTGATCGAACGATTTGAAGGGTTATTTGAGAAAATAAGGCTCGGAGGAGCGGATGTTCTAGGGGTAGGTCAATATTTCCGCGATGAGTTGACACGCTCGCAATTGGAGGGGTGGCGAACGAACTATTTTACAAATGTCAAAATTAATTTGGAAGTCTCTACGTCGATTCGCAATACGGGGAATTTAAAAGGGACTTAATTCAATTATGGTGAGGTAAATAGAGGCCGCGAAGGTATTCGCAGCTTCTTTTTTTATCCATCTTGTAAGGGGAAATTGACCTATCAACCGAGTGGTTTATGTACAAAGTTCTTGAGTGATTAAACATCTGATGATATGATGAAATAATGGAAATGGAAGGAGGAATCACCAAATGACACACGTGATTGCAATGAATCAAATAGGGTGGTCTAGGGACAACAAGACCATTCTAGAAGAGGTTAATTGGCAAGTTGCCAAAGGGGAACATTGGGCTATACTTGGATTAAATGGATCAGGTAAAACTACGATCCTGAATATGATTAATGGCTACATTTGGCCAACGAAAGGGCAATTGTCTGTATTGGGGAATCCTTTTGGCAGTATAGATATAAGAGAATTGCGCAAATCGATCGGTTGGGTTAGCTCCTCGCTTCAGGAAAAGTTGTATGCTTCTGATAAAACACAGCATGTAGTTATCAGTGGCAAACATGCGTCTATCGGGTTGTATGACAAGCCGAGTGAGGAAGATTTCGAACGTGCAAGGGGATTTATGCAGCGCTTGTCCTGCTTGCACTTGTATGATCGCACCTATCAATCCTGTTCCCAGGGAGAGAAGCAAAAACTGCTCATTGCTAGAGCATTAATGGCATCACCCAAGCTGCTTATTTTGGATGAGGCTACGAACGGACTGGATTTTCTTTCGAGAGAAGCCCTATTAGCCAGTATTAGCGAATTGGCTGCGGGAGCGGACGCACCGACGCTGATCTTCGTTACTCATCATATCGAGGAGATTCTTCCAGTGTTTGGTCGAACTTTACTTATTCGTCGTGGCGGCGTGTTTGCCCAAGGAAATACACAAGAAGTGCTGACAAGCGACAGCCTGTCCTCCTTCTTCGAGACCTCAGTGGAAGTGAAATGGCAGAATCAGCGGGCTTGGATTTCGATTCCGTAGATGGGTGGGGAGTAGGATTTTCAAGTGATAAAGATGAGGAGATTTATTAAACCCATTTGAAAGAGGTAAATATGAGTAATAATTCAACTAATCTTGAAAAAGTACTGATTGAATTGACTGATAGTTTAGCATTAATTAACGATTTAAACTCCAATATAAAGTACCGAGTGTTTGCATTGTTTTATTTGGATTTTCTAAATAATAGTCAAGAGGATTTTTTGAGTGATGCTTCTTACCAAAAATTATTGCATTATCGAGCAGAGAATCAAAAATTTTGGTTAGAGTCAGTCACAGTATTAGGGGGATTTTTTAGAAAACCAATTTGTATCTTTAGTGAAGAGTTGAATAAAGATTTAAGTTTAATACTTGATGAAATAATTAAAAAAGAAATTACATCGGTAAGTGAGCTGGAAGCGGTTGATAGGGAATTTTTATTATTCATTTATAAATATTATGACGATTTTTTTCAAAAGAAAATATGTTATAGCTGTATACACTGTTTAGATTTTATTTTTTATGTAGGGGTTATTATTAAGGTGCTGGGTGGCGAAATAAATCTCGAAGAAGCTGAACAACAGCAACATTACTATAAGGTAACACAGGTACACGATGAAATAATAGATATTATTAGAAATAAAAAAGAGGAAAATATATTCAACATAGAAAAGGATTTCATTGGAGATTCAAAGAAACCAATTGTATATTTTGACCAAAATGTATTAGTAAAGTACGAAATGTGCGAAGATTTTAAAAATAAAATTAACAGAAGTAAGAACAGCTTTTCTTATGCTTATAGTCCTTCGCATCTAGAAGAGATATATAAACGTTCTGATAGTGAAAAAAAACAATATGTCTTAAAAGAACTAATTGAATTGACTGAAAAACTGGTAATCCTACCATGGGATGAAGGAATGAAACTGTTTTATGAAGATCCGTTTCATGGAATGGAAAGAGTTGCTCAAGATATGGGACAAGCGGCAAAACTTGTTGAAAAACTTAGACTGCTTAAATATGAAGGCAGAAAAATTTTACACAAAGAATACTTGGAATTTGGCAAAAGCATTAATAACAAATCGTTGTTTGGTGAAGACAAAGATTTATTAGAAAAAGTGCTGAGAAGTCTTTCAGCAGGATTTAGCTTGAACGAGATACAAAATATTGAAAATATAAGTGTTAATTATAACAGAGTTAATAACATAATCTATAAATTATATAATGCAATGGATATATTAGGCTATTGGAAGGAAAAAAACAGTGACTTTCGAGCTATTAAAAGTAGTGTACATGATATTGAACACTTAATCTATGCTACATGTACTGATATTTTTGTGACATCAGACGAGAAATGTTATAAAAGAAGTAGCGCTATATTCAATCATATCAAACCGAGCATGAAGGTTTACTTAGTTGATGACTTTATCAATACGATTGAAAAATTTGATAATTAAATACCGAGGAGTAACTATATTCTATAAAAAGAACGAGGTAATGTCTGATGACAAATGACAACACTCCCAATCGATTGATTAAAGAAAAGTCGCCATATTTGCTCCAACACGCATATAACCCGATTGATTGGTTCCCTTGGTGTGATGAAGCTTTTGAGAAAGCGAAGCAGGAGAATAAGCCTGTGTTCTTATCGATTGGGTATAGTACATGTCATTGGTGCCATGTGATGGCACGTGAATCGTTCGAAGATCAAGCAATAGCCAATATGCTAAACAAAGATTTTATTTCGATCAAAGTAGATCGGGAAGAGCGTCCCGATATTGATCACATCTACATGGCGGTGTGTCAGGCGATGACTGGACAGGGTGGCTGGCCGCTGACGGTGTTCCTAACACCTAAGAAGAAACCATTCTTCGCAGGCACGTATTTCCCACGCAGTCGCAAATATAATCGAGCAGGTATGGTGGAGATTATCGCGCAGCTTGCAAACAAGTGGCGGGAGGACCCGGAGCGAGTTCGCGAGCTTGGTGAGCAAGTGACGACAGAAACCTCACAACGTTTGCTTGAAAATCAAACTGGCGGTAAGTTGACAGAGGAAACGCTGCATGAGGCATTTCGTTTGTATGTGTCTAATTTTGATGCGGAAAATGGTGGCTTTGGGACGTTTCCGAAATTTCCCACACCCCATAATTTGTCATTCCTACTCAGGTACTATAAGAAGACGGGGAATGAGCAGGCGCTAGCCATGGTTGAAAAAACGCTAGACACTATGCATCGCGGTGGGATGTATGATCACGTTGGGTTCGGATTCGCTAGATATTCAGTCGATGCTCGGTGGTTAGTGCCGCATTTTGAGAAAATGCTGTATGATAACGCATTATTAGTGACGACTTATATAGAGGCATATCAGGTCACTGGGAAAGACCAATATGCCGAGGTTGCTGAGCAAGTTATTACGTATGTTCTCCGCGATATGACGGATGAAGGCGGCGCATTCTATTCTGCGGAAGATGCCGATTCGGATGGTGTGGAAGGCAAGTTCTACGTCTGGACGATGGACGAAGTTGAGGATGTGCTTGGCATTGACGATGGGGATCTCTACAGCGAGATCTATGGGTTGACGGAGTCGGGGAATTTCGAGGGTCAAAATATCCCGAATCTCCTCGACACGACGTTGGCGTCTTGGGCGAGGCGAAAGGGAATCCCGCTGGATGAGCTGAAGCAGCGGTTGGAGGCTGCCCGCGTCAAGCTGTTCGCGCATCGCGAACAGCGAGTTCATCCGGGCAAGGATGATAAGATTCTGACCGCGTGGAACGGTCTGATGATCATTGCGCTGTCCAAGGCGGCACGCGCCTTGGACAAGCCGGAATACGCGGCCGCTGCTGCGAAGGCCGCGGACTTCCTGCTTCGCGAGCTTCGCCGCGAAGATGGGCGCTTGCTCGCGCGCTATCGCGATGGCGAAGCGGCGTTCTTGGGTTACGTGGACGACTACGCGTTCCTCGTAGGAGGACTGATCGAGCTGTACGAGACCACGTTCGAGCTGCGCTTTCTCCGAGAAGCGGTCCAGCTGAACGCAGAGATGCTTCGTCTCTTCGGCGACGAAGCGAAGGGCGGGCTCTTCTTCTACGGCAGCGATGCCGAGCAGCTGCTCACCCGCCCCAAAGAGATCTACGACGGCGCGATGCCGTCGGGGAATGGAGCAGCCGCGCTCAACATGCTGCGGCTGTCTAGGCTGACCTACGACGCGAAGCTGTCGCAGGCAGCGGAAGAGCAGCTCCAGGCGTTCGCCGGAGCTGTCAGCAAGTACCCGCCGGGCCACGCGCTGACGCTGGCCGCGCTGGATTTCGCTTATGGCGCAGCCAGCGAAATCGTGATCGCCGGCGACCCGGCGAAGCCCGAGACCCAGCGCATGCTGCGCGCCGTGCATCGGCAGTTCCTGCCGAATGCGCTGCTGGTGCTTCACCCGCCTGGCGCTGCAGGCGAGGAGGTGCGCCAGCTGATTCCGCTGGTGCAAGATAAGCTGCCGCTGGGCGGGCGAGCTACAGCGTATGTGTGCGAGAATTTTGCTTGCCAAGCGCCAACACAAGATGTGGAGGAACTTGAAGATCTCTCTTGCGAAATTTAAAATCTCTTCTCCCATGACTGATAATAATTATCATTATTGGTTACAATAGACGTAGAAACATAAAAAAGAGGCCCGAAGACCTCTTTTCAAACACTTTGTCCAATCTATTCAAACTCACTGTCCAAGTCTTTAGTCATTTGAGCGATGCTCTAAACCTTGGATTCAAATGTTTTACAATCTGTTTCTTCCGAATTGCGGGCTTGATCACTGCCGTGGTGACTCACGATTGAAATCGAGCTAGCTTTGCATTTGTTCTCATTTGCCCAATATTTGCAGGAATTGACTTCACACATTACGTCTTTTGCCATGTCTCTTTCACCTCCCTTACGTCTTAGGGTGGGCGAAAGAGGCCTCTTTTTATACATAGCGCTATAAATTACTTGTTCTAAGAGATGTGAACATGACCGCTATAAGTCAGGATAGCGATTTATACAGGAACAAAACCAAAGGCTCCCCGAATATACTTGAAGTACCACTTCAACGAACTTCAAGGGGATGAAGAGATGGCAGAGAAGAATGAGCAGCAAACCTGTGTGAGATGCAAATATGTTGCCGTGAAGGAAGACAGATACTGCATACGCTGCGGGGCTCCGCTTAAGAATAAATGCACCAAAGAGAAGTCCCTTATGCACAAAGGGTGTTACAAGGTAAATAAGGCGGATGCGAAGTACTGCGCGGATTGCGGCACGGAGACGACGTTCAGCCAATTGGGGCTCATCTAAGTGGAGTGCAAAGGCTTACTCAATAAAAAACCTGAGACAAGGACGAAAGTCCTCAACTCAGGTTTATTTGTCTTTGCACTAACTAGGTGGTCTTTATCTTCACCTGCCAGATTTGCACTTTATTCCCCTACTTCTTCTGCAACACAGCCTGCCACAAATCCGGTGTATCATAACCTAACCGCCAAGCCGCGACACCCGCGATATCATACTTTTTAGCGATATCCATCCGAGCTGTGACTGTTGCTTGATTCTCTAACCAAAACACGAACGTGTAACCATTTTCCTGGTATTCGACGCGATATTGTCCGAATTCGTTGTCCCACGTTTGTGTGGTTGATTTGGCAGCCATAAGCGCAGGAATATCTTTCATGAGAACAGTGCGATTCCCGACCAGGGCACCCTTAGAGTCCAACTGCCACTCGCGAACATAATAAGGGATTCCCAAAATGATTTTATCGCGTGGAATGCCGTAGGACAGGAATTCCTGAACGCCGCCATCGGCCCAAGGAATACCAGCGACCGAACCAGGTGAAGTGCTTCCTTTCCAGAATTGATCGTAGGCCATGATCACCATGTAATCGACAATGGCACCAAGCTTCTCATGATCGAAAGCGGAGAGATGATTCCATTTTACACTGCCTCGGGGCAAATCAATGGAAATGACTAAACCTTTCGCATGTGCAGCAGTTGTCAATTTGGAAATGAACGCTGTAAATGCATTGCGGTCAGAACCTGCTAAGCTTTCGAAATCGACATTGATGCCTGGAACTCCCAATTGCACGGAGCGGTTAACCAAAGCTGTAATGAACTTATCTTGCGCAGCGCTGTTTGCAAGGAATTGGGTAGTTAAGGTAGAGCTGAATTGATTGCTTACTAATGGATACACGGTGTACCCGCTTTTTTGCAGCCATTTGACGGTGTCGGCATTCGATGTATCCTTCAAATTACCAGCATTATCTGCCAACTCGAAATAGGAAGGAGAATCAACGTCAAGTCCAATCGTATTTGATACATGTGCTTTAATAACCTCTGCGCCGGAACTGCCATTCCAGCCCCAGACTTGCAGCTTTTTGAAATTATCCCAAAGTGTACGATGCTCTAGTGTTTGAATCGAAGCATTACTGTACTGTTTCCCATAGGATAAGGCTTCTGGTAAGGTGCGGAATTCACCAATTAGATTAGCGCTTTGATACACTTGATATGAGGCGTAGTTGTTCCAAATTTTGCGGCCTTCGCGATAAATGGTGCTGTGTCCCCATAGTTTCCCATAACTTATGGCTTCATCAATGGATGTGAATTCCTGGAGGAAAGTATCATTCTGAAAAACTTTATAGGTTTTAAGATTGCTGTAAACCGTTTGTTTGGTGTTCCGATTAACGACTGTGGAATTCCCCCACTTGAGTGCTTCCTGAATCGCATCTTCTAAGGATGCAAATCCCCAATTTGGAGCGGTGTACGTTCCTTGATAAACATCATAAACTAGGCTGCCTGCACGATTGGCCTCTTTAACAGCTGGGGAGATGTTATCCCATACCCATCCGTTCGAGTTCAAATCGATAATGTGGGCATTTCCCCACTTTTTGGCCTCGGCAATAGCGTCTGTAAGACTCGTAAACTTCCACGCATCTTGCGTAATGTCATTTTGATAGAGTTGATAACGCGCATAATTGTTCCACACCCAGCCCGTGGACTGTAAGTCCCGTACACTTGCGTTGGTCCATTTCTTAGCCTCTGCGATGGCTTCATTCAATGTGGCGAATTGCCATTCTGGCAAGGTAATATCTTGCTGATAGACCTGATAACGCGGCAGATTGCTCCAAACCCAGTTACGTGTTCCTATTTCTTCTACATGGCTGTTGGTAAACCATTTGGCATAAGCTTCAGCCTGCGCATACGATGCAAATTCCATAAGCACTTGATTGTACTGGTAGACGCGGTATTTGGTTGTTTTGTCTATGCTGGAAGGACTATTGCTTGCTGCAAGTACTGTGGAAGGTAATGTCATAGAGAGGAGTAACGTACTGCTAAGTAACCATTTTCCGATTTTCATTCATTCGCCTCTTTCTACTAAACTACTCTATTGGACGCATGAAGTAGTAGATTGGTTGCGCTTCCGACTATTTGGAAGTTCATGGATGAATTCGCGAAATTGGACGATGACCTAACTTTTTAGTAACATGAGAGTAATGATTTACCGTGATGAACTTAAGGTGAGGGGAAGACAAATGACGCAATATCCAGAGGCATACACCGATTATTTATGTTATTTTCACGGAGCGCGGGATTATTTCGAATGTCATGAAGTGATGGAAGAGTATTGGAAAGAGCATCCCAAAGATCCGGCTCGATTAACGTATGTTGGGCTTATTCAAATCGCGGTAGGGATGTATCATAGCCGAAGAGGGAATTATGCGGGTGCAGTGAAAATGCTGCAGAGTGCAGCGAAAAACCTCCAAGCGGAAGATGTTCGCACGTTGGGGTTAGACGATGTAGAGCTGCAAGCAAGAATTGCTCAGGCATGGCAAATGATCGGAACCCAGAACTACCAATATGTAGATATGAATTTACCTATTTCGGATCCCGAGCTGTTGCATTTGTGTTTAGAATTATGTCAGATGAAAGGGTGGGACTGGCAAACGCCAAGTCCCATGATGGATGAGATGATTATTCATAAGCACACGCGAAGAGATCGGTCTCTTGTTATTGAAGAGCGAGCCAGACAACATGTTTTGCGAAAGGATTTAGGTGATAACCGATGAGTTCGGAAGGGAAAATTCTAGTCGTTGAAGATGAATCCAATATTTCTGAGGTAGTTAAGTTATATTTGGAACATTCGAATTATGAAGCCATACAATTATTTCGCGGCGGAAACGTGTTGAAGACGATTATCAATGAGCGGCCTAGCTTGGTACTGCTCGACATTATGCTGCCTGATATTTCAGGTTACGAGCTGTGTGAACAAATTCGCAAAATGGATGCTCCCTATCATCATACGCCGATTATTTTCTTAACTGCGAAAGGGGAGTCCCTGGACAAGTTGAGAGGTTTTAATTTGGGTGTAGACGATTACTTGGTGAAACCCTTTGACCCCAACGAGCTCATTGCGCGAATTAAGGCCGTACTTCGGAGAACGATGCAACCACCTGCAGAGATGTCAGGGCCGCTTAGCTCACCTCGGAAATGGTTGGAAATGGGAAATATAATGATCGACTTAGAGCAGTATCGTGTGACGGTCGGCGGCAATCGTATTGAATTAACGCCTAAGGAGATTGAACTCTTGTTTTTCTTAATGAGCAATCCGGGCCGCGTGTTTACACGGGAAGATTTGCTGGGATATGTGTGGAATTTTGATTTTACGGGAGGCACTCGTACGGTAGATGCCCATGTGAAAAATCTAAGGAAGAAGTTAGGCCAGCACGAGACATGGAATATTCAAACCCTGTGGGGGATTGGGTACTCCTTCGAGGTTGTTCAGCATGTTTAAGCGTTGGGTCATGGGGAAATACAATAGTTTATATATCAAAATTTTCCTTTCTTTTCTCGCGACCTGTGTGCTTTTTTTTATTGGACTTTTTGTGTTTTGGAATTCTTATTTCACAGATCTTTTTTACAAGGATAAAATTGAGCTTCTCCAAAAAAGAAATACTGAAATCACCGGATTGTTGAACTCCGTCCAAGACGGCACGATTTCGACCCGTGAGCTGAAATATACGGTTCGAATTTTGGCGAGAAGTATTAACGGGCAAGTCTGGCTTGTGGATGAGAAGGGCAGCATTACGAACGGTTCATCGGATAGTGAGGGAAGAGCGATTCCGAAGCAGATGGATACCTTATATATTGATGGTTTGCATGGTCGTACAGGGCATAGCATGTTAAGTCTAGATACGCCGGATGGGAAACGAAATATATTCGCGTACTACGCACCGTATGTATTAAACGAACAGCCGATGGTCATCATTCTCCACTTTCCAGCAGGCGATATTCGTGAGGTGATCTCTGCGGTACGTCTGAACCTCTGGTTGCCCCTATTATTTTCACTCATCGCTGTTGGCATCATCTTGTTCGTTCTGTCCCGTAAACTTGCAGGTCCCCTGCAACAGATGAATCGTGCGGCTATAGAACTAGCTCATGGAGATTTTCAGACACGTGTTCCTGTCAATTCACAAGATGAAGTTGGGCAGCTGGCTAGAAGCTTTAATTTTATGGTGGAGAAATTGGAAGAGTGGGAAGAGACGAGGCAAGAGTTTCTCGCTAATGTCTCTCATGAGCTCAGATCGCCATTGACTTCTTTGCGTGGCTTCATTGTTGCCATGAATGATCGTATTATTCCGCAAGAGAAATACCCGCATTATTTACATATTTGTGATCAAGAAGTACAGCGTTTGCAACGACTGGTAACGGATCTTCTTGACCTGGCTAAGATTCAAAATGGGGTGGATGTATTTCGATTACGTCCTGTCGACATCATTGAACTGGTAGAGGATTCACTTGAGCTATTAAAGCCTGCTATTGCTGAGAAAAATATTTCCTTGCATCTCATTCTGCCTGGCAATCATGAGAACGGTTGTCTCGTGCAGTTAGATCCCGATCGATTTGCACAAATTATTCGTAATTTAATGTATAACTCACTGAAATTTACCCCCGATGGGGGAGCATTAACTGTTGCGTTAGAAGAACATGCGAAAGAAGTCCATTTGTATATTAGGGATACAGGTTCTGGTATGACCGAATCGGAATTATCACGCATTTGGGATCGTTTTTATAAGGCAGATGAGGCTAGAACATCCGATTCAGATGCGATTTCGGGAACAGGATTAGGGCTTACCATTGTGAAACATCTCGTTACGGGGATGAGAGGTACGATTAGAGCTCGCTCCCGTATTGGGGAAGGTACAGAGTTTCATATTGTTTTCCCTCGAAACTTTGGTATGTTCACAAAATTGTCACAATAGTATCATACTTCATACACAATTATCGCCTATCCTGTTGCTGATGGATAGGTTTTTTTGTGGAGGTGTATGTTGGTTGAGCAGTAGTGCACGCAATCGTTTGCTGTGTGTAATCCTCACGACCTTCTTAGTAGTCGGATGTACTAGACAGAGTGTTGGACAAGAAGGACCCTCTGATATTGTGAACCCGGTTATGCCAGTTTCCGCCCAAGTCTCGCAAGAGCTTCCTACGCCTGAAGATGTACAGAATGTAACCGAACAGCGACTAGTTATGCTATTTCAAGGGTTAATCGTGATGGATCGACAACCTTTATTAGCATTGACTTCAGAGCAATCTCGAACCATTTTGCCCATCGTTCACAAATGTGAAGAAGAAGGCAGCATTGATGAATCCGAACGAAAAGCAGTCATCCTAGTGTTAACAAATGAGCAGAGAGCTTATCTGGATGAACAATCGAAGCAATTGAAACAGCGTATCGCAGAACGAGTGAAAACTCACAGGGACGCGTTAACGGCGGCGGAGCGGGAGCGATTTGTAAACGCTTTCGAAAAAAGGAGGAAGTCTGAGCAACGCGTTGAAGCTGGTGTGTCAGAGCAAGGAAACAATGGTGTTCCAGCCCAGGAACCACGAGGAATGGGGACCAGTGTGGAACGTCAATTAATCGATTTACTCGTTTCAAAGTTATGAGGATTTGAAAGACGTTGTCGGGAACCGAGAACGCAACCTTTCTAATGTGGAACAATGCTAAGGGGGAAGTAACAGAATGAAATTTTTTCGCAGTAAATGGTTCATTTTGATTGTGGCAGTTCTCGTTTGTGCTGGTGGTTCCTATCTGTATCTAACGAAAGGGAAGAAAACGAAAGCGGCAGAGGCGAAAGAGGTTACGGTTGATGTCAAAAAAGGGAACATTCGCTCCTCCGTTTCGGGAACAGCGCAGTTCGAGCCCAAAGATACTCAGACCATTTCGTCGACGGAAAATGCTCTCATAAAATCCATTAACCTGACTCGTAATCAAACGGTTAAAGCGGGAGATGTTCTGATCGAGCTGACAAGCTCAAACTTGGAAAACGACCTTCAAGATGCCATAACGACGTATGAGCAATTGGAGAAGGATTTGAAAACGAAGCAGCAACAAAGAGGAATAACAGGCGTAACGGCGCCAATTAGCGGGAAATTAACGTATGCCAATATTGATGTTGGCGCAACGATTAATAAATCGACGAAAATCGCTACGATTGGCGATGCAAGTACACTAACAGTATCCTTGCCATTTTTTGTGGAGGATGCAGCACAACTACATAAAGGCGATATCATAGACATAACCGTAGATGGTTTCATGATAACCAAAACAGGAACGATAGCGGCCATTTCCAAAGATCCGAAATCGGATGGCAAGGGTGGTAAGTTAGTTGATATCGATATTCAAATTAAGAATGATAATTCCATGGATGCAGGTTTAAATGCAATGGGTTCAGCGACCATTGGTGGTCGCACGGTTGATTCGCAAGGGAAAGCAGCACTTCAATATGTACAAGTTGCTACAATTCTTGCAGGTACGACCGGCAGCATCTCTACTTTACCTTTCAAAACAGGTGTCATTGTACATCAAGGTGATCAACTTGCTTCTTTCCTGAATGATACTTTGGACGATGATATAACGTCGGCGCAAGCTGCGCTTGAGCGTCAGAAGTTGAAAGTGGATGCTGCGCAAGATCGCGTAACCGCGTTGAAAATTCTTGCACCTTTCGATGGTGTATTTTCAACCGATTTTGTGAACAAGAAAGTGGATATTCTAAGCAACTTCCGACCTGGAACGAGGGTTACAAGCGGAACGCAATTCGGTACTGTGGCGAGTTTTGCCAAAATGCAGCTTCCGGTCCAAGTGGATGAGCTAGATTTGCCTAATATTAAAGTTGGCATGAAGGCTGAAATTAAGGTGGACTCTTTCCCTGGACGCAATTTCCCAGCAGAAGTGACACAAGTTTCGACAGTTGGTACGACAACGAATGGTGTAACGTTCTATGACGTTATCTTAGCTACAGAAAATAAGGATAACGTATTGAAATATGGAATGACGGCAACGGGTGAGATCCTGATTCAGGATAAGAAAGATGTTCTCTATATCCCGCCAGAAGCGCTGCAGTTGCAACGTGGCAAACGTGTTGTAACCGTGAAGAAGGCAGATGGCACATCGGAACCGGAACATGAAGTGAAAATCGGTATCCGTTCGACAACGCAAATTGAGATCACAGAGGGACTTAAGGAAGGCGATAAAGTCGTATTGCCTGCGGCTGTGAGAAGACAGCAAAATTTAAGTACAGATGAGATCAATCGTTTAAGACAGCAATTCCAGCAAGGCGGCGGTGCCGGCGGAGCGGGTGGCTTTGGTGGTGGTGGAGCTGGTGGCTTCCAGCAAGGTGGTGCCGGCGGAGCTGCTGGTGGTAATGCTGGCGGCGGAGCAGCACAGCGTACTACTGGTGGAGGCAATGCCGGTGGCGGTAACAGATAAGGCTGCCCTGAAAGGAGCTATTGCTTTGATGAATATCATTGAACTGAAAGATATAACGAAAACATACAGGCGTGGCGAAGAGGATCTTCCCATCCTGCGTAACATATCGTTATCTGTTGCCGAAGGCGATTTCGTTGCCATTATCGGACCCAGTGGATCTGGGAAATCAACACTGATGAATACGATCGGCTTGTTGGATGTGCCAACATCAGGCAGCTACACCTTAGACGGCGTCGTAACGGAGCGTATGAGTGATAATGAATTGGCAGAGCTTCGGAATCAGAAGATCGGGTTCATTTTCCAACAATTCAACCTGCTTCCCAGACTAACTGCGATGGAGAACGTTGAGCTCCCGATGATCTATGCGGGTATTTCGAAGAAAGAGCGTAAGGAACGTGCGAATGCGATGTTGAAAATGCTCGGGATGGGTGAACGTGGTCATCATCGACCAAGTGAGTTATCCGGTGGTCAGCAGCAGCGGGTAGCCATTGCGCGTGCATTGGCGATCTCCCCCTCTCTCATTTTGGCCGATGAGCCAACTGGGGCTTTGGACTCACGTACAGGTGAGGAAGTGTTGGAACTTATCCTTCAGCTCAACGCGCAGGGCAATACCATCGTTCTCATTACGCATGATCATCATATCGCAGACAATGCGAAACGAGTCGTTGCACTTCGTGACGGAATTATCGTGGATGATTACCGGAATGACGCGAAGAAAGCTCTCTTGCAGCAAGAGGTGAGTGTATGAAGGTAAGTGAACTGATCCGGATGTCGCTTCGGACGATTATTTCGAGTCCGATGCGCACATTTCTGACCATGCTTGGGGTGATTATTGGCGTAAGCTCAGTTGTGACTCTCGTTTCGATCGGTCAAGGTACTTCAGAAGCGATTGCGAAGCAATATGAGAACATGGGAACGAATCTGCTCGTCGTAACTGCGACGGGGAACGGGCGAGCGACGCAGCTCAGCTATGATGATTTGATGAATTTCGAGAATTTCCCGGAATTCAAATCCATTGCGCCAACGATGTCCAAGAATGGATCTAATGTCAAATATGATCGCACGCAGGAAAAATATAACGTGCTTGGAACGAATGATCGTTATTTCGACATTATCAAAGCTTCGATCGACAAAGGTCGAAATTTGTCGCCGACAGACCTGGAATTCCGTTCGAATGTCGCAATTTTGGGCAGCGAAGTTACGAAAAAGTTCTTTGGGACACTTAACCCCGTCGGGGAGAACATCAACATTGATGGCGTTGTTTTCAACGTCATCGGGACACTGAAAGAGAAGGGTTCCAACATTGGCGGAGCTTCCGTAGATAGCTCTGTCATTGTACCGCTCGAATCGGCTAGACGCCAATTCAAGTTGGGGCAAATTCGAACGACGTATGTCGAAGCGCCTACGAAGGACGATATTTATACAGCGCAAGAGACGATGAAGCAGTATCTAACGTATAAGTTCAAAAGCGATACTGGTTTTGTTTTAACGAATCAGGACGAACTGTTGAAAGCACGGACAGAAGCAACGAATACGCTTACGAATCAATTAGTGGCGGTTGCCTTGATTTCCTTGCTTGTCGGTGGCATCGGCATCATGAATATTATGTTAGTGACGGTAAGCGAACGAACGCGTGAGATAGGGATTCGCAAATCGATTGGCGCCAAGCGTCGCAATATTTTGCTGCAATTCCTGGTGGAAGCTGTTGTGATCAGTGGTATGGGCGGATTAATAGGACTTCTTCTCGGGATTGGATTCTCGTATGCCTTGCCTTATTTTAGTCCGAAACAAGCAACCAGCCTTTCCTTTGAAGTAGGTCTTTATTCTTTCTTATTCTCGGTATTAGTCGGTGTGATATTCGGATTATATCCGGCAAACAAAGCATCTAAACTGCGTCCGATTGACGCATTGCGTTCTGACTAAATGTAACTACAAGGAGGACTCTCAGTGATTCAACAACGTAAGATGAAACGATTGCTCAGTCGTTCGGCTTTACTGCTAACTGCTGCTAGCTTCTTAACACTTCCTCTGGCAACCTCAGCTTTCGCTGGCAAGGAGGGTGTATTTCTCAGTGATTCCGTCTATTTTACGTTAGACAAAGTATCGTTATCCGTTGGTGCCGAAGATGGTTCGCTGCGCTTCTCATTAGGTTTGAACAATAACAGTAATGCCATCGTCGATTTCAATAATTATGGTGTAAAAGTCATTGATACGAATGGTATTACATACACAGCGAAACTAAACGAAAAGGTTGTTGCGCGTGTAAAGGCAGGAGAGACGGGGACGTTCAAATTTACGTCAGAAATCCCGAACAACTTGACACCTTCCGATTTGAAAGTTGATATTTTCAGGTGGGACAATAACTCGACATCGGATATCGGCGCGCTTTCTGTTGAGTCTGCGATGGTCGAATCCGGTCAGACGTTGGAACAACAAGCCGTTATTAATTTGAAAGAGATTGATACAACGCTTGCTGAAGAAACGTTAGTTACGGCTAAACTTGGACAAAGCTATAAAGTGTACAAGGATGGCGTGTGGATGGTATACACCGATCTGACACTGTCTAATGAAAGTAATGCCAGCGTGAAGCTGCCTGACGGGTTAGAACTTAACTTTCAAGATAGTAAAGGACTGACATATGCCGCACAATTTGTTGCAAGCGTAGGCGCCTTACTTCCTGAACAACCTGTCACAGTGACTCTTCAAGCAGCTGTACCTGCTTCACTGGATACGAATAAATTATCCTTGTTGTTCTCACCTAAAGGAAAAGTGAAAACGACACTTCTTGGTACGCTGAATGCAGCCAAAACGTTCTCAGTTGCTCGTCTTGGCGACAAAATTACTTACCCGAACAAGGATGAGAGCGATGCATTGAACGGGCTAGTTATGTCCACTACATGGGCATCAGCGATTCAGCAAACGGACGGATTACATGTGCAAGCGAATGTGACACTAACGAACACGAGTGATGGAATTGTTTCACTTCCTGCCTTGACTGGTGAATTCCAGGCGAGCCGCAGTAATGTGGGCGTAAGTTCGAGTGATAATGCAGTTCGTTCGGCCTATCTATCTCCGAATGAGTCGACAACCTTTCATTTCCAAGGTATTGTACCTGCTTCGTTGAATGCTGAAGCCCTACAATTGGTGGTACTAGAGAAACAAAATACGACTGCTTCAACAACGACATCAGGGACAGGTACGGGATCAGGATCCGGATCCGGTACGGGGGCTGCTGGCAACAACACGGATAATGCGAAGCAAGGGACATCCCTGCCCGTTGCTGTGACTTCACTTGCAGGAGCAGGCGTTGCTAGTGAAGCGACAACGTATGCTGCCGCGCAGGCGTATAAGATTGGAGAACCATTTAAACTAGCTTCAACGAATAGTATGGATTCGAATATGGATTTGTCACTTGTTGAGCTTGGGATGAGTGTAAATACAGACTTCGGATACAAGACCGTTGTTGCCAAATATAAACTAACGAATAAAAGTACGACAACATTGGCTTTACCTGATTTCCAAACCGATCTGACGAATGAAGAGGGCTACACTTATACAGGTGTTCGTCAAACCAATGTGGCCAAAAATATTGCACCAAACACGAGCTATGTGTTGAATTACTCTTACATGGTACCTGACAGTGAGGATGCAGATAAACTTGCACTAAGTCTATATGACACGAATCGCTTGGCTATTGGTTCCTATAAAACCGCAGTGCAGCCAATCCCAGCAACGGGACCTATATCTGTGTATCCATTTACAATCGACTTCGATGATTACTCACTAAGCGCTACCTATAACAAAGATAATTCTTATAGCTATCGACTGCGATTAGATCTAGATGTACAACGACAAGCGCAAGTGATCACGGATGCGAATTTCTCCTCACTCGTATTTGAGGTTGTGGATACGGAAGGACGTCTACTGAGCTCCAAACCAATGACCTTTACGGGGCAGCAACGTATATTGTCCGGCGTTCAGTTCCTCGAATTTAACAATATTAGGTCTGAGCAAATTACTTCAGATTCCTATTTCAACATTTATGAGGTTATTACCACGCCAAATGGTGAAGCGAAACGCTTGATTCGTACGATTAGGCCATAACGATTTCAAATGAAAAAAGAGTAGGTCCAGTAAGGAACTGGATCTACTCTTTTTTTTATTCTTGTTCTGAATCAAGCGGATATGCCGAATCGATAAGATCTATGCGACCTGTTTCTGGGTCGATGATCATGCCGTGTACAGGTAAATTTTTGGGAAGCAAAGGATGATTCCGAATGATATTAACACTTTTCTCGATACCCTCGCGCACATGCTCGAAACCAGTGAGCCAGCGTTTAAGATCAATACCAGCATGTCCCAGGGTTTCAATGACATCGTCCGAGATTCCTCTGCTTTTTGCATTGGCAATGACTGTTTCGGAGTTAAGACCTGTCATACCGCAATCATAGTGCCCGATGACGAATACTTCATCCGCTTCCAGTTGATAGACAGCGACGATAATACTGCGCATTAGACTACCAAAGGGGTGAGAGATGATGGCACCGGCATTTTTCAAAATTTTGGCATCCCCGTTATGTAGATTCATGGCTTTAGGGAGTAATTCAACCAATCGTGTATCCATACATGTGACAACGACCATTTTCTTGTCTGGAAACTTCGTGGTCAGAAATTCTTGATATTGCTTCGTTTCTACGAAATCCTTGTTGTAGCTCATAATCTCATTGACTAAAGACATGGTATTCCCTCCAAGTAAGTTGATGTGCTGCATGTCTATGTTTGTGCAGCTTTATCGTTTATCGACTAAGCTCATACCCGCATTGTAAATCTGATTATTACTCTTCAGTATATAGGATTTATTGCCTTCGTGGAAGTCGATTTTCATATTGTCCTCGAAAAAGATCTCATCCTTGGTTTTATAGATCAAAGGAATTGAATCCGTTACAGCAGGAGTATCATCTCCTTGTGCCTCTGAAACTAACCATAAGGTAGGTACACCGTTCACGGAGCATCCACAGCCTTCTGTATCAAAAACGAGCTTAAGTAACGTTGTATCAGTGTCTAACCACGGCGTTAAACGCTGCTTAGCTGTATCGGTAAATGTAATGTTCATAGGGTCATCTCCTCACGTAGTTGCAGATCAAACAAGCTGCTAAATTAAGACTAGCTCTCATTCTACCACATTCTCATCGAAATTTGATTCTAACCCTCGTTGGAAGTATGATAATTATGAAACATTTGGAGCGATTGCTTCAGAAGCTAGTTTTTCAATTGAAAAACTTAAGTAATGCTTACGATGTTAGTTTTCTATCGAAAACTTTAAGGAGATGAACACATGAGTGTTGGTGTTGTAAATGCCAAGTTGGCATCGTTCAAAGCTTATGTTCGTAAAATGAAGCAGTACGAAGAGGCCATCTCTTTGATCTATTGGGACATGCGGACGGGTGCTCCTAAAAAAGGGATCGAAACGCGTTCAGAAGTTGTCGGTGAGCTATCCACCGAGGTATTTCGCATGTCTACGTCGGATGAGATGGGCGACTATGTGGCATTCTTCATGCAGCCGGCCGAGCTTGCGCAATTAGATCCCATTTCCCGCAAAATGGTGCAGGAATGCAAAAAAGAATATGATCGCAGCAAAAAAATTCCTGCTGACAAATATCAAGCCTATGTCGTGTTGACCTCACAAGCAGAGTCAGCATGGGAGGGTGCGAAACATAATTCGGATTGGGCTTCTTTTCAGCCATACTTGGAGAAAATCGTGGCAACTACGCAGGAGTTTATTGAGCTGTGGGGCTATGAGGGGCATAAATATAACACATTGCTGGATATGTACGAACCAGGGATGACGGTAGACAAACTGGACGAAGTATTTGGTTCTTTGCGGGAAGAAGCAGTTCCGCTGCTTCAGCGAATCGCGGCTTCGCCCAATCAGCCGAATCGTTCTTTCTTAGATCAACAATTCGATATCGGCAAGCAGAAGCAATTCTCCCTTTCTATTTTGAAACAAATGCAATATGACTTTGATGCTGGTCGCTTGGATGAAACGGTTCATCCATTCGCAACGGCTTTGAATCCAGGCGATGTGCGGATTACGACACGTTACTTACCGAATGACATCACATCTGCCTTATTCGGTACGATCCATGAAGGTGGACACGCGCTGTATGAGCAAAATATTTCTACGGACCTCGTCGGCACTAACTTATGTTCTGGTACATCTATGGGTATCCACGAGTCGCAGTCCCGCTTCTGGGAAAATGTCATCGGCCGCAGCAAACAGTTCTGGGATCGTTATTATGGTGAACTTCAGACGACTTTTGCCGGACAAATTGATGATATTAGTGTAGACGATTTCTATCGTGCGATTAACCACATTGAGCCATCCTTGATTCGAATTGAAGCGGATGAGCTTACGTACAACCTACATATCATGATTCGTTATGAACTGGAAAAAGCGCTGTTCAGCGGCACGCTTGCTGTTGCTGATTTACCTGCGGCATGGAATGCCAAATACGAGGAATATTTGGGTGTTACACCTCCGAACGACGGTGAAGGCGTCCTGCAGGATGTGCACTGGTCTGGCGGTGCGTTCGGTTATTTCCCATCGTATGCACTTGGCAACATGTACGCGGCGCAATTCACGAACACACTTCGCAAGGAACTGCCGAACTTCGATAGCCTTATTGCCGAAGGGAACCTTGCGCCAATTAAAGCGTGGTTAACAGAGAAAGTGTACCAGCACGGTAAACTGTTAACTCCGAACGAAATCATTCAACAAGTTACAGGCGAGCCGTTGAATCCGGCATACTTGGTGGCGTATCTCGAAGAGAAATACTCGCAGGTTTACGGAATTTAATCATTTCGGAGCTCTATCGTAAGACCTATATCGCGTAAGATTTAACAGCTTTTTCCGACGAGTTTTCGTTTGGGGGAGCTGTTTTTTTATTGTCGTTTGATTAGTCTTGTTTATATTTTTCTTTCAGCATACCGGAGCCGATTCCCCCGACAACCATGAGAATCAAAGAACCGAAGTTCCAGAAGAAGGCCCCGCCGTACAAGGTAATATCGAGCGTCGTCATCTTGTTAAGAAAGAGGACAACGAGTTTGATCACTAATAACACAAGGCCTATTGAAACGAATACATCAAACAGAAACTTTATTCTCGGGTAAGCCAATTGCTTGCTTGTTTTGATCACCGTTTTTGTCAACTCCTCATCACTCTTCAGTAACTCATCGATCGTTATCCCAAATAGATCACTTATTTTAATAATGATTTCAATGCTTGGGTAGTTTTGACCATTCTCCCATTTCGAAATCGATTGCCGGCTCACAAACAACTTCTCGGCCAATTCTTCTTGTGACCAACCCTGCTTCGTTCTTTCCGATTTTAACTTTTCCCCAAAGATCATAGCAGCAACTGCCTTTCTGCAATTTATAAGCCTATATTGGAATAAATGCCTGCCGAAGTAAAGAACGCTATGGTTGCGGCGGCCCCGCAACCTCACGTTGCGATCCATTTTATGCTTGTAAAGGGGCGTCACTCTAACGAATCTGCATGTTGTGCACTCACTATCACGCTCCACGCACTATCAAGTTCGAATCAGAACCCAACCCAACCCAACCCAACCCAACCCAACCCAACCCAACCCAACCCAACCCAACCCAACCCAACCCAACCCAACCCAACCCAACCCAACCCAACCCAACCCAACCCAACCCA
>NZ_JCAUAM010000017.1:0-161015 GCF_059691955.1 Paenibacillus sp. J22FR83
GCCATTGGATTTCGCCAATGTCTGTCTGCTAGCTACGGGGCGGCTTGGTCCTTACCCCGACCGAACTTTCATCGGTTAGATGTACCTAGCTTAGCTAGGCACGCAACTGTATAAATTCCATCTAACTCTCGGTCACTACATGAATTGTTTAAAAAAAGAGCTATCCTCACCCGTAGATTTCTCTACTTCCGAGGAAAGCTCTTCTCACAATGACTTCGTCGTGTCATTCGGCAATAAGCCTGTTAATTTGCTTCGCAGATAACTAAATAGGTGCATCGGACGCTGTTCCAAGAAGTACAGCACATCTTGATCCGGTGCCAACAGAATGCCTAGTTGATGATGATCTCCGGCGAAAATACCCCGCTTCAGGAAGCGTACCTCCCCTTGTTCATTCAACACCTCTAGTCGGCAGAATGCTGAGTTGAGTCCCATGGCCGCATGCAGATCGGTCTTCGTCTTTATTTTGTACCCATTGACCTTATGGATGATCTCACCAACGCCGATCCCTAGTTGCTCAGCTGGGCTGTTCGGAACAATGGAAAGTACCATAAGCCCCCGCTCCGAGTGGATGTAGAAAGGCGTCCGCTTCGCTTCCATCCATTGGTTGTAGAACAGCAGCCCTTCATGCAGGGCTATGCTAAGAATCGCAGCAAGCATCACCAGTGGCGTCCAGTAATGTGCGGCTACAGCTGCACCTAGCAGCACGAGCCCATAAACGTAGAGCAGCTTCGCGCTATAACGCGCTTGCCTCTTCGGCAGCTTCGAAACCGTCAGCTCCGTGAAGCCGATCATCGCTGGGAATGCGAGCATCGACCAGCCCCCACTCAAGTTCGAGGTGAACAACGTTTGCCACGGCAAGCCCAGTTCACTGCCCCCTGCCATTGGCACGAGAAGAAACAGCGGGACTGGCCAAAAGCCCTGCAGTTGCTGTGCCCCAATCATTTGCCCGCGTTTCCCTTCTAGGAAGAGCGGTGTCGCCATTCGCGCACCTTGGAAACCAACGAGCACGCCTTCCAACAGATGAAGCACACCTACAATGACCAACAGCGAAGGGATATCTGCACTTGCAATGGCAGCGAGAAGCGCATAGGACTCACGTAGACTGTCTGCATTAGGAAACCAAGAGAAGATAACTTGAACAATCCCTAGAATTCCTACTGCATATGCCAGACATAGGAATCGTATTCGACATATCATCAGTATGACGGTGATAATCCAGAGCACAAGCACGACATCCATTTGTATGTTGACTCCGACGAAAAGAAGCACAATAGACGCTCCCAGCCCACCTAACCAACCCCATAACACCACGCGCCATGTTTCGTTCAGCAAGGAGTGAAGACGCGTGTGAAACAGCTTGCGTTCTAGTTGGATTTGCTTTCTGTAATGCAACACTATAAAAACGATACCTATATAGTAGAAAGGATTCGTAAACAACTGCCCCACGGCGAGCAGCGCTCTGTCCAATAATTGAAACCACACATCCATACGAATCTAGGCTCCTTGAAAAAGAAATAGGAAGGCCGCCTAAGCAACCTTCCTACACTATTTCGACTGCCGAAGCTTATTTCCTGCCGCTCTGCACAATTTCCATTAACTAACGGTCATTATTTCCCAAGCTGCTTCTGAATTTGGAAGACGGCCGCTTTCAATTGCGAGTCATTCTTCGGATCACGAATTTGCTCTAAGATCGCTTTCTCGATCTTGGTTGCTGTATTCGTATCTACTTCACCCGTAACCGGTAAATCATTCGTCCGTTGGAACGCTTTAACTGCCAAAGCTGTCTTCTCGCTGAAATAGCCATCCGTCCGCTCCGGATTGAAGCCAATTCCAGCAAGCATCAACTGCAAATTCTTCACATCATCGCTGTTATTATCTTGTTTCAGCACATCTTTCTTCGTAAGAGGCGCTGCTTTGAAATACGCTGGTTGCTCGATCGGGATGTCTGGCGTAATGCCTTTCTTGTGAATCCAGTTGCCATTTGGCGTTAGCCATTTGTAGACCGTCATCTTAATGTTGCTGCCATCGCCCATTTCCTTCTCGAACGTCACTTGAACCGTTCCTTTACCGTAGGACGTTTCACCAACGATCTTACTGCCTACTGCTTCTTGGAATGCACCTGCAAGGATCTCCGATGCGCTGGCGCTTCCTTTATTAATCAACACCGTAACTGGATAATTCTTTCCTTTGCCCGTAGAAGGTGTTGGTTCACGCTTGCCGTCCCGATTCTCCACTTGAAGAATGGAAGCCCCACTCTTCACGAAGGGATTCACGATATCGACGACAACATTCAGTAAACCGCCCGGATCATTACGAACATCGATGACGAGTCCTTTCATCCCTTTGGCTTCTAAGTTTTTCAACTCTTCCGCAAAACGAACAGCCGTGTTCGAGGAGAACTGACGAATCTCAATTTTGCCGATCTGATCCTGCATCATTTCACCGTAGACGGTTTCAACATCAATATTGTCTCGAACCACGATGACTTGAACCGGATCCCCCGTTCCTTGGCGGAGTAAATCCAGCTTAGCTTGCGTGCCTTTAGGTCCGCGAATTTTCATGACAGCTTGATTCAAGGTAAGCCCGTCCAACTTGTCGCCATTCACAGACAGGACAACATCTTTGGATTGAATGCCTGCTTTCTCGGCAGGTGAACCTTTAATCGGTGATACAATGACGAATTTACCATCCTCTAGCGATACTTCGGCCCCGATGCCTTGGAAAGAAGACGTAATACTCTCATCGAATTGTTTCGCTTCCTTCTGATCCATATAAACGGAAAAAGGATCCTCTAATGATTCCAACATCCCATTAATAGCTCCGTTAACCAATTGATCATGATCAGGCTGTTTCAAATATTTGCTTTCAATGAGTTGAAACGTTGTTGCGATCTTGCTTAAATCCTTGCTCGAAAGACCTGACGAAGCAGATACTGAGGTAGCCGAACCTCCTGTTGATTGCTCCTTCTGCCCCCAAGTAAAGGAAGGATCTACGATCGTTAATGTGACAATACTACTTGCAAACATAGCTAACAAGACAAATACAATGACCGTACGACCTTTGAATTGCAAAACCGATTCACCGCCTTTTTCCTAAAACCGAATTTGAGTTGGCCTGATTGTAGTATATGACAAGCTCTACCCATTTTATGAAAAAACCTCTAAACGTAGGTATTCTAGGATAACCGACTGCGTCCAGAATGCCCCTTTTATCGCCAATAAGAAAGCCCGCTTCCGGGAGTACCCGAAAACTAAGCTTCCTTAGAGTAATCAAGCTTGTCCTATCGAAGATACGGTTTAGGATCGACAGGCACTTCATTTTTCCTTACTTCAAAATGCAAGTGATTGCCCGTTGATTGTCCCGTAGAGCCGACACCCGCTATTTTTTGGCCGCGCTTCACGACGTCCCCGACTTTCACATAAATACCGTCGTTCATAATGTGTCCATACAACGTCCAAAGGCCATTCCCATGGTCGACGATAACACAATTCCCGTACCCGTTCATCCACGAAGCATAAATAACAGATCCATTCTCCGCAGCAAGGATTGGTGTACCTTTGGCTGTCCCTAAATCGATACCTTTATGATTCTCTGCCCGCCCTGTAACAGGATTAATTCGAGCAATGAAATCAGAGGTCAATGGTGCCTGAACAGTCAACGGATAGCCAAGTTTACCACCCGCATAAGTAAATGGTGATTTTGCATTCTGTGCGGCCCGCTTCTTCGCTTGCAAATCCGCTTCTTGCTTCGCTAGCTGCGTAATCATTCTATCGCTTTCTTCCGAAATTTCCTCGAGCTCTCGCTCTTGCTTGGAAAGGGAAGCAATCTTCACTTCTTTCGCTTTTTCCTTCGCTTGCAGATCGTCACGCAGTGCATCCGCTTCCGCGTATAGCCCCTTCACGTTTTCTAGCTGCTTCTCTGTATCAGCCTTCTTCAGCCTGACGGTCTCTTTATCTTTCATATTCGACTCTAGTATTTCTTTGTCTTGATTCACAATAGATTTGAGCGCTTCGACCCGATTCAGGAAATCCGAGAAGCTCGTTGCGCTCAACACGACATCCATATAAGAAACGAAACCGTTCATATACATCAAGCGAACCCGTGATTTCAGCATATTATCGCGGCTCTCAACACGAGCCTCTGCTTCATCTAATTGCTTAGCGCTCTCTTCCAGCGCGTTCGTCACTTGATCGATTTGTTCATTGAGCTGTGTCAGCTTTTTGCTCGCCTCATTCACCTGGGTGACTAGCGCATTCATATCTTTCGTCGTCTGATCTTTCTCAGACTGAACTTTCGTGATTTGACTCTGTGCACTATTAGCCTTCTGCTGCGCTTCCGCCTTCTGCTTCTTAAGCTGCGTCAACTGCTGATCGATCTTGTCCGTTGCCGAAGCGGCATAACTGGCTGCATGAGGTATAGTCAGCGATATCGCCATACCTAATGTTAAAACGACAGGTAGAATCTTCTTCTTCAAGCACGTAGCCTCCCCATTATTAAGCGATTGATGCCCCATGTATGGTTTGAATCTCTTACGTTCTGCCTCTAGGAATCTAATCTATGAATCTTTGAAAATAAAAATATATAAATAAAAGCTAAAAAAGCCCGCTTTCAGAACCGAGAAGGTTGGATGAAAATGAGGGCAGGAGGAACGGAGTGTAGCGAGCTACATGAGTACCGGACTGCCCCATTTTCATTCAAGATTCGATGCCGAGTTTGCTTCATGAAATACTACGTTATCAAAGTGGACTTTATTAGCCTCCATTATACGCGGAGGAATTTGCGGACGGAGATGAGGGAACCCCATACCCCAATCACAATACCTAAGCCAATAAGAAGCAAAGTGAGCGTTGGTGCAATATTTTCAAATGGTGTTAATTGAATCATCAATAAGTTCAAATTCAAGGAGCTCAAGTTGAGCAACTTCCAATAACCAGCAAGAATAACGGCAGTTGGGAGAGCCGAACCAATCAGTCCAAGCAAGGCGCCTTCAATAAAAAACGGCCAACGAATAAAAGAGTTCGTCGCACCCACGAGCTTCATAATTGAAATCTCACGTTTTCTTGCCAGAATTGTAACTTTGATCGTATTCGCAATCAGGAATACGGCTGTAAAGGAAAGCAACACAACGATACCAATGCCAATCCAGCGGGCAATCTTCGTCACTTTAAATAACGCTTCCACGGTTCCTTTACCATAGTTAACTTTATAGATAGGTTTAGGATCCTTGCCAACGTTAAGCGCTGAGATCTGATCGGCTACAGCTGCCACATTCCGCGGGTCATCCACTTCGATCGTAAAGGCGTCGTTCAGCGGATTGTTATCCCCCTCGAAACCATCCAGGAGCGCTTTTCCGCTATCCCCTAACTTTTCGCGCAAGTAGACAAGTCCCTCTTCTTTCGAAACGAATTTTATCGTTTTCACTTCAGGAATGGCTTTGATTTGCGTTTCGAGCGCCGTGATTTGATCCTGAGCGGTATTTACCTCGAGGTACACGTTGATTTCAACTTGCTCCTCAATTTGCGTAGCAACATCATTCACATTCAAGGTGATAAGTACGAAAATGCCAAGAATAAACAGAGAAATCGCGATGGAGCTAATCGACGCGAACGTCATCCAACCATTTCGCACGACATTTTTCGTACCTTCTCGCAGATGTCGAGAAGCTGTACTAATCTTCATAGCCATATTCCCCCCGAAGTTGATCGCGAGCAATAAGGCCATTCTCAATCGCAATCACGCGCTTACGCATCGTATTTACGATTTCTTTGTTGTGTGTAGCCATAACAATGGTGGTACCGCGGAAATTAATTTCCTCCATCAATTTCATAATGCCCCATGATGTTTCAGGGTCCAAATTTCCTGTCGGTTCATCCGCGATAATGACGGAAGGGCTGTTTATTATTGCCCGGGCAATAGCAACGCGCTGCTGTTCGCCCCCGGATAACTGCGATGGAAGGGAGTTTGCCTTGTCCTTCAACTTCACGAGCTCAAGAACTTCCATGGTGCGTTTCTTGATTTGCTTCTTCGGCGCCTCAATAACCTCCATGGCAAAAGCTATATTTTCGAAAATCGATAATTTCGGAAGTAAACGATAGTCTTGGAAAATGACGCCGATATTTCGACGTACATAGGGGATTTTGCGTTGTTTGAGTTTCTCTAAGTTAAATCCATTAACGAAAATTTGACCTTTCGTTGGTCTTTCTTCTCTATACATCAACTTCATGAAAGTAGATTTACCTGCCCCTGATGGTCCAACCACATAGACGAACTCATTGCGGTCCACTTTTACATTAATACCTCTCAATGCATGGGTCCCGTTGGCATATGTTTTCCATACGTCCTGCATTTCGATCACAATATCACATCCTAATTATATAGATAGCCTATATCAATTCGACACAAAAGGTGAAAATCCTTCTAAATACACTTTGAAATTCTTGTGGAATACCGTCATTATACCATGCATTGTACAACTTTTAGCCGAATCAGGATTCTGTACTAAATTGGCACTGTTATCGATACATATAAAGAGACAGGCCGTATCACATTCGTATGTAAAGGAGTGGCTCTTCATGACACGCTCATTCAGAAACCCCATTCTCTATTTCTCGGTCGCTCTTGGTATGTTCGTGACGTGCGGCACCGCACTTTACTTATATGGATCTCAATCTACGTTTCCTGAAAATGTTACCATCGCTGGTTGGCGTGTGGGCGGGATGTCCTATGCGGCATTTCAGTCTGAATCTGAGCAGCGATTGAAACGATTAGCCGCTTTCCCTGTTCTTTTGCATACATCCTATCCAGAAATCGCAGCCAAAGAGTTACCGCTTGGGCAACTAGGCATAAGTTATGACAAGGGGCTCCTCTCACAAGCCCTCCATCAATTAACTAACGGCTCTCCCTTCTCACGTGCCAAAGCCCGCTGGACCCTGCGAAATGCGAATATTCCTCTGAATGTCTCGGTAGATCCAACTCAGCTAACGACCACTGTAAAGAATACGTGGAAAGAGTTATATTCGAAACAACCTGTTCCCGCCAAACGTGTCCTCCAATTTCAAGATCAAGTTGGATTCGAACCCGAGCGAAATGTACTGCGCATTGATACCGCACACTTGCAGGAGCAGCTACAAAGCATCGCCCCTAGCATGGGGACCCTAACACATACTGCACCGCTAGGGCTCTCGTTGCCTATTTATGAGTTAAGCCCTTCTGTCACTATGGCATCCTTAAAGGGGCAAGGTATTGATGGCAAAATCTCCGAATTCACGACCTCGTTCCCGCCATCGGGCGAAGGAAGGGTTCACAATATACGAGCAACCGCTACGTCCATTCAGGATTATGTGATGGCACCAGGTGACACCTTTGATTACAGTAAAATTATTGCAGAGACGGAAGCCAAATTCGGTTACAAAGAAGCGCCTGTTATTCTCAATGGCAGTCTAGTCCCAGGAATCGGTGGAGGCATATGTCAGGTATCCACGACACTCTATAATGCTGTCTTACGCAGCGGCCTTGAAATCATAGAACGGCGCAACCATTCTCTCCCAGTCAGTTACGTCCCTCTTGGACAGGATGCCACCTTCGCAAGTGGCTATATTAATTTCAAATTTCGTAACAATACGACTAGTTACGTCTGGATTCGTACGATAACGACAGATTCCAAGGTTACCGTCAAACTTTTTGGACATCAAACACCAACCGTTACTTATGACGTCGACTCCAACATCGTAGAAACGATTCAACCTCCCATCAAATATGTGAACAATCCGAGCTTGAAACCAGGATTAGAACGTCCTATCAGCGTAGGAAAGGTCGGCTACAAGGTTGAGACGTATCGAACCAAACGGGAAAACGGCACAATCGTGAGCAGAGAGTTAATCTCGAAAGATCAGTATTCACCTGTGCCAACAGTCATCGCGGCCAATCGTAAAGATGCCCCATCAGAGGACACCACGCCAAAGAAACCTATGGTGGAAGACGGCGTGAGTACGCTTGCTGTCCAATGATACACAAAAATTGTGATGAAATCATGAAGGTCATGTGACTGTAGTTACTACGTCATTATGACTTTTTTCTTTTATGATAAGACTATAGAAAGCGTATTGAAGGAGGCATAACGATGAGTAAAGTCGATTATTTCAAAGAATTAAACTATCGTCTGCGCGGACTTCCTGAGAAGGAGCGCCAAAATATACTAAAAGTGTACGAAGAACTATTTCAAAAAGCCGTTGAAAATGGCAAACATGAAGATGATGTTTCACAGTCTCTCGGATACCCGCGGGTACCAAACTGGGATGCACAGAAAGAAACGCCACCTGTTCAAGCGGAAGTTACTAAGCGTCCTATCGATGCTTTTGATCCTGAGGTGACACCAGCTGAGGATCTTCCTTATTCAAATGATGAGCTGGAAGAGGCAACTATCCCTTATGTGAAGCAGCCCGATCCGGCTATCGGACCGAAGATTCCCGTACAAGCCTCAGAGACCTGGGAGCCGCCTGCCTATACACAGCCGCCTCAACCGAATTACCCGCCTGTGTACCACGCACCTTATCCGCCTCCCTATCCGGCAACAAAGCCTGAAAGCGGGATTAAGGCGATTATTATCTCAATTATGCTCGGTTTCTTCAATTTAGTATTCGTTCTAGGTCCATGGGTTGGCGTCTGCTCGGCGTTGATTGGATTGTTTGTTTCCGGATTCGCACTCCTGATTACGCCTGTTATCGGTGTGCTTACTAGCCTAGCTGGAACGTCAGGGAGTGACTTCCAATTCATCTCCTTCACGCTTCTTGCCTGCTTTGGCCTAGGCATCATCATCACGACGCTTAGCACTTGGCTGCTCAAACAGTTTTTCAAGCTTAGCTGGAAGTACATCCAATTTAACGCCAAATTGATCAAGGGGGCTTAAGCCATGCAACGTAAAGTGAAATTTTTCTTAGTGACTGGCTTTATCTGCTTGGCAATAGGCCTTATTGGAGCAGCTGTGTCTTTCCAGTCCTTAGATTTAGAAACAGGTGCCGCGAACATAGATATCGAGAAGAAAATTGCCGCAGCGAATATTGACACTTTAATTATTGAAAATGATATCACAGGTGTAACCTTCATCCCTAGCAACACAGATGAAATTAGCGTTCATCTCGTAGGAGCAGCGCGATCGGAATCCACACAGAAATGCACCATCGAAGCCACAACGGAAGGCGCAAATACATGGCGTGTAGGTGTATGCACGAATATAAAAAACCACATTAACTTCGGCTTCGATCTTACTGAATTCAAAAGCTTGTTCAGCGGACAACGTCTACGTCTACGAACAGAGGTCAGTCTGCCCGATAAACTGTACAAAGCCATTACCGTTAGAACAGATACAGGCAGCATCAACTTCAAAGAAGTAAAAGCGGAGAAACTATCTGCTAGTACGGATACCGGATCGATTACGGTTGACCGCTACGAAGGAAAAGCAGTAAATCTACAAACCGACACAGGCAGCATTCATCTTAATGACGGGCAAGGCAATGTCAAACTCAAAACCGATACAGGTTCAATTACAGCCAAGCTGCGTGATCTTGGTGATACGGTTACTGCCGAGTCCGATACGGGATCCGTACGCATACAGCTAGATTCTGCACCTACAGATGCAACCTTCGATCTTAGCACAGATACAGGCAGCGCTACATTGGATGTGCCAGGTGTGAACCTTCAACAGCGGACCAGCCGTAATCAAGCCAAAGGCTCGATAGGCAACGGCAGCAAAATGGTAACGGTACGGACCGATACAGGTTATGTTGAGGTTAAGGGTAGATAGCACTAACCATCTCTATTTTTAAAAATCCACTTGCTTTTTCAGAGGCTGTCTCTTAGGTCGAAGTAGACCTGTAGAGATAGCTTCTTTTTGTGATTTGGGAGATATTTGTCGAAGAAGCAGGAATTAAGTCGCATATACCGAATATACAAAATTATACAGTTATCACCTATATTTATCCAAAGAAAAGAAAACTGTATAAGAAAAAAGAGAAGAGGGTCAATATTGAAAAAAAGTAGAGAAATTCGAGAAGAAGCAAGAAAAGCCTTAAAGGGGAATTGGTTTTCAGCCGTTGGGTTATATCTGATTACCATTCTCATCACAATCCCTTTTGGGATTGGCAGCAGTTTAACTGAAGACGGTGAGCATTTCGTATTATCTATCTTGTTTAGTTTGGGATCCATCCTTCTTTCCGTTGTTATCTCCACAATTGTATCAACGTACTTCCTTCATTTAGCTAGACAACAGAAACTTGGATACACCGACTCATTTTCATTTGCTTTTAGAAATTACTGGCCATTCTTTAAGTTAACTTTTCTAATGGGAATTAAAATACTGGCTTGGACACTGCTATTTATCATCCCGGGCATCATTGCTTCATTACGCTACTCGCAAGCGATATACATTAAGCTAGACCAGCCAGAACTATCTTCATCTAGCGCCATACGGCTTAGTTCGGAGATGATGAAAGGATACAAGTGGAAATATGTTTGCTTAGCCCTTAGTTTTATAGGCTGGGCATTACTCGTTCCATTTACTTTATTTATCGGAGCATTATGGCTTGGCACTTACTACAATACTGCGAGATCGGTATTCTACGACTTTCTGCAAGCAAACAGATCAACTAAAATAACGTTATAGAATAAACACAAACGACAAAGCTCCTCTCGAACATCCAATGGGTGACGGGAGGAGCTTTCTCACGATTTGCTATTCGATTTCAAGAAAATACTTCACCTAACGAAAAAGATAACATGGATTTATTTCACACAAATTGTAAAAATTTTGTCGAATTAAAGGAATTACAACAATCACCAAGAATACATACAAAATAATACAGAAAGTAGGTAAATTAACCATATGTTAAAAAATTTTCAGATGAACATTCAGATGAAGATTGTGACGACATCTCTGCTTCTACTACTCATCCCCATCCTCATCCTCGGCAGTATCTCCTATTATGTTTCTTACAATGTCACGAATTCCTTGATCGAAAAAGACTTGCGAAATGCCGTGCAAATGTCTATCCAACTGATTCAATCCCTCGATGATTCCGTTAAATCAGGGAACATCACCAAGGAAGAAGCACAAGAGAAAGTGAAAATATGGATGCTCGGCCCCAAAACGGATGGAAAGCGACCCATCAATCCAAAGATTGATTTAGGCAAGAATGGGTATTTCTTCGTTATGGATAACAAGGGAACCGAACTGGCACATCCCTCTTTGGAAGGCCAAAACATTTGGGATAAAAAATCGAATGATGGTAAATTTTTTATTCAAGAAATGATCCAAAAAGCAGAGAATAACGGTGGATTCACGACCTATAAGTGGCCATTGCCTGGCGGCTCCACGAAGGAAGCTATGAAGATTACTTACGCGGAGAAAGATCCTTTATGGGGATGGGTTGTGGCTGCTGGCTCCTATCTACAAGATTATAATGGCGGACAAACAGACATATTACGCACAATTCTCATCACGCTTATCTGTTGTTTGCTCGTCGGTCTATTGGTCCTTATCCTCTTCGCTAGACATATCGCTAAGCCTCTCGTCCGAGTAGAACGTCAAGCCAGTGAGATTGCGACAGGCAATTTATCGATATCCGATTTGAATGTGCTGAATCGTGATGAAATTGGCAAGCTGGCTGGCTCATTCAATCAGATGAAAGCCTATATCAAGCAGCTCGTTTCCCAAGCAAAATTAAGCTCTGGTGCCTTAAATGAGGAATCTAATCAAGTCTCACATTCCTTAGATCAGATGGCACAAGCTGCGAATCATATTTCATCTGTAATGCATGGTGTCGCAGCTAGTGCAAACACCCATGCACTTCGTGTCACAGAAAGCTCATCCGCCATGAAAGCATTAACCGATAGCATTCAGCAGGTCGCGTCCAGCTCTTCGATTGCCTTCGATTTATCAGAAAACACAGCGATGGAAGCGGAGAAAGGCAATGCTTATATCCAACAAACAAATGAGCAAATGCAGGTCGTTAGCTCCACCATGGACAACCTGTCCACTACGATCGACTTGCTGCGTGACCGCTCCCAGCAGATTGGTGAAATCGTTTCGATTATCTCCGATATCTCGTCACAAACCAACCTACTAGCTCTGAACGCTTCAATTGAAGCAGCACGAGCTGGGGAACATGGCAAAGGCTTTGCTGTCGTCGCAGGAGAGGTTAAGAAACTTGCCGAGCGTTCCAAAATGTCCTCCGAACAAGTCACCGAGCTGATCGTTGGCATCCAAGCAGACATCCTCGGCGCCGTAGATACCATGCATAAGGGCGACAAAGAGATCTCATCCAGCGTCGGGACGCTGAAGGAAACGGGGTTCGCTTTTGAACGTATTCACACCGCTGTTAATCAAGTGCTAGGTCAGGTACAGCAAGCATCCTCAGAAGCGGAGCGCATGTCAGCTACCTCTCAACAAATCATGTCATCCCTGTCCGAAATGGAGAATTCCGCCAATCAATCAGCAGGTACAGCTCAAACGATATCCGCTTTGACCGAAACACAGTTATCCAGTATCGATGGCATCTCGGCTTCTGTTAAGAACTTAAACGATATGTCTACTCAATTGCAGAGAGTTATCCAGCAGTTTAAGGTATAGGGTGATAGTAAATGCAGTAGCCGGCTACATTTCCTCAAAATTTCAGACGATATTGATGATTTGAAGAGATGCTATGGCGGATATTTGAATTAAATGGAAAATATACAGTTGTTTGGCCGGATTCACTTCGCAAAATCAATTTAACTGGAAATTATGTAGTTAAAATCGCCTATACCTGTTTATATTGGTTAAAAGGATATAATTAGCTGTAGATTTTCCATCTATTGCGCATGTAGTCGGAAAAACACGAAATATAACTGTATAAAATCCATCTATTTCTTGGAACACTGCAGAGGTACGATGCTTCCAGTCAATAAGGGTTCCTCTCGCTAGCTTAATCCCATAACATACAGCAAAAAAGCTCTTTTCCTTCATCCTATGGATGTTGGAAAGAGCTTTTTTAATCATCTATTTGCTTTTCTCTAAAAAGTCATGCAACCATGCCTGCGATTCCGCCAACACTTGCTCTGCGCGACCAATCGCTTCACTAACCTGATTACTCGCTGTGCCGCCGAACACGTTACGTGCGTTCACGACTTGTTCAGGTTGAAGAACGGCATAAATATCGGACTCGAACAACTCCGAGAACGTTTTGAACTCCTCGATGCTCATATCGAGCAAGTATTTTTTGTTTTGGATGCAATACAGAACTGTTTTGCCGATCACTTCGTGCGCTTGGCGGAAAGGAAGCCCCTTGTTCACTAGGTAATCCGCAATGTCCGTCGCGTTCGAGAAATCTTGATTCACAGCCTGGCGCATACGCTCCGTGTTCACTTTCATCGTGGACACCATCGGTGCAAACAATTGCAACGCACCTTGCAGGGTACGGACTGTATCGAACATGCCTTCTTTGTCTTCCTGCATGTCCTTGTTGTATGCCAGCGGCAGCGACTTGAGCACGGTCATCAGACCGAACAAGTTGCCATAGACGCGGCCTGTCTTACCACGGACGAGCTCCGCTACGTCCGGGTTCTTCTTCTGCGGCATGATCGAGCTGCCGGTGCAGAACGCATCATCGAGTTCGATGAACGCGAACTCGGTCGAAGACCAGAGCACCATTTCCTCGCTGAAGCGAGAAAGGTGCATCATGATCATGGACGCGTTGGAGAGGAACTCCAGGATGAAGTCGCGGTCGCTGACCGCGTCCAAGGAGTTCTCGTATACGCGTCCGAACCCGAGCTGCTCCGCCACGAAATGGCGGTCGATCGGGAAGGTCGTGCCCGCGAGCGCGCCAGCGCCGAGCGGCAGCATGTCTACGCGCTTGTAGCTGTCCTGCAAGCGCTCAAGGTCACGCTGGAACATGCTGACGTAGGCCATCAGATGGTGCGCGAACAAGATCGGCTGCGCACGCTGCAGATGCGTGTACCCCGGGATAATCGTATCCAGATTAGCCTTCGCTTTCTCAAGCAGAGCTTCCTGCAGCTTGATCAGCAGGCCAACGAACTCCACCACACGCTTGCGCAGGTAGAGATGCATGTCAGTCGCCACCTGATCGTTACGGCTGCGACCCGTGTGCAGCTTGCCGCCGACAGGACCGATCAGGTCGATCAAGGTTTTCTCGATATTCATATGAATATCTTCATTCTGAATCGTGTATTCCAGCTCGCCGCGGCGAATCATAGCTTGTACTTGCATCAAGCCGTCTTTGATTTTCTCCACGTCTTCCGCAGGCAGGATGCCGCATTTGCCCAGCATCGTCACGTGCGCCAAGCTGCCTTCGATATCTTCCTCAGCAAGCTCTTTGTCGAATGTAATCGAAGCTGTATATTCTTCAACCAATTGGTCGGTTTGTTTCGTGAAACGTCCACCCCAAAGCTTAGACACCGTGTATGACCCCTCTCAATGTTAAAAATTCCTTACAGCGCACTCCCGCGCCGCTCTGAATAGCCCAAAGGCTTTCCTCGAGGGAAAGCCAGTGGTTAAGCTCTTATTTCTTTGCGTTTTGTTCCACGCCAGAACCGACTTTCAAGCGTAGTGCATTCAGGCGGATAAAGCCTGTTGCATCGCCTTGATCGTAAGCCTTCGTTGGATCAGCTTCCATTGTCGCGATATCCGGGTTGTAAAGAGATACTGGGCTTTTCACGCCAGCGCCGATGACGTTACCTTTGTACAATTTCAAGCGAACCGTACCGGATACGTTCTTTTGGCTCTCTGACACAAGCGCTTGGATAGCCAAACGCTCCGGAGCAAACCAGAAACCGTTATATACAAGAGATGCATATTTGGAAATTAAGGAGTCACGAAGGTGCATAACGTCGCGGTCCATTGTTAGGGATTCCATTTTGCGGTGAGCTGTGAAAAGAATCGTACCACCCGGAGTCTCATACACGCCGCGGCTCTTCATGCCGACGAAACGGTTCTCAACCATGTCAACACGGCCAATTCCGTGTTTGCCGCCAAGTTCGTTCAACGTTTCCATCACTTCAAGTGGGGAAAGCTGTGTACCATTGATCGCTACGCAATCACCAGCTGCGAACTCAAGCTCGATGTATTCCGCTTGGTCTGGTGCATCTTCAGGGTCAACGCTCAGCACGAACATATCTTTGTTGGACGTTGCGGACGGATCAAACCATGGATCTTCCAACATGCCGCTCTCGAAGGAGATGTGCAGCAAGTTGCGGTCTGTGGAATAAGGCTTCGAAGCGGATGCCGTTACTGGAATGTTATGTTTCTCCGCATAAGCGATCATTTCTGCACGGCCTGGGAACTGCTCGCGGAACTCTTCCAAACGCCAAGGTGCGATTACGGAAATCTCAGGCGCTAACGCCGCTGCAGTAAGCTCGAAACGCACTTGGTCATTTCCTTTACCCGTTGCGCCGTGAGCAATCGCTGTTGCGCCTTCAGCGCGAGCGATCTCAACCATGCGCTTCGCGATCAAAGGACGCGCGATGCTCGTGCCAAGCAAGTATTGCCCTTCATACAAAGCAGCCGCTTGGAACATCGGGTTGATGAAATCCTTCGCGAATTCAGCGCGCAGGTCGTCGATGTAGATTTTGGATGCGCCGGTTGCAAGTGCTTTTTCTTCCAAACCGTCAAGCTCATCCTTTTGCCCAATATCCGCTGTGAATGCAATGATTTCTGCGTCGTACGTTTCTTTTAACCATTTGAGGATAACTGATGTATCCAACCCGCCTGAATAGGCGAGTACGATTTTTTCCTTAGCCATGTTTACGATTCGCTCCGTTTCTACTCTCTCATTTATAATCTATATCATTGTCGCGGCCATAATGGCCTTTTGCGCATGAAGACGATTCTCTGCTTGATCAAAAATAATGGAATGCGCGCCATCGATGACGCCTTCGCTCACTTCTTCCCCGCGGTGTGCAGGCAAGCAATGCATGAACAAGTAATCTTGCTTCGCATATTTCACCAAAGCTTCGTTCACTTGATAGTTTTTAAACGCGATTTCCCGCTGTTGCTGCTCCGCTTCTTGACCCATGCTCGCCCATACATCCGTATAAATGATGTCCGCATTCTCAACCGCTTCACGTGGATCACGAGTAACGAGCAGGCTTCCGCCTGTTTCTGCCGCATTTTCCTTGGATTGACGAATCACGTCTTTATCAGCATCATAGCCCTCTGGCGAAGCAATCGCGAAATTCATCCCTAACTTACTAGCGCCCATCATCAAAGAGTGCACCATGTTGTTGCCATCGCCGATATAGGCGACTTTGATACCTTTTAAGCGGCCTTTTTTCTCCAAAACCGTCTGATAATCCGCCATGACTTGGCAAGGATGTGCATGATCAGTTAAGCCATTGATAACAGGCACCGTCGCTCCGCGCGCCAAATCGATCACCTTGCGGTGCTCGTACGTACGAATCATGATCCCGTCCAAATAACGGGACAACGTTTGAGCGGTATCCCATACCGTCTCTCCGCGACCCAGTTGCAGGTCATTTTTGCTCAAGAAAAGCGCTTGACCGCCAAGTTGGTACATCCCTACTTCAAAGGAAACACGCGTACGCGTGGAGGATTTCTCAAAAATCATGCCCAGCGTTTTACCCGCTAGTACCGCATGAGGCTCTCCTGCCTTCTGCTTGCGTTTCAACTCGATTGCGTATTGAATCAGATACTCCAATTCTTCCGCTGTATAATCAATTAAAGCAAGAAAATCCTTGCCCTTCAACTGGGCAGCCAGTTCTTCCTTAACCGTGCTATTCATGTGATCCAACCTTTCTACGATAAACTTCGGTTAGACGCCGCTAATGGTAGATGCCTTCTGAGAGAGGACACCGCACACGACTTCTAATGCCTGATCCAAATCTTCTTGCGGTATCGTTAACGCCGGCACTAAACGAATCACGTTAGGCCCTGCTGGAATGACCAACACACCTTGCTTATGAATTTCGCTAATGATTTCGGCACTCGGCTGTGTACATTCGATTCCAATCAGAAGACCGATACCACGAATGCTTTTCACTAACGGATTGCCCGCGAGCTTGCTCTCTAACGTCTTCACCGTATACGCGCCTAACTCTGCTGCACGCGCTGGCAATTGATTGTCGATAATTGTGCTTAATGTTGCATGCGCCGCTGCTGTTGCAATCGGTGTACCACCGAACGTGGAACCGTGACTACCTGCGCTGAACGCTTCTGCCAAGTACCCTTTAGCCAGCATCGCCCCGATTGGGAACCCACCGCCAAGACCTTTAGCTAATGAGAAAATATCCGGCTCTACCCCATAATGCTCATAGGCAAAAAGCTTACCCGTACGCCCTACGCCCGTCTGGATCTCATCCGCGATCAGGAGTAGATTGTGCTCTTTGCAAAGCGCAGCCAATTGTTTCACAAACTCTGGATCAGCCGGCAATACGCCGCCTTCCCCTTGTACGAACTCAAGCATAACCGCACATGTACGGTCATTCACGAGGCTGCGAACAGACTCGATATCGTTATAATCCGCATAGACGAAACCTTCTGGAAGCGGAAGGAAGCCTTCCTTTACTTTGTCCTGACCCGTCGCTGTTAATGTAGCAATCGTGCGCCCATGGAAGGACATGTTGAACGTGATAATCTCGTAGCGGCCGTTGTTCAGTACCTTTTGCGAGTAGCGACGTGCGATTTTGATCGCAGCCTCGTTCGCTTCCGCTCCTGTGGAACAGAAAAACACAGCATCCGCACAGCTATTGTCCGTCAATAGACCAGCCAATTTTTCCTGATTTGGAATATGAAATAAATTACCCACGTGCCATAACTGATCTAGTTGCTCAATCAATTTCTCTTTAACACCTTGTGGTGCATGCCCAAGAGCCGCAACCGCGATCCCGCTCATCATATCGATGTATTCCTTACCTGCGTCATCCCACAGTCGGCTGCCTTCACCTTTCACTAGTGTAATCGGATATCTGGCGTAGGTTGGAAATAACGAGCTTTTCCCTTGTTCTGTCATGTACATTCCCTCCTTATGGGGTTATTAAAATTACCGTACAATGCGTGTGCCGATGCCTTCGCCTTTCAATACTTTACTTAACACGTTCGGCTCCGAACCGTTCACGATAACCACTTCTTGCACTTGCCCTTGTATACAAGCAATCGCCGCACGAACCTTGGGAATCATGCCGCCATAGATGTCGCCACTTGTAATCATCTCTTCAATCTGCGCTACGCTGACGACAGGAAGCACTTGCTTCTCGCCATCTACAACCTTCATGATGCCAGGAACATCAGTTACGACAACCATCTGCTCCACACCAAGATGAGAAGCCACTGCACCAGCCGCCGTATCGGCGTTGATGTTATACCGTTGTCCGCCATCTGCCCCTAAACCAACCGGCGCGATAACTGGGATGTAGCCCATGCCTACGATGCCCTGAATCAGCTCAGCATTCACCCTAGTCACATCGCCTACAAGACCAACTTCGTGGCTATTCGCCACAGCCTTCGCTTCGATCAAATGTCCATCCACACCGGACAAACCAAGCGCTTTCGCACCCGTCAACTGAATACGGCGTACGATTTCTTTGTTGATCTGGCCGGATAGCACCATTTCCACCACGTCCAGCACGGCTTCGTTCGTAACCCGCAAGCCGTTCACGAAGCCAGACTCAATGCCCAGCTTCCCAAGTGTGTCCGAAATCGCAGGCCCGCCGCCATGCACGATGACCGTAACAATGCCCTCTTCTTGAAGGTGACGCATATCCTCAAAAAAACTAGCAGGCAGCGCCGCAAGCGTGCTGCCTCCGCATTTCATCACAAAGCAATTGTTATTCACTGCAGTTCCCCCTTACGTCCGATATGCCGCATTAATGCGCACATAATCATAGGTCAAATCGCAGCCCCAGCCCGTTGCTTTGCCTTCGCCCATATGTAAATTCACATGAATTTGAATCGTGTCTGTTTTCAAATAAGCCAATGCGGCTTCCTCGTCGAACTTCACCGGACGCGACTGCTCCAAAACCGCGATATCGCCGAGGCGAATATCGACTGTGTTCACGTTCACCGGCTGCCCGGAGTAACCGACAGCTGCAATGATCCGGCCCCAGTTCGCGTCAGCGCCGTAAACAGCGGACTTCACTAAGCTCGATCCGATGATCGACTTCACGATCCTACGAGCCGCATCGTCGCTCTCCGCGCCGATGACTGTCGTCTCGATCAGCTTCGTCGCGCCTTCGCCGTCACGTGCAATCGCTTTGGCGAGGTATTCGCCAACGTATTGGAATCCTGCCGCGAAAGCTTCCCAATCCGGGTGCCCCGGATGCAGGGAGTCGCCGCCGGCAAGCCCGCTTGCCATCACCACGACCATGTCGTTGGTGCTTGTGTCTCCGTCAACAGTAATCATGTTGAACGTATTATCTGTAATCCTGCTAAGCAACAGCTGCAGGTGTTCGCTCTCAATTGCGACGTCGGTTGTCATGAAACCGAGCATCGTCGCCATGTTCGGGTGAATCATCCCCGAACCTTTAGCCGCTCCGGCAATGTGAACTTCTTTGCCGCCTACGGTAACACGAACGCACGTCATCTTCTGCACGAGATCCGTCGTCAGGATCGCTTGGCAGAAGTCTTCGCCGCCGTCCAGCTTGATCTTCGCCGGCAGCTGCTCGATGCCGCTCAGCACTTTGCCCATCGGCAATAACTCGCCGATAACGCCAGTGCTCGTTACACCGACGTGGTGCTCAGCTACGCCTAGTGCCTTCGCACTTGCCGCGCGCATCGCGTAAGCATCGTCTTCGCCTTGCTGCCCGGTACACGCGTTCGCGTTGCCGCTGTTCACGATCATCGCTTGCAGCTTGCCGCTGTGGGCGATGCTCTCTTGCGTCACGCGCAGCGGTGCCGCTTGGAACGCGTTCAGCGTGTACACGCCTGCCGCTGAGGCAGGTACATCACAGAGGATCGCGCCAAGATCATAGCGCTCCGTCTTCTTGAGTCCGCAGTGCAATCCGCCTGCGCGGAAGCCCTTCGGTGTTGTTACAGTGCCCTCAGGCACAATCGTGAAGCTAACTTGGTCCGACATAGTCGTCTATTCACCTATCCTCATCTTCTTGTTATGGATATACCGGTGCGAACAACAACCCTGTCGTTTCGTCCCAGCCTTGCATAATATTTAAATTCTGAATCGCTTGACCGGCAGCGCCCTTCACAACATTGTCGATAACCGACACGATGGTTACACGCCCTGTACGCTCATCCACCGCGAAGCCGATGTCACAGTAGTTCGAACCCATAACTTCCTTCGTTGAAGGATATTTGCCAAGGGGACGAATCCGTACGAACTTGCGGCCTTCATAGTAATGACGATACTTCTCGATAAACTCTTCAGCTGTATGTTCACCTGTTAGCGTGGCATACATCGTCGCCATAATTCCACGTGTCATTGGCACAAGGTGCGTCGTGAACGTTGTCACAACCGGTTTCCCTGCAATGCGGCTCAGCGCTTGCTCAATTTCTGGGATGTGTTGGTGCTTATTTATTTTGTAAGCCGATAAATTCTCATTCACTTCGGAGTAGTGTGCGCCTAGGCTCAGACCACGGCCCGCACCGGATACACCCGATTTGGCATCGATAATAATTGTGGATGGATCAATCCACCCTGCTTCAACTGCAGGAATAAGTCCTAATAGTGTCGCTGTTGGGTAACAGCCTGGATTCGCGATCAGATCACTGCCTTTTACTTCGTCTCCGAACACTTCGGATAGACCGTAAATCGAACGTGCCAAAGCTTCTTCAGAAGCGGCCGGCTTTTTGTACCATTTTTCATAGTCGCTAGCGGACTTCAGCCTCAAATCCCCCGAAATATCAATCACCTTCAGGCCCGCTTCGATCAACTTAGGCGACAACCCTGCGCTCACACCTGCTGGTGTAGCTAGAAACACAATGTCTGCTTTACCAGCGATCAAATCGACGTCAAGGACATCGAGGATATCCACGACTATTTCCTGTAAATGTGGAAAGTGCTCCGCAAGCGGTGCGCCTGCATTCGATGTAGAAATAACGGACGTAATTTGTACAAGTGGATGCGCCTGCAAAAGACGAATCAATTCCGCACCACCATACCCTGTTGCTCCAATAATAGCCGCTCTAATGTTCTGACTCATTCCCATGACCTCCCGATGTTCCGAAAATATATGTATTATTATACATTCGTATACATAATAATTCAATGAATTTTTTTGCGCTCCGGCTTTGACCAAAAATGCGCTTCAGCAAGGTATTTCAAGGCTTTCATCCGATAAAATCGAATTAATTCTAGTTAACTGAATAGTCTGACTTTATCGACCTATATGCACATTATGCATCAATTTTCGCAAGTTGTGCATAAAATTACTTGCGCGTGTCTCCCAAGCTTCTTCCGATACCCCACCGTATCACCCTATCCATTATCCCAAAGACAATAGCCGGAAGGCAAATTATGTTAGTTGGAGCTAAGTTATACACATTTGTACACAGGCGCTGTGTATAAGTTGGGGTATTACGCACATCTTGCCAACAAGTTATCCACAAAAAAACCATCAGGCATTTTTTCTCCTGACGGTCCCTCTCTACGCATGGCGCTTAAACCCTTCTCCGAGCACTTCATTCGTTTCGCTTAAAATGACAAAAGCCTGTGGATCCACGGATTGCACAAGTGTTTTTAACCGACTGACTTCATTCTGTTTGACGACGACCATCATAACGGTCCGTGATTCCCCCGTAAATCCGCCTGAGCCGCTAAGTTCGGTTAACCCGCGATCCAAATCATACAAAATCGCCTTCCGAATAGCATCCGTATGATCCGAAATAATAAAGGCCACTTTGGCATAGTTGAAGCCGAGCTGCACGATATCAATTGTTTTGGTGGTAACGAATAAACCGATCATCCCATACAGGGCATTCTCTGGCGTAAACACCAGAGCGGAGCTAATGATGACAAGTCCATCGAATATCGCAACCGAGAAGCCTAAGCTTAAGCCAGAGTATTTATGTAATAGTTGTGCTGCCAGCCCAAGCCCACCTGTGGAGCCGCGCCCTTTAAAAACAATGCCTAGCCCCAATCCCACCCCAATGCCTCCATACACAGCAGCAAGCAGTGGATTATGTGTAGGTACGCCTAAATGACTAGTGATCAGTACGCAGAATGGAAAAATAACCGATCCCACAATGGCTTTAATGCCGAATTTCTTCCCTAACAGCCACAACGCTAACAGTAAAATTGGAATATTGAGTGCCCACTGTGTGTACGCCGGATTGATCTGGGTCACTTTCTGCAAAATGGTGGAAATCCCCGATACCCCGCCTGTTGCGATTTGGTTCGGGTTCAGGAAGCTGTTAAAGCTTGCTGCCATGATCAGTGATCCGCTAATGAGTAGTATGTATTCGAATGCAGTATGACTCGGACTTCCGATCTGTATGCGTGGTTCTCTTCTGGCCACTAGCGGCCCTCCTTTACACATCAAAAATCCTACACCCATTAGGTGTAGGATCAACGTTTATGACATGAACCATGCACAGCCCAGCAAATCAGTTTGGACTTGTTTGGCTTGAGCCGTTGTGCAGGCCTTACTCCGGCTTCCGGATTTGGTGACGCAAATAGGCGTCAATGAAAGTATCGAGATCGCCGTCCATCACAGCTCCAACGTTCCCAGTCTCCGCAGAGGTTCTGTGATCCTTCACCATGCTGTACGGATGGAAAACGTAGGAGCGAATCTGGCTGCCCCACGCAATGTCCGACTGCTCGCCGCGGATCTCGGCTAGGTGCTTTAATTGCTCTTCGATCTTCCGCTCATAGAGCTTGGAACGAAGCATTTTCATCGCTTTCTCGCGGTTCTTAATCTGCGAGCGCTCTTGCTGACAGCTCACCACGACACCAGTCGGAATGTGCGTAATCCGCACAGCCGAATCCGTGGTGTTGATGTGCTGACCGCCGGCGCCGCTCGCGCGGTACGTATCGATCTTGAGATCCTCGGAGCGGATCTCGCCCACGTCGGTGTCGTCTTCGATCTCTGGCATCACGTCACACGATGCGAACGAGGTGTGACGACGGCCAGAGGCGTCGAACGGCGAGATGCGGACGAGTCGATGCACGCCCTTCTCGGCCTTCAAATAGCCGTAGGCGTTGAAGCCTGTGATCTGCAGCGTGACACTCTTCACGCCGGCTTCGTCGCCGGGCAAATAGTCGAGTACCTCGACTTTGTAGCCCCGCTTCTCCGCCCAGCGGCGGTACATCCGCAGCAGCATCTCTGCCCAGTCCTGCGACTCGGTGCCGCCGGCGCCTGGATGCAGCTCTAGAATCGCATTCAGCCGGTCGTACGGCTGATTAAGCAGCAAGCCAAGCTCGAAGGTTTCGAGCTTCTTGACGAGTGCCGCGATGCCGACTTCGATGTCTTTGACGAGACCCGCATCGCTCTCTTCTTCTTCGAGTTCGACCATGACCTGAATATCCTCGAACGCGTTCGTGAAGCCTTGGAACTCCTCGACAACACTCTTAATCACGTTGAGTTCAGCGATCGTCTTCTGGGCACGTTCATTATCGTCCCAGAAGTCAGGCGCTCCCATTTTTTCCTCGAAATCGCCAATCGCTTCTAGCTTATGATCTAAGTCAAAGAGACCCCCGTAATTCGGTTAGTCGCTTTGCTGTTTCTCTTAAGTCTTGTTTCACTTCTGGTTCTAGCATGTTGTACACCTCGTTTATTCTGCTTGCATGTACCGGGGCTAGGTTGTTGCGTTACTTACATGCCTTGCCCGTGGCACTGCTTGAACTTCTTGCCGCTGCCGCATGGGCATGGGTCGTTGCGTCCAATACGCTGTTCTTCGTCGCGTACTAGCGGTTTTTTGCCGCCAGCTTCATTCTTCGTGTCAACAGCTTGACCCTCTGCTACCGCTTGGCGCTCCAGATTGCTCTGTACGTGTGCTTTCATGATGTACATCGCGACTTCTTCACGAATGTTATCAATCATTTCTTGGAACATCTCGAAGCCTTCAAATTGGTACTCACGAAGTGGATCTGTACCGCCGTATGCACGTAAGTGAATACCTTGGCGCAGTTGATCCATCGCATCGATGTGATCCATCCATTTGCTGTCTACCGCACGAAGCGCTACGACTTTCTCGAACTCACGCATGAACTCTGCGCCAATTTCGGTTTCACGCTCATCGTACCGTTTGCTCACAAGATCTTTGATCAGTTCGATGATCTCATCTTGTTCTTTGCCCCAAATGGTTTGATCGGTAATTTGTGCATCGTCATGCAGCAAGTTGTTGTTCACAAAGTTCGCAACTTCTTGCAGTTCCCACTCTTCTGGGATTTGCTCCTCAGGACAGTGTGCTTTCACGATACGCTCGATCACGGAACTGATCATACCCTCAATAACTTCACGGATATTCTCGGACTCCAGCAGCTCGCGGCGTTGCTTATATATAATCTCACGTTGTTGATTCATAACATCGTCATACTGTAGGACGACTTTACGCACGTCGAAGTTGTTGCCCTCAACACGTTTTTGGGCAGATTCTACAGCACGAGAGATCAATTTGCTCTCAATCGGCTGATCTTCTTCCATCCCAAGACGGTCCATCATCGCCATAATATTTTCAGCGCCAAAACGTTTCATCAATTCGTCCTCTAAGGAGAGGTAGAACTGCGAAGAACCTGGGTCACCCTGACGTCCTGCACGTCCGCGCAGCTGATTATCAATCCGTCTGCTCTCATGACGTTCTGTACCTATGATATGCAAGCCACCAGCATCATGTACGCCTTGGCCAAGCATAATGTCCGTACCACGGCCTGCCATGTTCGTTGCAATTGTAACGGAACCTGGTTGACCTGCACGCGAAACGATTTCTGCTTCTTCCGCATGATACTTCGCATTCAATACTTTATGTGGAACGCCCTTCTTCTTCAGCATATCGGAAAGTCGCTCTGAGTTCTCAATCGATACCGTACCGACAAGCACTGGCTGATTCAGCTTATGACGCTCTAGGATTTGCTCTACGACGGCTCTGAATTTACCGTTCTCTGACTTATACACCACGTCCGGCAAATCCTTACGGATCATTGGACGGTTCGTCGGCACGATAATAACTTCAAGGCCGTAGATTTTCTTCAACTCTTCCTCTTCCGTCTTCGCCGTCCCCGTCATTCCCGCTAGCTTGCGGTACATACGGAAATAGTTCTGGAACGTAATCGTAGCGAGCGTCATGCTCTCATTCTGAACTTTCAGCTGCTCTTTCGCCTCAATGGCTTGGTGCAACCCATCACTATAACGACGGCCTGTCATAATACGGCCCGTAAATTCATCAACAATCATAACTTCTTCTTCTTGAACAACGTAATCCACGTCACGTTTCATAATGAAACGAGCTTTAAGCGCTTGTGTGATATGGTGGTTGATGTTTACGTTTTGATGATCAAATAAGTTCTCAATACCGAAAGCTCGCTCAGCCTTCGCCACGCCATCTTCCGTTAACGCGACAGCACGCACTTTGATATCGATCGTGTAGTCTTCTTCTTCTTTCAACGTCGAAACGAAACGGTCAGCCGTAAAATACATATCCGTCGACTTCGCAGCTTGTCCAGAAATAATCAATGGCGTTCTCGCTTCATCGACTAGAATGGAATCTACCTCATCGATTACCGCATAGTACAGCGGACGTTGAACCATCTGCTCTTTGTACAGCACCATGTTGTCACGCAGGTAGTCAAACCCGTATTCGTTATTCGTTCCATACGTAATATCACAAGCATAAGCAGCTTGCTTCTCTTCATGAGACAAGTCATGCAAGTTAACCCCTACGGTTAAGCCGAGGAACTCGTAAATTTGACCCATTTCGCCGCTATCCCGCTGGGCCAAATAGTCATTGACGGTAACGACGTGCACGCCTTTACCAAGCAAAGCATTCAAATAAACAGGAAGTGTTCCAACTAGCGTTTTCCCTTCCCCTGTTCTCATCTCTGCGATACGGCCTTCATGCAGCACCATACCCCCGATAAGTTGAACGTCATAATGACGTTTTCCTAGTACACGCCATGCGCCTTCTCTGACTACAGCAAAAGCCTCAGGCAATAAATCATCAAGTTCTTCGCCTTTCTCAAGACGTTCTCTGAACTCAACTGTTTTTCCTTTTAACTCTTCATCGGACAGCGGTTTAATGCTGGCTTCAAGCTCGTTGATGTAGTCAACGGCCTTAAGCATCCGTTTAATTTCCCGATCATTGGAATCACCAAAAATTTTCTTCACTAGTCCTAGCATCGGTGAACCCCTTTCCCTTACGTTCGTATCCTTAAATTGTACCACTTATGACAGTCTCGTCGCAACAAACGAGCAATCGCTTCCTTCTAAAACCTATAGAAATAGGACTTAAAAACCATGCTTTCCCTATTCTTAGTATGAAATGCAGGCGCCGCTAACATGCATAGCCGTTTCTATGACTTCATGAACTAAAGGAAAGAGCTTAATCCGATAATATCGAATTAAGCTCATTTGATCATTTTTATAGGAATCTTAATTACATGTATTAGGCAATTGTTTATGAATTACATCGCCGGTTCAATTAAACCGTACTTGCCATCGTCCCGTTTGTAAACCACATTGACTGTGTCAGTCTCCATGTTCGAGAAGACAAAGAAGTTATGACCCACCATATTCATTTGGAGAATCGCTTCTTCTACGTCCATCGGCTTCAAAGTGAAGCGTTTGTTACGCACGAGTTCGAAGTCCTCTTCTTCTTCCACATAGGAAGCTGCCGCGACTTCTGACTTGAATAAATCACGTTTGCCACCATCTTGGCGAATTTTACGGTTCGTCTTAGTCTTATGTTTACGAATTTGACGCTCTAGTTTGTCCACAACCAGATCAATGGATGCGTACATGTCCGTATTGCGTTCTTCTGCTCTAAGTAACACACCGCCTGTTAGGAGGATGCTTACTTCAATGCTTTGAAGTCCTTTAACCACGCTTAGCTTTACTTGTACATCAGATGTAAGGGGAGCTTCAAAATACCTCTCTAGTCTATTCAACTTCTTGTCAACATAGTCTCCGAGGGCTTCAGTAACTTCAAGGTGTTCTCCGCGAATGCTAATTTCCATAGTTAAACATCTCCCTTCCTACTTAACATTATACTACATTCCACTCCAACTTCATAATTCCTTTAAATTCCGAGCTAAGCTTCTAGGCAAAATATAAAAAACACCCCAGAGTATATTTCCCCAGGGTGATCTTGTTGATCGTTGTATGCGATGGCACAATATGTGCCAAAAAATTATAATCTGCTTACGTTGGCAGCTTGAGGTCCGCGTGCGCCTTCTACGATGTCAAACTCAACAGCTTGACCTTCGTCTAGCGTTTTGAATCCTTCGGATTGAATCGCTGAGAAATGCACGAATACATCCCCACCATCTTCACGCTCGATGAACCCATAACCTTTTTCTGCGTTAAACCATTTCACTTTACCTTGCATATCGTACACAATCCTTTCGTCTTAAAAAATATAAAAAGAGTCCAAATTAAAATGTAAGCCCTTTCTTTTTGACTATACCATCTATCTGCTTGACCTGTCAATTTATAACTTTTAATAAAATTGAATATTTAGAAAATTCACGTATTTACATCTCGTGGATAACTGCAGAATATGTAGAATCCTGTCACAGCGGGCTTCTTTACATGTTATTAACAAAGTTACTCACAGGTTTATGCACATTATCCACAGGAAAAATTGAGAGAACTATGGATAACTCGTACTTTAACAAGTCATTTGTTCACATGCTGGGGCTAGATTAGATTGCTTATCCACGGAAATCTGTAGGCACGCGAGGAAAACAGGGGATAAAAGAAAAAACCTTTTGCCGCGGCAAAAGGTTGGTGTGGATAATCTACTTCTTCTTGTCGAAGAAGTAACTATCTCCATCATATTGGTTGTCATACGCATTCTTTTGCGTCTTCCCGTTATCAATCTTAGTCAACTGGGATCTAGCCTGATCGCGGAATTTGGTGAGCTTTTGAAGGAAGATCGGATCAAGACTCACGATCGCTTGAATACGATCCTTGAACTTCTCCTTATCGTGGGGAGAAGCTCCTTCTGTAGCGTTAATTAACGCTTGCATCAGCACCCCTCGCTGCTCCATATAACTGGAGAGCTGTTCGATATCCATCGTAGTAAGCTCGGCTAGTGCTTGCTGTGTTCGTTGTTCTAGTTCAGAAACCAACTCATCCATGGGAAGCTCCAGCAGGTGCAGTACTTGCTGCGCCGCTTTTAACTTGTATGGCAGCTTGCATCCAAGTTTCTTTCAACTGAATCAGGAAGCCTAACACTTCTTCAGCCGGCTCCACCGATTTTTTCATATTAGCCTCAATCAAACGATGATTAAAGTACTCATATAGTCGCAACAACTCAACGGCAATTGAAGCATTACGATCAATCGTGATGGAGAATTCGCTAATAATGTCCTGTACCTTGACTAGGTTGGTGTTAGCGTCTTGGTAGTTGGTATTTTTCAAAGCCTCAATACCCGCACGGCAAAAACGAATAGCCCCATCACAAAGCATGATTAACAATTGCGCTGGGCTTGCAGTTTGAACAGTGTTCTCCAAGTATTTATTACGTTGGGCTTGAATCATGGATATTTCCCCCTAGTTTAAAGTAGGACTCTTACTAGCCCATTTGCTGTGTTAGTTGTGCACTTTGTGCCGTCATTTGATTCATATATTTTTCCATAGCTGTGAATTGATTGTAGTAGCGAGTTTCAAGCGCTTCAAGCTTGTCTGTGAAATTGTCGATGCGTTTGTTCATATCTTTTAATGTTTTACCCATAAGATAACTAGTGTCAACACTATTCGTAATACCCGCCTTAGCCGAGATATTCTTGAATAGGGCATCAGCCTGGTCAGAAAGGCGTCTAGCCAACCCGTCACCTTTATTCGAATCTTTGACCCCGTCATTTGCGGTAAACAAAGCCATCACTTCGTCCGGCTTCTCAGCAATAGCTTTTTTTAACTTGTCTTCATCAATATATATTTTACCATTCTCTAAATAGCTACCGGAAATACTCGTACCACTAATATTGGCCGTTGATATCCCGATTTGAGAAAGGGTTTTTGCATTTCCTACAGGAAGGCCGTCCACAGTACTTGAGAAGGCTTGTCTAAAATTACTTAATCCGCTTGTAAGTAATGAATCACTGCGGAGCATACCACTTTTTGCTTTAGATTCCCAAATGGTAATCTGATCTTCTTTCATGGCTTCTCGTTGATCGTCTGTAAGAGGCGTGAAGTCTTTATATTTCTTTTCGGAAATCTTCGTATTAACAGTGTCAATAAGCTCGTTATATTTATCTACAAATGATTTGATGGAGTTGAAAACTGTATCTACATCACGTGTGTTTGTAATATTAACCCCGGTTGCTGATGTTTTTTTGATGGTAATATTCATCCCGCTGATAGCAAAGGTGTTCGTATCGTACTCAGCTGAAGCTCCATTGAACTCGATTTGAGCTTTTTGCCCAGTTATTTTAAAAGATGAGTAATTATCTTTAACTGTTGGATTTGTATCAACCCCGGTGAGTCCTAGCGCATCAACTGAGTCATAACTAGTACCATTACTGAAAATTAACTTTTTCGATGAATCTACGTTTGGTTTAAGGTTAGTAAAGGCAAGATGGTTATTACTATCTAAATAGGCTGAAACACCAGATTTGCCGATTTCTGAGCTGTTGATTTGATCAATCAACTGACCAATTGTGGTATTTTTTGTAATATCAAAATCTACAGTTTTATCGTTAACTTTTATATTGAATTTTTCTGTACCTGTTAAATCTTTATTAATTAATTCTGTACTCTTGGAAGTAAAATCTCTAGTTCCAGAAATCCTTATTCCACCAGTTTCATCTATTGGAGAAACCATGCCAACTGTATTGGGATCCCCATCAGCATCAACAGGTATCAATTTAAATACTGTAGATAATAAATTGTGTTGAACTGTTTCTGTTGACTCCCGTCCGATTTTCAGATCAATAGCAGCCTTACTACCTGTGGAAGATGACGCAAAGAAAAACTTATCTATTGTTGAATCATAGCTCATGGTAACACCAGTAGTGCTAGTCTTACCATTTACACTTGCAACCAAGTTAGCTATTGTATCTGTTGGCTTAACAATAATTGTCGCAGTGCCTTTCTCTCCACCAATGGTCAATGTAGTGGGTACAGTGAATTTATCATCGATACTGCTCAAGATAGCAGTATCGGAAGATACACCGATTTTATCCGAAGTTACGGACGCTGAAGTTGCGATCTTATTCACTTTAAGAGAATATATTCCTTCAGGTGCTGTTGCACTAGAAGTCACAGAAAATATGCTCTCATCAGCTGAAGCGGACTTCTTGGATTGAAAAATACCTTGTCGAGTCATGTCAGAGGCAGCACTTCGGAAGCTCAAAATTTTTGTATTAATCGCACGATAATCGTCCCGTTGCCATTCAAGTAATTGCTTTTGTTGTTTAAGCTTATCTTGTGGTATTTTAGCCGCAGTCATCAGCTTCTTGACTGTTTCATCGATATCAATTCCTGAATTTGAAAATCCACTCAATCGTAGAACCATATTATCCTACCTTTCATCTTGGAATACTAACTTTATCTCTTCTCATCGACAAGAATGCCCGCCATTTTCCAAAGTTTAGCTACAAAATCCAAACTCTTCTCTGGTGGAATTTCACGAATTGTTTCACCTGTATCTTTATCTAACACTTTGACTGAAATTAACTTCGTTTTTTGATGAATTGAGAATTCAAGCGAAGTTGTTCTTCCTTGCATGGCTTTGATCGCGTGCTCAATTGCCTTAACGACCTGCGCATCACTAATAGTGACATTCTCGCCTTGTAATTCCGCTTGTTTGAGATCCGATGTATTCGTAAAATTAGATGCAATGATTGCTGCTGCATTACTAGTTCCGATCTCATCCACTTTATGAACTTTTACTGGTTCAGGAGAAGGTCTTGTATCTCCTGGACTTCCAAAACCACTTACAGGGTTATTAATACTCATAGAAACAACCTCCAGCCGAAGATATACATATATCTTATATATCGGATGGAGATTGTATAGTTGTGATAGTTAATTTTATAAAAACTAGATACTATCTTTTTCTAAAATACGCCTTATGTACTTTTTTGACTGCAGCAATTACATCCGTAATATCTTGATCTGACATTTTCGGAAATAAGGGGATGGTGATTGCACTTTCGTAATATGCCTCTGCTACTGGACAAAGCCCAGCACGATAACCGTGTTTCTGATAGTATGGCTGGGTATAGACAGGAATATAGTGTACATGAACACCTATGTTTTCTGCTCTAAGAGCCTCAAATATATCTTTTCGCTCTACATTAAATTGGCTTAAATTAAATTTTAATATATACAAATGCCAGCTTGAGTTCGTCTCTTCGAGTTGAAAAGGTAGAATGACGCCCTCCAAATTATTAAATGCTTGGTTGTATAACTTAGAAATAGACCGCCTTCTTTGGAGAAATTGAGGAAGTTTGTTCATTTGGGAAGTTCCAAGTGCAGCTTGGAGATCAGTTAACCGATAATTGTATCCCAATTCATGCATCTCATAATACCAAGGCCCATCATTTTTCCACATAACTTCAGTATCTTTAGTCATTCCATGGCTTCTAAACAAAAGAAGTTTTTCATAGTACACTTTGGAATCTGTCGTTACAATCCCGCCCTCACCAGAGGTGATATGCTTTACAGGGTGAAAACTAAACATTGTCATATCTGCTAGAGCGCCTACTTTTTTTCCTTTGTATTCAGCCCCTAGCGAATGAGCCGCATCTTGAATAACGATAAGGTTATTTTTCCGTGCAATCTCATTAATAGCATGAATGTCAACTGGTTGTCCCGAAAAGTCTACTGCAATGATTGCTTTTGTATTTGATGTGATCTTTTCTTCGAGCTTTGCCGGATCTAGATTGTATGTTTTTTCATCGATATCAGCGAATATAGGTATTCCACCCTGGTAAAGAACAGAGTTGCTACTAGCAAGAAATGTGATTGGAGTAGTAATCACTTCATCGCCTAATCCAATCCCAGCTGCGAAGCAAGCCCCATGAAGAGCTGCTGTTCCGTTACAAAAAGCAACGGCAAATTTAGCTCCAACATAAGTTGCTATCGCTTGTTCAAATTGTTCTATAGCTGGTCCTTGAGTAATAAAATTGCTTTCAAGCACATTCATAACTGCAGAAATATCGTTCCCGTCAATCCATTGCTGACCATAAGGCAATAAAGACTTTCTGACAGGCTGTCCCCCATTAATTGCTAATTGGTGCATAATCCACAACCTCCATATTATTAAAAGACTACCTTATTGCATAAGGTAGCTAGTTTTAATCCATTCTTCAGTTAGCTGAATTCCTTCCTCTAGTGAAACTTGAGGAGACCATCCAAGTAATTCTTTGGCTTTGGAATTGTCACATAGTAATTTTTGAATCTCACTCTGTGGGTGAATATGAGGTACATGTTTAATTCGGGATGGATCCCCCACGACGAGCTCGGCAAGATCATTTACAGAAATATCTCTACCTAATCCCGCGTTTACAATATGCCCATTCACCTTATCCGAATATCCAGCTTCGACAACAAACCGCGCACAGTCCTCAACGTATAGAAGATCTCGTGTTTGTGTTCCTTCCCCATATATATTCAAATCTTTACCAGAGAGCATATTCCTGATGAAAATTGCTACAACTCCACCTTCTCCTCCCGTTTTTTGAAAAGGACCGTACGTATTGAAAGGTCGAATTACTACAACTGGTAGATTGTACGCATAATAGTAGGATAACACCATATTTTCAGCGGCGATTTTAGCACCAGCATAGGGTGATGCTGGCTTAGTTGGATGTAACTCAGTTATACCTGTCTCGTCAACACAACGATCATAAACCATGCACGTACTCATAAATACAACTTTAACATTGTATTTGCGACATTGCTCCATTATATAAAAAGTGCCAACAGTATCGTTGTTAAACGTTGTTCGAGGATCATCGATAGAGTCTTGAACATTAATCGATGCTCCAAGATGGTAACAGATATCAAATTTGTCTGATTCGAAAATTTCTTTTAATAGTTCTTCGTCTTTTAAGTCGCCTTTAATAAATTTCTGCAACCCTGCATGATCTCGAAATTCAGAAATATTTTCTTCACTGCCATTAGAAAGATCATCTAATAACCATATGTGATGACCATTGTTCAATAATCTCATTGCGACCCATCGGCCGATAAAGCCTGCTCCGCCAGTTAGTAATATGTTCATTATGCGCACCTCATCATCCTAGTACATAGCTTATTTAAGTAGCTCCCAATTGACTGGAGTTCCTTTTTTAACTGCTTTTGTTACCCTCTTTCCAAGTAAAAGATCTAGGTATTTAGGTGGTAAACCAAGTCCTGGCCTAATCGCTCTCAGGTTTGCAGCGGAGAATATCTCTCCTTCTTCCATATCTTTTGCTACATATAAAGAACGTCTGAATTTCAACGATGCTTTCTCTTTTTCTGTCGGGCCATATGTAATTTGTCCAAGTGATTGCCACGCTCTCTCTGTTTCAATTACAAGCTGCCTCATTTCCTCAGGCTCCATTGAAAAAGCTGAATCTACTCCTCCGTCTGCTCTAAGAAGTGTAAAGTGCTTTTCAATAACAGTTGCCCCAAGAGCAACACTAGCCACAGATACACCAATACCCATTGTATGATCAGATAAACCAACCTGGCAATTAAATAAGTTTTGAAGATGCGGGATCGTTAATATATTCGTGTTATCCGGAGCAGCAGGGTATGTACTTGTACATTTCAACAAAACAATCTGTTCGCATCCAGCGGCTCTTGCCTCACGCACAGTTTCATCTAATTCAGCTACTGTAGCCATCCCAGTTGAAATAATCATTGGTTTTCCTGTAGAAGCGACCTTCCGAATTAGCGGAATATCTGTATTTTCGAAGGATGCTATTTTATAAAGTGGTACATTTAAAGTCTCTAAAAATTCAACAGCCGTTTCATCAAAAGGTGTACTAAAGCCAATAATCCCTAGCTCTTTGCAACGATCAAAGATAGGCTTATGCCACTCCCATGGTGTATAAGCTTCCTGATAAAGATTGTGTAAAGAACTTCCTTTCCATAAGCTATCATGGTCAGAAATAAAAAACTCATCTGTTGTAATATCTAATGTCATTGTATCCGCTGTATAGGTTTGAAGTTTTAATGCATTTACTCCTGAGCGCGCTGCTTCTTCAACAATTTGTAGCGCTCTGTCCAACGATTGATTATGATTTCCAGACATCTCTGCAATTATGAAAGGCTTATTTGTGGAACCAATGATCTGATCCGCTACAGAAAATTTCATATTGAAAACCACCCCTCTAATTATTTTGTTATTGTTATCAAAAAATCTGAATTATATTTTTCTGTACTTAGATGAGAATGATTCATAATTCCTAATTTCACATCATCAAATTGTGAAAATAAATATTCTATCTCGTTCACAGTATAGAAATGCATAGTGAGTCCTTTTTCGTTAGTTGAATCGTTATCTATTATGAAGGTACTTTCTTCAATCTTCTTGCCCATTCCATATCTCAAATCCATTGTATTTCGAACAACTATAAAGGCCTTACCGCCTCTTTTTAACACTCTATAAATTTCTGAAATAGCTTTTTCAATTTCTATTTTGTTTAAATATAGCAAAACACCGTAAGATATAATTCCATCAAATAATTCATTTTCAAAAGGTAACGACAAGACCGAACCGTGAATAAAATCCCCTTTTAAAGAATTTCTAAGAAAATATTGCTTAATGTAATCGATACTTGGCTTTGAATAGTCAATTCCTGCAACTTTAAACCCCTGCTTTTCCATATAAATTAGATGCCTGCCAGAACCACAACCTAGGTCTAATACCGTGTTTCCAAAAGGGGAAGGGAAGTTCGATATTAAAAATTTTATTACCGCTTCACTAGGATAAAGTAATCTACTATTATCGTCACTGTGCATGCGATCCCATTTCTCAACCTCATTAACACGCATTATATCTCACCACATTTTCATCCGATACTATTTTGTAACAGTAATTAAATAATCAGAATTTAAACTTGTAATTGAATCTAAACTTTCTTCAATAATGCCAACCTCTATTTTTTTGAAAGCACTAAACAATTCATTAATTTCATCGATGTCAAAAAAATGAATTAGTAAATCTTTTTCATTCGTAAAATCTGTTTGCATAATATAGGTATCTTTTTCAACTATTTGACCTTGCCCAAACCTCTTATCTTTTTTTGTCCTAACAACTATAAAAGCTTTACCTCCGAGTTTGAGCGTACGATACATTTCATTAATAATCAATTTAATATCTGTTTGCATAAAATAATAAATAACTGCATAGGAAACAATTCCATCGAAAGATCCATTATCAAATGGTAACGTAGTGATAGATTTATTAAACAAAGTAGCATTTAGTGATTTTTTGTTGAGAGTTTCTTGTAAAGTTCTAATTGCGGATTCAGAGAAATCAATTGCAGTAGTTTGATAACCTTCCTCAGCCAAAAAGAGTGTGTGCCTTCCACCACCACAACCTAAATCTAAAATGTGTTGATTGGAAGGATCCTTGAAGTTACCTTTTATAAATCTTATAACAGATTCATTAGGAAATTTTAATCTTGATGAAGAATCATTATGCAAAGTTTCCCATTTTTTGGCATGCTGTTGGATATACACGCAAAGTCCTTCTTTCATACGCAATTTTAAAAGAATTCTGCTACTCTATTTATAATTCGCACTGTTCCCTCGACATCTATTTGATACTTTGCAGTATCAGATAAATTTATTCTTCTTTCTTTATTTGCTAATAGTTCAATTGCTGAGAAGAATCTAGAACTTGTAATTTGATTGTACATTCCCAGATTGTAAATCGCTTTTAGTTCACCAAATATCTCTGCTTCTGAATTCTGTTCGATAGTTTGATTTATGGTAATAATCGGAGATCCGATGCTGCAAGCTTCGTATAAGGTCATGCCTCCGGATATAATTGCAATATCTGTATCCCAAAGTTTTTTTGGCATATCAACAATATTTTTAAAAAAAGAAATATTATGATTTTCATTATTATATGTAAATGTAGTAGATATATCTTTTGAAAACTGACCTAAAATAACATTAATGCTTAGACTTTCTGCGGACAATTGGGAGTTATTTAGATAACTCAAAACTTGCGTGGTAATATTATTTGGATCTGATCCACCAAATGATAGTAAAATTTTTTGGATTTTATTGGATATGGGTCTATATAAATTTTTATATTCAGAAAAAGCGGGATTAATAATCATATATTTTGGACCATAATAAATTTTATCGTTGGAAGGTATATTGTAAAATCGCATACTACATGCAAACATTAAATCATATATATTTTCATCTTTACATTCTTTATCATCATCAATTAGAACAACTTTTATTAGATTTTCACGGATCTTTCTAGAAAATTGATAATTATAATATCTAATTGGCATGTCTACAATAAGAACATCAGGCCGATTTATTAGTAAATGATTAATTAGTTCATTGTAATCAAAGAACACTTCTCCCTCTATTACTTGAGATTGTATTTCTCTTTCAAGGTCTAAGATATATAGCGACGTATCATTGTTTGTTTTACGAAAGTTATTTTCCAAAACACAAGAACGTTTGTAATGACCTATCCCTATTTCCTTTCCGACCATTACTAAAAAAACAATTGAGGCCATCTACTTCCACCCTTAAACGAATTTAGTAATAGAATTTTGAATTATCAAATCCAACATTGGCAATTAAATCAACAATTGATATATATGGCACGAATGATGATGTGTTTTTTTGCGGATATTCTTTCACTTGAAAAGAATGATATTCAACTAATAAATTACTTGATTCAAATATTTTTTCTTCTTCTATATATTCTTTAGAGCCTAGAGCACTTAAGTAAATATCAGCCCCAACATATCTGCAAATATTAAATAAATACTCTGATTTTTTTCCAGTTACCGGAATGTTACTGCTCTTTATCAGTTTCGTAGGAATTCCTAATTTATTAGAAATAGATGATATTATTTCTATATTTGTTTCTGAAAGAGAAGAATGAGGCATATTTAAGGCATGGTAGATTAAGTTTACCATATCTGGTCCATATTCATGTTTTTTATAAGCGTGATTTAACGTATTCAGATGGTCTTTTTTCCAGTCTTGTTTGGTGTCTAATGAAACTTCTTGAATTGTTTGTTCACGCTTACCTTTAGTTTGCACAGGAATAGTAAGATATTTCTCAGTGCCATTCAAAATAATTCTGTTTCGTTGTTGCCATGATCTCTTAGAAAATTGAACATCATCAAGGAATACAAATAAATCTACTGAAGAAATAAGATTGAAATATCCTATCCACGGCAAGTATGTCGGTTGCATAATTGCACATTTCATGGTTTCTGTTCCTCCGCCTTCAAAAAAGAATCTTCATTACTTCCAGATAGCATAAATGCAACTTCTTCCTTACTCACTGAAGGAACATCAGATGACTTGTAACTTTGATGTTTTGCAGGAGTTGCATTGGGATATTCATTTCGACTATCAAGAAATGAGTTTTGAATGACATACATATCTGGCAATTCTAATGCATATTTGGATTCATCAATTGTCATTAGTTCTTCAAACATTTTTTCTCCAGGCCTTAAACCTATAATATCAATCCCAATTTCTGATGGTGATATATTCAATGTTGCGGCTTTTTGTTCAATTATACTTTCAGCTAGGTCCTTAATGTTGATTACTGGCATTTTAAGCACAAAAATTTCTCCACCTTGTGCTTGTTTCATTGCTTTAATTGTTAACGAAGTAGCCTGTTTTTTTGTCATCATGAAGCGGGACATTTGAAGATCAGTAACCGTAATTTTCTTTTCTTTCTCTATTTGAGAGTTAAATAAAGGTATTACTGAACCTCTTGAAAACATTACATTGCCAAAGCGAACTGCCGCAAATATCGTTTTTTTCCATCCGCTATTATATTGCGCGGAAGCAATTAATCGCTCTGCCATTAGTTTACTAGCACCGTAAGTATTGGCAGGCGCTATAGCCTTATCTGTACTCGTAAAAATTGTTTTTTTAACTTCATTCCGAAAAGATGCTTGAATGACATTTTGTGTTCCAATGATATTTGTTTGTACTGCCTCATATGGATTGTACTCACATGAAGGAACATGCTTCATAGCTGCAACATGAAAGACATAATCTATATCTTCCATAGCTCTTTCAACTCGACTCAAATCCCTTATATCACCAATTAAATATCGGATATTTGTGTGATTCTTCATTTTCTGATGCAATTCAAATTGTTTATGCTCATCTCGACTAAAAACTCTCACTACTAAAGGATTTTCTTTTATTACATCCTCTAGTATACTTTGACCGATAGTACCTGTCCCGCCAATAATTAATATTTTCTTTCCTTCAAAAAATCCGGACATATAAAAAATCCTCCATCTAGGGTCTTGCTTTTTTTTGCTGAATTGTACTATTTAATAAAAGAAATTCTTTATTATTTTCAAGATATTTTACAATGTCATAAAGGTTAAAATCCTGTTTTACTGGGTATAGTGCTTCATACAAATGACTAATAAGTTTGTAATCTTCTGGAGTATCTAAAGTTAATCTATACTCTGGATGTCTTAAAAAAGAAGGCGCTTCTACATTTGATAAATGATATTGTATTGGTCTTTCATACATAAATAATGATACATGTTCCCGATCAGATGGATCTTGAGTTAATTTCTCAACTTCCCTCAATGTTGCAGTATTAAAAACCTCTACACTATAACCAAGTGGATAGGTTTGAAATATGTCATTTGCTACAAAGTCTAAATATGGGCGCTCTAATTTCCTTTCGATCACACGATCAATTGTTTCTGTATCAAGTAATGGGCAATCACTAGTAATATGAACAATAAGATCAGTATCCGTAGACGCTGCTGCCTCAACATGTCTGAGTAGGACATCTTCTTCACTTCCTCTATAAAAGAGGACTCCATTATTTAATGCAGTATCTACAACAACATCATCTTGGCTATTTATTGTCGTTGCAATAACAATCTGATGTAAATATTTAGAACGTTTTAACCGTTCTATAAGGCGAACTAGAGCTGGTTCTCCACATAAATCCATAAGGATTTTCCCAGGTAATCTAGTTGATGTCATTCTAGATGCAACAATTGCACTTATTCTCACAATTAAAGAACTCCTTTTATAAAATCGAAAATTCTATTTGTAGAATTTCCATCTAACCAAATATAATTTTCTTTAAGTAAAGATAACCGGTTTCTTTCCTGAGGCAAGTAACTCATAAGTTCATCAAAGGAAGTTAATTTTCGGGTAAGTCCTAGTTTGTTCGTTATACAATCATCAGGCACGCAGATATTAGGCTGGTAACTAATTGCTGTAGTACCTAATAACACCGCTTGAAGAAGTCCCATAGTATTCATTCCAATTACAGTTTCGAATTGGGGTAATAGCACTTGAAGGGAACCATCAATTGAGAATCTATTGTATTTATTTTTAACGAATACACTTTCCTTTGGATGGAACTTTATTGAAAGAGAATAATTTGGCTTGTTTCTAATTAATTCACATATATCTTCAAGCACGTCCCGCTCGTTGAAGCCCAAGGAGTTACCATACAAATCAAAAAGAGGTTGGGATAAGAACAAGATATTATTATTCTTGTCACTGGCATATTTTTTAGATTGACTTAACTGAACCCAGCTGTCTAAACCTGGATGCCCAAGAACATGTAAAATATGTTCGGGTACTCCTTCTAACAACGCTTCCTGCAGAGCGAGATGGTCCATAATTATATAATAATCTGGATATATATATCCTCCACCGGATAATTTAAACCGATTAGAATAATTAGCCCAATAGTCCAAAATTGAAAATGTAGGCTTCCTCGAGTTTTTAAATATAGATAATGCTTTTAGCTCAATCTCACTTCCCCAACTTGTACCAGTAATTAAACAGCGAACTTCACTATTGCTTGCTGATTTACTGATAAAAAGAAGTGCATCTTCAGCTGTAGAAGCATATTCTGGAGATAAACTAGCTGATGGTCCTATACAAAAAAACTCAAATGATAGTCCCTCTTCTTTACATTTACAAACTAAAGGAAAAAGGGCATCATATCCGCCAGGATCATGAACTAGAAATATCATTTTTTTCATAACTATATAGGTTACCTCTGTTCGTCCACACCTTCTCAATTGCATGTAGAAAGTCAGCGATATCATTTAAAGTAAACGGTAATCTGCATACATCTGCTAAAATTAGATTTCTATTATACATTAGCTCTGTTACTGGACAAATGCCTTTTACGTAATCTTGAACTGGATTCTCAATTAATGAAAATGGAAAGGTTGATTGATTATATACTTTTTTATGTTGATACATAGGTAGCAAATAAATTGGTTTTTGATATCCAGTTCCTAAAGGAAACCCTTCCGCATTCATAGCTTTTGCAAAAGTTTCTCGTTCAATCCCCCATTCATCTTGATGATATTGAATTGGATACGTATAATATGAATGCTCAAAACCATTTGGAATTTTCACACCCGAGAGTCCGGAAAAAGATAACAAACCCGTAGTTACCTTTGATGCGAGTTCTCTTCTACCCTTTAAAAATCCATCAAGCCTTTTCAGTTGTTCAATGGCAATAGCCGCGTGAAGTTCTGACATTCGATAATTGTTGCCTAAAACTACAGTTTCATAATCACCTTCATCATTTACAACCATTTCCCCATGGTTTCTGATTAATTGACATCTTCTAGCTAATTCATGATCTTCAGTCAAAATGACTCCGCCTTCACCACTATGAATTATTTTGTGGTAGTTAAGACTAAATATACTTAGATGGCCAAACGTTCCAGCATATCTTTCATTAATAGTTGCACCAGGTGACTGTGCGTTATCCTCAATAACAAATAAATTGTGTTTTTCTGCAATGCTACGGATTTGAATAAGATCTGCTGGCAGGCCAAAAATATTAGCAACTATGATAGCTTTCGTTCGAGGCGTTATCCATTTTTCTATTTCATTTGGGTTTAGATTATAAGTATTTTCATCGATATCAACAAAAACCGGTACAGCATTATTCATTAATATTGCACTTGCTGTAGCTACCATAGTAAATGGAGTTACTAAAACTTCATCGCCTGGACCAATTTCACAAGCGGCTATGGCTGTATGTAATGCTGTAGTCGCTGAGTTTACGGATATCGCATATTTGGATTTAAATTTCCCACAAAAATCTTGCTCGAGCTTTTTTACCTTCTCACCGCCTAGAAATCCTTCCCCTGCCCTACCAATAAAGGATGATAAGTTGCCTGTTTTCATGACTTCTAATACTGCATTGGTCTCTTCATTACCGAGAATATTTACCCACGGGATTGAAGTTTCCCTTATTGGCCTTCCACCAAGTAGTGCTAATTCATTCATTTTATCACCTTACTTTCATTATTTAACCTAACTGAACTTAATTATTGATTCTCCATTCTTCTCTCAGAATGCCATATTCATAAATATCCACGTACTCATTATTCTTAAAAACTGCTGAACGACGTATACCTTCTTTTGTAAACCCTATAGATTCAGCTAATTTTTGCATTCCAGTATTGGTATGAAAAGTGCCGCAACTAATTCGATTTAGATTAAGCTCAGTAAACCCATGATTAATTATTATCTTTGCGGCTTCTTTAGCATACCCATTGTTCCATTTTTGTTTTTCACCTAACACAATTGCGAAATCTGCACATCTGGAAATATAATTGATATCTTGCAAACTAATATTTCCGATGTGATTGTCTTTTTCTTTCTCTACAATAGCTAAAATTAGCCCGTCTTTTGCTTGCCTTGAATAGTCTATATATTTAAGTGCATCTTCGTATAAATAGGGATACCTATAATGATTGTTATACCTACAGACTTCTTCATCATTAAACCAATTCGTATAATTGGAGTAGGCATCATTCTCTTCCAAAGGTCGTAAATAAATACGTTCTCCATTTAAAAAAGGCTTTGGCTTCACGGAAATCACCCCTCAGTCATGAACTATAGTCTATACTTTCCCATACTTTTGATTCATTAGAACTCTCTAATGCGTTTGCAATGAATATGGGGGCCAAACCTTCCTTTATCGTGCACAAGGGTGACTCTTCATTGTTTAAAACCTTTTCTATATGGCATACCGCATTCAAAAGAGTGGAATCTTCTAATAAATGATCTTCAAATTTTTCTAAGCTTAAACTGCTAAACCCAGAAAAAAGAGGATGTATTTCTTTCTGGTAATAACGAATCTTATTCCCACTTTCAGAGATTTCAATTTTCCCATTTTCCAAATACAAATCAATTTCAAACATATAATAGAATTCATCGTTAAAAGCTTCTGCAAAGCCACTTATACCCTGTTCGGTTTTAAATTGAAACGAATAAGAAGCTTCTCCTTCTGAGTCAGCTGTTGTTTGGACTTGATCTACAACAAGCACGCTTTGAATCCTACCTGCAAACCAACTCGCTAAATCAAACATATGTGAACCAGTATTCTTAATACCTCGTGTATATCTTAAGTTTATTTTAACTAGTGAACCAAATACTCTATTCTGAATTAGTTCGTAAACTCTTTGCATTCCTTTATTCCATCGGCGTGATAGATTTGGAATTAATATTCTCCCAGAGGCTTCTATTAAATCTGATAACAAGCGCGCCTCGATCATGCTATGCACTACAGGCTTCTCACAAAATATTACCCTTGTATTAGTTGTTGAAATAATTTCGTTTATTAATTGGAAATGACTTGCAGGTGGTGTGCAAATACTGATAACATCAACTTCATGGTTTCTCAACATAGCTATAGTATCATTATAGAATTTCGTTTTGGGAGTATATTGATGTAGAATTGATTCTCTTTCTGTAAATGGATCAGAGGCTGCTACTACGTTGAATTTCTCGCTCATCATATATGCATTTGTATGACTTGAAGGTTTGTGCCTCTTTTCATCCATATCATACAAGAGCCCAATTTGACCCAACCCAATTATGAGTGATCGAAACATATAGGCTATCGCTCCTAAAACCAAGAGGTCAATTTATTTTTTCAAGGAGGTACATTTGATCTACATTGTTACTATTTTTTATATAAGGATATCTTACTTCCTTCACTAGCTTCAAATCACTAAACCGATTCAAAAATAACTCTGCAAAATTAGTTTTCCACATCTTATCTCCGTTACCATGGTAATCAATCTCAGTGTACTGATCTGCAAAATATTCAAAACCCCAAATGTACTTGTTACTGACTCGGTAGATTTCATCCATTGCCTTATCAACATCATCAGGAGAAATATGAATAAGTACTCCACTAGTAAACACTAAATCAAAGTATACATCCTTAAAAGGAATATCGAACGCAGAACCTTGAATTATATTAATGCCCTTTGTTCTTTCTTTCGCCTTTTCAACAGCATATTGCTGTAGTTCAATAGCATATAAATGTTTTTGACCAATGGATTGAAGATTCAATAACACATTCCCATTATTACATCCAACTTCAAGAATCCGTTCGATCTTAAGCTGATGGAGAAATTCATTACTCATTTCTGTCCGCGTTACCCCATATTGTTCTTTATAAATTGAATCTAGTTCAGTGACAGAGAAAGTATTTCGGTCAGTGTATTCTTTGCCAAAGTTACCTTGCCAAAAATCGATTTGAGTTGTTATCATTTTGATTCACTACCTTCCAATGCTTTGTCTTTTGCGATATCAATATGCTTCATCATTAATTGAAAAAATTGCTCATTATCTCGAATCACACGTTGACATTCTAGGATAAATAAACCAAATGACTTTACTATTGTTCTGGCCTTTTGTATAACATTTTTCATCTGATTTATTTCTAAAAGGGATTTTTGGAATATATCGTATTGCACTTTGACCATTGGCTCCAAATAAATTTTGTAATATAAATTAGCGTACAGCTCTCCATTCTGTTTTGCTAATTGATCTATGAGTTCTGTTGTTTTATTTAAATTGAAAGTCGAAGCAATTTTTTCAAGCCTTTTTAAATTTTTTACAATGTTTATAACCATCTGATCTAAAGCACCATGCTCAGATATCATAGTACTCTGCTGAGCATTCATGTAACTCAAATCGTAATTATTACTTTCCCCTAGATACCAGTTATTAATCACTACTTTGGTTTTCAACTGTTTTTGGATAACATCAGATAGTTGTTCAAACACAGCTCCTTGAATCTTTGCGCCACCATTAGTCGTGTTAATAACTTGGATATCCGGCAATTGGGCAATTGCTAGTTCCATTTGCTTTCTAGCAACATTATGAACCTCTTGTGTTAGTACTTCACCACCATCAACTGCCTCTACTTTAACAAGTTCCGAGACCTCTTCTTCTGTTAAATGCGTTGGTCGAAGATGATATGAGACCCCATTTGCATAATACTGTTGGTTTCTAAATGAAAAATTTTGTCCAACAAGTACAATCAGGCTAGCGCCTAATTTTTTAACTAATTGTACTGCAACAACTGCAACAGAAGCTGAATCTGCAATAACTTCTTCTGGATCGAAAACTGAAAGATAATGGGGAGATATATGGTCCTGACTCATGAACATGTGAAACATCGGGCCAGGATAAAGCTCTAATGTTTGAAAGCCAATCGTGCTTCCGTAAATCAAAGGAATATCTTTTATTTTCCCCTCAATAATCTCTGTAAATACTTCGTGATTAACTACATTAGGATCATAAGAAACTACTGCATCAGGATATATATTTGCTGTCAATAGCGCCTTATTGGCTGACCCAACAGCAAAGATATAGGCCAACTCCTGTTCTTTTATTAAACGCAAATTATCATACTCATCCTCAAGAGAAGGGCCTGCAGCGACTATGATAATTGGTTTGTCATTGAAATATCTTTTCTTCTCGCGAATCAGATTTTGTGTTTTTAAGATCTTACCAAAATTACATTCAGCATTATACGTCCATACTCTTTCGTAAATTAAATGTGTTTGAATGCTCATTAATTTATGTTTAATATTCTTTTTAAAAATTTCCGAAAAGTTCTTAGTCAATTCCGGGAAAATACGTTCATAAGTAGGATTAATAATTATAAGAACATCACTCGTATAGCAATCTAGAAAATGTCTCGTGAAATAATCAGCCGCGTCCCCTAAAAATATATTTTTCAAATACTTTATTGATAAATCCTTTATCATTTTAGTTTGCATGAATCTCAAAAACACAGCTGGAACTGGTTCGTAGATTGTAAAAGAAGTATGTTTCAATTTATTCATTAATAATTCAACATGATAACCCATTCCAAAGCCATAAAAAAAAATGTGTTTTGCTTTTTGTGCTGATTCCCAGTATGGTTCTATCCACTTTTCAGCTTCATTGTTAGGATTATATTGACTATGTAAATGATAAGTTTTCTCACCTAAAGCAACTGATATGTTTGACTGACCATTCTTCGCCTGAATAATCTCAACAGGCTCATTTTTAAGCTGTTCACCAGATGCATTAAAATACTCCCAAACATTTCTATAGCGTTCTTTGCATAACGCCATATTATCATTGAAGATCATTCCGCCTAACCTCGCAGTCTATAGTGTGATTAAGCAATTCTTGAAGGTGTTCTAATTGTGGTTTTATTTCGTAGTTAAGCAAATCGGCCATTAATGAATTATCTTTCTCCTGAGCCGCCTCCATTAGCTGCTGTAGATTCGTGTTCAATAGTTGTAAAAACTCAGAAGGATTATCAAAGCTAACATACGGTATAGATGAACTTCTAATTGAACTTACTGTATAAATCACATACTCCAGGCCTTCTGTAAAGCTGGTAAATATATTCCACACTTCATCATCCAAGCCCTTGTATAGAACATTCGTAAATTCCACTAGCTCTGGAAGCGCTCTTTCTAAATAATCAGTAGATGTAGTGATTAACTGGCTAATATATTCGCGTTCACTTACTGTGTGTATGTTGATCTCACGAATATTTTGAATATTTTTAGATACATACTCTAGAAAATCATCACCTAACTCAAAACCATCCACATAAATACTCTGGATAATTGAATTTTCATTTTTAAGGTTGTTGTTTATTTTAGTGGTTAGGTTTTCTAATTCTTCGACCCTGTTAGTAATCTCCCATGATTGGTTCAGTAAATGAATTTTCATAATCAATATCCCCACTTTAATTATTCTAGTTTATATATCGGTTTCTTCATGATAATTGTTTATTTTTTTACGGAATATATAATCAAATCTTGTTAAAGATTGAATTTGCTTACCCGAAATATCCTTAGTTCTAGTTTTTTCATACTTTACGCATGTAAATCCAATTTCTTCACACAGACCGATGAATTCTTCAGGCTGTATACACAATAAATATTTTGGACTAATAATAAAGTACTCTTTAGTAAAGATCGCTTTCGCAATGCTACTTAAACCCCTAAAAAACGATGCAAACCCTCTTTTAACCAATAAATACATTAGCCACTTTACAATTGAGTTACCATAACTTGTTCCGTAGAATTGATTTTCATCAACATATGGCATTTCTCCAATCCAGATTACTGCATCCTTATTTGAAACTCGGTATATTTCCTTTAAACTTTTCTTTATCTCTAGAACGGAACTAAGTAACAACAGAACTCCGTTACTTATAACCTTACTCGCCACTCCGTTGTCAATTGGTAGTTGTGTGGATAATCCTCTTTTAAACTCAATATTTGTCACATTTTTATATTCTTCTTTTAGCCTTACAACCTCTTCACTTGTAGGGACAATGCCAATACCCTCGATTACTTTATCAGAAAGGCTCTCTAAAAGAGATCCATCGCCACATCCAATATCTATGATCGTATCGTTTATATCCAAATTTAGACTCGATATGATTTTATTATTTATATATGTCGTTATTTCTTTACTGCTTCGACCGCTCATTTCATGAACATCGTTCGCTTTTGCCTTTACTTTATAAACCTCTACATTGTTTTTTGCTCTAAAAATAGGCACTTTGATGCCTCCCTTAGTATTACTATCTAAAGTAAAATATTATAAAAGAAACCTCGGTTTCCCGAGGTTTCTTTTATAATAATATTATCTCAACAATTGCAGAACGCCTTGAGGCTGTTGGTTTGCTTGAGCAAGCATCGCTTGTGCTGCTTGGGAAAGAATGTTGTTCTTCGTGAAGTCCATCATTTCTTTTGCCATATCCACATCGCGAATACGGGACTCAGCAGAAGTTAAGTTCTCAGAAGCTGTTTGCAAGTTGTTGATTGTATGCTCCAAACGGTTTTGAACAGCCCCCATTTTGGAACGTTGAGAGGAAACGTTTTTGATTGCGCTATCCAAAGATGTCAAAGCTTGAGAAGAGCTTGTTGCTGTAGTAACATCAACACTGGATAAACCAAGTGCAGCAGTACGCATGTCACCGATACCAAAGCTAATAGTTTGACCTCTGTTAGCACCAATTTGGAAAGTCATTCCACCATTAGACATTCCTTCTGTTTGCGCGCTGTCCAATCCAAGATTGGTTATGTCAGAACCACCTGTACGGTCTTTCAGTTCAACAGGCCCAGATTCGCTAATAATTTGAAGTCTTCCATCTTCAGTAGCATTCACTTTAACTTGGGAAATGTATCCAGTGTCGCCAGATACTTTACCTGCTGCTAGGTTTGCAGCATCAATTGCAGCATTAATATCAGTTTGCAAGCCCGTAGCAAGACCAGAGAGAGGAGAATTATTAGCACCAGCGGCAGCGGATGCAGTAAGTGTAACCTGAAGCGGATGCGGAGAGCCATTAATGGTTAGGTCAACCTTACTAGCTGTGATAGCTGTACCATTGTAGTTAGTTGTACCAGACGCACCAAGCGCTGCTCCACCAGTCAATACTCCTGTAACTCCAGTTGCCGTGATGCTGATACTGGATCCAGTACCTTTAGAGGTTGTTTGCAGTACAAGCATACCACTAGCATTAACGAATCCAGTGATATGATCAACATTTTTACCCGAAGCATCAATAGCTTCATTGATTGTTTTAATAATAAGGTCTTTAGCATTAGTTTGAGTTTGAACACTACCAGATGTCGCACCCATAATGGTATTTTTATCTGCCGTTGTAAGGTTCTGCCAGTTAACATCAATATCAACACCATCAATAGTAACTGTTTCCTTTGTAAAACTAGCATTTGTCAATGTAGCAGCTTGAGTGTAAATTGCAGCAGTACCGGAAGCCTGAGCAGCTGTCAATTTCGAAATTTGTGCACCTGTTGTCGAATCTTGCGCTACATTCGCACCACCAGCAGATTTCAAAGCACCATTCAACAATTTTTGTGTGTTGAACTCAGTGGTGTTACCAATACGGTCGATCTCTGATTTAAGTTGGGAAACCTCTTCTTGCAAAGCAGCACGGTCTTCTGCTGTGTTTGTTCCGTTTGCGGATTGGTCAGCCAATTCGCGCATACGTTGAAGGATGGAGTGAGTTTCGTTCAATGCACCCTCAGCTGTTTGAATCAAAGAGATACCATCTTGAGCATTTTTGGAAGCCATATCCAAACCGCGGATTTGAGCTCTCATTTTCTCGGAGATTGCTAGACCAGCTGCATCATCACCAGCGCGGTTGATGCGAAGACCGGAAGACAATTTCTCAAGGGATTTGCTTGCTGCTGCTGTGTTACCCGTCAATTGACGGTGAGTGTTCGCTGCTGCGATATTATGATTAATTCTCATGTGTTTCTTCCTCCTGAAGGTTCGTTTGATCCACATCCATGTGGATTTATTTTGGGCTCACAAGCGGGTCGGCCGCCCAGCTTGAGGCCCGTTGTTATATATATCGTCCTAGCGATTCGGAAAGTTTATAGGTAAATATAAAAAAATGTCGACCTTGGTCGACATTTCAGCTTTATTTGGACTTATTCATTAATTTACTTAGGTTTAAAGGACTAATGGGATTAGAAATCGCTTCTTTATTCGATTCTTGTATGTTCTGATAGATCTCTTTGCGGAAAACTTCGACATGTTTTGGAGCGCGAATGCCCACACGAATTGTGTCTCCTTCACTACCCAGAACGACGATCTCGATCTGATCACCGATCATAATCGATTCTCCTTTTTTCCTGGCCAATACGAGCATTCTCCTCACCCCTCCACTTGAGTTGGTTCGCCTACTTCACTTAACACGATTTCATGTTTGACGTTGTACTCCGAGTCGTGCAAAATAATCTGCTTGGCTAACTGCTCTTGTACATTCCATATGATAGGCGCCAGGAGATTAAGTGTAATTTTCGTAAAATCATCATTTACCGTAACGACGGACCAGACTTGCACATCCTCAGGCTTCTCAATGTTTAATTCAGTCTGCACAGCGTCGGGAATACTTAACTCATAATCTTTAAAGAAAAGAAAAGGGTCTGTTACCAAAAAAGTAAGACCACCTTCTTGCACGGATTGGAAATATGAGAAAGGAGCACTATCAGCTGGCTGAACTAATGTAAACTGAGTTAGTTCTTCAAATCCTGGCACTCCTTGTGTAAACGTAACTATATCCGAGTCCTGCACTTCGATCTCTCCGAAAAATAAAGTCGTAATTTTCATCTGCCTAGCTCCTTCATTTGAACGAATAAAAAAGCTATAGAAATCATCTATAGCTTGATTATACCCCATTATGTTTTGAAATCAATTTGTGACACCGAGATATCTACCTTAGGATATTGTCTCATGTAAATATCAAGCTTACCTCGATTGTACTCAATCTCAGGCTTGTTTACTTGCGCATTAACATTTATTTTACCGTCCGTAACATTGATTTCCGCTTTGCGTGCTGTATAGGTTATATCAACGTTGTCATAACTCGCTTCACCGTAGTAGTCGAATTGTGGACGGCTTATACTAAGGTCTTTTGCAATCTCAGCAATTGCATTCCCGCCATGGTGAATAGCAGCCATCCTATTGCCATCCTCTACGCGCCTAGCGATCCCTTGCATAGCAATTTGTGTGCACTGAGAGTAGATCCGGCTCAACGCTGTTAGAATCGGTCCTTGACCAAGCGCGTCCCAAGCTCGGCTTTGATCTATCTCTAGTTCTCCTCTAGGCTGTTGTATGTCCTGTTTAGGGCGCTCAACTTGCATTTCATAAGTTGCTCTAGGCTGTCGAATATCTTGCGTTCCGAGATCGGCATCTATTCCAATTAGAGCCGGTTGCTGGCTTATTTGTATTTGTGGAATACTTGGCAATTCAACCGCCTCCTAATTGAAATTATTACCGCAGGAAATCAACTAATGTAGGAACAATCACTTTGGATCCGGCAGAAAGCGAAGCCTGATAGACATTCTCTTCCATTTTCAAATTGGTGATGACCAATGACATATCTGCATCTTCCGTCTTCGATTGCAGACTTTGCAAGTTAATACCAATGTCTTGCAAGCGCTCCTCTGCAAGTTGAACGCGATTCGTTTTGGCACCAATATCTGCGCGTGCACCCAGGACTCCACTCATCCGTTGATCCATAAGTTCAATAGACTTCTGTATACCTGGTGTTGCACCTGATGCTAACGCCGCAGATAAATCCTTTAAAATTTGAAAAGCGTTATTAACATCACCAGATTTACCAAAAATCTCTTCCGCTGTTTTATTCATAGCGATTTGAACCCCGGCACCAATTTCAAACTTAATTTCACCACTATCCGTTACAGCATTAGCTGCATTATCCGGATCAGGAAATGGCGCCTTATCTGTGATTTGCCCATTAAAGACAAATTTACCATTGAATTGACTGTTTCCGATGTTCGTTAACTGATTATATAACTGATCAATCTCCGTTTTCATCGCATTCAACGACTCTTCCGAATTAGTACCATTCGCAGCTGTTACAGCAAGTTCACGAGCTCTTTGTAATACGCTGCCGGTTTGATCCAACATCGTATCCGTATAATCTAGAAAAGAAACCGTCGCATCGACGTTTCTCTGATATTGATCGTTCGTTTCTAACTCACTGCGATATCGCATAGAGAAACTAATTCCTACTGGATCATCGGAAGGCTTGTTGATCTTACGACCAGTCGACAATTGATCTTGAAGCTTATCCATCCGTGACAAATTCCCATTCAAATTACGCAACAATTGTGTATTCAACATGCCTTGTGTGACGCGAAGAGCCATACCAATTCCACCCCATACCTCTAGTTTTGTTACTTACTTCTATCTGCCTACCATACCCATTGAATTGATGACTTTATCCAGCATCTCATCAAATGTAGTCAAGGAACGCGCTGCCGCGTTGTATGCGTGCTGGTATTTAATCATATCGGCCATTTCTTCATCTAACGAAACACCGCTTACAGATTGACGTCTTGCATCCACTTGATCAACAAGTATTTTTTGGTTAGAAACCTGACGTTGAGCTTCTTGCGTTTGTACCCCGATCTCGGAGACTACTGCACGAAGGAACTCGTCAAATGTCCCACCATTCAAAATGATTTTGGTAACACCCGATCCGTCGAAATTATATTTCTGATTTTTGATTCCCGCCATTTTCAGCGCTAGCTCATTGTTACCTTTTACAACATGCTCCACGCCATTGGCATCAAAATACGTCTTCGAAGAAGCTGCAATATTTTCAACATTATCTGTAATATTCGTACTAACTTTGAATGTGGCTGCAGCTGTACTGAAATCAGTAATCGGAGCGAAGAAATCGCCACCTTTTGTAGGAGGATCTTGCAACGTGTACCCTTCTTTATGTGCTGCATTTACCGAAGTTACAATGGTGGAAACCATCGAATTCAGTTGATTCTTATACTCTGTAACGTAACGTTGATTAGATAGCACAAGTCCATAAAGCTCACCGCTGTTCAAATCAGTTGGATACGCTGAGGCCACCGTATTCTCATCGAACTCCGTTGCAGTGCTTGCCACCACCAAATCCTGATTGCCCATCTTCACGCGGTAACCGCCGGATTCTTCTTGAACGGAAACATTGATAACCTTAGACAGTTCATCGACTAACAAGTCCCGTTGATCGCGAAGATCATTTGCGTTATTGCCAAGACCCTCAACCCGGAAAATCTCATTATTCAAGCCGGCAATTTGCTTTAGTGTTGTATTCACTTGTGTGACTTTAACCGTAATATTGTCGTTTAAATCAGATGCAAGGTCGTTCAATTGCTTCGCTGCATGATTAAATGCGTCGGTTACCGCCAATGCGCTCTCTTTAACAACGGCTCTCGTCTCCAAATTATCCGGCTGCTTACTTAACTCTTGCCAAGAGTTCCAGAAGTTATCAAGAACTTGACGAAGACCCGTATCAGAAGGCTCATTAATAATCGCTTCTAGTTTCTCAAGCGTATCTTGACGAACAGTCCACTCGCCCAAACTCTTATTCTCATTCGCAAATTGCTTATCAAGAAAAGCTTCACGAATACGTTTCACTTCTGTAAACTGAACGCCTTGTCCCATTTGCCCAGGAATGGTTGAACGGTTAAAACTTAATGCCTCAATAGGCTCAGAAGCAACCATTTTGACAACCTGGCGTGAAAAGCCCGGCGTATTCGCATTCGCGACGTTATGTCCGGCTGTAGTAAGTGCTGCTTGCTGCGTTAGGATCCCACGCTTGGATATTTCAATTCCGCCAAAAGTTGATCTCATGGTTTTCTCTCTCCTATGCCCTACTGGGTATTCTGATTAAGTTCTAACTCTATCCTCTTCGATCGAAAAGGCCTTGCCGATTTCCGCTCTTTACTTGGTTCGGATTCTTGTACACCATATCGTCATCTGGCGGTCCAATGATAAGATCCAGCGAATAGTCTACAAAAGCCAATGATTGCTCAATCAATTGTTGATTGATGACATTACTTAATTTCAGTTCTTCTATGGTAGCAAGCAGTGCTTGTTGAGCTTTCATAAGCGCTTGCTTCTCTTCAGCTTTAAAAATAACTTTAATTAAATCACTTACCGTGATATTGGGGTTAGGATTGTAACCTCTCGATATCAAGTAAGAACCGATGAATAGAATACGTTGTTGATTGGCCTCTGCAATCGCTCTAACCCACTTATTCTCTCGATTAACAATCATATTGAGATCATCTATATTGTTGTTGACAAGAACCTGCTTCTTCACCTTGGCTAGTTCAAGAAGTGCCTCATGTGCTTCCTGCAGTGTGCTCATCGTTTCCAATAAAGGCTGTATGGACATGGTCGTCACCCACTTTTATCTAATGTATAAACGAGTTGTTTATTTCAAGTATGGTAACAGCTTCTCTGCGATTTTACCTGCGTCCACATGGTAAGTTCCCGATACAACAGAAGATTTCAATTGATCAATACGAAGGGACCGCTCTTCTGTTCGGTTTCCTTGAGCACCAAGCAGCTCTTTCGCTTCAGCAGATATCTCAACCTGATCCTTCGCTTTCCCCTTCTTCCCTGCAGCCTGCGCGAATGCGGATTCTCCCGATTTCTTATATGGATTCACATTACCAATGCGCCCATTATCATTAATTTTCATAACCGATACACTCCTATGTTCTTTGACCTAAAAAATAAAATGCCGATAATCGTTAGAACTATTATCGGCATCTTCTATATGAAACTTTATATCTCTACTGACCTATTTCTAAATTAGTGGCGGTCCCGTAAGCGTTCTTGAATTTTAAAGCTAACTTTACTTTCCTGAGAAGCATGATCCTGTTTACGCCGCTCATCCTCCGAATTATTCCTTACATCCTTCACGAGCTTCATCCGGCAAGATTCACAAATCGTATTTTCACGGATCATAGTTCCACATACTTCACATGGATACGACATATTAGGCGCATGCAGAATGGAAATGCGGCCTTCACGAATGAACTTGGTAATTTGTTTAAGAGAGACACCTGTCGCTTCGCTTAAATCGTTAATATTGACGCCTTTATTTTCACGAAGATGCTTCACACATTTCTCATATTGTAACTCTAAGTCCTTCATGCAATTCGGACAATATTCTGCGAAGCCTTTTACAAATATTTTCCCACAACGCGAACAATTCTGCACATTCATACTCATTGTATATCCCCCTCTCAGTATTCCCATTTCCCACTTTTTAATTCCAGTTTACCGCAATTCGACAGCTTTTGCCTAATACTATTTTTGTGAAAAGAAGACGATGCCCCTTTTACCTCGCCCAAGTTAAACCGCATATTTCGACAGGTATCGACACCCTCTCTTTAATCACCATCGCGCACTGATTCATCGTACTCCCCGTTGTGTATACATCGTCTACGATATAGATAAGAATAACATCCCCTTGACCAACAATTTCTCCCAACTCTTTGGTATCACACTCAAAAACATGCGCAAGATCGTCGATCCGCTCGCTTCGCTTTTTGAAACTCTGTTTTGCCGTATGCTTAGAACGATTGAGTAGACGCACGACCGGGAAGCCAGCTAGCCGGCCTAACTCTCTAGCCATTTGCTCCGCTTGATTAAATCCACGCTCTTGCATGCGCTGCTCACTTACGGGAACGTAGGTGATAATCTCTCGAACCTGCTCCGTTGACGAAGATGGCCTATCTACCCGGAGTTGCTGCAAAGCATGTACCAACATTTGACCGAAAACAGCCTTTAATCGCTCATCCCCTCGGTACTTATATCTGGCTAGCAGCTCTTTCATCGTCTCATCATAGCGGACGGCACTTCGGCTTTTGGTGAAATAAGCGGAAGACCTTCGACGACAATCCGGACAATACTCCCCCCGCCCACAAGATAAACAAATGACCTTACGAATCCACGGAATTCGTGTGTAACATGCATGACATAGCCCCAACTGACCTCTCTCCAGACTCGTTACCTGTTTGCATAATAAGCATTCTTCACGTTTAGAACTTAGTAGCTCAAATAACGCGTCCCCCATCCGCCTCCACCACCTGCTCATACCTTGCCTCCTTGTAGAAAACCTTGCTTCCGTGCAATACGATTCATCGTGCGGATCTGTCGAAGGGCTTCTTTCTGTGATTTCGTTATTTCAGCTGCTGCCAAATAAACCTTCCCATGTGGGTCATCCTTCGATCTTCCAGCCCGACCTGCCATCTGGACAAGCGCTGCTTCATCAAACAACTTCGAGTCTGCATCCAAAATAAAAACATCAGACTGGGGTACAGTTACCCCACGTTCGAGGATCGTTGTCGTGACGAGTACACGAATCTCCCGACTTCGGAAAAGCTGTACCTTCTCCGTACGCGAAGTATCCTTAGAGGAGGTTCCTTCTATGCGAACTGCTGCGATTTTGGATGCCCTGCTCAACTTATTTCTCAGCAGCATGACCATTGGTTCCACTAGCTGAATATTCGGAACGAACACGAAAACTTGAGCTCCACGCTCAATAGATACTTCTAATTTGGTTTGAATTGACTGTGGGATGGTCTCAGCTGCGATTGATTGTCTTAAAGGAGGCGTAGTGATTAATTGAGGTACGGGTAGGGGATGTTTATGGAATCGTACAGGGACACGGACATGTGGCAGCCGCCCACGTTCTGCAGCAAGTCTAACGCGCGTAGGCGGAGTCGCTGACAGCAGGATATTCGTTCCGCTAGGTTTACACACTTTCTCTGCTGCATAGCTAAGCATGGGGTTGTTATGGTACGGGAAGGCATCGATTTCATCGATGATGACGAGGTCAAAAGCTTGATGAAACCGCAACAACTGATGCGTTGTTGCGATGGTGATTTGCCCTTGCTCCCAGCGCTGTTCGCTCCCTCCGTACAGCGTAACCACGCTGTACGTTGCGAACGCCCGCTGGATGCGCGGCTCTAGCTCTAACACCACGTCCTTGCGTGGTGTAGCAATGAGCACCCGCCCGCCACGGGCGGCGGTGTAGTGAATGAACGGGAAGATCATCTCCGTCTTCCCGGCACCCGTAACGGCCCAGATGAGGAACCTCCCTGGGCCGCCAGGTTGCTTCCCTTGGATGTAGCGCAGCCCCTCAAGGGAAGCATGGGTCTGAGCATCGCTGAGCCCCCAGGGCTCGATGTATGCTTGCAGTTCGTCCGCAGCCTCTGCTCCACCAGCGGACAGCGCATTTCCCGAGCCACCGAGCACCAGCAAGGAGCAGGAGCGCACCCTGCCCATGGTGAGGCACTCCTCGCAATAGGGGCAGTCTTGTCCGCAATGCAAGCAGGGTGACCAGAACATTCGTGCTTCTCCGCTCCCGCAGCGTTTGCAAGCGTAATGCGAGGCCTTCCTAAGAAATCGCCGCCATTCACGTTTCACCTGCAAGAGCAGGCCGCTCGTGAGCGACACATCGCCATTCAGGTAGGCCAGTTGCAAATAAGATGGCCACGAAGCCTCCAGCCCCGTCGTCTCGACACCAGGAGATTCGATTAGCTGCTGAAGCTCATCTACCAATAGGGAGCGCCCTCTGCAGGCTTCCACGAGATTAATATACGTGGATGCGTGTAGTTGAACCCTGCGAGTATTTTTATCACACCAAGTCACGTAATCAATCACTTCCGAGCACATTTCATCCGCATGCGGCATTCCAAGCAACGCAACTTCCCGCTTAACCATCACGAGTAACTGACTCTCGCTGTAATCTTTAGAAGCCATATCTATTTTTCTCAACCCCTCGAGCAGTCGAATCGCCTGCCCTAATGAAACAAAAGGTTCGAACAATACGAGGCCGGCGTCGGCTGCGTAATGCTCGAACCAATATTGGATATCTGTCTGGGCATGTATCGTAAAATTCCACTCCCACACATGTCTCTTGCGAACAGCATAGATCTGAACCTTCATTCCTCACCGTTCTCTCTTCATCAAATAATGTAGCATGCATGTTGGTTGAAGGTTTATGTTAGTCAGTGTTGAAAGCGGTTGCCATCAAACAACAGGAATCTTCACGAGTTCCTCTCTATTACTGAGGTGAACAAGTACAACAGGATCTTCATCATGCTGACTTAGAAATCGATCAACGGCATCGTAGTCAGACTGTAAACGCAGCTCAAGAGCATACGTATGGGATAAACGCTCAATGATTTCTCTTGTATCGTCAGACGAACCCTCGTCAATAATCGTTGCCTTGACCTGGTTGCCTCTTACACGCGAAAAGAAAAATAATGAGCGAATTACCCACTCAATTTGATTTTGATTATTTTTGGTAACAAGTAAAACAGTAGCTGGTTTCTTCGTCGTTCCCTTACGTAATAAGAGATGCAGCACAATAATGCTCACGCCATAACAACCGAAGATACAAAGCAATCCAATCCACATAGCGGGTCCCTCCCTTACCTGCAGTGTATGCGGCAGTGCAAAGGGGGGTTCCTATAGGCACGGAAATGCAGTATCGCGAATTACAGCGTTACCCAACCATTTTTAATTGCAATAATTACCGCTTGTGTACGGTCATCAACTTCCATTTTCTGAAGAATACTACTCACGTGGTTTTTCACTGTTTTCTCACTGATGTACAAGAACTCGCCAATCAGCTTATTGCTTTTGCCTTCTGCCATAAGTCGAAGCACTTCTGCTTCCCTTTTGGTTAATGGACTGTTCGCATTATGTATGTACTTCAATCCTGAATCCTTTACGCCTGTTCCCGTACCAACCACACCAACGTCATCCAGATACGTCATACGTCTTAGTTGATTGATAAGCTTACCCGTTACTTTCGGATGGATGTAGGCATGTCCTGCAACAACAGAACGAATCGCATTAATCAGCGACTCTGCTTCCATATCCTTCAGCAAGTAACCTGAAGCCCCTTTACGAAGGGTCTCAAACACATAGCTTTCATCATCATGAATAGATAGAATGATGACTTTAATATCTGGAAAAATAAGTTTCAGACGTTCTGTTGCAATTACTCCGTTCTCAAGAGGCATGTTGATGTCCATGAGCACGATATCAGGCGTAATTTGATTACACAATTCAATAACTTGGATGCCATCGCCACACTCACCGATAACTTCCATGTCATCTTCCATATTAATAATCCGTTTAACACCTTCACGAAAAAGCTGATGATCGTCTGCAATGACAATATGCACATTGCGTTTGTGACTCGCCGTGTTGTCCATTCTAGTTATCCTCCTTGTTCTCTCCAACGCCGCCGATAGGGATGAGCATCGTAATTTTTGTTCCTGAATCTTTCTCGGACTCCAGAACCATGGTACCTTCTAGCAGCTCCACACGCTCTCTCATTCCCAGTAAACCAAAGTTATTCCCCTTGGCTATTCTTTGTTCTGTTAGCGGAACATCAAAACCGATTCCGTTATCCACAACATAAATCTGTACTTGATCTGGTTCTAGCGTGAGTTCAACAGATAAGAAGGTTGCTTTAGCATGTTTGTTTATATTCGATAAAGCTTCCTGTACCAAGCGGAAAATAGCAATTTCCAACCCAGACGGTATGCGTGTTTCTTTTCCGACCAAGTTAAACTGTGTGTGAATTCGATGTTTATCTTCGAAATCCTGCACATATTTCCGTAATGTAGGTACAATCCCTAAATCATCGAGCGCCATTGGTCGGAGGTTGAAAATAATTTTGCGCACCTCTTCAAGGCCATTTCTGACTTGTCCCTTTAAATCAACTAACTCATCCTTCACCGCAGAAATATCTTCCTTGACGAGCATCCGATGGGCAATCTCAGTCCGAAGGACAACATTCGCAAGGGTTTGAGCCATCCCATCATGAATTTCTCTCGCGATCCGTTTGCGTTCTTCTTCTTGGGCCAAAATAATTTTCAACCCCAGCAGTTGTCGATTCTTAGCAGACTCAATAATACGCGTTAGCTGATTGAGATCGCCCGATAAATATTCTAAAGCAACATTCATCTGTGAGACGATCGTTTCGGCCCGTTCTACCTGTTTGTCCACATTCTTCATGCGAACCTGCAAGTCATTGCGGCGGATCTTGAGATTATTCTCCTTTTCCCGCGCAATAGTTAACTGTAATTGAAAAGCGATAGCGGCTTCATAAGCAATCTTGATATCTTCTTCACGATACTTATTGAAATCCCGACTAACTTCCGTAAGCCTAATCCGCGACCGCTTGTATTCTTTCTCTAACATATCCACGAGATCAATCGTGACACCCGTCTCATGCTTAATGTCATTAAGCTCCCGAGTAAGCGACTCCTTCTCTAAGCGTGATGACTCAGCAATCTCAAATAATTGATATTTGCTGCTTTCCATGACGTTAATGGCGTTGGTTATGACCTTGTCTATAGCGTCTGGTTGCACATGAAACGAGCTCCTTTTATTGAAACCTTATAATAGTAAGTTGTCTACCCCATATTGTAGCATAGTTCTCGCCATTTGCCGTGTACTTCTAGTACTATTTATTCAATAGAAATTCCGTAATTTTGGGGATCCCAGCCTACTTTGAACCCTAACCTCTCTGAAATGAGGCGTAATGGGACCATTGTCACATTATTCATGATCGCTGGAGCTACTTCTGCCGTGACGCGAACGCCATTTACAAGCAGATCCGCTTGGTCAATCCATAGGTCAATTAATTTATCGCCACGCAGGACGGTTACCTTGCGCTCTTTATCGTCCCACTTCACAGTGCCACCCAATGCTTCTGTAACAAAACGAATCGGAACCAACGTATTATCCTTCACGATCGTCGGTGCTTGTTCCAATACCATCGGTTTGCTATTTAGTGTTGCTTGTTTCTTATTGACCGTCAGTTTAATTGCATTCTTCGGCAGTGTTGGCAATTGTCCTTTATAAATAAATGAAATATCGTCAATATTAATTTTCCCTTTAGTGGCTCTTTCATCCTGCCCGTTGAGTGGATTAGCCACATAAATACTTTTTACAACAAGGGGAGCCTTCAGACCCGAAACATCCGCCGTCACCTTGCGCCAGCCTGTCCAGTTCATATTTTCCGTAAAACTGACATAATTCAGCTTGCCATCCGCATCAATAACCTCTGCACGTACCCAATTGAAGCTGCCATCTCCCATGACTTTAGCCGTGATAAATTCAGGAGCACCTTCGATCGGAGCGCCATTTCCATTATTAAACCTTGCATAAGCAGCTTTCGTCCCTAGCCCTTTGGAGAAATCATAGGCGATTTCCAAGTTCTTGTTGCCATTGTTAGGAACGATATTAACCGTCGAAACAACCTCTGCCGGATATTTGTCCCCTGTTGTCATGACAGCAAACTTATCTAAATCGTACCACACTTTCTCCTGCCCTACAGGCAAAGTTACCATAGTGCTGTATCCATCATAGTGTGCAATGACCTGCGCCGTCTGCGCACCAGCAGTGCTATCTACGTGGAGGACTCCGTTGGTGATTGTCCCCTTAACTCCGCTTAGCTCCCAAGTCGCTGATGCCGCGGGTAATTCTCTTGTTGCTCCACTTCGTGTTGTAACGGTAATCGGAAGCTTGAAATCGCCGCCCTCTGTCAATGAGAAGGACCCCGAGCTGAATGCCATCGATGTAATCTGGTCACGCCCGACAACTTCAACATCCATCGTTGCGGATCCTTTGCCTGACTTGGCGACAATTTGGTTTTTTCCAGGCATTGTAGGTGTATAAACATTATCCTTGAACGAGCCATTAGCAACCGTGCTGCTCCATTGTGGAACAACTCCTGTTACAGCGATCGGATTATAATAATCATCATAAGCTTTAAATTGATAAGTGCTGGATTCATTTACGAATAATAAGGATTGTCCTTTTAAAATAAGACCTAACAACTCGCCCTTCGGCGCTGTCGAATATACGCCCAAACCATTGGCTACCGCACGTTGATTCCCATTCTGTGTTTTGTTCACCAGCTTCGGATCTACATCCCCAAGTGGCCTAGACACCATCTGTGTCGATCCACCGCCATCGAGGACCATCCCTCGCCAAACTCCAGCATCGATCATGAATTGCTGCAACTCTGGCAGCGTCATCCCGGCACTAGGACCGTTCCGATCTGCTGTAATGATATATGCCTTCTTCAGATCCTTGGAGTAACCGACTGCTGTCCTAGAAACAGGACTATATCCGCTAAAATCATTAATATTCCGCGTAAAATAACTCGGCTTCGCTTCATCAACTAGCAATGTGCTCCCACCGATAAGCATTTTGAAGTTCTTCCAATCATAGGTCTTCGACGCATCATGTGGAATCATGTCGTACTTCGTCGTGATTTTATCGCCAACTTTGAGATGGTTTACAATAAACTCTCTAGCCAAACCGGAGCCCCTTAGGATATAACCATCCGCTGGCGCAATCATTTTCACATTCGTATCCACTTGAATTTCCTTGACGATATCATTCTGAATGAGAGCCTCAGTAGGCACATGCGTGCCATCCACAGCGCGCTGCGTCATCGCCCAAGCACTTGTATAAAGGAAAAGACCGTCTGCAATAAGGGGAACGTCATTATCATCCCAGTAGAACGTTTTATTCACGCCACCCAGCTCGAACTTAGTCCCATCCTTGGCCGTAACCGTACCTTGGAAATCGAAAATATCAATAATCGGCTGATTCGTCTTCGTAATAGCAAAAGAATACAGCCCCGAAATCTTCGCCGGCGTCGCCATCACCTGACCGTTCGTAATCTGTGCACCCTCTGGCACTCCTTCTGCCTGGGTATTGTAGAAATCCCCGTTTACTCCGGCTACAGCACCTGTATCCTTCACCATGCCGAGCACACTCTGGTTCTTCGTGAATTGATTATTCGTTCCTGCCATTGCGTCTATCTTCACGTTCGGGTTCGTCAGATCCACTTCGATCACATTGGCGTTCACCGATACTTCCTTATTGCTTCGCGTTGTCGACCATACGTAGTTCTTCATAATTGCACCTGATGTGATCGTCTCCTGCGAGCTCAATGTTAGCTTTGATCCCGCGGCGCTCACTGTTACTCCCGACACCAACTGCCACACCATAGCGCAAGCCAATGCAGCCACTCCTACTTGCCTCTGTACCTTCACGTTGCCGTTCCACTCCTCTTATTATCTAATTCTTCCATGTCTATCTTTATAGCGATAACTATATAGACTCTTAAACTATGGAAAAAGTTACGATATTCACCATGTTGTATTCATATGTCATAGATAAGCTGTGAAAAAGTAAAAAAGAGCACAACCCTCCGGGGTCTGCTCTCTGCTTGAGATGCTTATATGTGATATTTATATGATCTTTTTAAGTTTGGCTTCTTGTTCAATCGAACGCGCTGAAAGGAGCTCAATAATCCTGTGTTGTTGCTCTTGCACATTTTCCAAACGCTTCACAATTTCATTCGTTTCCAGCACGGCTTGTTTGATTTGGGATTGTTCTAATTCTAGTCTGTCTAGTCTTGTGTCAATGCCATCTAATCGAGTATCAATTCCATCTAATCGAGAATTAATTCCAACAAGTAGTGGTGATAATTCTGCCTTAAGTATAGCGGTAAGTGCGTCTTTCAATTCGTTTTCCAATACATCGCTCTCCCTTCTCTTCTAATAAAACAGAACTTATCTAATATTCATCATAACATAATTCCCTATGAATTAGCATCAGATGACATATACATATTATACCACATATATTAGCAAAAGAATACAATAATATTTACTGTAGCAAATTATTACTTGGCGAAATGCACAACAAAAAAGCCGCCCTATAAAGGACGACCTCTCTATATTAATGCTTAAGCTCTAATGCTTGTGCTTTCAACGACTCAGCTTTATCTGTACGCTCCCAAGGAACATCTAGATCGTTACGGCCAAAGTGACCATAAGCCGCAGTTTGACGGTAGATCGGACGACGAAGATCAAGCTCTTTAATGATACCCGCTGGGCGAAGGTCAAAGTTATTGTGGATCAGCTCAACTAGCTTCTCTTCACTCACTTTAGCCGTACCAAATGTATCTACAGCAATAGATACAGGGCGAGCAACACCAATAGCATAAGCCAATTGAACTTCACATTTCTCAGCAAGACCAGCTGCTACGATATTCTTCGCAACGTAACGCGCCGCGTATGCGCCAGAACGGTCAACTTTTGTCGGATCTTTACCGGAGAACGCGCCGCCGCCATGACGAGCATAACCACCGTACGTATCAACGATAATTTTACGACCTGTAAGACCTGCATCCCCTTGAGGTCCGCCAATAACGAAGCGTCCAGTTGGGTTAATGAAGTAATTCGTCTTCTCATCCAACAAGTGAGCTGGAACGATTGGAAGGATAACATGTTCTTTAATATCTTTTTGGATTTGCTCCAAAGTTGTGTTCTCATCATGCTGTGTGGATACAACAATTGCATCTACACGAACTGGTTTATCATCGATGTATTCAACCGTTACTTGTGTTTTACCGTCTGGACGCAGGTATGGAAGAGTCCCATTTTTGCGAACTTCAGTCAAACGACGAGCCAACTGGTGAGAAATTGAAATTGGAAGAGGCATAAGTTCAGGTGTTTCGTTAACTGCGAAACCAAACATTAAACCTTGGTCACCAGCTCCAATTGCTTCGATTTCTTCATCAGACATAGAACCTTCTCTTGCTTCAAGAGCTCTGTCAACACCTTGTGCAATGTCAGGGGATTGCTCGTTCAACGAAACGAGAACCGCACATGTTTGGGAGTCAAAACCAAATTTCGCACGTGTATAACCAATTTCTTTAATTGTTTGTCTTGCAATAGCTTGAATATCAACATATTCAGACTTCGAAGTGATTTCACCAATTACCAAAACCAAACCAGTTGCTACAGATACCTCACATGCTACACGAGCATTCGGATCATTAGCTAGAAATGCATCCAAAACCGAGTCAGAAATTTGGTCACAAATTTTATCTGGATGACCTTCTGTTACGGATTCGGATGTAAATAAACGACGTCCACGAACTTGAACCATATTATTCATCCTCCTACATTACAATTAGTATGTTTGAAAAGCTTCTACTCGATGCCTCTATGATAAAAAAAGTGGGCCCGGCTTTAGCGGAGCTTTTCTCGCCAAACGGAATCCCTCTTTTGCGCTCATGCGCTGACAAGATCTTTGAATTCCGCACTGTTACAAATGGATAACACATAAATAAAGACAATACATGAATAAAGACAATACATGAATAAAGACAACATTAAAATGAACCTTCCCCTATAGGAAAAGGTTAAATTGAATATTGACCTTCAATTAACCATCCTACTTTATTTGTCGTGTATTGTCAATTTATAATTTCAAAACTAAGCAATTTTCTTATTAAGTTTACTTTAAGGTACGCTTCACTTTTTTTTCACAGCTAATATCTATAATACTCTTTATATGAAACTACAGCATTCGATAATTTTCGTAATCTCCTCAATTTGAAGAAAGAGGTCAGCCTATAGCCGACCTCTTTCTCATTACAATAATAAAAAGAATAATACCTCTTACAATGTAAATAAGGTTTCTTCTGCTCTTTGAATCAGACGCTGTGTCATGCGGCCACCAACGGCCCCGTTATCTCTAGACGTGATATGGCCCCAGTAGTCTTTTTTCGTGGGAGCTGAAGGGATAGAGCCAAGCTCACCAGCAAATTCAGTATCAGCATGAGCTGACATCGAATAACCTACTGGGAGACCTAACTCAGATGCAATTTCGTATTTTAAGATATCTAACGCCTTTTTCGATTCCGGAACCACTTTACTTCTAGCCATAGCCAAACGCCTCCCTAAGAGTTTTAGTTCAGATCATGCACTCGATAAGCAGCTACCCGATCTATGGGGTACGCTAATAGTATGGCTAGAATCGGCTTGCTGAAACGAATAAGAAGTTGTCATTTTGGGTAAAATTATGGAGTAAACATTTATTGCGAAACTTTACTTCCATCCGCATTTAAAATCAAATATGCACCACGTACCATGACATAAATGGTCGTGTCATTTTTTGGCGAAGGCTTGATGCCGCGGCCCTCGGTCGGGAAAATCAAAAGATGATTCAGCGCGACTTCCGTCCCCGCTGGCAGATCTTTGCCTCCCGTGACATCCGGGATGCCGTTCTCATCGTTGCTCACTGCTAACACCTTGCCGCTTCGCACGATAAATTCAGAGCCAGCGCCAGCATACAACGTTTGTCCATTTGCCAATTGGACAACCTTCATATTCGCCGCTGCCGTAGGGGTAGTGCTCGTGCCTCCGTTGCTCCCGCCAGCATTCGCTGCGATCGCGGAGGCCACAATTTCCTTCACCCTTGCTTCGCTTAAGGTGTTTTGCACGAAATAGCTCTGCGTGATCAACGGGTCGGTTGTTCCTGGAGATGGGGCTTCGGCTTGGGAAGTCGACGAAAATGTTAAAACTATAAAACTGCAAGCACTCAGAAGTAGGAGCTTTTTCTGTTTGTTCATTTGGCGTTCCTCCGTTTGAATGAATAAGAAAAGAGACCCCGAAGGGTCTCTCTCTGTTCTTATACTATACCACAGCTCTTAAGATGCAGGTACAGTTACAAGAGTTGTAGTAGTTTTACCATTGCTGGAAATAGCTTTCAATACAAACTCGTTAACAGTTCCAGTAAGTACAACTTTACCATTAACTACTTTAGCAGTACCTCCGCCTTGAACATTAGAGATAATGTACTGAACACCGAAGAAATCGTTGTAATAGTTGATGTAGTTTACATCTGCTGCTCCACCAGTTCCAACTACATATTTGTACTCAACACCATAGTTGTCAACAACTTTAGCATTAATAAATTGTTCGATATCTTTTGTTGAACTGTATGGCGCGTTCGCATCAGCAGTCAATGTTGCAACTACAGGTAAATCAGCTTTTACATTTACAGTGTATGTGAAGTCTTGTGTTTCGCCGTTTGCTTTGTAAACAACAGCAGTAACAGTAGTTGTACCTACTCTTTGACCAAGCACTTTACCAGCAGGTGTTACAGTTGCAATATTAGAATCTACAACATAAGCTGTCTTAACTTCTTTCAAAGCATCTGTAACTGCAACAGTATCGCCAGCTTTATCTTTAACTGTGACACCTACAGCTTTAGCAAACTTACTTTTACTTCCAACAGAAGAGTCGCTAGTAGTTGATTTTGCTTTGTCATTTGTTTGAATAGCAAACAAATCGGAAAGCGTGTTAGCGGAGTAAGTCAAATCTTTATTCTCGATTACTTCTACAGTTCTCTTGAACGGAGTAGAAATTTCTGCACCACCAACGTTTTTAGTAATCGTAAATTTAAGAGTAGTTTTACCTAACGTGGAGTTCGCAGTAAACTTAATCTCTTTATCATTCACTTTACCTTTAAGGTCAGTATAAGTATCCCCATCATGAATATCTACACCACCAATTGTGATTGCAGAAGTAGCGCCTTCGATATTAGCTTTAACTGTATAACCAGATGTTGTTGTGTCTAGGTTCTCACCGTACTGGTCTTTTACTAGTACTTTGTAAGTTGTACTTGCACCATTCAATGCTTTTTTAGCTGGTTCAGTTGTTCCAGAAAGAACTACGCTTTCAGGTGTACGAGCAGCTACAACCGTTAATGGTAATTGAGCTTGCGTTTGAATGTTAGCATTGTAGATTGACATGTAGAGGTAAACTACACCTCTCTCTTTTGCAACTACATTGTTAATTTTCAATTTACCTTTGTTCTCACCATACTTAACAATACCTTTAGAAGTTACATCTGGACCAGTACCAACAGATGCGCCGGAAACTGTGAAGCTAATGCTATCGGAATTATCAACAATATCTTGTGTGGAAAGTTGTTTACCTTCAGCATCGTAAGCTACGATAGGAATAAATTTATCAGCTGTATCACCATCTGCAATTGTTCCAGTGAAAGTACCAAATTCTAATTTAGTAGGCACGCTTGCTGCTTTCAAGGATAGTTTTCCAGTTGCTGAAGCACCTGTATCATAATACGTTACAGTGTAATCAGCAGTTTTATCCACTTTTTTACCTGCAGCAACTGTAACTTTCAACTTGTTATCTTCAACTTTTTTATCTAGGATATTCATGTCAGTTGGTGTGATAACAGGAGTGATTGTTGTTGAAGCATCGTCTACCATTTTGAAACCATATTGGTCATATCTTGTGATATCGAATGTAGCTTGGTCGCCTTCTGAAGATAGCGCAGTTTTACCATTTGTATAAACTGCATCTTTAAGCTCAACTTTGGATACTAGCTGTTTTGTTCCAATTTTAAACGTTTTGGATACAGAAACAGCAGATTGATTCAAACTTACTGTAACTGGTAGAACGCCAATTTCAGTTGGATATAATGTTGCGTCATGCGTGTCTACTTTCAAATCAAGGTAGCCTGTGTCAGCATTACGAGTCAATGCGCCAGAAGTTGAAGGGAATACGGAGTAGTTACCACCGTTCAAAGTAGCATTCTCACCATATTGGTTTTCAGCTTTAATTGAAAGAACAAGGTTAGCTGCTTGTGGAATCTTGTCACTAGCGTTAACGAAGCTAAGTTTAGTAACTTTTTCGTTTTCAGCTGTGAATGTTGCAGTCGTTTTGTCAACATTAGCTGCATCAAGACCGGATAGTGTAGCTGTGTAGCTACCTTCAGTAAGTTTTACACTTGTCAAAGTCAATACTACGGACTTCTTGTCATCTGCAAATTTTGCAGTTGTTGCTACTGCTAGGCTACCTTTTGTCAAAGCAACTTTAGCTTTAGTATCGTCAACTGGTTTGTTGAAAGAAACAGTTACTTGTTGTACGCCAGTAGGTTTCGCCTCGGAAACGGATACTTTACCTGGGGATACGTATTGAGCTTTCGCTTCGTAAGCACCAGTCAAAAGAAGATCGCGAGTCGCGTTGGATGTACCACCGAATTTACCGTCTGCTCCATTGGAGAGAAGTTTCAATTCAAGTGCAAGTGCTACATAACCTTGTGCCCAATTAGTTACTGTTGTATCAGTACCTGTTTTGCCTTTAGCATCAGCATCTTTACCAAGAACGCGAACCAAGAAAGTAGCAAGTTGTTCTTTTGTTACTTTACCAGCTGGGTTGTAAGTGCCTTCACCGTAACCATCAGTGATACCAGCAGTTTTCAAAGCTTCGATGAAAGGAAGCGCGTAGCCGTTAGCTGCGTCATCAGCTTTAACATCGGAGAAGCTGGAAGTTTTAAGGTCTTTGTTAACTTCGATACCTGTGATCAAAGCTGCAACTTTCGCAAATTGAGCACGGTTCATTTCTTCTTTCAAACCGAAAGTTGATTCGCTCACGCCATCGAAAATACCAGCGCTGATAAGAGCGTCAAATTTTGCTTTTGTAGCTGCGTCAAGATCTTTAAGATCTGTGAAATCAGCGGATGTTTTACCGAATGCTACGGAAGAAAACATGGATAATGCCATTGCTGCTGTTAGAACTACGGATAAACTTTTTTTCATAACCTTTTTTTCTCCTCCTTGAATATCTGTATAATTTTTTTCTTTAAAACCATCATTTTTTGAGCTCGATGTACTCATTTTTGGTTCACCTCCTTTCCAGAGTTAGAGCAAAAACTATAACTAAGTTCATTAGTAGCTCTATTGGCTACTTTAGAAACTAGTAATTTCGCGATAATATCCATTCATACCAATTCACATTATACAATGGTCGAATAGCTCCGTAAAGTTTTTTTTATTTTATACACATCATTTTGTTTTCAAAGTATTAAACGCATATAATCTTAAAAAGTTGCGTTTACTACGAAATAAATTAAAAATATTTTAAAATCACCTCACCTTCTATAATGAATGAAACAAAAAGAGCCATCCTCGGGATATTCCCAAAGATGACTCTTTTTTATTAATTATTAGTTCGACACTACAGTGCTTGTTGTTTTACCATTAGATGCGATTGTTTTTACAACAAACTCATTAACAGTTCCACTAATTGTTATTTTATCAGTGCTAGGGTTGTATACTACAGTTCCGCCACCTTGAACATCAGAGATAATATATTGTACCCCTAAGAAGTCTTGGTATGCCTTAACTTCATTTACACCGCCATCTGTATATTTGTATTCTGTGCCATAGTTATCAACAGCTTTTACATTCAACATTTGAGCAGCATCTTCAGTTGAACTATATGTTGCACTTGCATCAGCTGTTAATGTCGCTACAGTCGGCGCGTCTGCTTTAACATTTACTGTGTAAGTGAAATCTTCTGTTTCTCCATTTGCTTTATATACAACAGCAGTAACTGTCGCAGTACCAACGCGTTGGCCTAATACTTTACCATCTGTCGTAACGGTAGCAATGTTAGAATCAGTTGTATAAGCTGTTTTCACTGCTTTAAGATCACTTGGCACAGCAACTGTGTTACCCGATTTATCTGTTATAGTAACACCTAATGATTTTGCAAATTTACTTACTGAACCATTTGCAAAGTCACCTGTTTTTGCTAGTTCATTTGTTGTGATTGCGAATACATCTGATACAGCTTTTGCTTTATAGACTAGATCAGAGTTTTCTACAACTTCGACAGTTCTTTTCAACGCAGGCGCTACTTCTTGCCCACCTTTTGTAAGTACTACTTTAACTGTAGTTTTACCCAAGGAAGCTGCTGTGAATGTAATTTCTTTGTCATTGAGCTTTCCTTTTAGATCAGTCTTGAAGTTATCTCCAGCTGCTTGTGCTACGGAATCCACAGTCACACCAGCAGTTGCTCCATCTACATTTACGTTTACTTCGTAGCCTGTAGGAACTGTATCAAGCGTTTCACCATATTGATCTTTTACTAGAACTTTAAATGTTGTTGTAGCATTCACCAATGCTTTTGTTGTTGGCTCATCACCTGTTAACAGTACGCTCTCTGGAGTACGAGCAGCAACCACAGTCAATGGAAGTTGCGCTTGAGTTTGTACATTAGCATTGTAGATCGACATGTACAGGTATACGACGCCTCTCTCTTTTGCTTCGATCGAGCTTAGTTTTAGTTTACCCTTGTTTTCACCATATTTTACAATACCATTCGAAGTTACATCTGTACCTGTCGCTACTGTTGCACCAGAAACCGTAAAGTTAATGCTGCCTGCATTGTCAACAATATCTTGTGTGGATAGAGCATTACCTTCAGTGTCATATGCTACGATTGGAATGTATTTCGCACTAGTATCCCCATCAGCAACAACTCCGTTATAAGTGCCGAATTCTAGTTTAGTTGGTACAGCTCCTGCTTTCAGAGATACTGTAGCCGTCGCAGAAGCGCCGCCTTCGTAGTAAGTTAATGTGTAATCAGCTGTTTTATCAACTTTTTTACCAGTTGCTACTGTAATTACTACTTTGTTATCTTCAACTTTTTTGTCAAGAATATTCATGTCAGTCGGTGTAATAACAGGCATAATTGATGCAGATGCATCCGCTACTACTTTATAACCGTATTGATCATATCTTGTGATATCATAAGTTGCTTTATCGCCTTCACTTGATAGAGCTGTTTTACCGTTTTCGTACGTTGCAGTTCCTAGCTCAACTTTAGAAACACGTTGTTCAGTACCAATTTTAAACGTTTTGGATACCGATACAGCAGATTGGTTCAAGCTAACTGTGATTGGTAAAACACCAATTTCAGTAGGATATCTAGATGTGTCGCTTGTATCTACTTTAAGCTCAAGGTAACCATTATCTGTGTTACGCGTAACTGAACCTGTGTAGCCGAATACTGAGTAGTTACCACCATTTAATGTCGCATTCTCACCATATTGGTTCTCAGCTTTCAGTTGAATTACGAAATCTTTCACTTGTGGAACTACATCACTTGCATTTACAAAACTTAGTTTTGATACTTTTTCATTTTCAGCTGTAAATGTTGCCGTAGCTTTCGCTACACTGCTTGCATCAAGACCAGAAAGTGTTGCTGTATATTCGCCCTCTGATACTTTAACATCCGTCAAAGTTAGAACAACTGATTTCTTATCATCTGCAAATTTAGCAGTTGTTGCAACGCTAGTACTACCTTTTGTCAAAGCAACTGTCGCTTTCGCAGTATCAACTGGTTTGTTGAATGTTACTGTTACTTGTTGTATGCCAGTAGCTTTCGCTTCAGTCACTGAAACTTGGCCGGCTGGTACGTATTGTTGCTTAGCTTCGTATGCACCAGTTACAAGAAGATCACGAGTTGCATTCGTGATACCACCGAATGTGCCGTCTGCATTGTTGGAAAGAAGTTTCAGTGAAAGCGCCTCTGCAACATAGCCTTGTGCCCAACCAGAAACTGTCGCATCTGTGCCAGTTAAACCTTTTGCTTCAGCGTCTTTACCAAGAACACGCACCAAGAAAGTAGCTAATTGTTCTTTTGTAACTTTACCTGCTGGGTTGTATTGACCTTCTGCATAACCGTCAGTTACATTAGCATTTTTCAAAGCTTCGATGTAAGGAAGTGCATAACCATTTGCCGCGTCGGTTACACTAACATCAGTAAAGCTTGAAGTTGTAAGATCTTTATTTACATCTAGACCCATAATTAAAGCTGCTACTTTAGCGAATTGAGCACGGTTCATTTCTTCTTTAAGACCAAACGTTGTGTCACTTACGCCATCAAAGATACCAGCAGAGATCATAGCATCAAATTTCGTTTGTGTTGCAGCATCAAGATCTTTCAAATCAGTGAAGTCAGCCGATGTTTTACCAAAAGCGACAGCTGAGAACATGGAAAAAGCCATTGCGGAAGTAAGAACTACTGATAATGTTTTCTTCATAAGGGGTATTTCCTCCTAATATTTTAAGTTTTTGTTATAAACTTATAACTAAATTGATGTAACACTTTCTATTAAATCTGCAATATCTTTCGTGTATAATTTCGTATATCATTATTTCCTGCAAACTGAGTATACGATAATATATGCGATTTTTCATTGCTAAGTATTTTCCAAACATGGTCGTCACCGTCGTCCACATCCAGACTACTTAATTAAATTGTAATCCTAGATTGTAAAAAAGATTTGAATAGAAGCTTAATAGAACTTAAAAGTTACCTGAAAGATTGCTGAATGCTACCAGTACCAAAATCGTCCCTTCAGATCTATTAGTACTACATAAAAACAAAAAGAGACCGTTACCGGTCTCCTTTTTGATATCAATGTTATTTAATTATTTTGTTACTAGTGTTGTAGTTGTTTTACCATTAGATGCAATTGTTTTTACAACAAATTCATTAACAGTTCCAGTTGTAGTGATTTTATCAGTGCTTGGATCGTATTTTACAGTACCGCCACCTTGAACATCAGAGATAATATATTGTACCCCTAGAAAACCTTGGTAAGCCGTTACTTCATTTACGCCGCCATCTGTATATTTGTACTCTGTGCCATAATTATCAACCGCTTTTACATTCAACATTTGTGCTACATCTTTAGTCGAACTGTAAGTAGCGTTTGCGTCAGCTGTTAATGTTGCAACAGTTGGTGCATCAGCTTTTACATTTACTGTGTAAGTGAAGTCTTGCGTTTCACCATTTGCTTTGTAAATCACGGCAGTAATTGTTGCAGTACCAACACGTTGCCCTAATACTTTACCGTCAGTTGTCACTGTAGCAATATTAGAATCAGATGTGTAAGCTGTTTTCACTGCTTTAAGTTCACTCGGTACAGCAACTGTATTGCCTGCTTTATCTGTTACTGTAACATCTACAGCTTTAGCAAATTTACTTACTGAACCTTTTGCAAAATCACCAGTTTTCGCAAGTTCATTAGTTGTGATTGCGAATACGTCTGAGATTGCTTTTGCTTTGTAAGTTAGATCTGCGTTTTCTACAACTTCTACAGTTCTTTTCAAGGCTGGCGCTACTTCTTCTCCACCTTTTGTAATTCCTACTTTAACAGTTGTTTTGCCTAGGGAAGCTGCAGTGAGCTTGATCTCTTTGTCATTCAGCTTACCTTTTAGGTCAGTTTTGAAGTTATTACCAGCTGCTTGTGCTACGGAATCCACAGTAACCCCTGCAGTTGTTCCGTCTACGTTTACGTTTACTTCGTAACCTGTCGGAACTGCATCAAGCGTTTCACCATATTGATCTTTTACAAGAACTTTAAATGTTGTTGTAGCATTTACTAGAGCTTTTGTTGTTGGCTCGCTACCTGATAGCACTACGCTCTCTGGTGTACGTGCAGCAACTACAGTCAACGGAAGTTGTGCTTGTGTTTGTACATTAGCATTGTAGATGGACATGTATAAGTATACGACACCTCTCTCTTTTGCTTGAATAGAGCTTAGTTTCAACTTACCTTTGTTTTCGCCGTATTTTACAATACCGTTTGAAGTTACATCCGTACCAGTAGCTACTGTTGCACCAGAAATTGTGAAGTTAATGCTACCTGCATTGTCAACGATATCTTGTGCAGACAAAGCTTTTCCATCAGCATCATACGCTGTAATTGGAATGTATTTCGCATTTGTGTCGCCTTCAGCAACTACTCCGTTATAAGTGCCAAACTCTATTTTAGTTGGTACTGAACCAGCTTTTAGCGATACTTTTGCTGTTGCAGAAGCTCCACCCTCATAGTAAGTTACTGTATAATCACTCGTTTTATCTACTTTTTTACCAGCTGCTACTGTAACTACTACTTTGTTGTCTTCAACTTTTTTGTCAAGAATATTCATGTCAGTAGGTGTAATAACAGGCATAATTGATGCGGCAGCATCTGCTACTACTTTATAACCGTATTGATCATATCTTGTGATGTCATAAGTTACTTGATCGCCTTCACTTGATAGTGCCGTTTTACCGTTCTCGTATGTTGCAGTCCCTAACTCAACTTTAGAAACGCGTTGTTCAGTACCAATTTTAAACGTTTTGGATACTGTTACAGCAGATTGATTCAAGCTAACTGTGATTGGTAATACACCAATTTCAGTTGGATATTTGGATGCGTCACTAGTATCAACTTTAAGCTCAAGGTAACCATTATCCGCGTTACGCGTAATTGTGCCTGTATAACCGAATACTGAGTAGTTACCACCATTTAATGTAGCATTTTCACCGTATTGATTCTCAGCTTTAAGCTGAATTACGAAGTCTTTTACTTGTGGAACTACATCACTTGCGTTTACAAAACTTAGTTTCGATACTTTTTCATTTTCAGCTGTAAATGTTGCTGTACCTTTAGCTACATTAGCTGCATCTAAACCAGTAAGAGTTGCTGTGTAGTTACCTTCTGTTACTTTAACGTTAGTCAAAGTCAGAACAACTGATTTCTTATCATCTGCAAATTTAGCTGTTGTTGCAACGTTAGCTGTTCCTTTTGTTAGAGCAACTACTGCTTTAGTAGTATCAACTGGTTTGTTGAATTTTACTGTTACTTGTTGAACGCCAGTAGCTTTTGCTTCAGTTAAAGAAACTTGACCAGCTGGTACGTATTGTTGTTTCGCTTCGTATGCACCAGTTACAAGAAGATCACGAGTTGCATTTGTGATACCACCGAACGTGCCATCAGCATTGTTGGAAAGAACTTTTAATGCAAGTGCTTCAGCTACATAACCTTGTGCCCAACCGGAAACTGTTTTATCTGTGCCAGTCAATGCTTTTGCTTCTGCGTCTTTACCAAGTACACGAACCAAGAAAGTAGCTAGTTGTTCTTTCGTTACTTTACCAGCTGGGTTGTATTGGCCTTCTGCATAACCATCAGTTACGTTAGCTGTTTTCAAAGCTTCGATGTAAGGAAGTGCATAACCATTCGCTGGGTCGGTTACACTAACGTCAGTAAAGCTGGATGTTTTAAGATCTTTATTTACTTCAAGACCCATAATCAAAGCTGCTACTTTAGCAAATTGCGCGCGGTTCATTTCTTCTTTAAGACCAAACGTTGTGTCGCTTACGCCATCAAAGATTTCAGCGGAGATCATCGCGTCAAACTTTGCTTTTGTTGCTGCGTCAAGGTCTTTCAAATCCGTGAAATCAGCAGATGTTTTACCAAAAGCTACAGCTGAAAACATGGAGAAAGCCATTGCGGACGTAAGAACTACAGATAGAGTTTTCTTCATAAAGGGTATTTCCTCCTAATATTTTAAAGTTTTTTTGTTATAAAAACTTATAACCAACGGGGCGACTTTTGAATCTACTCGCTCAATGAGCTCTGATTCGCTTTCGTGTAGCTTCGCGTCTATCACCTCGGCTACAAACTTAGTATACGACACTCTATACTACATTTCATTGATAAGTATTTTCCAAATGTGTGTCTCTCGCTGCATTCCTATAATGCATCAAAAAAACAGCCCCATCACCTAATAAGTGATGGGGCTGTTAGACTAATGCTTCCTTTATGGAACCATCTTCTGTTGTTTCATAACACGATATCCGATTATGGATGCTTGGGCACGTGTTAGCAGCTCAGTTGGGTCAAATCGCACTGTTTCTTTCTTCTCTCCTGGAAGCAATGCATTCGGAATGCCTTCAATGAGCCCCGCTTTGGACACAGCCTCAACAGCAGGTCTGGAATAGGACTCAATCCGATCTCCATCTGTGAACGCTTTTTGCAACGTAGTGAGAGATTTAGCAAGATCAGTGTTCATTTTCATCTCAGCGGCTCTAGCGATCATTACAGCAGCATCTTGACGCGTAATGGATCCTCCGGGATTAAACCGGTTACTCGCCTGACCACGGATAATACCGGCTCTTGCAGCTGTCTCGATGTACTTATAGTCGTAAAGCATACCAATTGCGTTATCAATTTTCAGAACATCGGAGAAAGTTGAGTTACCAGCATAGTTCATAGGAAGTTTAAAAATTTTGACTAATACTTGAGCAAATTCGCCACGTGTAATGTAATCATTTGGGCCAAATGAGAACGTAGTTTTTGCTCTCATTAATCCTTTGGAGTACAGTGTCTCGAGCTCAGTTCTTGCGAATGAGTGCCCCGTCATATCATCGAAGCTGCGATCCATGTACATGACTTGATAGTACCCGAACTTCCGGAATGGCACTGTGATCGTGTTGTTTTTGTTATCTACAACGCCGCCGAGGTTCTTCCAGCCATAGTCTGTTGTATTTGAATAGTTCGCATAAATATCATAGAAGAATACAGTAATGTACTTGCCAGCATCTTGACGGATGGACTGATCAAACTGTAATGTCAGTTCTCCATCTTGCGTAGGTACAACGATCTCATCATTTAGACGGTTAAAATAGGCTCTTCCTGAGTTCGTAGTGTCATATGGATCAACACCAGTGCCGTTAAGTCCTTTAGTTAAATCTTCAGGCGTTGTCGTAGTTGAGTTAGGTGCTGGAATGAAACCTGCGTCCATATAGTAGAGATTACTTGCTGGATGGAAGGTATCTTCTACAACTTTGACATTAATCTTGGATTTATAGTATCCATTCGGTACAGGAAATAATGCTTTATCTACTCGGCCATCATCTGTATCCGCGATACCAAACAATATCTTACGCCCTGTTGTAATATATTGATTGTTATTGCTATCGGGAGCATTTCTCATTAGTTTAGTGTCTTTAGGGAAAGATAGTTGTAGACCACTATTAAAGAGTTTAAACTTCGTATTCATATTTTGAAGCGTAGCTGCACCTTGAACATTGGTATTGGTATTGAAAAGAATAAAACTACCATTCACCTTAGCCCCGTTACGATTAATCGTAAACTTAATTTGATTTGCACCAGGCTTCAAATTCGTGACTTGATATAAATATTGATCCACAGAATTCACTGTACGTTTGGTTGCTTCATTTTTATCGAATAAAACACTCTCAGCGTTCTCAGCTTCAATAATGATATTGTAAAAATCACTATTAATGTTGGACTGCAACTCCCCTTTAGGATTCTTAATCAAGAGGGGTTGGACAACCGTGTAAGGAACATTCTGTCTTGTAATAGTAATAGACTTCGTTGCTGTGATATTGGAATTGTTGGTGATTCTAAACTCGAAAACAACATCTGAGTCATCCAACAATTTAAAAGCTGTTGTTTTAAAGTCTGTACTGCTAATCGATGTAAAATAATTAGTGCCTGCGGAAGTCACAGATTGTGAATTCAGCGTTTGATCAATAACATTAATCGAGCTGGAACTACCAATCGTTTGCTGAAAAACCAGCGCATCTCCCTTAGCATCCTTCGTATGCACAACCAGCGTTAAAGCTTTAATTGGTGATGCCAAGCCATTCGCATCTAGACTTGAATATAACCCGTCAAATGATACAGTACGCTGTGTAGTCGTATAAGTATCTGGATTGCTGTTTGAGATAAACTGAATTCCTGAAGTACCACTTTCCACTGGTTTAATAGCCGTAAATTGTGGAGCGTCTGTTGAGAATAAATAGATATCATAGGACTGCTCAGTGATAAAGACATTATTGACGTAAATTTTGAACTTCAACGTATTTTTGCCTTCAACCATTACCTTCGTGAGATCAGCATTAAATAAAGTCAAAGGTAAGGTGAATGTATTCAATGTCCCTGGAACTGTTGGTGTAGAAGGGACTTTTCCAAATATCGCTTCAACAGTCCTAGAATCAAGTGTATAAACACTTTCATTCATAGACACTTCCACCTTATTAACAGGTACCGCGGGGGCAGTTACTGGATCTTGATAGAAGTTAACAAGTCTACCCGAAATACATGCTTCTGTTGCTCCACATGTTAGGTTCTTGATATTCTTGATCGTCATGCTGTTAGAGATATTATTAACCAGAACATAAGGAGCGTTACTTATGTTCAACTTATATTCAACCGTGCTATATTTTGTTGTTGCTCCCGCAGTGTCACTATAGAGCTCAATACTCAATTTTTTGTTGCCATCCGTTATGCCTTGAAGTTTAAGATCATACTTAAATAATTGGGCTACATTATCCCATGTTCCTACAATAGGATCTGCATTAGGGTAATAAACCCCATCAACTAAAGCCCTGATTGAGCGGGTTTCGCTATTTGCATACACATGAATATCAGCCGGAAGCTCATTGACTAGCGTTGCATCACTTAGGCTAAGTTCATTTTCAATTGTTCCATTACTTATAGTTGATCTATCGATGTAAGGATGACTAGGATCAACATATTTAAATTTATATTCTGTTATGGCTGGAATTAGGCTATTCGTAACATCTCTAAAAGTAAATGTTAGACGCTGCTCATTCGCGGCTAAAGAAGTAAAAGTAGGTATCGCAATCTTCAAATCTTTCACTAAATACTCATTGCTTCGTGACAATGAAGGATTAGTAGCAGCCGAATAGGTAACTAGTGATACTGTGTTCGTCCCATCAGCTCCGCCTAAATCGATTGTAGCAACCGAAGATCCGTTAACTGCCACTTCTACATAGCGGTATCGTAAGGACCCCGATGCTTCTAAATCGCTTTTTACACTAGCTGTAAAAGTCAAAGCACTTGTTTGGAATGTTGGAATCGTAATTAAATCTTTTTGAGGCAGTGTCGCTGCTGTATCTTGTATTTTCCCGTTAAAAGCAAACGGTTGACCATTATCGTACCAAAGCTTCTTGACTACTTGATATTTATTCGTATCATTGCTCGCAATGAAATTAATGATGTTGTCTCCTGGATTCAAACAGAAACTGGTAACAGATGCACAAGTTGATGCAGATTTGTTCTTGTCATCCCCAGTAAAATAGAAGTATCCATCATTACTTTTGAAGCCTTGTTTAGGCAGACTATCGCCAGTTAATGTAGCTTGAACAGCACTAGCATTGGATGCCTTCGTTTTAATTTGAATACCTGTTGTCCCAGCTTTCAAAGGACCACGGTCGACCGGATAGATCTTTCCTTCTTCCAATTGAGCGTTATTTACCGTAATATCGGATAAATTGGTTGTTGGAGCGTAGTATAACCAACCTGGTGCAGAAGCAATTGCATTGGAATCCCCTAGATAAACGACGACTTTATTCAAACCTTCTGTTAACTGGATATTATCAAATTTCACAAGATTCGTACCAGTAATGACTGCTTTATTGTTCTTCTCTGTTGAAACTGCGCCTGAATTCATATTCGTAATCTCGAAATAGATAGATGGAATCTGCGAATCTGTTACATTGGTCGTTTCTACATTTAATGTGAAAGGCAATTGCGTAATTCGGGTAACTAAATTGTTATCCTTCGGCTTTGCCAAGGATGTGCCGGCATTATCCGTATCCGTGTATAAATTTTTGATAACTAGCGTTGAAGCTGCACTCGCTGTCATCGCAGGCATTAAACTAATCATCAATGACATGATCAACAGTATGCTTGCTAATTTGGTCCGTAATCGTTTCAAAACAAGTTCCTCCTTATGTAATCTAAATGTTATTAGCTGTTATGTGGGGACGGAATGTACCACCTATCAATCATCACTTACTAGATTTCGACAATCCCTCCCAAATTCTTCTATCATTCTACATGATTAGACGCGGCTAATCGCCAAAAGTTACAAGTTACTGTATATTACTTATCGGTTGATTGCAGGTAAATGTTTAGAGAAAGAAAGGTTTTTCCTTATAAATACAAAAAATCCAGCCTCAAAGGCTGGATTACATACTTGCTATCATTGGGAAGTTATTTACCTACACGATCGCTCTGTACTTGCTTACCAACTAGTTTTTGCAGGAAGTTGATCACAGGCTTGCGGCTTTTGCTAATAATACCGATAGCCTCTGCTCCAACCAGCATAACAAGAAAGAGCGCAACGATGATCATAATAAGTCCCCATGTGGAATCCTGGGAAATAAATACCGAGCAAACAACCGCGCTGCCACCGAAAATAGCAGCAATTCCATAGATGATCAGGACGCTTGTACGATGGCTGAAGCCCATTTGCAATAAGCAGTGATGCAAGTGGCTTTTGTCCGGTGCCGAGATCGGCAGTTTATTCACATAACGGCGAAGCATTGCGAAGAATGTATCAGATAAGGGCACGCCTAGAATCATAATCGGAATTAACAGTGAAACAACAGCAGCTTGTTTGAAGCCGAGAATCGATAGTGTCGCAAGGGCGAAGCCCAGGAACAAGGCGCCGGAGTCGCCCATGAAGATTTTGGCCGGATGGAAATTAAAGAACATAAAGCCTGAAATACTTCCTAGCAAAATCACACAAAGTAAAATTACGGTGACATTCCCCATCATTAAAGCAAGAATGAGAATTGTAGTTGTTGCAATACCCGACACACCTGCCGACAAGCCATCTAGGCCATCAATCAAGTTAACTGCATTGGATACACCAACAATCCATACGATCGTAATCGGGATACTCAACCAACCAATTGGCAAGTTAGTTTCACCAAACGGAATATTGACCAAATCTATTTTGAGTCCAAAAGAAACAACGATACAGGCAGCGATAAGCTGTCCTAAAAGCTTCCATTTGGGAGATAATTGAAAGCGATCATCCAGAGCACCTGTGACAACAATCACAAAGCCTCCGAGCAGAAGTCCAAAAGCAGCATCCGAGTTCACGGCATCAAGTGCTGGAGAGACGACGAAATAAGCTCCGACGAACGCAAGGAAAATCGCTAATCCTCCTAGACGCGGCATAATTCGCGTATGTACCTTCCGATGGTTGGGGGCATCAACAGCTCCTACCCAGAAGGCAAATTTTTTGACCAGGGGTGTCAGCAACAACGCCATAACGCACGCAGCAATAAACCCTATCGCATATAATCCATACATGTCTTCTTCACAGCTCCTCTTATCATGGGTGGCAGGTCTCCGCCGAAATGAATTATACTCCCATTCCGTCACAAATACTACTGCTAAATTCATCTGAAATGACCGTTTTCAGCCAATTTTCAAAGATATTTTCATGGTTTTGTGACGTTCTCTTTGTCGCGCATCACTTTCACTGCGAATTTCGGGAGTAGAAGCATTCTTTTATAGCGCCACGGCTCCTGAAGAAGGCGGTAAAACCATTCCAGACGTAGTTTTTGAAAAAAAAGTGGTGCTCGCTTTAGTTTACCCGAAAGCACATCAAAACTTCCGCCAACTCCCATCATGACTGGCACACCCAATTGTTCTTTGTATTTCCCGATCCAAGGCTCTTGGTTAGCTGCCGCTCTACCTACTAGAAGTAGGTCAGGTTCAGCATCCTTAATCGCTTGGATCACTTGCGCATCCTCGGTATCGCCGAAGTAGCCATCTCTTACACCCACCAGGTTCACCTTGGGATACGTCGTACGAATTTTCTCAGCCGCTGCTTGTATCACTTCATTTGATGCCCCTAAAAGGTAAACCTTCCACGCTTTCTTCTCCCCGACCTTCATGAGTTCGTGGATTAAATCGTAGCCAGGCACTCTTTCTGCCACAGGTTGACCCACGTGATTAGCTGCCCAAACAACACCCGTTCCATCTGGAACGATTAACTCTGCGCGCTGCATCATCTTCAGATAAGAAGGATCATCCTGCGCAGCCATCACCATGATTGGATTAGCCGTAATAACCTGATGCGGCTTTCTCAGCTCGATGACTTTCGATAAGTAATCGACGGTTTGTTTCATGCTCATTTTGGAGATAGGCACACCGTAAATGCGCACTTTCGGTACAGCTTGCAAAGTGGCCAGTGTTCCTGGCTGATTGGTAACAGAAGTAGAGCTCATCTTATCTCTTCCTTATTATTGACGTTGTAGGTTACGTTTTGGTTGCTAATTAGCAATAAGTTGTAATTAATAGGAAAGTCGAACTAATCAACTTCCACTCCTCTTATAAAAAGAAACAATCCGCTGCGCGGGCAGCTGGGCTTGCGCCTTCAGCTGCTCGATGGCGGCGCGCGAAGCAGCCGCCCACTGCTCGCGACCATCGAGGAGGCCCAGCGCCTCCTCGGCAAAGGCCGAAGCATCGAAGCGAGCTGTCGATGCGGCAGCTTTCATACCAAGCCTATGGAGGAACTGGTCGATCTTCGGATCGTACGAGATCCCCACCATAGGCACGTATTGCGAGGCTGCATAGATCAAAGAATGCAGCCTCATTCCGATCAGCAGGTCGCACCCCGCGACCTGCGCGAGCATATCCTGCGGATGCGTGATGCCACGCACCATCTCCGCCCTGCTCTTGTGATCGCCCAAGCGGTCGATCACGAACTGCGATGCCACCTCATCCGAGGGGAGGTGGAAGGGCAAGAACCGCAGCCGCACATCCGTGCGGGCTGCGAGCAGCTCTTGCAGTGACCGCGCGAGAGCTTCCAGCTCGGAGCGGTCCTCGTTCCAGAAGCGGACGGACACGCCGATCGTCCGCACCGCACTAACGCTGCCGTCCGCCGCGGCAGCAACACCGTCCCGGAGGGGCAAGCCCATCACCGGGTCAGGCACGACCGTGATGCGCTCCCGCGGGAGGCGCATCGTACCCAGCAAGTCCGCGGACTCCGTGTCGCGGACCGATACGAAGGCGCAGCGCTTAAACACGCTGCGGATCCAGCCAAAGAACATCGGCCGGTTCACCGGCCCGATGCCTTGCGAATAAATAAACGTTGGCTTCCCGAGCCATTGCGCTATTTTTAACACAGCCAAGTAATACGGAATCGTCTTCGAACTTGTGGCATCTTGCAGTAGACTGCCGCCACCACTAATCAAGCCGTTCGATTCACGCAGCGCCTTTAGCAGCGGACCCGGCTTCATCCGATGATAAGCTTTCACCCCGTACATGGCTGCCGTTTTCTCTGGGTTGGCTGAAAGCACGATAGGTTCAATCTGAATGCCCTGTGCCTGACTTTGCTCCTGCAAAGCGAACAGTATCGACTGCAGTACAGCCTCATCCCCGCTATTATCGAAACCGTAGTAGCCGGATAACGCTATTTTGACAATTGGGGCTGTACCCATCGTTTCCAACTCCTTGCGAGTATTTCCCAAGCTGCAATGAGGACTAAGCCGATGATTGCACCTAGCACAAGTCCGTAGAAAATACGGATTAAGGAAATGTGCAGCGGCGTGTGCAGATGAGCAAACGTATCCACTAAGGAAAGTTGGCCGACGACACCAATGAACAACAAGTACACCGCATGACGATATCGAACAGATAAGTAAGCTCCCAATACGAATATCGGATGAGCAACCAGGAACTCCTTCGTTCGTGGGCGCACGCCTAAAGTATTTTCCAAGAAAGAACGGAATAACTTCTCAATCGAAGAAGCTTGTCCTTCATTCCCCGTACGGGACAAGTAGTAGTAAACAGCTGCAAGTCCTACGCCTGCGATCACAATCCACAACACACTTATATAGGAAGAAAGCAATTGGCGAATATTCGCGATCTTTTCCTTATACGTATTATTCTCACTAAAGAATAAGAGATACACACCAACTATGGCAATTGGAAGCAAATGCAGCATCCCAACCCCTCTGAACTGTTGCAGCACCAAGGAATAGGTCACATGATTGAGCAACGCAACGACATAAACAATGCCTAAGCAAGAAATGAGCGATGTTCGAAGCAGTTGCCATAATCCATAAGTGAGTCCTGATTTCCACTTCGCTGCAACACCCGATCGCACTGATCGAATGGCCAGCATGACGGCAACGCTAGGTGCACTAATGGCCGTCGCCAAGGCAAGGCCTTGCGCGTACAAATTCGCCGATAGCGTGTGCAGCGCAACCAATCCAAGTAAACCAACTACGAAGAAAACAATGGTTAATTCAGGCAGGAAGAACGAAATCATCCATACGATTAAGCTTAATCCGCCTAACAGCAAGAAGAAGCGAGCAATCTTCTGCCACCCTGTCGTCTGTACCTCGAATGCCTCAGCCTGTCCTAGCGTAAAGCCTACGTCTTGGATACGGGGAATGGCACCATCTTTCCCCTGCAAGGCTGCATAATAGGACGAAAGTGGATCAACAAGCTTGCCTTTATCTAAGCTTTTCACTGGTCTGGCATTCAGGAACACCATGCGGATATTGCGATCCTTCACAGCTAATACAAGTCGATCTGACACGCCTTGCACACGATCTGCAAGCTCGGCTTTCTTCAGCGGTTCTGTCAGTTTCTCGCCATCCTTCTCTGTAAAAGAGTGGAGACGCACAACGTTGTAATTCGTTTGTTTCGCTAACGTACTAAACCCTTTTTGCGGTTCCTTTAATAACTCAATTGCTGCGAGTCCAATGCCGTACTTATTAAGCAGATCCGCCATTTTATTCAAATTGACTTCTGTATCCTCTTCGGTATACCCAGGAACTTCGTTCCCGTCCACGATGATGCGTTTAACTCCATAACTATGAAATTGCTTTAACAAAATATCCATCTCGTTCGTATGGAACGGCCTGCGATTCGCTAACCTAACGACGATTTGGAAGCCTTGCTCCTTTAACATTTGCATCGTGATCGGATCTGGATCCATCGCCTTAATATTCGCGTCATCCATGCTCATCTGAATGATAAGTCCGTTCCGATTCTTGAAGCTCCACGGCTTCACGCCTACTTGCAGATCCGCAAACGTCTTCTGAATTAGCGGCTCTAACTTCTGTTGCGTTTGGTTATCCGCGAACAGCACATATGTATAGTTTTCGCTTGGGTTCCCCAGTGTTTGGGTCAGCATAGCCGCGTCACGAGAGTTGTACATCTCAATACGACGGCTTTCCTTGAACTCGGCTAATGTACTCTCGTAGACAGCCATAGAGCTAATGCCCGCGGCTTTCATGTTCTTCAGCTCTGTGTTCACAAAGTTCTGAGGATTCGTCTGCACATCGGCAATATCTAATAAATCACGATAGTCGAAGACGAATTCAACTTGATTCGCCGACGTTTCCGTTTGGTGACGTGTATAAGCGAGCGGCAAGGAACACAGCATCCCTACAATCACAATCCACCACAACATATTTCTTAACGGGTTATTCCAGGTTTGATACAAATTCACTAGTTCGTCCACTCCTTAGAGCATTTTACTTTCCAATCCCGTATACACTCGAAAACCTCTCCGCCCCCAAACGCGGGGAATACGCCCAATCCATGGTAGACACGTATCCAGCCATGAATTAGACGAGCTATCCCTCACTTAGGTTCTGAAGAGGTTTTGTAACACCTATTAGGTTATTCGTCTATACGATTAAGCACGTATTGAATGATACCGTCTAGTTGCTGCGCAGCCTCAGGCCGTGTTGCTCCTTGGACTGCAAAGTAAAATTTAATTTTCGGTTCCGTACCGGATGGACGTAAGCAGAACCATGAACCGTCCTCCAGTTTGAACTTCAATACGTTCTCCCGAGGTAAGCCATTAATCCCTTGTGCATAGTCTTCAACGGAGCTTACACGTGTGCCACTAATCTCGGTTGGCGGATTCGTCCTCCACGCTTCCACCATGCGGCCAATTTGCTCCACGCCATCTTTCCCTTTAAGGGTTCTTGATTCCAGTTTTTCCAAAAAGTAACCAAAGGATTCGTATAGCTCTTGCAGCACCTCATACAAGGTTTTGCCTTGCTTCTTATAGTAAGCCGCTGCTTCCGCGATTAACATCGCTGCGATGACAGCATCTTTATCTCTTGCATAATCGCCAGCTAAGTAGCCATAGCTCTCTTCATAGCCGAACAGGTACGTGTATTCACCTGTTTTCTCGAATTGCGACATTTTTTCACCGATATACTTAAAGCCTGTCAAGGTATTCAATGTTGGAATACCATAATGATTCGCAATAACTGCGCCCATCTCACTTGTTACGATCGTTTTGATCACAACACCATTCGCTGGAAGTGTTCCACGTTCTTTCATGCTCGACAATAAATAGTTCACAATGATCGCACCGGATTGATTGCCCGATAACACGACGTATTCACCATTCGGATCTTTCACAACAGCGCCCATACGGTCAGCATCCGGATCAGTTCCGATAATGATATCGGCATTCCAATCCTTCGCTTGTGCTATGGCTAGCGTGAATGCTTCGCGCTCTTCCGGATTCGGCGATTTAACCGTTGAGAACTGTGCATCTGGCAACTCTTGTTCGGCAACAACACGCACTTGTTCGAAGCCAACAGCTTTCAAAACCTCACGGACCGGTATATTGCCTGCGCCATGCAGTGGCGTGAAAATCACACGGAAATCATCGCTGATTTCCTTAATAATGTCTGGATTTTGACTAACAGCCGTCACAGCCTTGATGTAAGCCTGATCGACATCTTCGCCTAACCAAACGAGAAGCCCTTGCGCTTCTGCTTCCTGCTGAGACAATTTCTTCACTTTATCAAAAGTATTGATACTTTGTACGTGGTCAATGACTTGCTCTGCGAATTCAGGCACCAATTGACCACCGTCTGCACCGTACACTTTATAGCCATTGTATTCTGGCGGATTGTGACTCGCTGTCACAACAACCCCCGCTGTTGCGCCTAAGTATCTCACGGCAAAAGAAAGCTGCGGTGTCGCATGCAACGTCTTGAACAAATACGCCTTAATCCCATTACCCGCAAATACTAGCGCGGACTCCAATGCGAACTCAGGTGACATATGACGGGAATCATAAGCTAGAACGATAGCTGGATTAACCGCGCCTGTCCCGTTTACATATTGGGCTAAGCCTTGGCTTGCACGACCCACAGTATATACATTAATACGATTGGTACCCGCGCCAATGACCCCACGGAGACCGCCCGTCCCAAATTCAAGATCTTTATAAAAGCGATCCTCGATTTCTTTCTCATCTTCCCGAATAGCTTGAAGTTCTTGCTTCGTTTGCTCATCGACAGCTGGATCTTGGAGCCATAATTGATACTCTGTTTGCACACGCGTCATCGTCGTAGGTTCATCTCCTTTATATGTATGGGCTATTTATTAGCAAGGGCGAACATAAGTTCACCTTCAACTACCACTTTATCGCCAACTTTTGCTACAGCTTGACCTTTAACAATGGTTCCTTTTACCCGTGTAATGGTCATTTCTAAGGTAAGCGTATCGCCAGGCACAACTTGTTGACGCCAGCGAATACCATCTGCACCTGCGAAAAGGCCGATTTTGCCTTTATATTCAGGCATGGACAACACAGCTACAGCACCAACTTGCGCTAAAGCTTCCACAATCAGAACTCCCGGCATCACCGGGTAACCAGGAAAATGCCCTGCGAAGAAAGGTTCATTAATTGTAACGTTTTTGATTCCTACCGCTCTAACCCCTTCTTCTACCTCCAAAATACGGTCAACCAGAAGGAAAGGCGGGCGGTGAGGAATAATCTCTTGAATTTGATTAATATCTAACATCGTTGTTCTTGCTCCTTTCAAACACTTGTCATAAAACACAAGAAAATTACCCACAATAGGGAAGTCCCTTCATATCCTGCAGAAGTGAAGGTTCATATAAGGGGAGCTTATGTAACGGTCTGTATCACAGACCCCTACATAGGCTCTTTTTTCAATTTAATTATACTTGTTATTTAGCTCGAGCCCCACGATTTAATAGAAGGAACTGGAAAATATAGATGAATGATGTCAAAAAAGAGACCCCGATCACGTACCATAAATAGGTGATGCCAAAGGTGAATTCAAACACAATAAAGAGGATGGCGAAATAGTAGAGCACCGTCGTTAGCTTCCCCATAACATTCGCTGGAACGGTCAGTTTGCCTCTGAAATGAAAAAAGGCGGAGCCAATAATCATACCTGCATCACGAATGAACATAGCCACTGCTGCCTGCCAAGGAATCATCTCTGAGATGAGGAGAGAGAGGATGACCGCAATCATCATGCATTTATCTGCTAACGGGTCTAACATGACACCCATCGGAGTGATCATCTTACGTGTTCTAGCGATGTAACCATCTAGAATATCCGTTAATCCCGCTACAAGTAGAATGATGAAAGAGGTTCGGATGTAGCCATTAAAAAAAAGCACGAGGTACACGGGGATTAGTACAAACCTGCTGATCGTGAGCATGTTCGGTATATTCAAGGTACTCCTCCTGCGCCTAAGTATCCGATCCAAATTTCATTTTTTGGTAGATAAAGTCTTTCTCCATTATACAACTGCTCTTACAAAAATAAAACTCCCATAAGGGAGTTCGACTAATTCGCAAAAACGAGATCGTATAAATGCCGCCATGTGCTTACATGTAAGATTTCTGATGAAGGTTGATTGCCGAACTTCGTGTAACCCACCCATAAACCAATATAAATCGCTGCAATAGCCAACACGGGAATGCGTACGATTTTGAAAATAAGCCATAGAATCTTCTGCCATCTCGGCCTAGGCTTCTTCTTAACTGGAGCAGGCTTATCTGCCACCATGGCCTATCCCTTCCTTCCTACGACTACCCACGTAAATTGTTAGCCATGTTCATCATCTGGTCAGAGGATGTGATAGCTCGGGAATTCAGCTGCAATGCGCGTTGAACAATAACTAGGTCTGTCATTTCATCCGAGAGTGTCACATTGGATTGTTCGAGAAAGCCCTGCATTAAGCTAACGCGAGTCGCTTCTGTTGCGGCCACACCGTTCACATCTTGCAGGATATTCGCTTTCTCACCCGCTGTAATTCCCGCTGGAAGTGTGTATAAATTATCCCCCACGTCTTGAAGAAGCTGTGGGCGTACGACACGCACCAGCTTGATTTGACCTAATGTTACGGGTGGTGCTGTTGGATTTTGTTTGTTGTAACCTTGGATAGTACCATCTTGCTCAACGACAGGTCGAAGTCCCGTTGGTATATTAATCGGGCTTCCATCGATATCAGCAACGAAATGACCTTCTTTGGTCGTCAGTACCGTTCCGCCTTGACCGTCTGGTGTTAAGCTGAATGCCCCGTTACGAGTCCAAGCGGGCTGAAAAACTTGATCACCATTCTCGTCAACCTTGCTGACGGCTACTTCAAACAAGCCGTCGCCTTGAATGGCGAAGTCGGTTGTATTACCTGTCGACTGAATCGGCCCTTGTGCCAAATTCGTTTGAATTTGTACAAGTCTCGATCCCCAGCCTTGGTTGAAACCAAGCGGCGAGAAGCGGCCTTGTTGGCGAAACCCTTCAGGCTGTGCTTGCACGTTCGTCAACACATCCTCGAAGGAAGCTTCTTTCTTCTTGAAGCCGTTTGTATTAACGTTTGCTATGTTATTGGACAGAATATCCAGCTTTTGCTGTAAGCTATGCATGGATACCGATGAATTAATCATGGAATTGTTCATGTTGGGCTCCTCCGCAAGCTAGATTTAGACGCGTCCTACTTCGTTTGCTGCTTTGTCCATACTTTTATCATAGGATTGAATGACCTTCTGATTAGCTTCATAGGCACGAAGCGCAGACATCATATCAACCATCGATTGTGCGGAATCCACGTTCGAACGCTCGATAAAGCCTTGGCGCACTTCAACTTCGTCGCCCGGTGCTACTTGTGTGATCGTCGCTTCATCCCCTGGATTAATACGTAATAACCCATTCCCCTCGCGAAGCAACAGATTCGGATTCTCAGCACGCGAAAGCATCAAACCGATTGGAGCGCCTGCCGCATCCAGAAGCGGTCTTCCTTCGCTGTCCATGAACTCGCCCTTACCTGTTACTTTGAAATTGGAGATTGGTTGCCCCGTGCCATCCAACAAGACTAGAGCTTGTCCATCTCGGCCCAACACTTGTTCACCGTTGGCATTTACGAGCTGACCTGCCGCATCGACTGTAAATTTCCCGTTCAGGGAGTAACGCTGCTCGCCATTCGGGTTCAAGACGGTAAATAGTGCCTGCGGTTGGAATGTTCGCTCCCCTTCCGCATTTACATATTTACCGGTTGCATCGAATGTAATTCCTGGCAGTTGAATGTTAGACACCAATGCAAAATCGAAGGGATTCTTTGTTTCCTGCAGATCACCTTGGGTGTGAACAGCGATGCTCTCCTCTGAGAACACACCTAGACTCATTCTTCCAAGCGGCGCTGGAGAGGCATCTTTTCCACCGCGAATCGTAGAAATCAGCATTTCTGGAAATGAACGCGACAAGGCATTACCCTGTTTAAAGCCCGGGGAATTCAAATTGGCAATATTGTTCGTTATGGTATCGTGTCTACGTTGCTCAGAAATCATCCCTGCGGTCGCGGTATACAGTCCTCTTAACATCTAGTCACCTCTTAGATAGTCTTAATTAAGTTATCTTTTAAAATTTACGCTTGGTTACTTTATCTAAATTATCCAACATGATCCCCGTGCCTTTAACGACACAAGACATCGGATCTTCAGCGATAAGTACAGGCACTTTCAACTCATCCGCCAGCAATTGGTCAAGCCCGTGCAACAAGGCACCGCCGCCTGTCAGAATAACGCCACGGTCAATAATGTCCGCAGATAACTCAGGTGGTGTCCGCTCAAGTACGCTCTTCGCCGCTGTAACGATGGAATACACCGGATCCCATAGCGCTTCCTGTACTTCACTGGAGTGAATGGTAATCGTCAATGGAAGTCCAGAAACCATGTCTCTTCCGCGAATATCCATTTCTTGATCACGACCATGTGGATATACCGTTCCAATTTTCAACTTAATGTCTTCGCTTGTCCGCTCACCGATCAATAGCTTGTACTTATTTTTGATATACTTCGTGATCGCTATATCGAACTTGTCTCCAGCGATCTTAATGGAAGAGGAGGTGACGATGTCGCCCATGGATAACACGGCAACATCCGTCGTCCCTCCGCCAATATCAACAACCATGTTACCGCTAGGTTGGAAGATGTCCATGCCAGCGCCAATTGCTGCCGCCTTCGGCTCTTCTTCCATGAATACCTCTCGGGCACCGCTGCGCTCCGCTGCTTCGCGAATCGCTTTCTGCTCAACGGAGGTAATGTTGGTAGGGGCGCAGATCAGTATTCTCGGATGAGAATACCAATTCTTGCCCCCAATTTTGGCAATGAAATGCTTCAACATCATTTCCGTAATATCAAAATCCGCGATAACACCGTCCTTCAGAGGACGAATCGCAATAATGTTACCAGGTGTTCTACCTACCATGCGGAAGGCTTCTTCCCCAACAGCTAACACACGTTTCGTATCGCTTTCAATCGCAACAACAGATGGCTCATCAAGCACAACTCCGCGACCTTTTACATGAATAAGCACATTTGCCGTGCCCAGATCTATTCCAATATCCTTGCTGAACATTTCTAATTAATCCTCCCTAAACCTACCGTCCATCCCGTGAAGAATCGGCGCTCTGATATACAGTTCTAATTATAAGCTAAATTCGCTATAAATGCATGTTTTCCTCTTTTTCCGTGAAATTTCGACATGCCCAGTTAAAGGAAACATAGGAAACATCTCGGGATGAAGGGTATCTTAGGACTTAACCGTAACCAGGATTTCGGAAAGCTTGGGATTACGGGTCTTACGATACTTAATTTTCGTCGCTTCTCCTCCCCTAAGGTGCCGAATTGACTTGTGATACTCCAGAATGTGCTTCACCTGATTGGCCAGGTCCGGGTTGATTTCCGGTAGTCTTTCCGTCAAATCCTTATGCACTGTGCTTTTGGAAACGCCGAATTCCTTAGCAATGGTGCGAACCGTATTCTTGGTCTCGACGATACAGGTACCAATCTTAATGGTTCGCTCTTTGATGTAATCGTGCACTCCCCTCGCCTCCCTACTCGAGATAGTTTGGTAAAGTATATGAGGGGCATGACTAGATATTCTACGTAACCAAGCCTGACAAGCTCATTTCCCATATTTATTTTCAAAATAATCACCGTTAATGGGCTTTAGGCGCCAAAACGGGTCCAATTTTCAAGAAAAATGTGAAAAAGCAGCAGGAATATCCCCGCTGCCGTTCACTATATGTAGGCCTTAACCCCATGCATCGTAATGCTCGAAATGCTGCTTATTGCTTAGCGTTCAAGAGGCTTTCTGGGTTAACGGCTGCATTGTCGCTAACTTGACGTACTTCAAAGTGTAAATGCACGCCATCTTCCTTCTCGAAATCGTTGCTGCCAGCTTTGGCGATAACATCGCCTTTCTTCACTTCAGCACCCTTCGTTACCTTCACATCAGATAAGCTCTGGTAAATACTGATCAAACCGTTGCTGTGCGTAATCTCAACGAGCTTACCAACAACAGGGCTTTGCTCAACTGCTGTAACTTTACCACCTAGTGCGGCTAGAACATCAAATGCTGCACCATCTTTGGCTTTCAAGTCGATTGCGGTGTGCGGTGTTAGTTGATCAAGGTATTCGATCATAGCCGCTGCCTTCACATCATTGGATGCATTCGTGTCATAGTAAGGAATTGCTACTTCGACTGCAGCTCTGTCCTTCACAGGCCACTGCATGGCTTCCGTAGTTCCGTTAACCGCGAGAGCACCATCTAGTGGTGCTTTGGGATTATCGGTTTGTTCGCTGCTGCTAACCTTAAGACCTGGATCATCTAGGCTGACTGTTTTCGTTCCTGCTCCCTGGTACACCCACATTAAGGTTAAGATAATTGCTGCTGCTGCCACATACGTCGCTGGGAATACCCATTTCTTAGCAATCAATCTCTTCCATGCAGATGTTGAACCTTGTGCTCCTTGAACAGTTTTAGGAGCTTCTTCTTTCTGAAAACCTTTGTTATTATCACTCATGGTTATCACCTCATCAACCATTCTTGACACTTTACAAGGTTTTATACTTGAAGAAAGATATTTTTATAGAAACATTACAAGTTTACGATTTGTTAAGAAAAGAGGCTGCATTTTCAATAGAGATGCCCGTGTAATAATAGGTTACAATCTCCTCCGCAGTTTTCCCTTCTTTCGCCATACCGTTGGCGCCCCATTGACTGAGACCTACGCCGTGGCCGTATCCGTACGTGGTAATCGTAATTTGAGATCCCGCCCATTTCCAAGCGAATTGAGAGGATGCTAGACCTAGCTTCTCTCTGACTTCACGTCCTGTAAATACCTTGCCTCCGATCGTCATGCTTTTAATCCGATGTCCCGTAGACCAAGAGAGGACTTTCATGCCTTTGGCACTGGTATCTGTCGTTGCGATACTCGGCACACCTAGCTTCTGGAGCATTGTTTTATAAGAAATCGTGACACTATCTTGATAGCGAGAGGACAGCTTAATATCCCATGGACTAGGCACGCTACGCAAATAAGGGCTCTTGAAAGGCCAATATTCTTCCGAATTCTCGGTATATCCATTACTAGTTGAGAAGAAAGTCGCATTAATCGGCACATGTCCATAAGTAAGTATTTTATCCTTAGTCTCATTGACAGCTCTATCAATTTTTGCCATATTCGTTTCGTACTTGGCCTTGTCCCACTTCGCTCTAAGTTCTTCGTCAGTCAGATAGGCTTGATGGGCTGTTGTGTCTGTCACAAGTGCATCATCCACTGGCATATTGCTATAATCCTTCTCTATGACTCTACGCACGACATAAGTTCTCGCTGCCATCGCTTGTGCCTTGAGTGCTTCCAGTTCGAAATCTACTGGCATTTCAGCAGCTAACACACCTCTTACATATTGTTCTAGTGGAACGGTTTGAATGGTGGCCTGTTTCGTTAAATACACTGGAATCATCAACCCTTGTTCTGTGCTAGTCTCTTGCAGGGTTGAGGAGTTTTCAATAGGCACCGGGTACACCTGATCAGTCGGAATCTTCTTGACTAGCAATCCAGGAACAATGATAGTGACACACAACATGGAAGACAAGCAAACAGCCATCCACAGGATGACTTCTTTTCTGAGCACGCGTTTCTTTTTGAACATATGTCTGAGCAGCCTCCATTAGCGCGATTACTAGCAGCAACTTTGGTATGTCTTAGCTTATGAGAGGGGTTGCTAGAATAGAACACGAACGAGACTTGAAGAAATCCAAACTGCCTAAATAGATACCTGTCTGTTGAGCAAAATGTGAGGTGAACGCGTTCTCTGTCTAGTATTTTTAACTGGAACGTGTGCGAGACAGAGCCGTTGAATGCCACGTTCTACTGGCTACGATTTAACTGGAAAACCTCCAGCTATTCTGGATGCAAACACCTGAAATTACTGAATAGGTGGAAAATCTACAGGTAAATTCACCGCAATTGCCTATATCAGCAAAATCTCGCGAAATTAACTACAGGAAATCCATTTAGTTTATGGGTTACGAGAAAAGGGAAGGAATTAACTGTAGTTTTTACAGTTAAACATGCGAGTTCGGATAGTCAAGCTGCCAGGTGGGTACGCTTCGAGGTTTATTCAAAAAAAAGAACCATCAGGTCCGTTCCCTGATGATTCCTTTAACTTACGCTAGCGTTGGTTGGATATTGAAAAATCCAAGCTCTGCCACTTCTTGCTCAATCTCTTGTGGAACCGAGCGATGAATATCAGCACCTAGTTCACGCAGAACGTCCGTGATATCGACATAGCCACGATCAATGTGGTGAACACCCGTGATCTCCGTCTCACCATCAGCCGCTAATGCCGCTAGAATGAGCGCTGCACCCGCGCGCAAGTCGGTCGCGCAAACCTTGGCGCCACGAAGCTTGGAGTTGCCGCTAATAATCGCTGTGCGGCCGTCCACTTTAATATTTGCATTCATATTCGCGAATTCTTCTACATGCATGAAGCGGTTCTCAAAAACCGTCTCCGTAACAAGGCTCGTTCCGTCCGCTACCATCAACAGTGCCATCATTTGTGACTGCATATCTGTTGGGAAGCCAGGGTAAGGCAACGTTTTCACGTCTACCGCGCGCAGCGGGCCCGTAGCTCGAACGCGAATACCATTCTCATCTTCTTCAACCGTTACACCCATTTCCTGCATTTTGGAAATGACAGGACGAAGGTGGTCTCCAATTGCGCCCTCCATATACAAATCACTGCCCGTTATAGCCGCGGCAATCATGTATGTACCAGCTTCAACACGATCTGGAATCACCGTATGTACGCAACCACGAAGCTTCTCTACACCCTCAATACGAATAACACCCGTTCCCGCACCGCGGATCACAGCGCCCATCGCATTGAGATAGTTGGCTAAATCAACAATTTCCGGCTCTTTGGCCGCATTTTCAATTGTCGTTGTACCTTCCGCAAGTGATGCGGCCATCATAATATTCTCGGTTGCACCTACGCTGGCCACATCCAAATAAATCTTGGCACCCTTCAGGCGCCCTTTCACCTTGGCTTCAATATAACCTTGACCTAGTTCAATATCGGCACCCATCGCTTCAAAGCCTTTGAGATGCTGATCAATCGGTCTTGTGCCAATCGCACAGCCACCTGGAAGCGAAATTCTCGCTTGACCCAACCTAGCTAACAAAGGACCCATCACGAGGAAAGAGGCTCTCATTTTACGGACCAGATCATAAGAAGCTTCACAGGTATTAATCTGCCCAGCTCTTACTCGAATCACCTGACGGTTGTATTCGACTTCAATTCCCAAGCTTTGTAATACTTTATTAATGACTAGTACATCGTCAAGGGGAGGCGCATCATGGATGACGCTTTCACCTTCCGACCCCAGAATGGAAGCCGCAATAATTGGCAGTACCGCATTTTTTGCTCCATTGATTTTCACATTGCCAGCTAGCTTTCGGCCACCGCGGACGATAATTTTGCTCATCATGGTCCCTCCGCGCACTTATTTTAAAAGACAGGTTTTGCACATTTCCTAAGTTTATCATTGGAAGCCACATAGATACAACTGTGTTCTTTTGGCAGTCAGAGATGCCCTACATAGAGTTCGAAGCGTAATGTGATTTTCATGCCGTTCTATTATCCATTGTTGACAACAAACTTGTTCATTATTCGGAAAATCACATTAAAACATCTTACTGAAGCTCATCGAGAGACCTAAATACTGAATGATAAAGCCTGCAACCAGCTGTCCGAGTCCAATCGAAAGTAAAATTTGCAGCATAATCGCTTGTGCACCTTTGGAATTTCGTAGGAAAACATCAAAACGGAACGCCTGCAGCGACCACCACGCTAAACCAATGCAAAGAATATAGACAGCTATACTAGCTATGTTCATCAGCGACGCGTATTGCGCCACTTCACTCCATTTGTCCGTCTCGCCCATAGGTCACTCCTCTTCGATTCTACCGATTAACGACTCTGTCCAGCATAGTTACAAATTCAGCACGTGTTGCTTGATCTTCTGGATGGAAGGTACCATCGGGAAATCCGCTGATCCAACCATCTGCTGCCATCTGTTTAAGTATACCTATGCCCCAGTAAGATTCACTCACATCGCTATATGGTGTATTGCCTCTTAGCTTCCCTGTCATATTCATGCTGCGTGCAAGCATTTGCGTCATTTCCATACGCGTCAGCTTGCCGTCCGGCTTAAATGTCCCATCCGGGTAACCATCTACGATGGCGGCCTGAACGGTTTTGGCTATATCTTCGTAAGCCCAATGCGAAGCGGCTAGATCGCTGAATCGCAAATCCTTGCGTTTCGATAAGCGCAAGGCACGCGATAGCACAGTAGCCGCTTCAGCCCTTGTAATGGATTGATTTGGTGCAAAACGATAATCCCCATAGCCACTAATCATTCCTTGCTCAGTAAGCTTACTAATGGCATCCCTTGCCCAATGTCCAGCAATATCAACATACCCGCTAACCAGCCCATAACTGCTCACTTGCAAGCGATACATCTGACTCATGAACCACTGATTGGCCTGGAGTTTAATATAATAGGTCCCCTCGGGCAACGGCTTCTCGAAATTTAACTGATTCGAACCGCTTTCGCTCCGGTAAGTGCCCTGTTCCTGCAATGAATTATTATACAAAGTAGCGTATAACGTCCGTGAGGTAGGGATATTGGTTAATCTAATTTGGGCCAAACTATTTGAATTTAATCGAAACTCGAACCAATCCACGTCCTCATTTTTATTAAAAACACCTTCATAGCCAGCATTCATCGCAACAAATGTAGCTTGATACGATTTGTCATTCGGTTCATTCGCATCGATCAGTTTAGGCGTATACTCAATCTCTAACGTATATTCACCCGTGATGGGCCCAACGTAATCTTTCACATTACTAACACGAATATAGTATTGCCCAGGCAGTACTTCCATCAGCGAGCTCACTTCGATACCGCCATCACCCGCCTGATCGATGGTCGTTGATTTCTCCCCTTCTTTCTGAAAAAGAAGCATCGGATCAATTCGTCCCGTATCCGTCGATAGTCTAAGGCGCATCGTGCCTGAGTGCTCCAGCGTCATAGCGAACCAATCGATATCGTCTGTATCATGAAACGTACCTCGAATAGTCTGACTGCGTTCTGGTAATGTAAAAGCCTTATACTGCTTATCATTATCCTCAAACGGATCCGTATAAATAATAAAATCCGTTCGCAACGTATAATTAAGCAGGGTCTGGCGTGCGCGATCAACATTCTCCAATTGCACATAAGTAATGCCTTTGGTCACAGGCACAGTGAACGACTGTTTGCTTTCATCAGTACCACTTACTGCATTGAAGCTCTGTCCTGAATCGAACTTCACGCGAATACCTGCCCCGTCTTCGGGCTGTACGACTACCTGAATGAAACCGTCATACGCTGCATCAATCGCATACCAGTCTAGATCCTGCCCCGAGCTAAGATTCGCTTTGACGATTGTATGATTAGGCAGCGAAGCCGCCTGACTAGCGAGATCATTCGGTTCGAAGCGATCTTGCTTATAAGGTTCTGTCAACGCCTTCTCAATATTTAGCAGACCGTAACCCGTCTTGGCATCCCACCCTTTGGACATAAGGTCCGTGGCTGTTTGCTCCAGCTGTGAGCGTACTTGATACGCCGACATAGCCGGGTATTTGCCCCATACTAGGGCAGCGGCAGCGGCCACTTGTGGTGCGGCCATGGAGCTTCCATCTTGATACTGATAGCCACCGCCAAGTGCGGTCGTGTACACATCCCAAGGCGCCATAATATCGAGCTCAGGGCCGTAGTTAGATCGTGAATCTGCCTGTTTATTAGGGCTTACACCACCCACAGACAGCACAGTTGGATAAGCAGCCGGGTATTTGACACTCGTGCTTTCATTGCCAACAGCAGCAACGAGTAATACGTTATGATCCTCTGCGTACTGCACAATGCCCGCCAGATAGTCTGAGTATTTGTTCAAGCCCAAGGAAAGCACAACGATTTTAGCCCCGTGATCGACTGCATATTTAATGCCTTCGCCCAGCTTCGCCTCGCCGCCAGTTCCATCTGCTTCTAGTGCCTTAATTGGCATAATTCTAGCATTGGGAGCAATTCCCGCAATACCTTTATCGTTATTAACCACAGCGGCAATCAAGCCAGCTACGTTCGTTCCATGTCCATTATCGTCAAAAGGCTTCTTCGAAGCCTGAAGTAAATTCACACCATCCACTAGATTACCTGTTAAATCGGGATGTCCAAGATCAACACCTGTATCAACAACAGCGACAACAATTGGCGTACGAGCATCGCCTGCTGCAGCCCATGCTTGATCGACGCGAATCATATCCAGATAAGTTTGTTTCACTCTCATGGGATCCGTAGATACCGCATATGCCGCATCTACATTAGGCACGAAACTCGTTAGTCCTAGGACCAGCATTGATATCAGTATCATGGGGCCTACGTATCGCAAATAAGTCATCAGATCAGGTCCTTTATCCCAAATTAATCTCTTTGTCATTTCCTTACCACATAAGAAAATATACGTTTTCGGTTTGCGAAAACAGATTTCTTATTGGCGATAAAACTTACATCTAAATGCGGTCGCTCATCTTCGAGGATCCTCGATAAAAGTTTTCTCATATATCTATACCATATTAAACATCTTCTCGATACCTATAACGGCTTAACTTCGCAAAAAGTTCAGATATTATGAAATATTTTTTAATGTATTTTATGGGAATTGATGAAAGTTTGTCTATTGAAGCGTACAAACACAAAAGCCCTCCCTACATTTAAGTAGGAAGGACTTCTTAATACAAGAATTATTGGATAATAAAATCCTTGGTCAACATAAAGACGTTCTCGATACCTTTGAGCACCAAATGTGGAACCACACCAAGCGCTACGCTGATTAGCGCACATAACCAAACAGTTATGCCTAATGGCACAGACACCTTGATCGGAGCTGGTTCATAATCGCTGCGCATGAACATTTGACGCACAATGCTGAAATAATAGTAGAACGAAACAACGCTGGTGGCGATCATCAAAGCACCAAGCCAGTATTGCTGTGTCTGCATCGTTCCAAGGATGATGTAGAGCTTACCGAAGAATCCGCCTGATAACGGTATACCAGCTAAGGAAAGAATGATCAATACCATCGCTACTGCTGTTAAAGGAGCACGATAGTAGAGTCCTGCGTAGCCCTTGGCTTCGGTGTGACCCTCTGCCTGCTCGATAATCATTAATACGGCGAAAGCGCCGATGTTCATAAACATATACGCAATCAGGTAGAAAATGAATTCAGAGAAGTTGGCATAATGCGTGGCCGAGAAGTACGTTCCAATCGGAACGAGTAGATAACCGGCATTCGCAATTCCCGAATAGGCAAGTAGCCTTTTCATATTCGTTTGCTTCAGCGCAATGAAATTCCCCACGACCATCGCAATAGCCGCCATAACGGATATCGCTAGGAATACATCGGATTGCAACTTGCTCTCTCCGAAATCGCTAAATCCGAATAAGACGTAAAAAACACGGAACAAGATAGCGAAACCAGCCGCTTTGGACACGACAGCCAAGAATGCCGTAACTGGTGTTGGCGCACCTTCATAAACATCCGGCGCCCAGCTATGGAAAGGTGCGGCGGCAATTTTGAAACCGAATCCTGCTAGCAGCAAGAAGAAAGCAACATAGAGCAGCGGCTCGTACGAAGTGACCAATGTCGGAAGGGCTGCGCCAATCTCTTGCAGATTCGCAGAGCCAACCATCCCGTACAAGAAGGACATGCCATATAGGATAATCGCGGATGAGATACCGCCCATCACCAAGTATTTGAATGCTCCTTCATTGGATTTCTTGTCTTTCTTCTTCATAGCCACCATGAGGTAAGACGTAATGCTCAGCAATTCCAAACCAACATAGAGTGTAATCAAATCACCCGAGGATGACATGATCATGGCTCCTAAGGCTGCCGGCAAATAGAAGTAATAATATTCCCCGACATGCGGGATGCTTTCTTCTTTCACGAAGCCTAAGCTCATGAAGACGATGAGTCCCGTACCGACAAGGGTACATAATTTAAGTAAGTTGGAGAAATCATCGACGCGATAACTTTGATTCAACAGTTGAATCGCTTCATCCGGATTCAATTGTAGGACAACGAAGACGGCGGAAATCGCGATGCCGACCAGGGTCAACCATCCGATCATTGAACGATTGACTCGGTTCGGCAGAACCAAATCCAAGAGAGATAGGATGATCGCAGTAGCAACCAGCGCAAGCTCAGGGAGCAGATACGATAAATCACTAGCATGGAGTCTAATCTGTTCCACTGGACTAACCTCCTATCTTCCCGGCTACGCTATGGATCAATTGATCCAAGCTGCCAATGGTTTGTTGAAGCGGCTGGCTCAGCACGCTTGGGTACACGCCCAGCAAGAGAATGAACGCGACCAAGGCAATCATCGGCACAGCCTCGATGAGACGCGCGTCGCGCATCCCTTGCTGCAATAGGCTCGGCTGCTGAGGGCCGAATGTGATGTTCAGTACCCCACGCAGCACGTAAACCGCTGCGAAGATAATACCCAGTGTACCGACAATGGCGTACACGCGGTGTGTTTCAAAGAGTCCGACGAACGCGAGGAACTCACTGATGAAGCCGGATAAGCCCGGCAATCCGAGCGAGGCCATGCCCCCAATCAGCAGAATACCGCTGATGAAAGGGATGTTCTTCGCGAGGCCGCCCAAGCGATCGAGCTGCGTGGTTTCGGTTCGCTCGTAGATGCTGCCGACGAGCAAGAACATCAGGGCTGAGATCAACCCGTGTGAGATCAACTGGAACACGGCCCCTTGCAGACCTGCGATGTTGAACGCAGCAAGTCCCAACAGGACGATGCCCATGTGGCTGATACTCGAGTAGGCAAGCACGAGTTTGAAGTCCTTTTGGACCATCGCGAGAAGCGCGCCGTACACGATGTTAATGACGCCAAGGAGTGCGAGCACCCACGCCCATTGCTGGGCTTCTGCCGGGAAGAACAGAATGCCGAAACGGATGAGGCCGTAGGCCCCCATTTTGAGCAAAATCCCGGAGTGAATCATAACAACAGCAGGCGGAGCCTCTGTATGTACTTTCAGCATCCACGTATGGAACGGGAAGATCGGCAGTTTGATCCCGAATGCGACCAGCAGCATGATGAACACGGTCCATTTCATGTTTTGACTCATAAAGAACGGCGTACCGCTCTGATTCACATAAGCCTCAGGAGCCTGCAAGAGATTATGTGCAATCGTATGAATATCCCCGCTGTAGTAAATGATAGCCTCTGTCTGCGATGGATCTTGATTAAACCCTGCCGTCGTAACCAGAATGAGGAAGGCAATCAGCATAATCGCCGATCCTAGACCGTTATACAGCAAGAAGCGATTCGCTGCCTGCTCTCGGTTCATATACCCCCAAATTCCGATCAAGAAGAACATCGGTACGAGTGTAATTTCGAAGAACAGGAAGAACAAGAACAGATCCTGCGCCATGAAGACGCCGAACATCCCCACTTCTAGCAAAAGAAACAGAATGAAATACGTCTTCCAACGTTTCTTGATGTAAACGGACGCCAATGCGGCCATCGACGAAATTAGTGCTGTTAAGAAGACCAGCGGCAACGAAATGCCATCGACCGCTAACGAATATTTAAACTCGAAGAAGAATTGTGTGATTTGCTGAATACCCTCATGATTTAAAGGGACTTTGATCCAACTCAATTGCTCCTTGTACTGAAGTGGATCCCCTTGATAGTTATAGTCCACATACAGCCATGCGGCTAGAATTAATGGAATCAGCGTCGTGACAATACCAACGGTTTTGATCAGGCGTCCACGATCTCCCCGAAGGAAGAGCAGGACAAGCACACCAAGCAGAGGTGAGAAGGCAATCATACTAAGAATAGGTAAGTTAGCCGGCATGTATGAACCTCCTTCCTGCGATGGCAAGTGCCAGAATCAGCATCCCGAGTAGCATGATGATCCCGTAGGACTGCAGTTGACCATTTTGGAGTCGAGAGCCTAAGCGTCCAAGACTGACCACTGTGAAAGCAACTAAGCGCACAATCCCGTCAATGATATAGATATCGATGAATTCCAAGATGAAGCCTAGACCGCGAAGCGGTTTGACAACAATAGCTTCATAGATCTCATCGATGAAATATTTGCGATTCAGCAACGTATATAACCAAGGCATTTTACCCGAAACGATGTCCCGAGGGATCGTGCGTTTGAGGTACATCAGATAGCCCAGTCCAATTCCTAACAAACCAGCTAACGTGGACAAAATAATAACCATCCAATTGGCCGTTTCCTCATGCTCCTGCCCTGTCAGCCAGTGGCCCAGCCATTCGTTGAATGGCGTATTCACGAAGCCTGCAATGACAGCAAGCACAGCCAGAATAATCAGCGGTGTCGTCATGGACGCAGGTGATTCATGCGGCTCGTGCACGTGGCCATGCCCATGATCATCGTGATCCTCCGAAGCCACTGGTTTCGCTCTAGACGAGCCCATAAACACGAGAAAGAAAAGGCGTGACATATAGAATGCGGTGAAGAACGCCGCGATCACCCCAACCCAGAACAGAAGCTGGTTATGCTCGTACGCTTCAGTCAGAATCATATCCTTGGACCAGAAGCCTGCGAATGGGAAGATACCAGCTAAAGCCAGCGTACCAATCGCGAAGGTCCAGGTGGTGATTTTCATTTTGCGGGATAAGCCGCCCATTTCGTTAATATTCTGCGTATGAACGGCGTGAATCACGCTACCTGCACCCAAGAAGAGCAGCGCTTTGAAGAAGGCGTGCGTGAACAAGTGGAACATGCCAGACGTAATCGAAACGCCAATCCCCAGCGCCATCATCATGTAGCCGAGTTGACTCACCGTAGAGTAAGCGAGAATCCGCTTAATATCGTTCTGGGCCACACCGATTGTTGCTGCAAAAATGGCGGTAAACCCACCTACATAAGCAACGACCATCAAGGCATCCGGTGAGGCGTGGAAAATATCAAACGTCCGTGCCACAAGGTACACCCCTGCAGCAACCATTGTTGCGGCATGGATCAGCGCCGAGATCGGCGTTGGCCCTTCCATGGCATCAGGTAACCACGTGTGCAGCGGGAATTGACCGGATTTCCCCATCGCTCCGATGAAAATCAGAACGGCGATCCATGTGACGATCGTAGGGTCTATTTTGCCAGTAGTGAAGGCGTTATGTATCGATGTGAAATCCAGCGCGTGCCCTGGCATGTAGAGATACAACAACAGGATCGCGATAAACAAGCCCACATCCCCGATGCGGGTGACGATGAATGCCTTTTTGGCAGCAGCCTTCGCCTCCGGCTTAAAGTACCAGAATCCGACGAGCAAGAAGGAACATACCCCGACTAACTCCCAGAAGATGTAGAGTTCTAGCATATTTTCAGAAATAACAAGGCCTAGCATAGAGAAGGAGAACAGCGCAATATAACTGAAGAACACGTGAATGCGCTCGTCGCCTTTCATGTAGCCCTTAGAATAAATGTTCACCAGAAGGGAAACGAGGGTGACAATTACAAGCATGAGAGAGTTCAAATTCGTGACCTCAAACCCCATTTTCAGCGTAAAATCGCCGACCTGCAGCCAGTTCATTTTATCCCATGTGAAATCCTCGACATTGCCGCCAATCCGCTCCACGAAGATGAGCAAAGCCACAATAAACGAAAGCAGCATCGCAAAAATGCTAATGTAAATCCCTAAATCTTTAAGTTGACGCCCCATTGCCGTAAGCGCTAGAAAAGCAAGCAACGGAAACAATGGAATGAGCCAGGCGTACTGTGAATAGTCCGATACCATAGCCTTGTTAGCCTCCTAGCGCTTCATAGAATCCAAATCTGTCACTTCGACGGTACCTTTATTCCGGTAAATCGTGATCAATATCGCTATTCCCACAGCCGCCTCAGCAGCTGCAATCGTAATGTTGAAGAGGGAGAAGATATGTCCCGTCAATGCCGGGTGATCTCCCAGCTTCGAGAAGGCAATCAAATTCAAGTTCACCGCATTGAGCATAAGCTCGATGGAGAGCAGGACGATAACCGCGTTTTTCTTCGTTAATGCACCGTATAGCCCAATGCAGAATAGGATCGCCGCTAATGTCAGATAAGGAGTAATTAAGTTACCCAACGTTAATCCTCCTCTCTCTTGGCAACTACGATAGCTCCAATGAACGCTACCGTCAGCAGCACGGACATGATTTCGAAGGGAATGACATGTGCGTTATACAGCAACTTCCCGATTTCGAGCGTATTATCCTTGCCAGCATCCAATGTCCCTGAAGAGACGAAAGTCGATTTCTGAATCGCATAGAACAAAACACCGAACAATCCCACTGCGCCAAGTATGGCCAGGCCTTCATGCCATGGACGTTTAGGTCCCTCATCTTCACCTTGTCTATGCTTCGTCATCATAATGCCGAAAATCATCAGAATAGAGATGGCGCCGGCATAAATCAAGACTTGCACGAAAGCAACAAACTCCGCTTCAAGGATGACATACAGACCAGCCAAGCTGATAAACGTGAGGGCAACTGCAACAACCATGTGCACGACTTTCGTAAAAGAGATCATAAAGATCGCCCCACCGATCGCGAGCAGCGCGAAAATGAAGAACGCCCAACTCGTACCGCTGGATAAGAAATCGCCGAGTCCACTAAACATCTTTCTTCGCGCCCCCTTTAGGCATCGCAGAATTGTTCTCTTGACGAATGTTTTGGGTGTTGTTGCTCAACCACTCCATATTTTTGAACAGATCATCCCGACTGTAGGAACTCAGCTCAAAATTGTTCGTCATCACGATCGCTTCTGTCGGACACACCTCTGTGCACAGGTCGCACAGGATACAAATTTCGAAGTTGATGTCATACGTATCAATGACCTTCCCCTTCTTCTCAGGGTCTGGGTTTGCTTTTCCAGTTAACGTAATACACTCCGTTGGGCATACACGCGCACATTGATTGCACACAATGCATTTCTCAGGATCAAAATATTGAATACCACGAAAACGATCCGGCATTTTAATCGGAACTTCGGGATATGCGTACGTTACTTTCTTCTCAGTCAAATGCTTGAACGTGAAGCCTAAACCTTTCATAATGCCCTTCATGTGTTTCAACTCCTTCAAGTTTCGCGAGAGCAAAACTAACTACTTCTTAAGCAACTCTACTTAAAAGATGGTCATGATAATCGCCGTCACCAACATGTTGACTAGTGCCAATGGTAATAGCACCTTCCAGCCAAACCCCATCAATTGATCAATCCGAACACGTGGCAATGTCGCCCGCAGCCAGAAGAGGAAGAACACGACAGCCGAGAATTTCAACAGGAACCAGAGAACGCCTGGAATGAAATCAAGGAATCCGAATGGCGCATGCCATCCACCTAGGAATATCAGAGAGATCAGAGAAGCAATAACGAAGACGTACACATACTCGGATAGCATGAAAAAAGCGAAGCGGAATCCGCTGTATTCCACATGGTAGCCCGCAACGAGCTCAGATTCTGCCTCAGGCAAGTCAAATGGCGTCCGATTAAGCTCCGACACACCTGCAATCACGAAGATAACGAAACCTAGGATCTGAGGAATGAAATTCCAGTGCCAGAAGCCGCCTGTTTGATGATCAACAATGGTATGCAGATTGAGACTGCCCGTCATCATAATGACACCAACAACGGAAATAACTAACGGAACTTCATAACTAATCATTTGGGCTGCGGAACGCATGCCGCCGAGTAACGCATATTTATTGTTGGATGCCCAACCGCCAAGAATAATCCCGATGGTTGAGATCCCTGTTAGGGCTACGTAATAAAGCAATCCCACATTCAAATTCGCGTTAAACATCCGATCAGAGAAGGGAATCGTCGCAATGATCGTAAACGACGGGATAAAGGTAATGATCGGTGCAAGTATGAAAAGTTCACGTTCAGCCTTCTTAGGAATCGTATCTTCCTTGATGAGAAGCTTGAATACGTCTGCGACGCTCTGCAACAGCCCGAATGGTCCTGTCCGGTTCGGCCCAATCCGCAATTGCATCCATCCGATAACTTTACGCTCGAAGTAGATCGCATATGTAACGAAACCGAGCACGAGCATGAGCATCACGACGCCCCAGAATAGAAACACGAAGAAGTTCGTCCATGTCAGACTCTCTTCTAATAAATTGACCATTAGGCATCCACCTCCCCAACGACAATATCGATGCCGCCCAGAATCGTAATTAGATTGGTCATCGACTCGCCGACCAGCAGCTTGGGCAATATTTGCAGATTCACGAAGGATGGTCTACGGAATTTCAGGCGGTACGGCTCTTGCTTACCTCGGGAAATAATATGGCAGCCAATTTCCCCACGCGGGGATTCAATTGCTGCATAGATTTCGCCTTCTGGCGGGCGGATGACTCTCGGCACTTTGCCCATCGTTTCCCCACCCTCAGGGAACACTTCTAGGGCTTGTTCCAGGATGCGAAGAGACTGTTTTATTTCTTCCATACGAATCAAATATCGGTCATAGCAATCCCCGCCACTGCGCACAGGCACATCGAATTTAAAGCGGCTGTACAGGCTGTAGGGCTGCGTTTTGCGAATATCCCAATCTACACCCGTACAACGCAGGTTCGCTCCGCTAAGGCCATACGCAATGGCTGTCTCTGCGTCATATTTGCCCACGCCCTTGATACGTGAAAGGAAGATCTCATTTCCAGTGACAAGTGTGTGATATTCTTCTAATTTGCCGTACATATAGGGCACGAATTTCCGGACCTTTTCGATCCAACCATCAGGTGCGTCCCATTTCACGCCGCCTACACGCATGTAGTTGTACGTTAAACGCGCGCCGCATAATTCATTGAATAGATCGATAATAATTTCGCGGTCACGGAATGCATACAAGAATGGGCTCATAGCCCCAATATCCAGCAGGTATGTCCCCCACCACACCATGTGAGAGGCGATTCGCTGCAGCTCCATCACGATTAATCGGAGGAATTCTGCGCGTTCTGGGACTTCTAATTGCATCATTCTCTCTACGGCGTTAACTAACGCGTAGTTGGTCGTCATCGCCGATACATAATCCATGCGGTCTGTGTACGGGATGATTTGGGTATAGCTGAGGTTCTCAGCCAATTTCTCTGTTCCTCTATGTAAGTAGCCCATAACGGGTATGGCTTCTCGAATGACTTCACCATCCAACTTTACAATCACGCGGAAAACGCCATGTGTACTTGGATGCTGAGGACCAACGTTTAACAGGAGCTCTTCTGTCCGTAACACGTGCTACACCTCCGGGTCAAGCGGTTCGTAGTCTTTGCGCAGTGGATGACCCACCCAATCATCAGGCATCATGATCCGTACTAAGTTCGGGTGGCCAGGGAAATCGATGCCGAACAGGTCAAAGGCTTCGCGCTCGTTCCAGTTGGCCGTCGGCCAGACATCAGCTACCGAAGGTATGCTGGCTTGCTCACGGTCTGTCTTCACCTTCACACAATACTCATGCTTGTGTGTGAGCGAAAGCAGATGATACGCCACCTCGAGGTGCGTTTCTTGGTCTACACCCGAGAGATTGCGCAAGTAATCACAGCGCAACTCTTCGTGATCGCGAAGCGTCAGCGCGGCCTGCGGCCAGCGCGAGCTATGGATGACCACGTAAGGACGATGCGCGTCCCTTTCGTTGATGAATGCATCGACGACGGCGTCTTCGCCTGCCTCGGCCTTCAAGATCGCGACCAGCCGGTCCAGCAGCGGCTGGTTCGGGGAAGGCTCCTTCGGCGCGGCTGGTTCCGCCGATTCGGGCTTCGCTCCGCGTGCAGCGGCTCGCGCAGCGCGGGCTTCTGCGGCGGCCTGGGCTTTGGCCGCCTTCTCTTCGTCAGAGCCAGCGTCTGCGGACGCTGGCGTTGCTGCTCCGGCGGGCGCAGCCTCGCCGGACTCTGCGGCCGCGCGCGCTGCGAGGCGCGCGGCTCTTGCGGCGGCGCGCTCTGCCGCCGCGTCCGTGGCTGGCGTGCTCGCGCCAGCTGCCAATGAGCTCTCCGCTTTAGCAGGCTCATTGCCTACTGCTTTGCCTTCCTCTTTCCCATCCTCACCAACAGGAGGAGTCGGAACCGTGGTTTCATCCGGCTTGTTCTCCTCACTCATCGATTGATCACCTGCTTCCCAGTCTTCGCTTCATAGCGAATCTTCTCTTGAAGCTTGTTAATCCCATAGATCAGTGCAGCTGGATTCGGCGGACAACCAGGAATATACACGTCCACTGGAACAATCTGGTCAACACCCTTCACGACCGAATACGATTTGACATAAGGTCCACCTGCTGTTGCACAAGAGCCCATGGCAATAACCCATTTCGGTTCAGGCATTTGTTCATAAAGTCGGCGCAACAAAGGAGCCATTTTCTTCGTAACTGTCCCTGCTACAATCATGACATCTGATTGTCTTGGTGACGTACGGAAGATGACTCCGAATCGGTCTAAATCATAGTGAGAACCACCTGTTCCCATCATTTCGATGGCACAACAAGCCAAGCCAAAAGTTAATGGCCAAAGCGAATTACTGCGAGCCCAAGCTTTCACCTGCTCCAGTGTTGTCATAAATACATTACGGTTTATTTCTTCCCGTTCCTCGGGAGAGATTGACTCTAGACTGAAGTCCATCGTAGCACCTTCTTCTTCCAAGCGTATATTAATCCTATGGCAAGCAAGGCTACAAAAATACACATTTCAATTAAAGCAAATAACCCAAGTTGATTAAAGGCAACTGCCCACGGATAGAGGAACACGGTTTCCACATCAAAGATAACAAACATCAAAGCGTACAAATAATATCGAATGTTAAAACGGATTTGTCCCTCACCTACAGGCTCATTACCACTCTCATACGTCGTATACTTCTCATCGATGGGTTTACTCGGTCTTAACCATTTGCCAATCGTCAGCGCTGCTATGGGAAGGAAAATACCTAACCCTAGAAAAACCGCTACGATTACATAGTTATTTGTATACATCATGTGAATGTAACCGCCTCCATTTCTTATTTGCATTTCTTACGATACCCGGCATTTTGGTAATAATCACCTATATTAGTATAACAAAAAGGGGTTTGGGCGTCGACACTAATTCTTTTCACCTATGAGTAGCATTACACAATTGTGGGTAATACTATTCACTGGGCATTCCAGTTTTGTCCAAATTCCCTACTTTACGATACGAAAGGAATGATTTTTATGGCAAATGCATCAAACGCTAATCACCAACATAGAACCAATGACAAAGTTACTGAGACTGGTCGCTATCGCGATGCCGACGGGCAAAGCGTTGAACTTGTTGCAGGTCAAACCTTTCCGCCTTGCCCGAAAACAGGAGAATCCACAGTCTGGCATCACGCTTAAAAAGAATTCATCAAAGAGCTGTCCTCTCCTCCGAGAGGAACAGCTTTTTTTGCGCTTCAAACGCAAAAAAGCGAGAGAACCGAAGTTCCCCCGCTTTTGACTCATCTATTTATTTCCCGGACACACCGATACGATTCAATGCTCTTTGTAAAGAAGCTTCAGCACGTTTGAAATCTACATTATCTTGCTTCGTTTCTGCAAGACGTTTCTCCGCACGCTCTTTCGCTGCTCTCGCACGATCGATATCAATTTGTTCAGGTAGCTCGGCGCTTTCCGCCAAAATAACCACCTTATCCTTGCGCACTTCCATGAAACCGCCGTTCACTGCAAGAACTTCGTCCTTAGAACCTTGTTTCTTCACAGTAATCGGAGCAATTTTCAAAGGCGTGACAAGTGGAATGTGATTCGGCAGAATTCCAAGCTCACCTTGGACACCCTTTACGCTAACCATATTTACTTGTTCAGCGTACACTTTGCGTTCCGGTGTTACAATTTCCAATAGGAATGTACTCACTTGGATTCTCCTTCCTAAGCTAACTTAGCGAATATGCAAATGCAATTTACAGCGTTTTAGCTTTAGCAATCGCATCTTCAATTGTTCCCACGTTGTGGAAAGCAACTTCAGGAAGATTGTCGTGCTTACCTTCAAGAACTTCTTTGAAGCTGCGCACAGTATCTTTCAATGGTACGTACAAGCCTGGGAATCCGTTGAACGGCTCAGCAACGTGAAGCGGCTGAGACAAGAACAAACGAAGACGACGCGCACGAGTAACGACCAATTTGTCCTCATCAGACAACTCATCCATACCCAAGATCGCGATGATATCCAGAAGCTCTTTGTAACGTTGAAGAATTTGTTTAACACCTTGTGCTACTTTGTAGTGCTCTTCGCCTACGATTTCTGGCGTCAAGACACGAGAAGATGAAGCAAGTGGATCTACCGCAGGGAAGATACCTGCAGCCGCGATGCTACGCTCCAAGTTCGTTGTTGCGTCCAAGTGAGCGAAAGCCGTTGCAGGAGCCGGATCCGTATAGTCATCGGCAGGAACATAAATCGCTTGAATGGAAGTAACGGAACCTTTTTTCGTGGAGGTAATACGCTCTTGCAATTGACCCATTTCTGTAGCTAGTGTTGGTTGGTAACCTACCGCGGAAGGCATACGGCCTAGCAAAGCGGAAACCTCTGAACCTGCTTGTGTGAAACGGAAGATGTTGTCGATGAAGAGAAGAACGTCTCTTCCTTCTTCGTCACGGAAATACTCAGCCATTGTCAAACCGGACAAAGCTACACGAAGACGTGCGCCTGGAGGCTCGTTCATTTGACCGAATACCATCGCTGTTTTTGCAATAACGCCGGAGTCTTTCATCTCGTGGTAAAGGTCATTACCTTCACGAGTACGCTCACCAACGCCCGCAAATACGGAGATACCGCCGTGCTCTTGTGCAATGTTGTGAATGAGCTCTTGCATCGTTACCGTTTTACCTACACCGGCACCACCGAAGAGACCAATTTTACCACCTTTTGCATAAGGAGCCATCAAGTCAATAACTTTAATACCTGTCTCAAGAATCTCTGATTTTGTCGACAAGTTGTCGAAAGCAGGAGCTTCTTTGTGAATTGGGCTAGATAGCGTACGGTCAACGTTGTCGTCGCCGTCGATTGGATCACCCAATACGTTAAATACACGACCCAGTGTTGCTGCACCAACAGGTACAGTAATTGCTGCGCCAGTATCTGTTGCTACTGCGCCACGAACAAGTCCATCAGTCGAGGACATTGCTACGCAACGAACGAGGTTGTCACCAAGGTGAACAGCCGCTTCAACCGTCATTGTGGACTGTTGTCCACCTTCGGTTTTTTCAATTTTGATTGCATTCAGAATTTCAGGGAGTTGTCCGCGTTCGAACTCAATGTCGACGACAGGCCCTGTAATATTCACAACGCGCCCTTTGCTCATGGTTTCCCTCCTAAGTAAAGCTTGTGTCTCCATCGAGACCGTTTATTCATTAAGCGTTCGCGTTAGCTCCAGCGACGATTTCGGAAATTTCTTGCGTAATCGAAGCTTGGCGCGCACGGTTGTAAGCCAATGTGTAGCTGCTGATCATCTTCGTTGCATTCTTCGTTGCAGAGTTCATCGCTGTCATTCTCGCGCCAAACTCACTTGCTTTACCTTCCAGAACAGCACTGTAAATAAGCGTCTCAGCATATTTAGGGAGCAGTACTTCCAGAACGCCTTCCGCTGACGGCTCATACTCATAGCTAGCAGTTGCCGCAACCTTAACTTCCTCCATAGGAAGCAGACGAATCATGGTTGGAATTTGGGTAATCGCGTTTTGGAACTTGTTGTAAATCAAGAACAGTTGGTCATACGTACCGTTAACGAAATTAGCAACCGCTGCTGTTGCAACAGGCTTAATATCCGAGAACTTCGGCGTATCCGGAACACCGGTTACTTCCTCAACAATCGGAATATTGCGTTTCGAGAAGAAATTGCTTCCCTTACGTCCAATTACGAAGACGGAGTATTCAGCTGTAGATTTATGATTTTCACGGATCTCAGTCATTGCTTTACGCAACACGTTTGCATTGTAACCACCAGCTAGACCACGGTCGGAAGTAATGACCAAATAGGCCGTTTTCTTCACTTCACGTGATTGCAGCATCGGGTGCTTAACGCCTTTCGTGCCCGCTGCAATGCTTGCAACCACTTCCTTCAACTTCTCGGAGTACGGACGTGCCGCTTCCGCTGATTGCTGTGCTCTACGTAAGTTCGCTGCTGCAACCATTTCCATTGCTCTAGTGATTTGCTTCGTGCTTTGTGTGGATTTAATTTGGCGCTTAATCTCGCGCATTCCTTTTGCCATACCTGCTCACCTCTCTTTTGAGGCTTAGAAAAGCCTTCATTCGAAGACCTGATTCAGGCGTCCGCCTGCCCAGGATTCACATGGTAGCAAGAGCTTCACTTGCATGAAGCTCTGCCTTCATGATTTATTCAGAAACTGCAAAGCTCTTTTTAAATGTATTGATTGCATCAACCAATGCTTTATCGTTATCCGCAGTAATATCTTTCGTGTCACGAATGCTATGCAGAACTTCAGGACGGTTGGATTCCAAGAAAGCCAAGAATTGAGCTTCGAAACGAGTTACGTCTTGAACTGGAATATCATCCACATGGCCTTTTACAACTGTGTAAAGGGAAGCAACTTGCTTCTCCAAAGACATCGGTTGGTGAACGCCTTGTTTCAAGATTTCTAGTGTACGAACCCCACGATCCAAACGAGCTTTAGTCGCTCTATCCAAATCGGATCCGAATGCGGCAAACGCAGCAAGCTCACGATATTGTGCCAAGTCAACACGAAGTGTACCGGCAACTTTTTTCATCGCTTTTGTTTGAGCGGAGCCCCCTACACGGGATACAGAGTTACCAACGTTAACCGCTGGACGCTGACCGGAGTAGAACAAATCGGATTCCAAGAAGATTTGACCATCCGTGATGGAAATTACGTTCGTTGGAATGTATGCAGAGATATCGCCTGCTTGTGTCTCGATGAATGGAAGCGCCGTAATGGAACCGCCACCTAGCTCATCGTTCAATTTCGCAGCACGCTCTAGCAAACGGGAGTGCAAGTAGAATACGTCCCCTGGATAAGCTTCACGACCTGGTGGACGACGAAGCAAGAGAGACAACTCACGGTATGCGGCAGCTTGTTTGGACAAGTCATCGTATACGATAAGAACGTGCTCGCCTTTGTACATGAAGTACTCAGCCATAGCACAACCGGAGTATGGAGCTAACCATAGCATCGGTGAAGGCTCGGAAGCGGAAGCTGTTACTACGATTGTGTAGTCAAGCGCACCAGCAGCACGAAGGGTTTCAACAACACCTACAACTGTGGATTGTTTTTGACCGATAGCAACGTAGATACATTTCACGCCATTGCCTTTTTGGTTAATGATTGCGTCGATCGCAATCGCCGTTTTACCTGTTTGACGGTCACCAATGATCAACTCACGTTGACCACGACCAACTGGTACCATCGCGTCAATCGCTTTAATACCTGTTTGCATTGGTTCATGTACGGATTTACGAGCCATTACGCCTGGAGCCATGTTCTCTACAGGGCGGAATGCTGTTGTGTTGATTGGACCTCTGCCATCGACAGGTTGACCAAGTGCGTTAACAACACGGCCAAGAAGTTCTTCACCAACAGGAACCTCCATAATACGTCCAGTACGTTTAACTTGGTCGCCTTCACGGATGTCTTTGTAAGGTCCGAGAATAACGATACCTACGTTGCTTTCCTCAAGGTTAAAAGCATAGCCTAGTACGCCGCTTGGGAATTCAAGCAGCTCGCCTGCCATAACGTTTTCCAAGCCGTGAGCACGAGCAATACCGTCACCTACTTGAATGACTGTACCTACATCAACTACTTGGATATCGGAATTATAGTTTTCGATCTGTTGTTTAATCAATGAGCTGATTTCTTCAGGTTTGATACTCAACGAACTTCACCCCTATTCTTACAGTGGTTATATTAAACTAACGCTTTGGCCAAACGATCAAGTTTGCCTGCCAAGCTTCCATCATATAGACGATCACCGATACGCACTTGAATGCCGCCGAGCAGCTTAGGCTCAACTACAGACGAAACACGGATCGTTTTACCTGTTACTTTACTGAAATGTGCAGCAATTTCAGCTTGTTGTGCATCCGAAAGTACATATGCGGAGTAAACGGTCGCACTCGCTTGTCCAAGCGCCTCATTCGCAACCTTGGCATAATCAAGAGCCAAAGCGGAAAGAATCGACTGTCTACCTTTATCGATCAAGACAAGCAGCGTGTTCCACACCGGTTCGGAAACTTTGCCTTCGAAAATCTGCTTCAGCAGGTCCGTTTTAGCGGTATTCCCGATGTTCGGATGGTTCAGGAACTTCTGCAAGTCTGCATTATCCCTAATCGCACTAGCTACAGATTTAAGCTCATCCTCAACTTGGGAAATGATATTCTTTTCCTTCGCTACTTCGAATAAAGCTTTGGCATAACGCTTCGCTACGACGATGTCACTCATACGTTGCCTCCTACCTCTTTGAGGTAATGCTCAACAAGTTCTTCTTGTGACTTTTCGTCGATTTGCTTTTCAATAATTTTGGATGCGATCAGAACGGACATCGCGCCAACTTGGCTGCGAAGAGCGGCAACCGCTTTGTTCTTCTCATTTTCGATATCTTTCAAAGCTTCGTCTTTCAGACGGTTTGCTTCTGCACTGGCAGCATGAATAATATCATCCGCTTGCTTGGAACCAGTATGCTTCGCTTGCTCGATAATATCGTAAGCTTCCTTACGCGTTTGTTGCAGCGCTTGCTTTTGTTCCTCTAACAGTTGATCAGCTTGTTTACGGCTTGCTTCAGCTGTTTGAATCTGTTCTTTAACCAATTGTCTGCGTTTTTCCATCATGCCAAACAGAGGACCGAACGCAAATTTGGAGAGAAGTAGATACAGAATCAAAAACGCAACTAATTGTATGAAAAATGTGGACCATTCAATATGCAAGTAACGTCACTCCCTTCTGATAACGTGGGCAAAACGAAGGCGTGGTGGCGACTATGGCCATCAACGCCAAACGGTTTCTTAAGCTTTTCCCATAAAGATGAACGCAAGTACCAATGCAACGACTGGCATAGCCTCAACTAGACCTACCCCGATAAACATTGTTGTTTGAAGCGTACCACGAAGTTCTGGTTGACGGGAAATACCTTCCAAAGCGCGACCTACGATCAAACCGTTACCAATACCTGCACCTAGTGCTCCCAAACCGAATACGATACCTGCTGCTACTAATGCTATTGCTCCCATTGATAAAATCCTCCTCTAAACTCTTAGGTTTTGTTTGTTTTATAAGTGACTCGAGACTAACCCGAGGTAAGTCTAATACTTAGTGCTCTTCTTCGTGAATCAATGTTTGCGAGATATAAACCATGGTTAACATCGTGAATACGAAGGCTTGAATCGCACCTACGAACACACTAAAGCCCTGCCATACGAAGAGAGGCGCAACGCCAAACCAACCTGCTCCAATAATGACAGATATCATGATTTCACCTGCATAAATGTTACCGTAAAGACGGAAAGCGAGTGTAAGCGGCTTTGATACAACTTCAATTAAATGAAGGATCAACATTGCCCCTTTGTACTCAAAGTAATGCGCGAAGTAATGCTTCGTATTACGTGTTATCCCTAAGTAGTGACTGATAAAGATAACAATAACCGTCAAAGCTCCTGTTACAGCGATATCAGCTGTTGGTGATTTCCACCAAGATACGTGATCTTCCGTTACAATTGAGAAAGGAAGACCGAGCATGTTACCGATAAAGATGTACATAATGAGCGTTAGACCAAGTGCGATAAACCCTTTGCCATGTTTGGAACCAATCGTGCTTCCGATGATACCTTCTACGAATTCAATCGTCCATTCCATGAAGTTTTGCATTTTCGAAGGATTCGATACAGAAAGCTTACGAGTACCTGCAAATGCAAGAATCAATACGATAACCGTGGTTATGCTGATCATCATCAGTGCTGATGCATCAAAGTGAAAACCTAACCACTCAAATTCTGGTACATGATGTTCCATATTTTCCATTTTCACCCCTTTCATTCGTTGAAGTTACATCGTGGAATTACTTCTTCGACTTCTTAATAGAAAGAATACCCAGTACGAGTGTTGCCAATTGCGCAAAAAAGTATCCAACAATTGTCGTGGTTAATGCAACATGTTCGGGATACCTGACGGCAATCAAACCTACAAACCCAGCGACTGCTGCCCTTGTCAGAAAGCCAAGGGTTACTTTGCGCCCCGACTTCTCTATCGCAGCTGCTGCCAGCTTGTTAATCTTCCAGGCTAAGAACCTTGCATTGATCATACTCGCACAAGCTCCAAGCATTATCCCCGCAATGTAAATCCTGTAATCGACAAGAAGCGCCCATGCAGCCAAACAAAAGGATAAAAAGAATAAAAATACATTTTGAACCGTTTTCAGAGTGGCTGAAAAGTCGTCCATCATAGCCCTCCGTACCGCTTAATCATGAAGTAAATGCTCATGATGCCGGTTACAAGCCCCAGTAAAAATCCGACTAGCAACCAGATCTGTCCGCCTAGTGCGCCACTTAACCAATCACCGAAGAAATATCCGGCTGCCAAACACACGACAAGGTCTATGCCAATTGCACTAGTTAACGCTACTGCCCGCCAAGGATTATCATTGGAATTTGGCCGTTTCATTGCACCCTCCTGGGTGTTTTCCACATGGGAAAACGCGTCTCGCAGCTCATCTGCTACGAATCCTCATTCATTGTATCGAAGCCATGCTAACTTTGTCAATTGACGGAACTTCATTTGTCACATCTCACAAAACTCCTTAGAGCCTTGCGGCTCTAGGGTTTGCGCTTTTTTAAACCGAACAGTTCAACTGTACGCTGTAGCGTTTGTCATGATTTTGTCACGGTTAGAAAGATTCCGGGCGTTCAGTCGTCCTACCGAAGTGATGAAGAATTGCTTGAACGATACGTTCTGACGCTTTTCCGTCTCCGTAAGGATTCGCAGCTTGGCTCATTTTGTTGTACTGCTCAGGGTCTGTAAGCAGCGCCTTAGCACGCGTATAGACGACTTCTTCATCCGTCCCAACCAGCTCTAATGTACCCGCTTGGATACCTTCTGGGCGCTCTGTCGTATCACGAAGAACGAGTGCTGGAACTCCGAAGGTCGGCGCCTCTTCTTGAAGGCCACCAGAATCGGTCAGAATCATATACGTGTAAGGATAAAAATTGTGAAGCTCTAGAACGTCAAGCGGGTCGATCAGTTTGATTCGTGGATGATTGCCTAGAATTTCATGGGCAGGCTCGAGAACTACCGGATTCGGATGAACCGGGTACACGATCGCAATGTCCTCAAACTCATCAGCAATCCGTTTCACAGCACGGAAGATTTGGCGATGCGGCTCACCTTGAGCTTCCCGGCGATGCGCCGTCATCAAGATCAACTTGCGGCCTGCGGCCCATTCCAGCACGGGGTGATTGAATTTTTCCTGCACCGTATACTTAAATACGTCGATCGCTGTATTCCCTGTCACATAAATCTGGGATTCGGATTTATTTTCTTTGCGCAGGTTATCAGCGGATTGCCCTGTAGGGGCAAAGTGGAGATCAGCGAGAACGCCTGTTAACTGACGGTTCATTTCCTCTGGATATGGCGACAATTTGTTCCACGTCCGAAGACCCGCTTCCACGTGTCCTACTTGGATCTGCTGCATGAAGGCTGCATAGCTGGCTAGGAACGTTGTTAGTGTATCCCCGTGCACGAGAATCAGATCTGGCTTCGCTTCTTGGAACACAGGCTCCAAACCTTGCAGCACGCGCATCGTAATCTCATTCAGTGTTTGGCGATCCTTCATAACGTTGAGATCAAAGTTCGGTGTGATTTTGAAAATATCAAGCACTTGGTCCAACATCTGACGATGCTGTGCGGTTACGCATACCAGAGACTCAATCTGCTCAGGATGCTTCTCCAACTCGAGAATGAGCGGAGCCATTTTGATAGCTTCAGGTCTTGTTCCGAAGATCGTAATCACTTTTAAACGTTTCATCGGTTTCTTCTCCCCTTAAGTTCCTTCAAGTATTCTTACAGGAAAACTGACTTCGCAAGCCTTATTTTTGTTCAAAAAATTAATCTGTGCCGTACAAACGATCCCCAGCATCCCCGAGTCCTGGCACAATATAGCCATGATCATTCAAATGATCATCAACCGCAGCGACGTAAATATCGACGTCTGGATGTTCTTTTTGCACAGAAGCTACGCCCTCAGGTGCTGCAATGAGACACATGAGCTTAATACGCGAACACCCCCTGCGTTTCAGCACATCAATCGCTGCATTCGCAGAACCGCCAGTTGCAAGCATAGGATCAATTACGAGCAGATCCCGCTCCAACACATCGGTTGGCAACTTCACATAGTATTCAACAGGTTGAAGCGTATCCGGATCACGGTAGAGACCAACATGTCCTACTTTGGCAGCTGGCATCAGCTTTAACACACCATCAACCATACCTAAACCTGCTCGTAAAATAGGGATCAGACCTAACATTCTGCCCGAGATAACTTGGCAATCAGCTGTTGTTACCGGCGTTTTCACCTGTACTTGCTGCAGAGGCAGATCTCTTGTAATTTCATACACCATTAATGTAGCAACTTCATCGACAAGGGCTCTGAAATCCTTCGTTGTCGTGTTCTCATCCCGAATATAAGTAAGCTTATGCTGGATAAGCGGATGATCGCAAATATGTACTTTACCCATATGTTCCTCCTAATTACGCTTCTAGGTCAGGCAAACCTCGTCCATTATATCATATGTTATCCAACTTATCTGCTGTAGAACCGCCATTTCTCTTGATGACTACTAAATGAAGCAACGTGGTTTTCCTGCGGTTATAAAAACATGACGAAAAACCCTCGTGAACCACACTCTCCAACCGGAAAATGGGTTCAGACAAGGGTTTACATGTGAGGTTTAGCTGGCATTAACCAGCAACAATTGAACGCCGGTCAGCCCGCAGCTGACCAAGCAGTAGCGATCCGTCCATATTTTGTCGGCGCCTGCATCGACCCAACCGATTTTATCGGTGAAACTTGTAGGTCCGACAAAGGTGACTTCCCCTTTTAGATGATGATGGGGTCCAAATGTATTACGTCCGCTGCTCAACAGCTCGATTCGGAGCTGAACCTGCTCGCTCATTATCTCATCTGTTATATCCAGCTGCTGGGCTCCCCAGAAAATCGTACGGGTGGTTCCGTCATTCACCGTAATATTCATAGCCGGACAGCGCAGCGCATCCCACTGTAAGACGAGCCTGCTGCCGTTATCCCGGATACGTTCCCACACAGACTCAGATAAGGTAAGCGATTGGTCTGCAATCACTCGTCCTGCGTAGAACACCAATCCCTGCTTCGTAACATCCCTCAACAGGAGCTGCTTCGGCAATGTGGTCAAAGTGAATGGCCCCTCCGTCCACAACGCCTCGCGCTCCGCCTGCTCCCAACCGCCATGTGGTTTCACTGCGAATGGTCCTAATACGTAAATGCTCTCGACTTCAACATCGAATAGGAGCTTATTGCGAATCGGGGCCAAATTAGCGCCCGCCACACCGAAGAACCGATAGACATCCTCGTTACAATAAAAACTTCCTGACATGTGGACGCGATTATGACCCGCGCGCACAAATTCACCGATGCTCAGCATTGGGAAGCTGCGGTCACCGCCAAACCAGCCGTTAGCATCCTCCGCACGGACAAGCTGTTCATTGATCGTGATTTCCCAATGCTCAGGACGCTCGACAGCGAGCTTCCACAATGAGCGATCCGTCTGTCGCATGAGCTCAGCATCCGTCTCGAAAGTGAACGCCAACTCCACATGCAGGGGTCGCTTCATGGCGATACAATGCTCTTGAATGTTCAACACGTAGGTAGGAGATGACCACTCCCCACCATCTATGCGATAGGCGGCATAGTCCAGTGTGAGTGCATTAGGCCCTGACAACTGGTAGTTCCATGCCTCATCTATGCTCGCTTCAACTGTTGAGAATACTTTCTCATTTGGCAAAAGTACTGCTGCCGGGTGCGAATGCCCTAAGGGAGTTGGCGTCTGATCCAATTTCGTCTCCGCAGACTCGCCGTCCCAAATGGCGAAAAGCTTTGAATCACCTGGCGCCAGCTTCATGCTCACTGACAGCATACGTGCATCCGCTTTGGCTCCCTCCCCTTTTTCCAAATCCATCTCCATCCATATTCGTGAGTCAGACTCCGGAATTTGCAACTCAACCATGTCGGTGTCACCTGTATGCACGGCATATAGTAGCGTCACACCTGGCAATCGCCGTTCCTGCACGTAGAGTTTTCGTAAGGCTTCCTGGGATGTGCCTTCCACAGGTGTCCAATCCTGGCGCACTTGCACATACTCGCGTACACTCTTTAATTCCGGGACACGAACTACACGATCGCTCAAGAACCATGATGTCAGTTGTTCATACCGCTGTCCATTCAAGTAATGAGGCGCTTCGCCCACCAAGATGACCTTTCCTCCGGCTTCTACGAATGATTGCAGCAACGCTAAGGTTGATGCCTCCAGTGTCAGCACATCGCTTACGATCACCGTGTCGTACTCTTGCTCTCCGATCTGCAGTACGTCTCCCTGCACACGACCGTACTGCTCCATCAACGCCTCGTCCCCGTAATCGAAATCCCGCTGTAGCGCTAATAATTCATCGGCTAGCTCGTCCATACGTTCCTGCATGTGCACCACATCACGAACGTCTTTAGCGCTTTGCAGCAGCCAAGCCGATCGTATCGGATGCAGCACAAGAACTCCTGGCACTGCCTTCCCAAGGGTCAACAAATACGTCAGTCTAGCGAAGTAATCATTAAACTGGCTATACACGTCCCACCAAGGTTGCTGAATGTATAGAGAAGGCGGATAATCCCGCTTCCTAACCCCGCGAATCGAGTACGATTGCAGATGGGGGCATAAGCGATTAACCCCAAGGACAAACTGCCACTCTGCAATCCGTTTCATCTCGCGGAAGCTCAAATTCCAACCACAGCAACCGAAGGTTTCTGTGATCACGAATGGCTTACCCAGCTGCCGCGCTACCGATGCAGCCTGCTTAGGCAACAATGTACTGCGCGGCGTCCGCCCTAGCATATCAATGCCCGGCATGTGCATTCGCTCATATAGCGGCATCACTCCTGCCGTGTATTGCATTTGCTCCATAAGAGTATCTTCGCCCATGAAGTGGCCTGTCAGCTGCCAGCCGTGGGACTCGCACCAGTCTGCCACAAGACGAACGGACGTTTGGAATCGTTCACTTACTAGCTGCCAGAACTGATAACGCGCTCGGTATGCCGCATCCTTCATAGACTCATCTGCTTCTGTCAGCAGCCAACCGATCGCATTCCCAATCGCTTCTCCGTAACGCTCCGCGTATGCCTGTTCGATATCAGCCGACCATGGTACGCCCGAGAACTTAAACTCATCGGTGAATATGCCCGGCATACCTCCCTCGCCGAAACGCTCTCCCAAGCGCTGATAATAAACATCGTGGCATGCTTGCAGGAAGGCTTCCATCGCTTTTTCAGAAAGAATATCGATATAGTAAGGATTCACGCGGCACATGACAGCCAAGCCTACATCCCAATCCTCCTCATCCTCAGAAGTCTCACCCGGAAGCGGCGCTGTCGCCTCTTGCACCCGCCAATGCTCATCTTCCTCTCGACGTACGAGCAGGTACATAAAATCTGGGTCCTGCCTAAGCACTTCAACCTGCTGATTGGCATCTATGCTTTCAACTCGGATACCTTCTAGCGACTTCTGTTGATACGAAGCCCCCAGTGCCGGAACAACGCCATTCGCCGTTCCACTCGGCCAACCGTTCTCGTCGTAGCACCAGGCTTCAAGCCCATGAACCTTCGCTTCTTCCGCTGCTATTTCAACCGCGTCTAGAAACGCCTCACCCATATAGGGTGTAAGCAGTCCTTGTCTCGTATGCATGAAGAAGCCGCCTAATCCCGCCCGTTTCATTTCGCCAATTTGTCTGCGAAGCTCCTCGGGTTCCAACTTATCGTTCCAAGACCAGAATGGCGTGCTTCGATACGCAGCAGGGGGATTCTGAAGAATCGATTCATCTACGTGATCTCGAGCTTCCTTTGGTAACAAAGCAACTCTCTCCTCGTCAACCCCTCCAGTTTGCTGCGACAAACTTCTGTGGAGAGGTCCCGGTTATTTTTTTGAACAAGGTACAGAAATACTTCTCGTTGTGAACACCAACAGCCTCAGCCAGTTCTAAATTCGAATAATCACGCTTACGGAGCAGCTCGATAGCCCGCTCAATCCTGCGCTTGGAGACGTAATCGGTGAAGTTGATCCCTAATTCTTTCTTGAAAAGCTCGCTCACATAGGTCGGATTCAAGTGAATATGCTCGGCTACAACGCCGAGGGAAATGGATTCCTTGAGGTGATCTTCAACAAAACGCATCGCCTTCACCATCTCGAGGCGCAAGCCGCTGCCCTCTGCACGTGCATGAAGTTTCTCCCACTCTATGCGCAGCCGCTCTACTAATTGATGCAGATGCGTACAATCTGCAAATACAACCACATCGGCTGAAGCAGCATGATCAGCTGGTAGCAACCGCTGGCGGAGTCGTGCGTACCAGCCCTCGATATAACCCAGCAGCTTGCCAGGGGTAACCCGGTGGCTGTGCAGCACGTTCAGCAGAGGCGCAAGCGCTTCGCTGCCCGACGACTTCGCACTAGCGCGCTCGAGCGTTTGCTCGAAACGTTCTGTGAATTCCCGCCAATCACTTTCGCTGTAGCTCAACCTGCGGTTTGGCGTAATGACAGTGCCAAAGCTGGCATAGAAGGTATCGTCAAGGGCGCCCTTGGCTTCCTCATAAGCCGCTGGGGCGGAACTCCAACCGTTGTACATACGGCTCACGCCTATCGAAATCGAAATCCGCAGATAGGTTTTAATCGCGTCACGTATACGTTCTCCAAGTTCGTAGCAGGTCCGGTCGAACGACTGTTCGCTGCCTGCCCGAATCGTAGCAAGGGCAACGATGACGCCCTGCTGCAATTCACAAGCGAAGCAGCTTCCATTCTCGCGGAGTACTTCCTCAATAATATTTAACATGCCGTACTTGAGCATGTTGCGGTCCGCTGGTGAATATTCCGTGCAGAATACATCGTAATTATCGAATCGCACAGCAAAGCACCCAAACTGCCGCGGCTCAAAGCCTGGTACGAGTTCCGCACTTCGGCGTTCCATGACCAGACTCGATACTTCACCACGGAGCAATTCTTCCAACAGATGCTTCCGTAGACGGTAGGAATTCTCTTTCACAGAACCGCTAAGACTCTGCAGGCGCCTCTCTTTCTCCTCACGCGCGATCACATTATCGCGTGCTTTGGACAAGGCTGTGCGTACATCTTCTTCGCGCAGTGGCACCTTCACCAAATATTCAAACACACCCATAGCGATCGCTTGTTTGGCATAAGCGAAGTCGGAGTAGGCGCTTAGGATGATGACTTCCACACCAGGCAATCGTTCCCGCAGCTGACGAACAAGCTCAATTCCGTCCATGCCAGGCATCACGATATCCGTGATAATGAGATCGGGACGCAGCTCCGCAGCCTTCTCCAACGCTTCAACGCCCGAATAAGCACGACCCACTAACCGGAATGGCATCCGCCGCTCCGCCCACCGCCCGAAGTATGTCTCTAACCGTTGCACCATTGGCGGCTCGTCATCCACAATGAGGCAAGTCACCTCTCTCATTGCGCCTCCCCCCTTCCGCGTTCCTCAAGCTGATCTTGTGCTGAATCATCTGGGAATGTCAGTGTTACACATGTTCCACGACCTGGCTCGCTCCATACGCTAAGCCCATAAGATTCCCCGTAATTCAAACGTATGCGTTGATGAATGTTGTACAGGCCTATACGTTTACGGTGATCCAAATTTCTCCCCACAGGGTCCTCTACCAACAGCTCCGTTGTCTTATCAGGGGTCATACCGATCCCTTGATCCTCAACCTCAATAATGAGTTTGCCCTCACGACGGACTGCAGACAATCGTATAGCCCCTGACTTACGTCCACCTGCATAGCCATGGAAAATACTATTTTCAACAATCGGCTGAAGCGCCATTCGTAGTACTGGCAGCTCTAGAGTAACGGGATCGATCTCCTCTATGAGCTCAAATTCACAGTCATAGCGAATCTTCTGGATATACAAATAATCCTTCACATTCCGCAGTTCCTGCTCCAAGTTAACACGATCTGCGAACTCGGTAATCCCATATTCTAGAATTGAAATCAGTGCTTCAATAATGTTATCTACCTCATGATAGCGCTCAAATGCCACTACATTGGAGATAGAACCTAGCGTGTTGTATAGAAAATGCGGATTAATTTGAGACTGCAGCACTTGAATCTCTAACTCTTTCTTCTTGCGCTCGCCACGGTTCACATGCTCGATTAAGGTACGAATCTGACCTAGCATGTCGTCGAATGTTTGTGCTAGCTTGCCGAACTCATCACGCCGAGCACTCGATATGTTAACGTTCAGATCTCCGTGACCGACTTGATTTATTTTGCGGATAAGATAATACACAGGTGTTCGAATCATGCGGGCCACGAAGCCAGCCGTCAGCACACTAAGCAAGAAGCCGAGCAGCAGCAGGCCTATAAAAAATGTTTCCATCCGCTTGAGCGAAGTTTGCAGCGTCGTTCCGTCATAGAAGGCAAATACAATCCATTTGGTACGCGGATTAATGCTCTTCATAATCGTCACGGCAGTTCCGTTCATATGCTCAGTAAACACATCGTCCTTGGACTCCACGAGCTCGCGGCCATCACGGTCGTCAAAGCGCAAACGATGATCAATGATACTGAACAGGCGACTGCCCGCAGGCTCTAGAATGACACGTCCCTCTTTATCCATAATGCCTAGCTGCAAATCGTTGCTGCCACCGCCAATCTTCTGCAATCGCTCCTGCATCGCAGTTAAATTCAAATCTACGGCAACTGCCATCGGTTCACCGGCAATCATAATCGCTTTGGTGAAGGTTACCGTCCAACCGGAGAAGAAGTTTTGATACGGCTGACTAACCGTCACGGCCCCGTAGGCGTTACTATAAGCCATTTTATAAAGAGGATCCCGATCGTCTCTAGGGTCGTTGATGACCTTAGTTACAGGATTTCCGCCTAGAATGGACAAATCCTTGCGAATCACGTACACGTCTGTCAGCATGATCGCGTTCTCCCGGTAGGCATTCTCTAAGGCGGCTTGAGCAGCCGTCAGATCATTGCGCCACGAAGCTGCTGAGGTGGAGAGTTGGCCGATCGTATTTTGCACAAGAAGAAAGTATAGGTCGATATACTCCTCTTCCTTATGCAGCAACTGTGTCGCTTGGTTGAGCTGACTCGAGGTAATTTCGTTTTTAATGTAACGGTAAGATAGACCGCTTAGAATAGCCTCCGAGCTGAGCACGAAGACGAAACAGACCAGAAACAGTCGGAACGATATGTTGTGGAACCATTTCTTGATCCAATCTCGCATGATGTTCGCACCCCTCGTCGTAGCTACTCTATAGAAATGTGGAAAAAGAGGAGGTGTCTCCCCTTTTCCCCACTACTTTATTTGATAACACCGTCACCTTGCAGCTGCTTCGTATAATTCGCAATCGCATCGTTCAACTTGAATTTGTCCTGCAGCGTCTTCACGAACGTATCCCAGTTGGCTAAAGGCTCTTTGCCCGTTACGAATTTGAGCATCATTTCATTCGCATATTTGAGACGATCTTGTGACATCGGGTCAGCTGGATCATCAAAAACTCGTGGATTGACGTTATTATCTTTCAAGTAACTCGTATTAATCTTCTGATTCGCGTTTGTAATGTCAGGCTTTTGGAAGTCGAAGTACACGCCGTCCGTCGCTTTGCGAACAAAGGCATAATTATAGCGCCATTCAATTTCCTTCTCGTTGTAAGTGGATCTATCAATTAATTTCGGCGTGCCATTCGTCACAGTAAAGGACTTATCTTTGATCCCATAAGCCAGGAACGGATACGCATCTTTATTGGTGTATAGATACTGAATGAACTGCATCGCACGCTTCGCTTTGCCAGGATCCTTCATCGCTTCCTTCGAAAGTCCAATGAGTGACTGTTGGAATGGCTTCATGTCAAGGATTTGATCTCCATATGGCCCCTTTGGAGGTGCGATTTGCTTCCAATCCGGCACACTGCCTCCGGCATCTTGCATTTTCTTCGTTTCCGCAGGCTCCAAGCGGCGCCAGTCTTCAATCATAATACCAACCTTGCCTTGGTACATTTTATTATCACGTTTGAGTCCATCGTCGATCGTTACCCAGTCCGGATCAACAACTTTCGCATCGATCATTTCTTTAATAAACGTCAGCGCTTCCTTCGTTTTCGGATCGGTGTTGTAGACAATAACTTTACCGTCTTTGACATCTACAAAGTTAGGCTGCACGCCATACATCCAGAAAATTTGTTGGAAACCTTGTGCACCACTCGTGCTATAACCCAGTGAGCCGTCCTTCGGCAGCATGGCGACGAAACCGTACGTATCGTTCTTGCCGTTGCCATCAGGATCATTGAACGTGAACGCTTTCATTACGTTGAGTAATTCTTGCGGATTCGTCGGAACCGATAGGTTTAACTTCTTAAGCCATGTATTGTTAATCCACCAACCATTGACGCCGCCAACGGCTTCAGAAGCTGGTAATCCAATCGTATGTCCTTTGTATTTCATCGGCTCAAGGCGCGAAGGATCGAATGCTTTCGGAAGTTCTGGGAACTCCTTTAATAAATCATCGAGATCGGCTAGCAAGCCTTGATCGTAATATTTAATGGCAGAAGCACGGTCAGGGAAAGAAACGATATCAGGAATTTGATTGGAAGAGATTAGCAAGTTGAGCTTATCTTTCCAGTTCTCACCGCCCATAATCATATCGAGGTCCATATTGTTGTCTTTCTCAATCATTTGACGAATGGGATCCTGCTCCTTGGCTGGCATTGGCGTTGTTAACCGATAACCGACTGTATTATAAAAGCTAACTTTATACTTCTTGTCAGTCTCCACCGGCTTTGCCGACTGAGCCGCACCCGTAGAAGGAGCAACGCTTGCGCTTGGTGAAGCCGTATTCTCAGCCTTGCTGCAGCCAGCAGCAACCACCCCTAGGAGCACAGTAGCACTAAGTAATGCACTTGCGTGTTTCTTTTTCATCTTGAACCTCTCCCTTTAGTCTATTATACATGCTATATCGAGAGTTGCCTCTAGATATCATCGTGATTTCGGCTCCGCATTATCCTTTCACAGAGCCAAGCAGCACACCTCGGGTAAAATGCTTCTGGATGAACGGATACACAACCAGGATCGGCAAAGTTGTAATGGCGACGGACGCCATTTGAACCGAAATCGGGTTAACCGAGTTAGCAGCTTCTGCTGCATCCCCGCTAATGGCGACGGAGGCAAGCAAGATCTGCCTTAGAAATAGCTGTACAGGCTGATTCTCCGGGGTATTAATGTAAAGCAGAGCATCGAAGTAACTGTTCCAGTGCCACACGGCGTAAAAAAGGCCAATCGTCGCGATAATCGGTACGGACAGCGGGATGACAATGCGCACTAGGATGGAGATTTCACCCGCTCCGTCGATACGAGCAGCCTCGTCAATCGCTTCTGGCAACTGTTCAAAAAAGCTTTTCACAATCATCAGATAAAACGCATTAATCAAACCAGGAATGATGAGTGACCATTCGGAATCGAGCAGTCCTATATTTTTCACGAGCAAATAGCTCGGAATAATACCGCCGTTAAACAACATAGTGAAGACGATGAACATCAGGAAAGGACTTCGACCAGGCAACGCTTTGCGTGAGAGCGGGAGTGCTGTAATGACGGTAAAGACTAGATTCAGCAACGTACCGACAATGACACGAAAAAGGGTTACTTGATAGGCGTCGAGCAAGCGTCCGCCTTGCATAATCTCTCGATAAGCCGTCAATGTGGTATGCGTTGGGATAATAACTAACCCGTCTTTCTTAATGAACTCGGATATGGGTGTTAGTGAGACGCTGATAACATACAAGAACGGCAGTACGCAAGAAGCAGCAAGCAGTGAGAGCAGCAAATAGTTAACGCTTTGTGCGATTTTGTCGCTGGTGGTCATGTGACGCATGGATGATTCCTCCTTCTACCAGATTTGTCCGTCGAATTTTTTGGCAATCCGATTCGCACCCAGTACAAGCACGAAACCGATGACTGATTTAAATAACCCGACAGCGGTAGCAAGTCCAATACGTCCCTCTTGTAAACCCACCCGATATACCCACGTCTCGATAACATCGGCCTTCTCTTGATTAAGGGGATTCAGCATAATGAAGATTTGATCAAAACCAACATCAAGGATGGCGCTAAGCCTTAAGACAAGCATAAGGATAATGACATTACGAATACCCGGTAGGGTAATATGCCATAGCTGACGGGACGCGGACGCGCCATCCATCGTCGCTGCTTCGTAAAGGCTTGGATCGATACCCGTGAGCGCTGCCAAGTAAATGATCGCTCCCCAGCCGACGGATTGCCATATGTCCGTTGTGACGATCAGCGTTCGGATCAGACCTGACTCCGTCAGGAAGGATATGCGGTCTAAGTGGAAAGTGGTCAACAACTGGTTAACCAGCCCTGTTCCAGGTGCGAGGAACGCCACCAGCAACCCATAAATAATGACCCAGGATAGAAAATGAGGCAGGTAGGTTAGGGTTTGAATGGTTCTCTTGAACCCCGTGGAAGTGACTGCATTGAGCATTAACGCTAGAATAATGGGTGCCGGAAATGAAAAAACGAGTTTGTAAAACGAAATCAGAATGGTGTTTCCAATAATTTGTTTGAAGTATACGCCATCGAAAAATAGCTGAAAGTTCTGCCAACCGACCCATGGGCTCTCCCAAAGTCCTTGAAGGATATTGTAGTTCTTAAATGCAGCGGCGATGTACACCATCGGCACATATTTGAATACCGCAAAGTACAGCAGGCCCGGAATTAATAGGGCATACATGACGCCGTATCTTCGCAGTAGGTTCATCGTTCGATGCATGGCTGCCTCTCCTTTCTCTCTGTTGTTATATCCCTATTGTAGCGCCGCGAAAGGGGCCATCCTTTTCATATCTTTGGCAGATGGTCTAAAATCTTCGGAAATACGAAAGCCGCCTCCTACTTGGGAAACGGCTTTAATGGCATCATTGATGTCTTCCTAATGGAATTCGAATGTTGTACGACCGGCTCCCTACTCGTTCAAGAACAGCACACAGCAGGACAACAGGGCTGCCACTATCGTCTAACAACAATTGTGGGCGTTCCAGTCGGAAGACGGACTGTGGTTCCTGATGCGCCCAATGAATGCGTAAATCGAAAGCCAGCATATGCCGCGAGGGTAACCATGAAATGCCGTCTGATGATTCAAATAGAGCTACAGAGCCGCGTTCTGATTGTGTAAAATAACCTTGAAAATCTTTCATCAAGGCATAATAGCTGTTGCCCTGACACCAAACGTAAGGATCCTCTACGGCCCAATCGTTGGTCGGATTTGATACCGTAGGGTCCGGCTGCTTGCGAAACGGACCGAGCGGATGATCGGCGAAGGCTATACCGGCATTAACTGCCCCGCCCTTTGGCGGAGGTCCTTCGCCTACACCTTTGTACATCATCAGGATTCGGCCGTCAGGAGTCTCGCACACCGTTGGGTTGCTCGTCAGGAGCCCATCCCACTCTCCTGGGGAGACATCAAGCACGGGCGATGCCCCTCGGGTCCATGGACCTGCGGGATGTTCAGCCACCGCAACGCCGATACGCTGATGGTTGCGGTATGCCCACCATGTTGCCTCATCGGCAGGCTGGTCGAGATCAAAATCAGGTCCATGCGTCCCCATGTAATACAGGTAATAACGATTACCATGACGCATAATGGCTGGATTGTGTGCCACATCCCTGTCCCAGCCCGCTGCGCGGTCTCTGTTGGTCCAAATTGTATCCACGTGGTGGAACGGACCCAAAGGATTGTCCGCAACAGCATAGGCAATTTCGGAATGCGTGACCCAAGCCTCAAAACCAGCGCTCTCCGGCCATCGCGAGTAGAACAAGTAATACCTCCCCTCCGCATCTCGTGTCATCGACCCACACCAAACATGCCATCCTGCTAGCTCGAACTTCGCCTCAACCGGCACAGGCCGAAGCATCTCCTGGAAATTCATGCACATCTCTCCTAGCCCTGTAAGGATTCACATTATACAGAATCAGTGTAAAGCGTCTGCTGGATGGAATGGTTTCATATTTTCGTAAGATGGTTTGAAGTTTTGGGATGTGTGTTTGGCAGATGCGAGGGTGGGGTGACGGTAAACTTACGAATTGGACAAATATGCTTTAAATAGATGGAGGAAAATTCAGCTAGTTTGCGGAACGCGGGGGTAGTACGGAGTGTTGGGTTGTTTCTTTCTCCCTTCGAAAAATTCAAAAATGCAAAAATACAACCTTTTCTACGAATTAAACGCTTAAATTGGTAAATGCGTGCATAAAGGCAACCTTTTTCACGAATTTCATGGAAATTCGCTGAAATTGCCCCAAATTGATGCCTATTTGCATCAATTTATGCTAACAAAGGGAGGAACCCCTTTGAAAAGTGCTCTTTTGCATTTTTGACATAGGGACGTAGGGGTAGAGGGCTTGAGCTGAAAAATTCTTAGGTAATCAACAACTTTACTCCATCGAGTCTTACTTTTGTTACCTCTGCCGCCTCGCTATAGTACTTCACATAGTCCACCACTCTTCTACTCTCACTTTTCTGCACACCCTTCTCTTATCCTCGATACTCGCCAATTACTCTCATCACGCCACTTTACTGTTCTTATTACACACTCTTATATCGGGAGAGAGTCGAACCAGGGGGCGTCTGTCGGGAGTGTTGGTCGGCATTCAGGTAGATAAATGGTGTTGGTGAGTAGCAGGTTACGGCGAGAGCGTTGCATATGGATATAGACTAGGTAGATGTAGCGGTATTGGGCAGAGAGAGCTTACTGGTAAAGAGAGTTAGATAGAAGTTGGAGGTTACTCGTTGCGGCAGTGGTTGGGGAACGTAGCAGGGGTGGCTTGCTTGAAAGTAATGGTTAGTAGAGGGCAGCCAAGTGCCGCATAAATAAAAGACCAGCTCCAATGAGCTGGCCCTCCCTAATAGCTATTAGTAAGTCAAACCTGGGTAAAGCGGGAATTGTGCCGTTAGATCGGACACCATGCCGCGAGCTTTCTCAAGCGTAGCTTCGTCTTTCGGGTTTTTCAACGTAAGCGCGATAACTTTCGCGATAGTCTTCATTGCTTCTTCGTCCATACCGCGGGAAGTAACAGCTGGTGTACCCAAACGGATACCACTTGTTACGAACGGGCTAGTTGGGTCGAAAGGAATTGCGTTTTTATTCGCTGTGATCCCGATTTCATCCAAAACGTGCTCTGCATCTTTACCAGAGATGTTCAGGTTGCGCAAGTCAACCAACATCAAGTGATTGTCCGTACCGCCGGAAACAAGGTTGATACCTTCAGCTGTAAGAGCAGTCGCCAATGCTTGTGCATTGTTGATGACATTTTGACCGTATACTTTGAAATCTGGTTGAAGAGCTTCACCGAAGGAAACAGCTTTCGCTGCGATCGTGTGCATCAAAGGTCCACCTTGGGATCCAGGGAATACCGCTTTATCAATCGCTGCAGCCCAAGCTTTCTTCGTAAGAATCATACCGCCGCGAGGTCCGCGAAGCGTTTTGTGTGTTGTTGTTGTTACGAAATGTGCGTGTGGCACTGGGTTCGGGTGCAAGCCAGCAGCAACTAGACCAGCGATATGCGCCATATCGACGAAGAACAATGCGCCTACATCGTTAGCGATAGATGCCAAAGCTTCGAAATCAATCGTACGCGGGTACGCACTTGCACCAGCAACTAACATGCGAGGCTTATGTTTAAAAGCTGCTTTACGAACATCGTCATAGTCGATGCGGAAGTCTTTTTCGCTTACGCCGTAAGCTACGAAGTTGTAAAGAATACCGGAAGCATTCACTGGGCTACCATGTGTTAAGTGACCGCCATGCGCAAGATTCATACCAAGAACCGTGTCGCCAGGGTTTAGAGCAGCTAGGTAAACAGCCATGTTCGCTTGTGCACCGGAATGCGGTTGAACGTTCGCATGTTCAGCACCGAAAAGTTCTTTCGCGCGGTCACGAGCGATGTCTTCCACGATATCTACGTACTCACAGCCACCATAGTATCTTTTGCCTGGGTAACCTTCAGCGTATTTGTTCGTCAAAACAGTGCCCATAGCCTCAAGAACAGCTTGGCTTACGATGTTTTCGGAAGCAATTAGCTCAATTTTGTCGCGTTGACGGCCTAGCTCAAGGTTCATCGCTTCTACGATTTTCGGATCTTGTTTGCTCAAAAAGTTAGTCATCTCATATTCCTCCTAAGGATAGTCGTTACAAATAAATTAGCAATCTGCATCAGGTGCAGCTTGTTGATAAAGTTGATCCGCTTGATCAGCGGAGTATACAGCTCTCGTACCCCCGATGAGCTTCGGCCTTGCGAATGCCATCGTGACATAAGCCTGGCCAATATGGCGAACCGGCGGCCTTACAGGAACAGCGACTCTGCGCAGATGCATCCCAATCAGCGTTGAGCCAATATCGATGCCCGCATGCGCCTGAATCGTTTCAACTACGACCGGCTTGGCGAAGTGTCTGTACGCATAGGAAGCCATCGCCCCCCCGGCCTTCGGCACGGGAATGACAGATACAGATTCAAGCTGCGGCGCATGCGCTAGCAACGCTTCTTCTACGATCAGCGCACGGTTCAAATGCTCGCAGCACTGATAAGCCGCAAACAGCCCAAACTCGCCGCAAATGCGCGCAACCGTCTCGAAAATCGGCTTCGCTGCGTTCAGCGTACCTGATGTTCCAATCCGATGCCCGAGAATTTCACTTGTGCTCGTACCGATCACCAAGATCTGGCCGGGACGCAAGCTTCCGACAGTAACCAACTCACGCAGATTCGCTTCCAGAGCTTCTGCGATAGGTTCATACATAGAGTCTGTCATTGTGCAACCTCATTTCTAGGGGTGAACCGTGAAACGATCTTCAATGCTCTGCACTTTGTTGATTCGATTCTTATGGCGGACACCTTCCGAAAACTCGGTTTCCAACCAGATTTTGACGATTTCTTCCGCAACGCCAGGTCCAACAACTCGCTCACCCATCGCTAGCACGTTCGTATCATTATGTTCACGCGTCGCTTTCGCGGAGAAGAGGTCGTGCACAAGTGCACAGCGGATCCCTGGAACTTTATTAGCTGCAATGGACATCCCAATGCCAGTTCCACAAAGCAGAATACCTTTATCTGCTTCGCCTGCAACGACTTTTTCACAAACTTGAAGTGCATAATCCGGATAATCGACGGAGTCGCCGCAGCTGCATCCGAAATCGATGACTTGATGACCTAATGATTCAATAAAAGGAATGATAACATCTTTCAAACGATAGCCTGCATGATCTGCACCTAAAGCAATTTTCATGAATAAAACGCTCCTTTTTGACTGTTCGAATTCGACCATCCTATTATATCCCAAAGCTCACCAAAAACGAAAAAAAGAGCGCACACGCTAAAAAACGCGCGTTGCTCTTGTGCCCAGGCGACCGGCCGTATAGCTCAATGCTCCATTGTGGTTACTCCCACTCGTCGCCAGTTACATTGAGTCTTGCTTGTTAGTTGTATTTTATCGCATTCCCAGCGTTGTGTAAAGCTCCTATTGGCCTACCCTAATTAAGTATCTAATGGAAAAAGCCAACGTCTGTGTGAATCACGGGATGCTAGCGTATTTTTTTCACCAATTTATCTAAGCTCCGACCAATCTCCTCGGCCGTATGCCGATAATCAGCTAATGACCCGCCGTAAGGATCTGAAATATCATAATCCGGAATCGTGTTTTCCAATGCATACAAGCGGCTTCTCTCTTCCACAGATACCGTCTGAGCTAGCGCCTGTTTGAGCTGAAGCTCTGTCGCAAGCTGCTCTCGCTCTTCAATCGCCTTGAGAATGCGAGCGTCGTCCTCTACATACTCTTTGAGCGTATGCGTCTTCTCAACCGCATAAGGAAATCGCCCGATAACTGAGCGTTTGTGCCCCGTTGTCATCGTTAAGATCACATCTGCCCACTCGACATCCGCAGCACCTATTGCTAGTGAACTAATAGACTCCTTGAAACCCGCTTCATCTAGAAGAGACTGACTGTTTCTCGATATCGGACCACCCGTCATCGCAGATACGCCTGCCGAACGAACCTCCGCCGCAAGCCCCTCTTGATGCACCCTCATACGCAGCAAACCTTCGGCTAACGGACTGCGGCACGTATTTCCTGTACAGACAAATAGAATTCGCAACATGAAATCCTCCTTGAAATGAACGGCTTATCACCATCCGTAATTACCCGTATTGTATCATAGTAAAAACTTGATCCCAAACCCTAATAGAATAAGCCCACCGAATGCTTCGCCATATTCCCCGACCCAACCACTGACCCGTCTTCCTAGCATTAGGCCTGCTATCGAAAGCAACCCGCCAAATAGACCGAAGATCAGCACGGTAAGCACAATGTCTGTAGCAAACATCCCTAGCGAAACGCCCACTGAGAATGAATCTATACTAACACTGAGGGCAAAAATAATAAGCCCCCATAACGTTCGATGATCGAAGGACGAAGCCTCTTCCCCGCGAATTGAGCTATAGACCATATGTGCGCCAAGCAAAATAAGCAAACATCCCCCTGCCGCTGTAGCGACATTACCTAGAAGGAGAGACACATATTGCCCCATGAACATCCCCATTAATGGCATTAGCACATGGAAGAGACCGATGACAATGCTGATTTTCAAAATATCGATCAGACGAATGCCCTTCATCCCTATGCCAATTCCCAATGAAAAAGCATCTAGGCCCAAAGCAACCGCCATTATTCCAATTGTCATGAGTTGCCCAACTTGTACACCAGATGCGACGAGCATAGCATGATCCCCCTTGTCCACGATTCTTTCTCAAGATATGCGGACAAACTGGGAATCATGCTAATTTAGAGGCGGATGCGTTCATGACCTGCTGCTTTGAGCAGTCGATTCATAATGGCGCTGCCAATCCCTGCATCAGATACACCTTCTGCAACAATATAGCTAATGCCTTTATGATCAAAAGTCCGCAGAGCGGCGTAAAGCTCTCGGGCTATCGTTTCTGGCTGTGATAAGGAGCCGCAGGCGACAACAAGATCTGCTTCATATCCGTTTATTCTTTCTTCAAAAGTGAGAATCCCCGTCGACTCTCCCCGTGCCTTCGCAGCATCGATATCGCGTTGAATCCATGCCGCGACTTCCCTGTAGTCGTCCCCTTGAACGATATGCATATAGCCTTTCGGCGCATAGTGTGTATACTTCATACCTGGCGCACGAGGCGTATCCGCAGCTGCAACCTCTGTCGGTTCAGCCACATGAATACGCATCTTTGGCAATACCCCCTGCAGCTGTTCCACTGTCACACCACCAGGGCGCAGCACATGTAATTCACCCTCAACAAGTTGAATAACGGTTGATTCTACACCGACACCTGTTGCGCCGCCGTCTACAATTCCACCGATTCGACCATCCAAATCCTCACGTACATGCGATGCCCATGTCGGGCTTGGTCTCCCTGAGCTATTCGCGCTTGGAGCTGCAATTGGAAGCCCAGTTTCTCGCAGCAACTGCAGGGCCACGGGATGATCAGGTATCCGGATACCGACCGTTTGCAGTCCCGCTGTTACGAACGGCGAAAGGCTACCTGCAAGAACAGGTAGCACAATCGTTAAAGGTCCCGGCCAGAAAGCCTTCATAAGCGCCTGATGATGTGCCGTGAGACGATCTGGCTGAACAAGGCCTGAGAGCTGCGTCGCATCTGCGATATGTACGATCAGAGGATTGTCGGAAGGTCTCCCTTTTGCAGCAAAAATCTTTCGTACGGCTTCGGTATTCGTCGCATCGGCACCAAGTCCATATACTGTTTCAGTCGGAAAAGCGACGGTTTCCCCTTGTCGTAAGAGACTTGCTGCCTCTGCTATAGCCTGAGCGGATTCTCTCTGTTCGCCTTGCTCCACATGCCAATAGGTTGTCACAATCACTCTCATCCTTACTTGTATGAAATAAAGTGTATCTATATCATCTATTACGATTAGCTAAACCACGAAAAGATCGCTTTGAACATTTCCCAGATAAAGAATTTTACTTTCGGTTGAGCTGACTCTTCGGCTGTAGAGATAGAAGCAGAAGCGGCTGCAACTTCAACTTTAGCATCTTTCTTTGCAACTTTCTCTGTGGAAGGAGCTTTATCCTTGCTAGTTTTAGCCTTATCTTCTTTAACCGGCTGTTTTTCTTTGCCATTCTCATCCGTCGTTTTGGCCACCACAACAGCTGCCGAAGCAACTGCTTCACCTGAGATAGAATCTACAAAGCATAACGGGGGAAATAAGACGCACCACCAATTTTGCCCTTCACCAGATCCGATAACAACACGCAAAGCTTCGTAATCTCCAGCTGGGTAGACGTCATTTCCGTACATTTTGGTTGGAAAAGGAACAATCCCTAGCTCTACTGTATGTGAATAGTTGTAGCCACGAGATGTAATCATCTCGCCAACAAGTTGATCGAATTCAGGCAAATGCGCATTCACGACTGCTCTAGCCTCGTCCAAGGAATGGGGTCCAACGACCCACTCCGCCATACGGGCAATAATCGCATCGCGAATCTCTCGTTTCAAAGCTTGATCCTGCGCAGAATCAGAGTTTGCTAGAATGCGCAAACGAATGGATTCCTCTGGTATAGTAGGCGAAATGACCGCCGCATTCGTACGATTGGATTCCCAACACATAATCATAAGTATAAGTGCAAAAACAATGAATGATAAGCTCTTTACTGAGTGGCGCTCCGTTCTCTTAACCATGGAGAGTAGCCCCTTTCCCAACTCTTATAATAATAACCAGTATGGACAAGAGTGGGTGGGGCTAAACCTATGAATCTATGATTTTTTTTAAAATGATAGAGTTGGTCCTCCGAGTGAAAAAAGAGAAAGCAGCCGATCGCAAGGAATCAGCTACTCGGGAGATTGGATCGCGATCACGTGGCGATCGATCCCCTGGAGATCCTGCACGAAGCGGATCTCCGTCCAATCCGCAGCGGCGCGCAGCAACGCCGCCACTGCTTCCGCCTGCCCGATGCCCACCTCGAACCCGACCACGGTCGGGATTCGCGGCAGCCGGCGCAGCTGCGAGATCATGCGGCGGTACAGGTCGAGTCCCTCGACACCGCCGAACAGAGCTGTGTGCGGCTCGAATAGCCGCACCTCGGGCATTAGCGCCGGCAGGTCGCCGTCCGGAATATATGGTGGGTTCGACACCACCATGTCCGGCGCGAGCCCGCGCTCGATATAAGGCTCGAGGAGGTCGCCCTCGAGCCACTCAATCCGCGCAGCCACTTCGTGGCGCTGCGCGTTCAACCGAGCCATCTCCAGCGCTGCCGCGGAGATGTCGCTGGCCGCCACGCGCCACGCATGGCGCGCGTGCGCCACAGTCACCGGGATGATGCCACTCCCGGTGCCCACATCCGCAAGGAGCGGAGCACCTTGCGGGAACAGACGCGAGCCCTCGTGGAGCATCGCCTCCACGAGCAGCTCGGTCTCCGGCCGCGGGATCAGCACGGCCGGGCCTACCTCAAACGGAAGGCCGAAGAAATCCTGCTCGCCGGTAATGTACTGCACCGGCTCGCCCGCGGCCTTCCTAGCAACCAGCTGGTCCCACGTAGCGACCAGCTCCAAGGGCATCTGTTCCTGCCACCAGCGGAACAGCAATTCCGTCCGACTGCAGCCGCCGAGCAGGTGCTGCAGCAGCAATTCCGTGCAAGACGATGCTTCTGCGACGCCTTGCTCCGCTAAAAAAGAAGAAGCCTTCACAAAGGCTTCTCTCACACTCATGTTAGCAGTCGTCATTACATCGCCTCTAGGGCATCGGATTGTGCAGCAATCGTTAACGCTGACACGATTTCCGCCATATCGCCGTTAAGAACCGTCTCTAAACGGTGAAGCGTCAAGCCGATACGGTGGTCGGTAATCCGGCTTTGCGGGAAGTTATAAGTTCGAATACGCTCTGAACGGTCGCCCGTTCCGACTTTGCTTTTACGCTCGCCGGCATATTTCGCTTCTTCTTCTTCACGCATTTTATCTGAAATACGCGCACGCAATACGCGAAGCGCTTGTTCTTTATTAGAGTTCTGGGATTTCCCGTCCTGACACGTTGCGACGATACCTGTTGGTACGTGAGTTACACGCACAGCGGATTTCGTTGTATTAACGGACTGACCGCCCGCTCCACTGGAACAGAACGTATCAACGCGAATATCTGCATCGTGAATTACGATTTCTACATCTTCTGCTTCCGGCATAACGACAACCGTTGACGTTGAAGTATGAATCCGTCCACCAGACTCTGTTACTGGAATACGTTGAACACGGTGTGCTCCGCTCTCAAACTTGAGTTTGCTGTAAGCACCTTTACCCGTAATCATGAAAATAATTTCTTTGAATCCGCCCAAATCATTCACGGACGCATCAAGAATTTCCGTTCTCCATCCTTGACCATCTGCGTAACGCGTATACATGCGGTAAAGATCGCCTGCGAACAAAGCAGCTTCGTCGCCGCCTGCCGCGCCGCGAATTTCCACGATAACGTTCTTGTCATCGTTAGGGTCCTTCGGCATCATCAGAATGCGAAGGTGTTCTTCTAGCTTAGCCGATTGCTCGGTCAGCTCCTCGATCTCCATTTTGACCATTTCGCGCATCTCATCGTCCAGCTTCTCATTCTGCATTACTTTCGCATCAGCTAGCTGTTCGCTCACACTTTTATACTCATTATAAGCATCGTAAGACTCTTGAAGATCCGATTGCTCTTTGGAATACTCTCTTAGTTTCTTCGTATCACTCGTTACATCCGGGTCACACAATAACTCGCTTAGTTTCTCATAGCGGTCCACAATGGACTGAAGTCGATCCAACATAGGGGATCACTCCTTTCTTGTTTTTGTAAGTAATTAAACGTTGAAACGGAAATGCATAACGTCGCCGTCATTCACTACATACTCTTTACCTTCAAGGCGTACTTGGCCTTTTTCTTTCGCACCCGCCATCGATCCAGCAGCAGCCAAATCGTTATAAGATACAACCTCTGCACGAATAAATCCACGTTCGAAATCCGTATGAATCACACCAGCCGCTTGAGGAGCCTTCGTTCCTTTACGGATCGTCCAAGCTCTAACTTCTTGAACACCTGCTGTAAAGTACGTGTATAAACCTAACTTGCGATACGCTGCTTTGATCAATCTATTCAAGCCGGACTCTTGAAGTCCCAACTCTTCCAGGAACATCGCTTTTTCTTCGTCTTCCAGTTCAGCGATCTCGGATTCAACCTTCGCAGAGATGGAAACAACTTCGTTGTTTTCACTTTCAGCGAATGTCTTCACAATTTTAACGTATGCATTATCGTCTGCTGTTGAAACTTCATCTTCACTTACGTTTGCCGCGTAAAGAACCGGCTTCATCGTCAGCAAATGCAAGTCGCGAACTAGCAGGCGCTCGTCATCCGACAAATCCAAGCTGCGTGCTGGCTTATCATTATATAAGGCTTCCTTGATTCGTTCCAAACACTCCACTTCAGCTACCACTTTCTTGTCGCCGCCTTTGAGGTTTTTGCGTGAACGCTCGATCTTTTTCTCAACCGACTCAATGTCTGCCAAAATCAATTCAAGATTAATCGTCTCAATGTCGCCAATCGGATCGACTTTTCCAGAAACGTGAGTAATATTATCATCCTCAAAACAACGTACAACATGCACAATCGCATCAACTTCACGGATATGTGCTAGAAATTTATTCCCAAGGCCCTCGCCTTTGCTCGCACCCTTAACCAAACCCGCAATGTCAACGAATTCGAAGGCCGTCGGCACGATGCTCTTAGGCACTACGATTTCTACCAGCTTCTGCAATCTCTCGTCTGGTACTTCAACTACCCCAACATTCGGATCAATCGTACAGAACGGATAATTCGCAGATTCTGCCCCCGCCTGTGTAATTGCATTAAACAATGTCGATTTTCCTACGTTCGGTAGACCGACGATACCTGCTTTCAAAGCCATTGTCGTTACAACTCCTTAATTTTCGAAAATCATCCTTCTTATTATATAGTACTTAGCGGGCAAAAAAAAGCCTGCAAGCTATTGATTGGCTGCAGACTTTTTTTCCATTGCTTTTTTGAACTCTTCATCCCGCTTCTGTTCGTAGTAGGATTGGACCTGATTCCGTAGAATAAACCCGCGCAGGGCATTGCTTTGTTCCGCAGGAACGCTCTCGAAGCTGGCACCGTAGTAGTAGCCGTCTTCTTGCTTTTCCTTCCTTATAATTTCCAACCTGCACAGCATGTCAAACCCTAAATCCAGCTCGACTTGCAACTTACATTTTTTATGAAGAATCCCGTCGATCATCGAATTATCATTAATGATAAACCCAATTCCGCTCATGGAAATGTTGGATATCGAAATGTGAATCGGATTTTCCAAATGATGCTGCTCTTTTTGCGTTATATTTTGAAAACCTGCTATGGAACCTACATTCTTTACATCGACCCGCGGGAATTCCCGCTTCTCCGAAAACTTCTTTCGATTCTCAGGTGGATTGATCACGATCAGTGAACCAGGCTCTCTAGCTACGACTGTCGATTGAAAGACGAATAGACCTGATTTCGTATATAACGTCATTTTGATCTTGTCTCCAAGTTGAAATACTTCATACTCCGGCAGTTCGACCTCCATGATATCGCCTTGCGCATAGGTAAGAATACCTGTCGACACGAAATCATCCTTCGCGACCACAGCTCGGCAATCGATTAATACCTCTGCATCATATCCTTCTTTACTCCCATATCGCTTCAAAGCATCCTGCTTCATCGTCATGCTCTCTTCACCCTCCCTAAACCTAGGATTCACAGCATTATACCACGCAAAAAAGACTGCCCCACACAGGGACAGCCTCTCACCGCAATCACTAAAGCATCGATTTTCGGTAACCAGGCTGCCATAGTTCATAAGAACCGTAGACCCTCAGCTTTGCGTCCTTGCCTTTCAGCAAGTTTGCCATTGTCGAACCCTGCTATTCATATATAGATATACCATTACTAGTCTAGATGCTCTATTTTTCGTCCAAACTGGTCTAAAAGACCCACTTCTATCATCATTATACGTAGCTCATGCACTTCTTTCAACTAAAATCCTTGCATGAGCAATGTTTTTATTGTATGAATGTGTAGTGGAATTGAATATCCACAGGTTTATAACTTATCCACATTGTTATCCACAGCTTGTTAACAACGAATGCTTGTTCGGATTTCTATTCACATGTGGATAAACTATTATTGCGAGGTGTCCCCCTGTGGATCAACATATTCCTTGGATGAGAGAAGCGATCCATGAAGCTCTGAAAGCGGAAGCCATCCGTGAAGTTCCGATCGGCGCCATTGTCGTCCATCAAGGTCAAATCATTGGCCGTGGCCATAATTTACGCGAAACAACCCTGGATCCTCTTGCCCATGCAGAGTTAATTGCCATTAAACAAGCAAGCGAGCATTTGCAGGCTTGGCGTCTCCTGGATTGCCAGCTCTATGTAACTTTGGAGCCCTGTCCGATGTGCGCAGGTGCGATCGTGCAAGCGCGCGTGCCTCAAGTTATTTACGGTACTGTTGATCCGAAGGCTGGCTGTGCCGGCACGTTAATGAATTTGTTACAGGAAGATCGGTTCAATCACCGGGTCGATGTCGTTAGCGGCGTTTTGCAAGAGGAGTGTTCCACGATGTTAACGCAGTTTTTTCGAAAATTACGGGGGAAAGTTTAGGACTTTAGTCCTTTTGGCTGCTTATTACTTGTATAGCCCCGCCATCTCTGCCAGTTTGCTCATCGTATTCCAGTTACGCGTCGTGGTTTGGTTCCCAAGCTTCTGGATGTTACCCGCTAGCTTCGAATCCAGCACACTTTGCCGAAACAGATAATAGATCGTACAGCCTCGTATTCGATATTCATCGACCTCACTCTGTCCCTTGGATAAGATGTCGGTGAAAGTCTGCGGGGCTTCTTCTGTAAGCACAGAGATTTGAATGCTCTCCCCTTCGGATAGCGCCTCTGCGTCATAGGGGCAGTTCCTTACAAGGTCATCTAGCTCCGTCGCAGTACGCAATATTACAGTAGGCGCTACACCTACCGCATCACTGATGGCTTTTTCAATACGCGGGCATAGTGTTTCTCTTGAATCCTCCGATTGGAACAGCACATTGCCACTTTGCAAATAGGTCTGTACTTGTGCTAATCCTAAGGCTTCTAACGTCTTTTTCAAGTCGGCCATCTTAATCTTGTTCTTGCCACCTACATTAATTCCGCGTAGAAAACCAACATAAACCGTCATTTCGGTGTGCCTCCCTTACTTTAATTGTATGGAACGTACGATGAAGAAGATAATCGTGGCAAAGAGCAGCAACAGGAGGAGGCCTAGCACCCAACCATTAAGCTCCGCGGTGCCTTCTTTTGCACTCTGGATAATCGACCATTCAATGAACGCGAACAGAATAAGGATTATCGTCTTCATACTATGGATGAGCAAACGCGCATTCTGATATTGTCTACGAGCATTCTGCTCCGTGATTGGAGATGGGTAATTATACACGTGAGGGATTTTGCTTAGGAGCGTTAGGCCAACATAGATGATAACACCTATGAGTGGTAAGGCCATTAGGCTCATTTTGTTCCCCCAACCATCAATCTCCCCTTTTCCGTTAAAATGCATCGGCATTCGCTCCGGCATATCGCGCCATTCGTAGGCGACATATGCGATCATACTTAGGATTGCGAGCAGAGAAATAACATCAAGTGCGATTTCAATTCTAGTCTTGGCAAGTTGAATGACAGGTCGTTTCTCCATAAGGCACCCTCTTTCTATTGGTTACGAACAGGTAAGCGTTGAATGTTCTTATTATTCTTTACCCACTATGTACATTCCTTGCTTAAATAAACAATATCTTCCTTGTCTATGGCCTAAAATGGTTGCACCTCTAAAACATCTCATGTTAGAATGACGATACTATGCGCCCGTAGCTCAGCAGGATAGAGCAACAGTTTCCTAAACTGTAGGTCGTACGTTCGAATCGTATCGGGCGCGTCATAGTTGACAAAAAAACCTTGATATATCAAGGTTTTTTTGTTTCACTCAGAATCCTAAGCATACAGTTTGAACAAGTCTCATCCCAAAACTATTGTTGACTGTAGCTCTAATTCAACTGAGCTTTTTTAATAGCCGCGAAAAAAATAAATAGGAGCCACTTAAGCAAGTTGCTCCCTCTGATCGTCAACCAATTTATAACTAGCTCCATCTGCAATTACCACAGAACAAAAAAAATGCGCCACTTATGGGCACATAGTTGTCAGTATTATGGTTTAAGTTTAGCAATGACGGCAACTGTTACAAAACGGATGGAGTTAGTTGGGTTCCACGCTGTAAAGAACCAATGGTCCTCGGCACTGGAGTAGCTGTCGAGCATGTATCCTTGTTGGTCACCGCTAAATACCCAAGCTCCACTGATGATGTTGTAGTCGTTTCCGAAGACTTCTATTCTCCGAAAAGTGTTTGGTCCTAAACGTGTAGTTGAGATTACGAAACGTCCAAATCCATCGCCGAGATCAGTTGCTTTGATTGCTTTCTTAATGCTGTATTTAACTGTACGTGCGGCAGTGTATTTCTTGCCGGTTTTGAGTTGTGCTCTTTTAATTACTGCTAGCGCTTTTCTGCTAATCATATGGCATTCTCCTTTCTTAATGGAATAATATAGTAGATGCTAGAATCATAGATTACGAACGGGGCATTTTTCGCAGGTGTGTAGCGGAAATTGCAAATTGCAAATCAAATCGATAGTCACACAACATGCTTGTCGTGTTGTTAACATTGCGGTAAAATAGGAACCGTAACACGATTAACCGTGAGTCATCGCATAGACTCTACACGATTAGTGTAAATCGAGCGCGTATAGTTCTTTTAAACATACATACGTAATAAGGGATTTCAACTCAAGTTGACAATCCCTTTCTTTAATTATGGCCACTATGGATTCACACTCGAAAGGAGTCCTCACTCCGATGACAACTCGCGCGATTACATCCTATCGCATCCCGCTCTTCTGTGCGGTCACGATGCTCTTCTGGATGTCGATGTACACCAGCGTTCCAATCATGGCACCTTATGTGGAATTCCTCGGGGGAAGCCACCAATTAGCTGGCTGGATTGTCGGCATGTACGGCATTTCGCAGATGCTGCTCCGCATACCCGTAGGCATTATGTCGGATCGTTTTCATAAAAGAAGGCTGTTCATCACCTTCGGTCTCCTCTTCACCGCCATTACAGGAATCGGGCTGTGGTTCACGCACGATTTTACGTGGATCTTGATCCTTCGAGCGCTGGCAGGGGCAGCCGCAGCCACTTGGGTTGATTTTACAGTGCTATTCACAAGCTATTACAAGCATGAAGAGTCTACGAAGGCGATCGGGACGATCTCCTTTTTCAACTCACTGGGTCAGGTGCTGGGCATACTTAGTGCGGGCTGGGCGGCAGATAAGCTAGGTTGGGAATCTGTCTTCATTCTCGGCGCGGCGCTTGGCCTGCTAGGGATGATCGGTTCTTTCTTCCTCATTGAAAAAGTAGAGAAAGACGCGCCCAAAATTACCATGCGAGGAATCGGAAACGTAGCGACCGATCGCACGCTCCTCTTTGTTTCGCTGCTCGCTATCTTATCCCAAGTACTGATATTTGCTACGGTGTTCGGCTTCACGCCAGTTTATGCGTTGCAGCTTGGCGCAGATAAATTCTCACTTTCCTTGCTGTCCTTATTCGCTAACGTACCTGTTGCGCTTGCCTCTCTATTCGGTGGAAGGCGTTGGGCGATGAAATATGGGGAGAAACGCATGGTTGTAGCCGGCTTCCTGCTCATGGGGATTTTCACCTTTACGGTGCCTTTCACTCATCATCTTTGGCTGCTCATGATTACCCAAGCATTGGCTGGGTTTGGTCGCGGACTTTCGTTTACCTTGCTCATGGGGATGAGCATTAAACATATGCCTGCGGATAAGCGAGCAACGGCAATGGGCTTTTTCCAAGCGATATATGGTCTCGGCATGTTCGTAGGACCTGTCCTCATGGGCATCATTGGCGACTATTTCTCTCTGAATGAGGGCTTTATTGTACTTGGTGTCCTCGGTGCCGGCAGTGCATTACTCGCCTATCTGTTCGTCCAAAGTTCTGCTAAGAAACAACCACTGGGAACTAACAAATCTACGATGGCACAATAATTGGAAGAGTGAATCTCACGATTCGCTCTTTTTTTTCATCAAAGTGCAGGGGTAAGTCTAGTAGGCCTCGTCTATACATGCGGAGAGGAGGAGAAGCATATTGAGGAGCACGTACTAATTGATCGTATTCTAAAAGGCGATGAAGCGGCATTCCGTGAGTTGATCGCAAGGTACCGTTCGTATATTTTGCAGACGATATTTGCGATTGTTCGTCACCAGAAGGATACCGAAGACTTGTCCCAAGAGGTTTGGACCCGCATTTACTTCTCCCTCCCTCGGTATGAAAGGAAAGGCCTGAAAACCTGGATGACGCGCATCGCAGTGAATCGTGCTATTGATTTCAAGCGCGCGACTAGTCGGCGTAAGGAAGACAGCGTTGCCGAATTGGAGGAAGCTCTGTCTTCAGCTGGTCCAGCGCCTCCAGAGCAGAGTGTGGAACAAGAAATTATGATCAGAGAAACGACGGAATTCGTTCGCCACAAGCTCGATCAGATCCCGCCAAACTACCAAGACGTGTTATTGGCCTATTATATTCATCACCAATCGTATCAAGATATCGCCGATGCCCAAGGCATCACGATCAAAACCGTCGAATCAAAGCTATACAGAGCCAAGATGTGGCTGCGAAATCATTGGAAGGAGGAGGAGTTTCGATGAAGGTTACCCATTATAGTGAACAGGAATGGATGCAGTATATAGAGGATCATCTACCGTCAGAAGTAAGGGACGAAATGGAGGATCATCTCTACCGTTGCGAGGCCTGCTTAGCGAGCTACATGATAGGTATAGATCAACTAGCCCTACAGTCGATCCTAGAGGTCGAAGATCCATCAGTCTATACGAATCGTATTCTAAGCAGGACAGTAGGAACGAAGCCGGTTTGGTATCGCTCAACGATGTTCCACTATGGGATCGCGGCTGCCGCGACGCTGGTGCTCGTAGCCACTGGCTTTTTCCATGGCATATCGCAGGAAATAGGAACGTATGGTGCCTTCAAGCCCGCTCCTCCTCTAGAAGCGCCTGCCTCTCTTGAAACACCCATTTCGATATCCGATCATCTCGTTAATCGCACACTAACATGGTTGGATACTTTACAAAATGAACATAAAAAAGGAGGCCTAACGCCTTAATGCCTACGAAAAGTAATCTTATTGCATTCCTGCTATCCTTCATTCCCGGAGTCGGTCATCTGTATATGAATCGTACTATCCGCGGTTTATTATACGGGTTCGTATTCTTCGGACTATCTTTCATACTCTTTCTAGGTATTGTGTCTCATGATGCTGATGAGTTAGCCTTTCTGCTTATTCCTATCGGGCTTACGTGGATCATTAATATGATTGATATGCTTATCTATTTATTGAACGCGCCAGCTCCAATGCCAATGCCGTTGCCAAATCCATCAATGTATCATCAACCGATGCAACAACCGTATTATGGCCCTTATCCACCTGAACAAGAGATGCCGTCTTGGAATGCTGACGCATACTATGCTCACCTGGCAGGAAGACATGAAAGATCTAAAGTACTCATGCTCTCCTTCGTTCCAGGCGTTGGCCATTTCTGGCTTGGGTTAATGCAAAGAGGCCTTACCGCAATGATCTCCTTCTTCGGTATTGCCATTCTTGTGTTCTTTATCACCATTCTGACGCATAACGAAGGTTTTATCGTGTTCTTACTGGCGTTGCCTGTGCTTTGGTTCTATACGATGTTCGATGCGCTGAAGCAGTTAGATCGTAAGCAAACCGGATATGAGCTCGTGGATCGTAGTATGTTTGAAGATTTCCAGCGTGATGAACATGGCCGCAAGAATCGGACCCTTGCCACGATTATCGCCATTTTCCCTGGTGCCGCGCATCTGTACTTATCGATGACCAAACGCGGGATCCAACTGATGGCTGTGTTTCTTTTCTCCATTTACGTGTTGGATGTGCTGCGGCTGTCTCTTTTCTTCTTTTTGATCCCGATTCTTTGGTTCTTTAGCTTTTTTGATGCCCTGCAGAGCATTTCGAAGTATGAAAATGGTACGCTGACTGACAAGCCTCTTGTCGAAAATTGGACAGCCTATCAACGTCTGATTGGTGTCGTTTTAATTGTTTTAGGCGGCTACTATATCTTCAGTGAGTTCTTTGTCCAATTCCTCTATCAAGTTCTTCCCGCTTCGCGGAATTATATGTATCTGCTTAACAACTTTAGCCAGACACTGATCGTTGCCCTTCTCCTGATTGGCGGCGGCATTCGTTTACTCATGAATCGAAAGCAGAAGTTATCGTCACCATTTCCTGAAAAGGATAACAGTGAAATTTGATAACCTACGAAAAAAAGAACCCCTAAGGGTTCTTTTTTCTGTCGGCATTGATGATATTTCTTTGAACCTTGTTACTCATAAAACTTAAGTTAAATCTGCGTATAAAACACGGTAAGTGTCTTTAGCACATCGCCCTCCAGCCTGATTATAACAGGTAGAAAAGTCCTCTTTGCAACGGTTGTTTCGCTTTCGCTAATTGCTCCAACGGAACCACACCTCTCTGCTTGCCGACAATAATAGTATGACCGATTTACAATTTTTTAATCATCTATTTTAAAAAATTTCATTGCCCGTTATCCGCCGTGTCCATGCCCTTCAGCAGCGTGACCGCCGTGATGATTCTGGTTCTTCACTTTCTTAGACCCAGACAAGGGTTCTTGGTTCCCGCCCTGCTGATTACGGTTCTTTACATTGCCATTATTGACAAGATTGTCGCCTGCGGAATAATTCTTAGGTTTAGACATATCTCCTCATCCCCTCTCTTACGAGTTTGTTCCTTCGTGATTTAGAGCATCTTGATGGCGATGGTCGTTGACCTTCTGCTGAACCTGCTGCGCATGATGGGCGTTAACTGGATTGTTATCCAAATCTTTGGCCACATTCTGCAAATTCTTGTCGGGACTCTTTTGCTTCGTCATCATGGTGTCCTCCTTCTCACTTAAGCGTTGGTGACCTTCTGCAAAGCCTGCGCACATTCATGAATATGCCGCACATAATCATCGATCAACGTCTGCACAACATCGCTGCGTTCGTCAATATGCGTTGTGCCTTGCTGCACGTCAGTTAGTTCAACTTTCACTTCTCTCGCATCCACATACGTCACTTTAAAATCAAATGAATAACCGGTATGCCCCGCCGTCATAATGTGCACGCGGATAGCATCCGCATCGCCCTCATCTGCCCATACCCTTGTTTGATCCGCAGGTTGCAGAATAGTTGGCATGACACGCATCCATTCACTCACGATTTCAGCTTGATCCACGCTAGGCTTATCTGATTTGCTCATAGGTAACACCTCCACATGATTAAAATGCGGAAGCCGCCCGTGTTTTATCCATGTAAAAAAACACCTACTCCCCAGCACGAATCGAATCCGTGTTAGAGAGTAAGTGCCATCTGTTACCAGTTTATTTCACAATTTGCTGCAGAAGCATACCCAGCATCTTCGCAGCTTCTTCACGCGATGCCAAGTCTTTCGGTGCGAATGTATTTCCCGATTTCCCGGAAATAATGCCTGCTTGCTGCATCGCTTTCGCTGCGTCTACAGCGAAGGCAGGAATCTCTGCACCGTCTGCAAAAGGTGCAGCGGTCACTGCTTGTGGCAAGCTAAACTTCTGATGCGCAGCGAATCTCGCGATCATCGTGACGATTTGCTCGCGCGAGATGTTGGCAGCAGGTGCGAATACACCCTCGCTTACGCCGCTTGTAAGGCCGTTCTCAGCTGCCCATTGGACAGACTGGGCATAATAGCTGTCTGCCTTCACATCGCGGAAAATAGACGATTTGTAGCCGCTAAGGTTCACGCCAGCCATACGAGCTAGCATTAAGGTGAAATCAGCACGACTGATTTGAGCATTCGGGGAGAACTGACCCTCTGCTGTTCCATTAATAATGTTACGAGCCGCTAGGTACGTAATATAGCTCTTAGCAAAGCTTGCTGACGTATCACTGAACGTAACAGGGGAATAACCCACCGCATACTGCGAGAAGTGGCTTACTTTGAACACCAGCGTACCTGTAGCCGCGTCATAGTAGCTATTCGTGACTTTTACGAGCTCACCATTGTCCGCAATGTAATAGGCTACAATGGCATTTGTATCTTCATTAGTTGTCGGTTTATACGGAACTTGAACCTCAACGGAACCTCCGTTGAAGGTAGAAACCGTTTTGCCTCCTGCTGTAATGGTGAAATCGAAGACAGGGCGATCGCCAACAGCAGCTTTAACCGCATCGCTATCTTTTGCAGTCATATGTTGAGTAACCGCACCTAGATCCGCTTTAGCAATGGACAAGGAAACTTCACCCGTCGTTGCAGCAGAGACGATGGCAGCCAGCGCATTTTTATCCAAATTCACGGAACCAATACCTAAGTCTAACTTTACTGCTGCCGTAGAGCTCGCGGCAACCTTAACGAGTGATTCTGCTGGCAATTTGATAACTGCTTCTGTGGAAGTAACATCAACTGCTGCCTTAATTTCAAGGATAGATGATTTTCCTGCTGAATCAGTCATCTGTTTTAAAGCATCCGTTACTTGCCCAACCGTAAGATTAGCCGTGGAAGTACCTTTGCTATCTTTGACAGCTGGTGCCGTAATTGTTGTCACTTCTCCATTCGTTGTTGGAGGGCTAGGTTGTGTTCCTCCCGCTACGGGACCACCAGAAGATGAACTTCCCGCAGAAGAAACCGTTACAGGTACATCCGCTGTCGCATACCCGTCAGGGCTAATAGCTGTAATTACCGCGATACCCGTATCCACGGCTGATACTAGGCCTTCTGCACTCACCGTTGCAACCGCTGAATTCGAAGATTTCCAAGTAGCTGTGCCTGAACCAACAGCCTCTCCTGCAGCCGTCGTCACTGTTGCTGTGAGCTTGCTTGCAGCGTCTCCCTTAGTAACAGACAGTGTGGATCTATCCACGCTAATCCGTTGGACATTAAGCTGATAGACAGCAACCGTTCCGCCTACCTCATTTGCAACTAGAAGCAATGGATTCCCATTCGGGCTAATTGCGGCAGGTATGAAATCAATACCCTCTGGCCCCGTATCAGTATTCAAGTTGTCCTTCGGAGTATAAACACGTGAATTTGTATAGTTTACAAACTTGGCATTCACGGGATCTGACACGTCATAGGTCATAATACCACCAACACGCTCAAGTCCCACGAAAGCAAGGATTTTACTTCCCACTTTCCCTACTTTCACATCTTCAGGCTCTGGCCCTTTTTTCGAGCTGCGATCATCTAAAGCTGTCTTACTATTACTCGTATTGAAATTGTTCGGCACACGCTGTGCAGTAACTTTCTCAAATTCATTCCCGCTATCATAGACCTGCGCCATCGTATTTGCTTGCCAAATTGAGAAGGAACGGCCCCCATACATGTAAATGCTATCCGATCCCATATCACTAGCAACTTCTACGCCGTCATAAGTCGTCTTACCAGCCAAGAATTGAGCTGCAGGTGAGTTGGGCGTCAAACTGCCTTTCATCGCGCCAATCGTGCTGCCATTGCCTCTCACACCCGGCCATTCGGTTACATCTCCCTCATTCGCAGTTAATACATAAGAGATACCATTAATCGTTTGGCTAGCAATGCCATCTGGCATGTACATCCCATAGAACGGGACATTTTCAAACTTGATCGCATTGTCTTTCACTAGATCCAAAGAATTGCGTGGAAGGCTCAAGTCCTTCAAACCTAACCCGTTAATCGAAAGGACCTTTTTCGTTGCTAAATCAATCGTTCCAATCGCGTTATTCTCTTGGAAAGACACATAGGCTTTACTATTATCTTCCGAAAGTGCGATATATTCAGGTTCCAAATCAAAAATGGCGTCTTGCTTCGTACCTTCACCTGTAATCTGACCCGTTACTGGCGTAGAAGCACCGCGAATATGAACCTTATTGTCGATGACGGATGGATCTGCAAATCGTAGCTGCGTCACACTATCCATCATCGTATCAACGATGGTTATACTTCCTTCAGGATCGATACCAGCCGTACGAGGCTCGCCTTCATTCGCAGTTAAAATGTATCTGCCATCTGTTGTGGATTTAATCATATCGGGCTGAATACCTGCGTCATACATCTTCACAACGTTGCCATCGTAATCGAGAACGACGATTTTACCAGCTTTTTTGGAATCTGCCTCTTGCACAGATACGGATACTCGCTTCGTAGTCGTATTCACATCCACGCTTGTCAGGTCACCGTAAAGAAAACCATTATTCTCAACCAAATCTTTGACTTTAATCGTTTTCTCTTTAACTGGACCTTGGACTAGATCTAAACGAACGATATCTAGACTAGGTGGATTCCCCGAGCCATTGACCAGATAGAACTTATTATTATCTTTGTTGTATTTAACAATCTCGGCGACACCACCGTCTTTATTCGTAATTCCTACTTTAAAATCAGTCAACTTCGTGATACTTAGCGTATCTTTGAATAAGTTAGAAGCGGGTTCAACCTGAATCGTCAAATTACGGCCGTATTGTGCTAACAAACTATCCGTTACTTTAATGTATACGTTAGATGTAACTACTTCTGTTGGTTTACCGTTGACTTCACCTGTGACAGCATTAATTGTTAGTCCAGCAGGCAATCCTGTTGCTGTGAACGTATATGGCGCTCTACCTCCATACACATTCATTAATACCGAATAGTCTTCTTGCTCATAAGCTGTAGGCAACTTTTCATTGGAGTAACCCAGCACAGACACATTATTATCCCATTGCCCGAATGCGCCATATTTAGGTCCCTTCACTGCTAATTCTTGCGTAGTCGAATCGGCAATCCCGAATTGTCCGAAATCCTGCTTGTTATTATCCGAATCTGTTAGTGCTTTCCGACGTACGGATATTTTCTTAGAGGTTCCTTCTGATGAACCTTTGGGATAATCGAACTCGTACCCATCAATGTCCGTTTGGATGTCAATGTTGTCCCCATCATTGCTTCCTGTGCCAATCATATCGACATAGCCAGTCGGTTTAGGGTCATTGGCAAATGGATTTTTATTAGCAACATCCAACTTCGTTTGGTTGCTCATCAACACAACCTTCATCCCTTTATTGTTAAAAAAGCGTTCGCTCCATAATTGATCATACGTCGTTGTCAGATTTAGCTTCGGCGCAGTTGCCCCTGTCGCTTTGCCAAGAATGAGGAACGAGGACTTGGCTTTAATCGTGCCAACAAGATCAAGTTTATTCCAATCGCCCGTTGGACCTATCTTCGGATCTGTTGCATCTGCTCCACGATCCGCATATTGAAGTGACCAGCCATTTAAGCTGACATCATTGCTAGTTGGATTATAAAGCTCAATAAATCCATGGGAAGATGCTGTATTTTTCGAATCTATTGCCAAACCGCCACCATATACCTGATTGATGAACACATGCGGTACTGTTACATCGTAAGTACCATTGGACAGATACGGTGTTCCTGGTGTTATTGCTACAGCACTTGCTGGGATGGCTACTGCCAAAGAACTTATCGTGACAGCCACGGATAAAAGTACCGAGACGACCTTCGTTCCAACCTTCTTCACAGGGGTTTCACTCTCCTCATATTGGATGATCTCGTCCATTATAAGAAAAGCTCCAGCTACTAAATACCCACTTTTCGTTAAAATATGATGTAGATTTTGTAAAGAATCTCTCGCTACTCTGAAAATGAAAAACAAAAAAAGCCACACGATTTCAACAATCGCATGACTTTTTGGTTGGGTATTACCTTGGCTACGGAGAGGGTGGGATTCGAACCCACGGAGACCTTGCGACCTCGGCGGTTTTCAAGACCGCTGCCTTAAACCACTCGACCACCTCTCCACGATAGGCGTCTCCGATTAGGGAGACGACCTTGTGCAGTGACAAAAAGCATTGTAGCACATAACTGTCACTCGATGCAAGTGCTATTTTTTTGTGATGACTTTAACGTTGTTCATGTAGGGTACAAGCACGTCCGGAACGATAATCGAACCATCCGCTTGCTGATAATTTTCAAGAATCGCAGCCACTGTTCGGCCAAGCGCTAAACCTGAACCATTCAGGGTGTGCACGAACTCCGGTTTCGCCTTCGCATCGCGGCGGAAGCGAATGTTCGCTCTGCGCGCTTGGAAGTCTTCGAAGTTCGAGCAGCTGGAGATCTCGCGGTACGCACCGCTGTTCGGCAGCCATACTTCCAGATCATACGTCTTCGCCGACGTGAAGCCAATATCACCTGTGCAGAGTGACAGCACACGGTAAGGCAGCTTCAATAGCTGTAGGACGCGCTCAGCATGCCCTGTAAGCTTCTCCAACTCGTCGTAGGAGTCTTCGGGCTTTACAAGCTTAACAAGCTCAATTTTGTTGAATTGGTGCTGTCTGATTAAACCACGTGTATCACGACCAGCAGATCCTGCTTCTGAACGGAAACAAGCGCTGAATGCCACGAAGTTAACCGGTAGCTGTTCTGTTGTAAGGATATCCTCACGGTGATAATTCGTAACCGGTACTTCTGCTGTCGGAATCAAGAAATATTCCGAATTCTCAACCTTGAACACATCTTCCTCAAACTTCGGAAGTTGGCCTGTACCCGTTAAGCTATCACGGTTAACGATATACGGAGGCAGCATTTCTTCATAACCATGCTCATCGCTGTGCAGGTCCATCATGAAGTTGATCAAAGCGCGCTCTAAGCGGGCACCAAGCCCTTTGTAGAACACGAAACGCGAGCCCGTTACCTTCGCCGCAGCTTCGAAATCCAGAATGCCTAATTCTTGCGCAACTTCCCAATGCGGCTTTACTTCGAAATCGAACGATGGAATATCGCCAATACGGCGTACTTCCACATTCTCTTCCTCCGTACGACCTACAGGAACGCTGGCATGTGGCATGTTCGGGATGGAGAGCAAAACTTGTTGTAACGACTCGTCTAAGACGCGGATCTCATCATCAAGCTCTTTAATGCGGTCTCCGACCACTTTCATTTCTTGAATCAGCTCATCCGCGTTTTCACCGGATCTCTTGCGCCCCGCTACCTCTTGGGAAACGGTATTACGACGGTTCTTGAGCTGTTCCGTTTCTTGCAGCAGCTCTCTGCGCTTCACGTCTAGCGCTGTGAAGCCATTAAGCTCCTCGATCTGCTTGCCGCGGTTTTGCATGGCAGCTTGTACAGCTGCTAAATCACTTCGAAGTAACTTTACATCAAACAAGGAGATTCCTCCGTTAGCGCAAAATGGTTTGTATATGGAAGCAAGCACCCATACCGGCAATCCGGTTAACTCGGGGTGCTTGAACCATTGGTTATGCTTGGCTTTGCTTTACCATGTCTAAGAAATAACTATGCAGACGGAAATCATCCGTCAGCTCTGGGTGAAACGACGCCGCAAGGAGATGGCCTTGCCGCGCAGCGACGATCTGGCCGTCATACGTGGCCAATACATCAACATCCGGTCCCACTTTCTCAATGAGTGGGGCCCGAATGAATACCGCGCGAACGTTCTCGTCAATGCCTTTGATCGGCAAGTCCGTCTCAAAGCTTTCGCGTTGACGACCGAACGCGTTGCGAGCCACCGTAATATCCATCAGCTCAAGGTGAGCTTCCGGCTGTCCGGTGATCTCTTTCGCGATAACGATCAACCCTGCGCAGGTGCCGAACACCGGCTTGCCTGCCGCGGAGAACTCACGCAGCGCATCGATGAAGCCATATGTGCGCATAAGCTTACCAATTGTCGTGCTCTCTCCACCAGGGAGAATAATGCCATCTAGCTCAGCGAGCTGCTCAGTACGTTTAACAACGACACCTTCTGCGCCTGCTTTTTCAATACCACGTATATGCTCTGCTACCGCGCCTTGCAGCGCGAGAACCCCAATCTTCGTCATTACCAGCCGCGCTCCTGCATACGCTCGGAAGCTTGAAGCTTAGAAATTTCGATTCCCTTCATAGGGGCACCTAGGTTTTTGGAAATTTCAGCAATCAATTTGAAGTCTGTGTAATGTGTTACAGCTTCAACGATCGCTTTTGCGAACTTCTCTGGGTTATCGGATTTGAAAATCCCGGATCCAACGAATACACCGTCAGAACCAAGGTGCATCATAAGCGCTGCATCAGCAGGTGTAGACACACCGCCAGCTGCGAAGTTAACAACAGGCAACTTACCTGTTTGGTGAACTTGAAGCATCAACTCGTAAGGAGCGCCAAGTGTTTTCGCTTCGAACATCAATTCGTCCAAAGACATGCTTTGAACTTTACGGATTTGACCTTGAATTTGACGCATGTGACGAACCGCTTCAACAATGTTACCTGTTCCTGGCTCACCTTTCGTACGAAGCATGGATGCACCTTCACCGATACGACGCAAAGCTTCGCCAAGATCGCGGCAACCACATACGAAAGGCACTGTGAAATCACGTTTATTGATGTGGAATACTTCATCCGCAGGAGTAAGTACTTCACTCTCATCGATATAGTCAACGCCTAGGGATTCAAGAATTTTCGCTTCAACGAAGTGTCCGATTCTTGCTTTCGCCATGACTGGAATGGATACAACTTTCATGACATCTTCAACGATTGTTGGATCCGCCATGCGGGATACGCCACCTGCTGCACGAATATCAGCGGGTACGCGCTCAAGTGCCATAACAGCGGATGCGCCAGCTGCTTCAGCGATTTTAGCTTGCTCGGCGTTCATAACGTCCATGATCACGCCGCCTTTTTGCATTTCGGCCATACCTGTTTTAACGCGGGAAGTTCCTGTTTCCATTCTTGATTTCCTCCTATAGCTTCTATGCAATTTCGGTGTAGTTCCCTACACGATTCGATATAAACTTCTAAACAACAATTTTACATGAAGGAGGGTTAATATACAACCCATTTTATGGCCTAAGACCCGCCTTTAATCCCATTGAACATATCGCTGAAGAAGTTTTTAATGGAGCGGAACAGCAATCGGATCCAGCTGCCTTTTTCAACATCCCCGTCTGCAATTAGATCTACTGTTTTTTCTTGCCCATTGTAGCTCACTTTCACTTTGCCAAGCGCATCCCCTTTTGCAATTGGAGCTACTAGCTTAGCTTCTTCAACAGACTCAGTAGTTACTGTGAAATCTGTGTCTTTCGCGCCTTTTCTAGCAACGAACGTTAAACCCGTTTTCGTAACAAGAGGTACTTCTAATTGTACACCCTTCTTAATGTTCACACTTTTCAAAGAATCTATCGTCTGTTTCGCATTTAAGAATGGTTTTATTTCAAAATTATTAAATGCATAGTCCATCAGCTTACGTGTTTCGTTGAAACGTTCTGGTTCCGTCTTCGTCCCCATAACAACTGTGATCATACGCATACCATTACGTTCTGCCGTTCCCGTGAAGCAATAGCCAGCATCATCGGTAGAGCCTGTTTTCAAACCGTCTAACCCCGCATAGGCATATTTCTTAAAGTTGGTGTTCGTTGAATTCCCTTCAAGCATCCAGTTCCAGTTGATCATCGCCGTTTTATCTGTTGCTCTAAGCTTCAAGGAAGGGATTTTCGTAAACTCAAGAATTTCTTTATGATCTTTTAAAATGTTATAAGCAAGAATCGCCGCATCGCGAGCTGTCATTTTTGTCTCACCTTCAATAGAAGCAGGTGGATTCTTAAGATCGGCACGTGAAAGTCCTGTCGCACTAATAAAATGAGCCTTATCCGACATTCCTAGCTGTTTCGCTTTGTCATTCATCATTTTCGCAAAGTTCTCTTCAGTACCGCCTAGTAATTCGGCAAAAGCCACAGACGCATCATTCGCAGAATAAATGGACATCGCATTGAACATATCCTTGAAAGTCAGCGTTTCGTTCTCGGCGATCAACTGTCCGGAGCCAATAACGTCCGCTGCATTCTTCGTTGCTGTTACAGGAGAGTCCCATTTAAACTTGCCTTCTTTAATGCTCTCCATCGCCAAATACTCCGTCATCATCTTCGCCATACTTGCCGGCGGGAAGGCTTCGTCTGCATTCATTTGATACAGAACTGCTCCTGTGCTAGCTTCCATAATAATCGCAGATTTAGCTGCTACTTGAGGTTCATTCAGTGCAGGCGCTGGTGTAGTCCCTGCATTCGGAGCAGGCGTTGTCGCCGCCGCTGGTGATGGAGAAGCCGCTGGCTTTTTCTCATCTGCCGCATAGGTTGGTTGTATATGTAAAAGTAAGGATTGAGCAATTAAGCTAATACCTAACACCAAAGCAACCTTTTTCTTTGTCCAACGTAAAAATCTCACAATTTCACTCTCCCTAAATAATGTTTGACTAACACATATGACACGTTATATTGTATCACACCCCATTAGACGAAATAAATGTCTGCGCCGTTCATCTAGAATACGATCATTTCCCGAGAAATAATTCTGCATCATCTATATCAAAAAAAGAAAACGTGGGTTCGACGCCCACGCCTCCAATTTCATCCTATTATCGATAACTTACATCGAGTAGTTTGGTGCTTCTTTGGTAATTTGAATATCATGCGGATGGCTTTCTTTCAAACCTGCTCCCGTAATACGAACAAATTGCGTATCATGAATAAGTTCTTGAATGTTGCGCGCACCACAATACCCCATGCCTGAACGAAGTCCACCGACGAGTTGATACACGGTATCTGCCATTGGCCCTTTGTAAGCCACACGACCCTCAATACCCTCCGGAACAAGCTTGCTCTCGTTCTCTTGGAAGTACCGATCCTTGCTGCCTTCCTTCATCGCACCTAAGGAGCCCATTCCGCGGTAAACCTTGTATCTGCGACCTTGGAAAATCTCAGACTCACCAGGACTCTCTTCTGTCCCTGCAAAAAGACTACCAATCATAACCGCGCTAGCGCCCGCAGCAATGGCTTTAACCACATCACCGGAGTATTTGATCCCACCGTCAGCGATAATTGGTACACCAAATTCAGCGGCTGCTTGAGCACAATCGTAAATCGCTGTAATTTGTGGGACACCAATCCCTGCAATAATGCGAGTTGTACAGATCGATCCAGGGCCAATTCCGACTTTCACCATGGAAGCCCCTGCTTTAATCAAATCACGTGTGCCATCACCAGTTGCTACATTACCTGCGATAATTGGCAGTTCAGGATACTGAGCTCTCAACTTCTTCACAGTCTCTGCGATGTTAATATGATGTCCATGTGCAGAATCTACGACGATGACGTCAATTCCCGCTGTAACAAGCGCTGCCGCTCTTTCTAGCACGTCTTTAGACACACCAACTGCGGCACCAACTAGTAAACGCCCTTGTGCATCTTTAGCTGAGTTAGGGAATTGAATAGCCTTCTCGATATCTTTAATCGTAATTAACCCTTTGAGACCGAAATTCTCGTCGACCAAAGGCAGCTTCTCAATCTTATGCTTCTGAAGGATGCCTTCTGCTTGCTGAAGGGTTGTGCCAACGGGTGCTGTCACAAGACCTTCCTGCGTCATCACTTCTTTAATTTTAATAGAATAATCATGTACAAAGCGCAAGTCGCGATTGGTCAAAATACCCACCAAACGGTTGTCCTCATTAACAATAGGCACCCCCGAAATGCGGTATTTCGCCATTAACTCTTCTGCATCATACACATGATGTTCAGGTGTCAAGGAGAATGGATTCGTGATAACGCCACTTTCCGATCTTTTGACACGATCAACATGCTCAGCTTGCAACTCAATCGGCATATTCTTATGAATGATCCCGATGCCACCTTCACGAGCCATAGCAATCGCTAGCGCAGACTCCGTCACTGTATCCATAGCCGAGCTAATGAAAGGGATATTTAATTTCACACCAGGAGCTAATTGCGTTGAAACGTCGATCTCTTTACCGAAAACTTCCGACTTCCTCGGCACCAACAGCACATCATCAAACGTTAAACCTTCCTTGCCAAACTTATCTTCTCTCACAGCGTACCATATCCTCCTTAAAGCCCTCTAACTGAAGAAAGCTTGATTCATAAGCTTCTGCTCATTCTTTCGTATGATTGCAATCTTAACAAAGAGCTATTTTTGGTGTCAAGGAAAAGGAAGAGCCTACAGCTCCCCCTCACCTCGAATAAGTCGATTCCGTTAACGATAGGAGTACGTACTGCTTGGATTCCAGAGTAGGAACTGTTCGATCCCTTGCTCCTTCGCTGCCTTAATCTGCTCCTTTACATCAATCACACCATACTTCTTATGCGGGTTAACCCAAGTTGCCGTAAAATCCTGATACCACGGCCTGATCTGTGCAACCTGACTACTAGTTCTCGCTAGCTGATGATTTTTCCATTTGGCATCGTTAACTGCTTGATGAATAACCGCATACGGCTGCAAATCAGGGCTTTTGATGCCATAGATGCCGCTGGTATAGTGCGAAGGGTATAACATAGGTGAAATGAAATGGACCTCCTTACTAATCATCGCCCAATCTTGACCAATGCCCATATCATTAGGTAAGGATGTCGTTAATCCGAACACATCTGCTGAAATGTAAGCTTTATTGCCGATCTGTTCTTTCGCCCTATGCAAAAAGGTTGCGATATCCTGCGCCTTACTGAGGTTCTGCGGGTTATCGAACAGCACCTCTCGATCCACCTTCTGCCCATTCTCCGGAAATCTCACATAATCAAACTGAATCTCATCAAAACCTAGACTAGCTACTTCATCAGCGATTTGAATGTTATAATCCCACACATCTGTCTTGTAGGGGTCTACCCAAGCAACCCCCTTCGCATCCTTCCAAACACTACCGTCTCTGTTCTTCATCGCATATATACTCTTCTTCTTACTTAAATAAGGATCCTTAAACACAACAAGCCTAGCTATTGTATAAATATGCTTCTGCTTCAATCGCTGCAGCTTCACTTTCATATCTTGTATAATGACGTGGCTGTTCGCCCCAATTTCGTTGACCAATGGAACCGTTGAGGGATAGGTTACTTGGCCCGAATCGTTCTTCACATCAATTACCATCGCGTTTAAATCCGTCTGCTCCACCAGTTCAATCAATTGCTCGAACTTGCTGCCTACGGAGGACCAGGCTGATACATAAATACCTTTCACGACCGGTTTAGCAGAGTTTTGAAAAGTAGGATTTACAGCCACAGCCTGCGGCATCTTCTTCGGTTCTTGATTAGGCGCGAGCCCCATGCTTCCTACATGACTTAAAGAGTGAAGTGGATTTGTCTCTTCCTTAACTTCGTCCATCTTGGTTGAGCAACCATTCATCATCAGCGTTACTATTGAACAAAGACACACCCTGCTCATCCATCTCATGCGGCTTGTTGATCTCATCGTCATCCCTCCTCGTAGGATTAGTATGGTTAAAAAAACAATATTTACAGATACAAAAAAAAGAGTCTTTTTGGAAATTATCCAAAAAGACTCTTTCAGTTGCTTGGCAACGTTCTACTCTCCCAGAACCCTGCGGTTCAAGTACCATCGACGCTGGAAGGCTTAACGGTCGTGTTCGAGATGGGAACGCGTGGATCCCTTCCGCCA